>NZ_BAOP01000014.1 GCF_000344135.1 Gordonia malaquae NBRC 108250 | reverse complement strand
GTCGAGCACCGCGAGATGTTGACTGACCGACTGTCGTCTCATGTCAAGGCCGTCGCACAACTCCCCCAGCGTCAAGCCGGAACGCTCATGAAGCATGTCGAGCAGGAGTCGTCGACCTGGGTCGGCGAGCGCTTTGAAGACGATGTCTGCATCCACCCTTCAATAATGCAGGTAAATGCCTGCCTATTGCAATGAACACGTCTCCGACCTGCCCAGACAACCTCGACGCTGCCCGTCAGACACAATGAAACAGACCGTGCGACGCTGATTGAAGAGGGATTTCGTGAAAGCACTCCTACTCGGAGGACGAGGCGCCGTCGGCACCGTCGTCCGTCGCGAACTCGAACGTTCCGGACACTCGGTGACGGTCGCCAGCCGCTCCAGCGAAACGCCCGTCGACCTGCACGGTGATCTCGACACCTTGTCGGAGTCGGCGATCGACCACGACGTCGTGATCAACACGTCCGGAGTGGAGCGAGCCGACCTGGCGACAGCGGTCGGCGACACACCGCTGGTGGACATCTCGGCCACCGGGTCGTACCTGGCGCACCTCCGACGATCCGCCGTCGGGCTCGTCGTCCTCGGCGCAGGCCTGGCACCGGGCCTCTCGACACTCCTCGTGTCAGACGTCGTCGACGTTCCGGGTGACGCGGTCGACGTGTTCGTCATGCTCGGCGCAGGCGAGAAGCACGGCGCGGCCGCCGTGGAATGGACCGAGGGCCTCATCGGGTCCGACGTGTTCTCGCCCCCGGAGCCGGGCAGAGTGATCAACCTTCGAGAGTCCGTCCGGGCGACCGGACCAGACGGAGTGAAGCGACGCTATCTGCGTGCCGACTTCCCCGACCACGTCCTGCTCAGCGGCGACGGCGGTCCGACGGTCCGGACCTACTTCACCCTGACCTCTGCGCCGATGACGTCGTCGCTCGCCCTCGTGGCGCGGATCCCCGCGCTGCGCCCGACACTGCGGTGGGTCCCGCCCATCGGATCAGACCGCTGGCACGTCACCGCCCGCAATCGACGCACTGGCACGGAGCGCTCGGCGTCCGGGGCCGGTCAATCTGAGGCCACCGGTGTGCTGACCGCCCTCGCCGCCGAGCGTGCGGCCGTCCACAGCGGCCATGGCGCGGTGACCATGGCCGACGTCATGACGCTCCCCGAGGCGACCGCTGCACTGAACGCCTGACTCCCCTCGGCGTCAAAAGTGAGGCCGCCGGCATTCGTGGGTCGGGTCGGCCATGCCCGCCGGTCTCAAGTCGCTCTCACGTCGACGCCGGCTCGGCGCGGAGACGTCGGACTTCGGCGACGGATTTGACTGTCGCAGCCACGACAGGCGGTCCGAGGACCATGCCGATCATCCCTGCGATCGCTCCCCCGATGATCGTCGACAGCAGGACGAGCACCGGGTGGATCTTGAGCGACGTACCGAGAGCCCACGAACTGACTGCGCTCTGCACGGATCCGTTCGACACGATGAACGTCGCCAGCATGATCAGAGCCGCCGTTGTCCCACCGGACCCGAGCGCGATCAGCACGACGACTACACCGGTGAGCCAGGCGCCGACGTAGGGAAGGAAGGACAGAAAGAAGTACAGGATGAAGATCGGAATCGGCAGCGGGACACCGAGGATCAGCATCGGGATCATGAAGATGGGCGCCGTGATCACCGCGGTCTTCGCCGTTCCCGAGAAGTAGCCTCGCACCGATTGACGAGAGAGGTCCGCGACGGCCGACACCTCGATCGGGTCGAGTCCGGCCCGCGCGACCCACGCCGGGAACCGGTAGCCGTCGCGCAGCACGAAGAACAAGAAGAACAACGAGAAGAACGTCCCGAGGATCAACGACAGCAGTCCGTAGAACGTGCTGGTCACGACGCCGACGACACCTTGGCCGAGTTGCGGCGCGTAATCGGCGACGGCGGTTCGAAGGTGTTCTGCCGCCGCGGTGTCGAGGTCGTGATCGCGCAACCATTCCAGCAGCGTGTTCCACCCGACCATCAGCTGGTCGTAGATCTGCGACCATTGATCGACGATGCCGAAGACCACGAGGGCGACCAGACCTCCGGCGACCACCACGGCGGCGAGCATCACCAGGAGTGTTGCGACGACCGGAGGAACCCGACGTCGGCGCAGCACCGCAGCCGCCGGCTCCAGAACAATTCCGAGGATCGTGGCTATGATGAGCGGCACGACGATTCCACTGATCGCGCTGATCGCGGCGGCTGCCAGGACAATCAGGATGACCACACCGATGATCGACCAGCTCAGCGCTCCGATCGACCGCACCGTGTCTACTGCGGAACGAACGGTCACAGCGGTCAGATCGCCCGGCCTGTCGGATTCGGTCTCGGTCACCCGCCAACTGTAGACCGCCTGTCAGGCCCGCGGGTCGACGATGATCTTCACGTGGTGTTCGTTGTTGTTGATCAGCTGGTCGTAGCCCTCGGAGACGAGGCCGTCGAGTCCGATACGGCCGGTGATGAACGGCGCGAGATCGATCTTCCCCGACTGAACCAGCGCGATGGTCGCCGGATGATCATTGGAGTAGCCGATCGTTCCGCGGAGGTCGATCTCCTTGAGCACCAGCTTCGGCATGTCGACCTCGGGCTTGTGGCCCCAGATCGACACGTTGACGATCACCGCTCCCGGGCGCACCGCGTCGAGCAGCATGTCGAGGACGACCGGAACCGATGAGCATTCGAAGCCGACGTCGGCGCCTCGACCGCCCGTGAGTTCCCGGATCCGTTCGGCGACGTCGCCGTCGCGCGGGTCGAGGACGTCATCGGCGACACCCGTGGACCGCGCCATCTGCTTACGCGCCTCGGACAGCTCTGAGATGTACACCGTGAGCCCTTCGGCCTTGAGGACCGCCGCGGTGAGCAACCCGATCGGTCCGGCTCCTCCGATGACGGCGACGTCGCCGGTCCGCGCACCCGAGCGGACGTAGGCGTGATGCCCCACCGACAGCGGCTCGATGAGCGCGGCTTGGTCGAGGGGGATGTCGCCGATCGGATGCACCCAGCGGCGTTCGACGACGATCTTCTCCGCCAGCCCGCCTCCACGGCCGCCGAGTCCGATGAAGTTCATGTCCTTCGACAGCTGATATGCCTCACCGGGGCCGGTGTCGACGTCCTCGCCGACGATGTACGGCTCGACGACAACGTTCTCCCCCACCGTGAGATCCGTGACGCCCTCGCCGAGTGCGGTGATCGTCCCGGAGAACTCATGTCCGATGACAACGGGCGCCGACTCCCCTGAGATCGGGTGCGGGCAGCCGGACGGCGGGATGAAGATCGGGCCCTCGAGGAACTCGTGCAGGTCGGTGCCGCATATGCCGCACCACCCCACGTCGATGGCCACCGTGCCCGGCTGCACCGGCGGCTCGGGTACGTCTTCGATGCGGATGTCGTTTCTGTCGTGGTATCGCGCTGCTCTCATGTCGACACGGTAGGAGCGACTGCCCGATCCGCTCCAGGGTTGCGATGCGTTGCAATTACCATCGATGCGTGACCGACGCCGAAACAGATCAGCCCCAGCCGCCGACCGACGAGCCCGTCGTTGAGACCGACGACAGGGACGGCGTCCTCCGTTCGTGGCGGCTGTGGATCGCGCCGGTGATCGCCGTGCTCGTGGCGATGTCGGCGATGGCAGGCCTGTATCTGGGCAGCATCCTCGACCCGGTGGGGAGCCTGACGTCGTTCCCGATCGCCGTCGTCAACGACGATGAGGGCACCGTCGACCCGACCGGCGCACAACAGAACTTCGGCGCCCAGATGGAGGCGACGGTCAAGGAGAAGGTCGACCCCGACAAGGTCTCCCTCGAGGATCTGAGCTGGGATGACGCGCAGGAGAAGCTGCGCGACGGCAAGGTCTATGGCGCGATCCGAGTTCCGGCGGACTTCACGGCGAAGACACTCGCGCTCGCCGAAGGGTCGGTGACGTCCAACGCCGTCGAACGACCCCAGATCATCGTGTACACGAATCCTCAGTCCGGAACGCTCGGGAGTTCTCTCGTCACGGCTCTGAGCAAAGAAGCGCTCGCCGAGATGAACAAGCAGCTCGGTCAGCAGCTGACCGCCGCGGTCACGAAGCAGGCTGCAGCCGCCGTCCCGCCGCTGACCATCACCGGCACGGCGTCGATCGTGCTGTCTGCACCGATCGACATCGTCACGACGGCATTCCAACCCCTGCCCACTGGCACCGGCATGGGTCTGTCGGCGTTCTACTTCGCCCTACTGGTGCTGCTCGCGGGCTTCACCGGTGCGATGCTGATCAACTCGCTCGTCGACTCGACTCTCGGCTACATCCCGTCGGAGATCGGTCCCCGGGTCATCGTCCGCAAAGCCATCGGACTCACCCGGCTGAGGGTGTTGCTGATCAAGTGGGCGATCATGGTCGTCACCAGCCTCGCTGTATCCGCGGTGTACATCGGCATCGCGACCGCACTCGACATGCCGATCGATCATCCGTGGACGTTGTGGCTGTTCAGCTCGCTCGCCGCAGCCGCGGTCGGTGTCACCGCGCTGGCCGTCGTGTCGGCGTTCGGCACCATCGGCCTGCTGATCAACATGTTCGTGTTCATCTTCCTCGGCCTGCCGTCCGCAGGCGCGACGACGCCGATCGAAGCGGTCCCCGGATTCTTCGCGTGGCTCTCGTCGTTCGAACCGCTGCACCAGGTGTACATGGGCATCCGCGCGATCCTCTACTTCGACGCTCGCGGCAGCGCGGGTCTGACGCACGGTCTATGGATGACAGTCGCGGGCCTCGCCATCGGCGTCGCACTCGGCGTCGGCGTCAACTGGTACTACGACCACCGCGGCCTCGCCCGCGCCGGCGTCCAGGTACTCGACAAGAGCTAGACGTTCGATTGTGAACGTTGAGCCGCAGAAGTCACGTGAGGGTGGCGGACGAAACACACCTCGGCGTTACGTTCATGCCAGGTCGTGAATTTCGTGATCCCAGGGAACTGCTCGATGGGCAGAACAAGCGCGGTCGGCTGAGTTACTGTCGGACTCGTGAGCACGACACAGGAACGGGTGACTCTGCGCGTCGTCGTGTACTCCGACGATTCAGGCACACGTGAGCAGGTGATCCGGGCGCTCGGCGAGCGCCTGCACCCGGAGTTGCCCGACCTCGAGTACGTCGAAGTCGCCACCGCGCCGATACTGCTGTCCCATCTCGACAGCGGGACGGTGGACGTGGCCATCCTCGACGGCGAGGCCTCCCCTGCCGGAGGCATGGGCATGGCGAAACAGATCCGCGACGAGTACCGCCCGTGCCCGCCGTTGGTGGTGCTGGTGGCCCGCGAAGCCGACCGGTGGCTGGCCGACTGGTCGCGGGCCGACGCCGTCGCGCGCGTCCCGGTGGACCCGATGGAGCTCTCGCGCACAGTCGTCGACCTCCTCACGTGACCCGACCCGACCTCTCCCCCGCCCTGACCGGCACCGAGCTCCGTCGGTGGTACTGGCTCAAGGACGAACTCGCCGACTTCGCGCGTGCGTTGGGCGTCCGCACCACCGGCGGCAAACAGGTCCTGACCGCCCGGATCGCGGCACACCTCGACGGCATCGACTTCAGCGAACCCGCCGCGGCCCGGCGTGCCTCGGGCCGCCAGCTGTCCGGACTGCTCACCGCCGAGACGACAATCCCGCCCGGCCAACGGTGCAGTCAGCACGTGCGAGCGTGGCTCTCCGACCAGGTGGGCGCAGCGTTCCGGTTCGACGAGCCGATGCGCGCGTTCTTCGCCTCCGCCGATGGCTCCACCACGCTCGCTGACGCCGTCGCGCACTGGCACGCCACGCGCGATCTCGGACCCCGCGAGATCGGCGAGCAGTTCGAGTACAACAGGTTCACCAGGGCCTGGCACGAGGCGAATCCGGACGGAGACAGGACCGCGCTGCTTGCCGCCTGGCACGAGCACCGACGCCGTCCCCGCACCCCCTGACTGAACTCGCCGTTCACCTCGGTTTAAGCCGAAAGCGCCCACGGCACACACCATTCCGTGCGTATGGTGTGGTTCAAGTCACACAGTGGGGAGGCTAACGCGGATGAACGTCTACGCACCGATCCTGGTTCTCGGCGCGATCGCCGCCGCCTTCGCCATCGTGTCCGTGGTGATCGCGTCGATCGTCGGCCCGAAGCGTCGGAACGCCGCCAAACTCGCCGCGTACGAGTGCGGAATCGAACCTCTTCCGCCCGCCGCCGACATGGTCCAGCGCTTCCCGGTGAAGTACTACCTGACGGCCATGCTGTTCATAATCTTCGACATCGAGATCGTCTTCCTCTACCCGTGGGCCGTCGCCTCAGACACCCTCGGATGGTTCGGCCTCCTGGCCGTTGCACTCTTCATCGTCAACGTGTCCGTCGCGTACGCCTACGAGTGGCGCCGCGGCGGACTCAGGTGGGATTAGAACTGTGGGAATCGAAGAACAGCTTCCCGGCGGACTGATGCTGACGACCGTCGAGAAGCTCGCCGGGTACATGCGGAAAGGCTCCCTCTGGCCCGCGACCTTCGGGCTCGCGTGCTGCGCGATCGAGATGATGGCGACCACCTCCGGCCGCTACGACCTCGCGAGGTTCGGCATGGAGGCGTTCCGCGCGTCGCCCCGTCAGGCCGACCTGATGATCGTCGCAGGCCGTGTCAGCCAGAAGATGGCGCCCGTTCTCCGCCAGATCTACGACCAGATGGCCGAACCGAAATGGGTCCTCGCGATGGGCGTCTGCGCGTCGTCCGGCGGGATGTTCAACAACTACGCGATCGTTCAGGGCGTCGACCACGTGGTGCCCGTCGACATCTACCTGCCCGGCTGCCCTCCTCGGCCCGAGATGCTGCTGAACGCGATCCTCACGCTCCACGAACAGATCGGGCAGATGCCGCTCGGAGTGCACCGCGAGGAGGCGATCCGCGCAGCCGAGCAGGCTGCACTGTCGGCGAAACCGACCATCGAGTTCACCGGGCTGCTGCGATGAGCGGCGAACTCATCGGCGCCCGCCACGGCCTCTTCGGCGCCTCCGGCACCGGCGACACATCCGGATACGGTCGGATGATCGCACAGGTCAACCTGCCTGGCAGCTCGGAACGGCCGTTCGGCGGCTACTTCGACGAGGTCGCAGACGAACTCGCCGCAGGCCTCGGTCGGCGTGGCATCGCATTCGACGCGGCGGTCGAGAAGATCGTCGTCTACCGCGACGAGATGACGATCCATGTGACCCGAGAGAATCTGCCCGCGGTCGCGTCGACGATGCGCGACGAGCCGTCACTGCGGTTCGAGCTGTGCCTCGGCGTGAGCGGTGTTCACTACCCCGACGAGGCGGGTCGTGAACTGCACGCCGTCTACCCGCTCCGATCGATCACCCACAACCGGACGGCCCGCTTGGAGACGACGGCGCCCGACGCCGACCCGCATCTGCCGACCCTCTTCCGCGTGTACCCGACGAACGACTGGCACGAACGCGAGACGTACGACTTCTTCGGACTGATCTTCGACGGCCACCCGTCGTTGACGCGCATCGAGATGCCCGACGACTGGGAGGGCCATCCGCAACGCAAGGACTACCCGCTCGGCGGCATCCCCGTCGAGTACAAAGGCGCCACCGTCGCGCCGCCCGACCAGCGGAGGTCGTACAGCTGATGGCAGGCACCACTCATTCCGACTCCACCGCGTTCACCGTCACCGGCAACGACTGGGAGGACGTCGTGAACGCCGTCGCCGAACGTGCGGCAGCCGCCCAGATCGACGAGCGGATCGTCGTCAACATGGGCCCGCAGCACCCGTCCACCCACGGTGTGTTGCGCCTGATCCTGGAGATCGAAGGCGAGACCGTCACCGAAGCGCGCTGCGGAATCGGCTTCCTGCACACCGGGATCGAGAAGAACCTCGAGTTCCGCACCTGGACGCAGGGGGTCTCCTTCGTGACGCGGATGGACTATCTGTCGCCGTTCTTCAACGAGGCCGCCTACTGCCTGGCCGTGGAGAAGCTGCTCGGCATCACCGTCGACATCCCCGCGCGAGCCACCGTCATCCGTGTGATCCTGATGGAGCTCAACCGCATCACGTCGCACCTCGTGGCGTTGGCGACCGGCGGGATGGAGCTCGGTGCGGTGACGCCGATGTTCCTCGGATTCGGCTCCCGCGAGAAGATCCTCGACCTCTTCGAGGAGATCACCGGACTGCGCATGAATCACGCGTACATCCGACCCGGCGGTGTGGCCGCCGACCTGCCCGACGGTGTGATTCCGAAGATCCTCGCCGTTCTCGACGCTCTCCCCGACGAGATCGCGGAGGTCGAGGCACTGCTCACCGAGAACTACATCTGGAAGGCCCGAACGAAGGGAGTCGGCTTCCTCGACCTCACCGGATGCATGGCGCTCGGCGTCACCGGACCAGTCCTGCGTTCGACCGGCCTGCCGCACGACCTGCGCAAGACCGCGCCGTACTGCGGCTACGAGGACTACGACTTCGACGTCGTCACCAACGACGCCTGCGACTCGTACGGCAGGTACCTGATCCGCATCGAGGAGATGCGGCAGTCCATCAGGATCGTCCGACAGGCCATCGACAAGCTCGAACCGGGACCGGTGATGGTCACCGACCGCAAACTGGCGTGGCCCGCCGATCTCGCCGTCGGGCCGGACGGACTCGGCAACTCCCCCGAGCACATCGCCGAGATCATGGGCATGTCGATGGAGGCGCTGATCCACCATTTCAAACTCGTCACCGAGGGCATGCGAGTTCCTGCGGGACAGTGCTACGTCTCGATCGAGTCGCCTCGGGGAGAGCTGGGTGTGCACGTGGTGTCCGACGGCGGCACCCGCCCGTACCGCGTCCACTTCCGCGACCCGTCGTTCACCAACCTCCAGGCCGTGGCCGCGATGTGCGAAGGCGGCCTCATCGCCGACGTGATCACAGCGGTGGCCAGCATCGACCCCGTGATGGGAGGCGTCGACCGATGAGCACACCTTCTCGGACCGTTCCGATCATGTTCACGACGTCGGAGCCCGTTCCCCCGATCTCGTTCGACGGGCCGGCGGACTACCCGACCGATGTGCTGGCGTCACTGACCGCGGAGTCGGACGACATCGTCGCGCGCTACCCGGAGTCGAGGTCGGCGCTCCTGCCGCTCCTGCATCTCGTCCAGAGCAACGACGGTTACCTCACCCGGGCCGGTGTCGCGTTCTGCGCCGACCGTCTCGGATTGACCACCGCGCAGGTCGCATCGGTCGCGACGTTCTATTCGATGTACCGACAGCAACCGACAGGCGAGTACCTCGTCGGAGTGTGCACGAACACGCTGTGCGCGGTGATGGGCGGGGACGCGATACTCGCGGATCTGACGCAGCGGCTCGGCATCGCCCCTGGCGAGACGACCCCGGACGGTTCGGTCACGCTCGAGCACGTCGAGTGCAACGCAGCCTGCGATCATGCGCCCGTCGTGATGGTGAACTGGGAGTTCTTCGACGCCCAGACTCCGGAGTCCGCCGCCCGCCTCGTCGCCGATCTGCAGGCCGGACAGCCGCCCGCCCCCAGCCGCGGCGCGCCGGCGTTGTGCACGTTCCGGCAGACCGCACGTCTCCTCGCCGGAGTCCCGGAGCAACCCGGAGGTGCGTCGTGATCGTCATCGACCAGCCCACCCCGGGCGCGGAGGCGGCAGAAGCGCCCGTGCTGTCCAAGCACTGGTCCGACGACGAGTCGTGGCTGTTGCAGAACTACGTCCGTCAACACGGCTACCAGGGGCTCAAGGCTGCGCTGGCGATGACCCCGGATGACGTGATCGAGCTCGTCAAGGCGTCCGGCCTGCGCGGGCGCGGCGGCGCCGGTTTCCCGGTCGGGCTGAAATGGTCGTTCATCCCCCAGGGCGAGGCGTCGGCCAAGCCGCATTACCTCGTGGTGAACGCCGACGAGTCCGAGCCCGGCACGTGCAAGGACATGCCGCTGATGCTGGCGTCGCCGCACATGCTGGTGGAGGGCGTGATCATCGCGGCGTACGCCATCCGGGCGAGTCATGCGTTCATCTACGTGCGCGGTGAGGTCGCCTCAGTCATCCGGCGACTACGCGGCGCAGTGGCCGAAGCGTATGAGGCCGGTCTGCTCGGCAGGAACATCTTCGGGTCCGGATTCAGTCTCGACCTCGTGGTGCACGCGGGAGCGGGCGCCTACATCTGCGGCGAGGAGACCGCACTCCTGGACTCACTCGAAGGACGCCGCGGCCAACCACGCCTGCGTCCTCCGTTCCCCGCCACCGCGGGCCTGTATGCGAGCCCCACCGTGGTCAACAACGTCGAATCGATCGCCAGCGTCCCGTCGATCCTGCGCAACGGCGTCGACTGGTTCCGGTCTATGGGGACCGAGAAGTCACCCGGTTTCACCCTCTACTCGCTGTCCGGCCACGTCACGCGGCCCGGCCAGTACGAAGCGCCGCTCGGCGTCACCCTCCGCGAACTCCTCGACCGCGCCGGCGGGATCCGCGCAGGCCACGAGCTCAAGTTCTGGACACCGGGCGGTTCGTCGACGCCGATGTTCACCGCCGAGCACCTCGACGTGCCCCTCGACTACGAAGGCGTCGGCGCGGCGGGTTCGATGCTCGGTACCAAGGCCGTCCAGCTCTTCGACGAGACGACGTGCGTGGTCCGCGCTGTGCTTCGGTGGACCGAGTTCTACAAACACGAGTCGTGCGGCAAGTGCACGCCGTGCCGCGAAGGCACCTATTGGCTGGTCCAGATCCTGCAGCGCATCGAGAACGGTGACGCCACCGAAGCAGACCTCGACCTGCTGACCGACACCACCGACACCGTCGTGGGCAAGAGTTTCTGCGCGCTCGGCGACGGCAGCGGCAGCCCGATCACGTCGTCGCTGCAGTACTTCCGCGACGAGTACGTCGCTCATCTCGACGGCCGGGGATGCCCGTTCGATCCCGCGTTGTCGACCGTCTTCCACGAGGGGGTGCACTGATGCCCGAAGCCGCGGCCGACGATCAGGTCACCGTTGTCATCGACGGCACGGAGGTCTCCGTGCCCACCGGGACGCTGGTGATCCGAGCCGCCGAGATGATCGGCGTCGACATCCCCCGATTCTGTGATCACCCACTGCTCGCCCCGGTCGGCGCGTGCCGCCAGTGCCTCGTCGACGTCGAAGGTCTCCGCAAGCCGATGGCGTCGTGCACCACCGTGGTGAGCGACGGGATGATCGTCCGCACGCAGCATTCGTCGGAGGCCGCGGCCAAGGCGCAGAGCGGCGTCATGGAACTGCTGCTCATCAATCATCCGCTCGACTGCCCGACGTGCGACAAGGGCGGCGAGTGTCCTCTGCAGAACCAGGCGATGTCGGCCGGCCGCTCCGAGTCGCGTTTCGCCGGTGTGAAGCGGACGTACACGAAGCCGGTCCCGCTGTCGTCGGAGGTCCTCCTCGACCGGGAGCGCTGTGTGCTCTGCGCACGCTGCACCCGATTCGCCGACGAGATAGCGGGCGACCCGTTGATCGCCCTGTCCGACCGCGGAGCGTTGCAGCAGGTGAGCGCGTATCGGGAGCCTGGAGCGGCCCCCGAGGCCACCACCGATGCGCCATTCGATTCGTACTTCTCGGGGAACACTGTGCAGATATGTCCGGTCGGCGCGCTCACCGGGGCGGCGTACCGCTTCCGCGCACGCCCGTTCGACCTGGTGTCGTCGCCCGGCGTGTGCGAGCACTGCGCGTCGGGCTGCGACCAGCGAACCGACCATCGGCGTGGAAAGGTGCTGCGCCGTCTCGCAGGCGACGATCCGGATGTCAACGAAGAGTGGAACTGCGACAAGGGCCGGTGGGCGTTCGCATACACCCGGGAGCCGGACCGCATCGTCTCACCACTCGTCCGAGGCGACGACGGAGTGTTGCGCCCGGCGTCGTGGCCGCACGCGCTGTACACCGCTGCCGCCGGTCTCGCGGCGTCGGGCGCGCGCTCGGGTGTGCTCCTCGGCGGACGGTGCACCGTCGAGGACGCGTATGCCTACGGAAAGTTCGCACGGGTGGTGCTCGGGACGTCGGACGTCGACTTCCGGGCGCGGGCCCATTCCGGGGAGGAGGCGCAGTTCCTCGCCGAGCACGTCGCGGGCACCGGGCTCGGCGTCACCTACGCCGCTCTCGAGGCGGCACCGGTTGTGGTCCTCGCCGGTCTCGAGCCCGAGGAGGAGTCTCCGATCGTCTTCCTCCGGCTGCGCAAAGCCGTCCGCGCACGCGGTCAGCGGGTGCACACGATCGCGTCGTGGTGCAGTCCCGGCGCACAGAAGTTGTCGGCCACCCTGCACTCGTGCGTGCCCGGCCACGAGGCGGAGGTTCTCGGCTCGGATGAGATGCGCGACCTCCTCACGACACCGGGTGCCGTACTGGTGGTCGGCGAACGACTCGCCACGAGCCCGGGAGCCCTGACCGCGGCAGCCGCTGCCGGGGCGCCGATCGCGTGGATCCCCCGCCGATCCGGCGAGCGCGGCGCGCTCGACGTCGGCGCCGCACCGGGCCTGCTGCCCGCCGGCCGACCGGTGCGATCCGAACGTGCCCGAGCCGACATCGCCGAGATCTGGGGCGTCGACGTGCCCGCCGAGACCGGTCGTTCGACGTCGCAGATCCTCGACGCTCTGATCAGCGGAGACCTCGACGGCGTGGTGATCGGCGGCGTGGAACTCGACGATCTCCCCGACCCCGGACACGCCGCGCGTGCACTGCAGTCGGCCGAGTTCGTCGTCAGCCTCGAACAGCGCGCCAGCGACGCCACTCGCCACGCTGACGTCGTGTTCCCCGTCGCGGCGGCACCGGAGAAGTCGGGCACCTACCTCGACTGGGAGGGCCGGCCACGACCGTTCGATACTGCTCTGCCCGTCGGGACCGGCAGTGTCCCCCTCTCGGATCACCGCGTGCTCCACGCACTCGCGGAGCAGATCGGCATCGACCTCGGATGCGACACCTCCGAGGGCATCCACGCCGAGTTCGCCCGCATCGGCGCGTGGCGAGGTGAACGTCACGCCTCCGCTCCGTCCGCATCCGTCGAAGGCCCGGTTGCGGGTCCTGGCCAGGCAGTCCTCGCATCGTGGCGGATGCTGCTCGACCTCGGCCGCATGCAGGACGGCGAACCGAATCTCGCCGGGACCGCGCACCGCGCCGTGGCCCGACTGTCGTCCGCCACTGCAGCGAGCATGGACCTCGTCGACGGCGACGATGTGCAGGTGTCGACATCACGAGGGTCGATCACCTTGCCGCTCGTGATCACGGACATGCCGGACCGTGTGGTGTGGGTGCCGATGAACTCCGTCGACTCCCGCGTCCACGCGACGCTCGGCGCGACCCCGGGCGACGTCGTTGAGATCGGAGCACCACGATGACTGCGGCGAGCACCGTGTTCCCGACACTGCACAGTTTCGGACACGACACGTGGTGGCTGATCCTCGCGAAGTCGATCGGCATCTTCGTGTTCCTGGTGCTCACGGTGCTCGTCGGGATCCTCGCCGAACGCAAGATCATGGCGCGCATGCAACGCAGGCTCGGACCGAACCGAGTCGGGCCCGGCGGCCTGCTGCAGAGCCTCGCCGACGGTGTGAAGCTCGCGCTCAAGGAGGGGCTCACTCCGGCCGGCGTCGACAAGGTGATCTACCTGCTGGCGCCGATCATCTCGGTGGTCCCCGCGATCACCGCGTTCGCCGTCATCCCGATGGGCCCCGAGGTGTCGGTCTTCGGCCACCGCACTCCCCTTCAGTTGACTGATCTGCCCGTCGGGGTGTTGTTCGTGCTGGCTGTCACCTCGATCGGCGTCTACGGGATCATCCTCGCCGGGTGGGCGTCGGGATCGACGTATCCGCTGCTCGGCGGCCTGCGCTCGACGGCACAGGTCATCTCCTACGAGATCGCGATGGGTCTGTCGTTCGCCGCGGTGTTCCTGCTGTCGTCGACGATGTCGACATCTGAGATCGTCGGCGGCCAACAGCACCACTGGTACGTCCTGCTCGTCCTCCCGTCGTTCGTGATCTACCTGATCTCGATGGTCGGCGAGACGAACCGCGCGCCGTTCGACCTCCCCGAGGCCGAAGGCGAGCTCGTCGGCGGGTTCCACACCGAGTACAGCTCCCTCAAGTTCGCGATGTTCATGCTCGCCGAATACGTCAACATGGCCACCGTGTCCGCGCTGGCGACCACGCTGTTCCTCGGTGGGTGGCAGGCGCCGTGGCCGCTGTCGATGTGGGACGGCGCGAACTCCGGATGGCTGCCGCTGGTCTGGTTCACGGTCAAGATGTGGATCTTCCTGTTCGGGTTCATCTGGCTGCGGACCGCACTTCCCCGCCTTCGGTACGACCAGTTCATGAACCTCGGCTGGAAGGTGTTGATCCCGATCGCCCTCGGCTGGGTGCTGGTGGTCGGCATCATCACTCAGGCCACCCGACACGCCTCGGAACTGACGTCGTCGTTGCTGCTCGCCGCCGCCGGTCTGCTCGTGACCGGGCTTCTCGTATACGCCATCGCTCGCCTGTCCCGAACCTCTGGCGCCGCGTCCCGGTCCCCGAGCGCCTCGCCCCGATCGTCGAGCGGAGTCGAGACGTCCGAACCGTTCGACCCGATGGCCGGAGGCTTCCCCGTTCCACCGCTTCCGGGGCAGGTCGTCCTCTCGCCTGCCCTCGCCGCGGCCAGTCGCCCCGTCGAGTCGAAGGAGAGTGAGTGATGTCGGACGGTCTCAAGCCGATCGCAGGTTTCGGCGGAACGTTCTCGTCGATGTTCCGCAAGCCGGTCACCGAGCAGTATCCGGAGGAACGACGCCCGTCGCTGCCGCGTACTCATGGACGGCACCAACTCAACAGGTACGACGACGGGCTGGAGAAGTGCATCGGCTGCGAGCTCTGCGCGTGGGCGTGCCCGGCCGACGCGATCTGCGTCGAAGGCGCGGACAACACGGACGAGGAACGCTTCTCCCCCGGTGAGCGGTACGGCCGGGTCTATCAGATCAATTACCTGCGGTGCATCGGCTGCGGCCTCTGCGTCGAGGCCTGCCCGACGCGAGCGCTGACGATGACAGGCGACTACGAGATCGTCGGCACCAGTCGGGAGTCGATGATCTACGAGAAGGACCGACTTCTCGCACCGCTGGGTGACGACATGACGGCGCCTCCACACCCGATGGCCGACGGCGCACGACCCGAGAATTACTACCGGGGCGACGTGGGACCGGACGGCATGCGATGAGTCTGGTGAGCGCGGCCGCGCCGCTGATGGAGACGTCCGGCGCCGAGGCCGTGACGTTCTGGGTGCTCGCCGTGATCGTCGTCATCGGCGCGCTCGGCGTGGTCCTGTCGCCGAAAGCCGTCTACTCGGCGGTGTTCCTGGCGATGACGATGATCATCCTCGCCGTCTTCTACGTGATGCAGGGCGCATTGTTCCTCGGTGTTGTGCAGGTGGTGGTCTACACCGGCGCGGTGATGATGCTGTTCCTGTTCGTGCTGATGCTCATCGGCGTCGACTCCGCCGATTCGCTGGTGGAGGCCGTCCGCGGCCAACGACTGGTGGCGATCGGCCTGTCGGCAGGGTTCGGGATCCTGCTTGTGACGGCGATCGGCACCGCCTCGATCGCTCCCTTCATCGGTGCGCCCGACGCGAGCCGCGGGACGTCGCCGGGTGGGGGCAACGAGAACATCCGAGCGCTCGCCGAACTGATCTTCGTGCGGTACTTGTGGGCGTTCGAGTTGACCGGCGCGCTTCTGATCACGGCGACACTCGGTGCGATGGTCCTCGCTCACCGGCGTCCGACAGCACCCGTCCGTGGACAACGCGAACAGTCCATCGAGCGCTTCAAGACCGGGCACCCGACTCCGCTGCCCGCACCCGGCGTCTACGCACGTCACAACGCCGTCGACATGCCCGGTCGGCAGGCCGACGGCAGCCCGTCGCTGCTCTCGGTCAATCGGAATCTCACTCCTCGGCTCCCGGAGTCGGGCCGCGCCGCCCCACAGCTGAGTCCCCAGTCGTCGAGGAGTCCCCAGTCGTCGAAGAGTCCCCAGCCTTCGACGAGTCCCCGGCCTTCGACGAGTCCCCGGTCTTCGAGCGGAGTCGAGAAGTGAACCCCGCCAACTACCTCTACCTGTCCGCGATCATCTTCGCGATCGGAGCGTCCGGGGTTCTGCTGCGTCGCAACGCGATCGTGGTGTTCATGTGTGTCGAGTTGATGTTGAACGCTGCGAACTTGGCGTTCGTGACGTTCGCACGGATGCACGGCAGCTTCGACGGACAGGTGATCGCGTTCTTCACGATGGTGGTCGCCGCCGCCGAAGTGGTGATCGGACTGGCGATCATCATGACGATCTTCCGCACACGACGGTCCGCGAACGTCGACGACGCCAACCTGTTGAGGCGATGACCCCGTGACGCAACTCTGGATCATTCCCGCACTGCCCGCCCTCGGCGCAGCGCTCCTCCTCGTGCTTCCCCCGGTCCTTGATCGAAGCGCACCGGCGGGCCGAAAGGCTGCCGACACCTGGGGTCCTCTTCTCGCGACGGCACTCGCCGCCGGATCGGCGGTTGCCGCGATCGTCGCGTGGATCTCCATGATCGGCCGCGACGTCGGCGACCGCACCGTCTCCGACGACCTGTACTCATGGGTGCCGGTGGGGAGTCTTCGAGTCGACTTCGGCCTGCAACTCGATCAGTTGTCGATGTGCTTCGTCCTGTTGATCACCGTGGTCGGGACGTTGATCCACGTGTACTCGCTCGGCTACATGGCCGACGATCCGGACCGTCGACGGTTCTTCGCGTATCTGAATCTCTTCGTCGCGGCGATGCTCGTGCTCGTCCTCGCGAACAACTATCTCGGCCTGTACCTCGGCTGGGAAGGCGTGGGAGTCGCGTCGTACCTGCTCATCGGCTTCTGGCAGCACAAGCCGTCGGCGGCGACGGCCGCGAAGAAGGCGTTCGTGATGAACCGTGTCGGCGACATGGGGCTGGCGATCGCGATGATGATCATGTTCTCGACCTTCGGGTCCGTCGACTTCGACACCGTGTTCGCGGGCGCCTCGGGGGCGAGCGACGCCGCGGTGACCGGCATCGGATTCATGCTGTTGCTCGCAGCCTGCGGCAAGTCGGCGCAGGTGCCGCTGCAGGCGTGGCTCGGCGACGCGATGGAAGGCCCGACCCCGGTGTCGGCGCTGATCCACGCCGCGACCATGGTCACCGCTGGCGTCTACCTGATCACCCGGTCGGGTCCGGTCTTCGACCTCGCGCCGAACGCGCAGACCGCGGTCACCGTGGTCGGCGCCGTGACGCTGCTGTTCGGCGCGATCATCGGCTGCGCGAAGGACGACATCAAGAAGGCGCTGGCGGCGTCGACGATGAGCCAGATCGGCTACATGATCCTCGCGGCAGGTCTCGGTCCCGCCGGCTACGCCGTCGCGATCCTGCACCTAATCACACACGGCTTCTTCAAAGCCGGTCTGTTCCTCGGCGCGGGCTCGGTGATGCACGCGATGAACGACGAGACGGACATGCGCCGCTTCGGCGGGCTCCGGACCGCGATGCCGATCACTTTCGCCACGTTCGGCCTCGGGTACCTCGCCATCATCGGAGTGCCGCCGTTCTCGGGATTCTTCTCGAAGGACGGCATCATCGAAGCCGCGCTCGCCGAGGGAGGGGTTCGCGGATGGCTGCTCGGCGGTGCGACCGTTCTCGGGGCCGCGATCACCGCGTTCTACATGACCCGCGTGATGGTCCTGACGTTCTTCGGGCCGGCCAGGTGGCGGGACGACGCGCACCCGCACGAGTCGTCCGCATCGATGACCGCCCCGATGATCGTGCTCGCGATCGGTTCGGTCGGCGCAGGCGCGCTCCTCGCGATCGGCGGGTCGCTGACGGACTGGCTCACACCTGTCGTCGGCGAGGCGCCCGAGCACCACGGTTCCGTCCCGGCGTGGGCCGTCACGACCATCGTCCTCGTATGTGTCGTCGCAGGCGCCGCCGTCGCATGGGCCAAGTACGGACGACAACCGGTTCCCACGACACCGCCGGACGACGTGTCGATGCTGACTGTCGCGGCGCGTGCCGACCTGTTCGGCGACACCGTCAACGAGAAGGTTTTCGCGGGTCCGGGGGCACTCGCGACGGCCGGCCTGGTGACGGTGGAAGAGCGTGGACTCAGCGCGGTTCCGACAGGCATCGGCGCGGCCGTCATGGGCACGTCGACCGTCGCCCGACGTGCTCAGAACGGGTTCGTCCGCTCGTACGCTCTGTCGATTCTCGCCGGAACCGTGGTGATCGCCGCGCTGACGATGGTGGTGAACGTCCTATGACGATGCCCTGGCTCACCGTGTTGTGGCTGCTCCCCGCAGCCGCATCCGCCGTGGTGATGTTCCTGCCCGCGGCCCGCGCCCACAACGCGAAGGTGATCGGCGTCGGCGCAGCCCTGCTGGTGCTGGTGTGGTCGGTGATCATCGCGGCCCGTTTCGAACCCGGCGGCGGGCGTTTCCAGATGACCGAGGATCTGAGCTGGATCCCGCAGTTCGGAGCCCGCTACTCGCTCGGGTTGGACGGCGTCGGACTCGCCTTGATCCTCCTCACCACTGTCCTCACTCCCCTCCTGTTGCTGGCAGGGTGGCGGGACGCAGACTCCACCGCGACTCCGTCGGCCACACCCGAGAACGGGCAGGGCAAGAGCGTCCACATCTACATCGCCCTGCTGCTCGCGGTCGAGGCGATGGTGCTGATGAGCTTCGTCGCGACCGATGTGCTGTTGTTCTACATCTTCTTCGAGGCGATGTTGATCCCGATGTACTTCCTGATCGGCGGCTTCGGGACGACCGGTCCCGGAGTGCGTGCCGAACGGTCGCGGGCGGCCGTGCAGTTCCTGCTGTACAACCTGTTCGGCGGACTCGTCATGCTCGCCGCGGTGATCGGACTGTATGTCGTCGCCGGCCGGTTCAGCTTCGAGTCGATCTCCACCGCCGTGGCGGACGGCGCCCTTGAGATGTCGCCGACCACACAGAACCTCCTGTTCGCGGGCTTCGTATTCGCATTCGCCGTGAAGGCCCCGCTCTGGCCGCTGCACACGTGGCTGCCCGACGCCGCCGTCTCCACCACTCCGGCCGCGGCCGTGATGATGATGGCGGTGATGGACAAGGTGGGCACGTTCGCGATGCTGAGGTTCTGCATCGGCCTGTTCCCCGACGCCTCGGAGACCTTCGCCCCGGTGTTGTGCACTCTTGCGGTCGTCAGCATCGTCTACGGCGCAGTGATGGCGATCGGCCAGACCGACGTGATGCGGCTCATCGCCTACACGTCGATCTCGCACTTCGGTTTCATCGTGCTCGGCGTTTTTGCGCTCACCGATCAGGGCCACGTCGGCTCCACTCTCTACATGGTCAATCACGGCATCTCGACGGCTGCCCTGTTCCTGATCGCGGGGTTCCTCGTCTCGCGTCGCGGCAGTTCGTTGATCAGCGACTACGGCGGTGTGCAACGCCTCGCACCGGTGTTGTCGGGGACATTTCTGATCGCAGGCCTCGCCACCCTGTCTCTTCCCGGGCTGGGACCGTTCATCAGCGAGTTCCTCGTCCTGATCGGAACGTTCGTGCGGTATCCCGCGGCAGCCGTGATCGCTTCGCTCGCGTTGGCCCTGTCGGCCGTCTACATCCTCTGGACATATCAGCGAATGATGGGCGGCCCTGCGCCGGACGGTGCGGACAAGCGCATCACCGATCTCGGGGTGCGGGAGAAGGTCGTCGTCGCACCGTTGATCGTCCTGTTGTTCGTCCTCGGGTTCTTCCCCCGGATCATCCTGGACTTCGTCGATCCGGCCGCACCGGCGACGACCTCGACCACTGCCAACGACGGAGCAGACCGATGACCGACGGACTCGTGCTTCCCTCGATCGACTACTACCGGCTCTCGCCGATGCTGATCGTGTTCGGTGTCGCCGTGGTCAGCGTCCTCGTGGAGGCCTTCGCGCGAAGCGAGGCGCGGTACCGCATTCAGCTCGGATTGTCCTGTGCGGGCATTGTCGCCGCGATGGTCGCGCTGGGATTCGTCGCACACACCGCCACAACGGACTCGCCACAGCAACGGACCCTCATGTCCGGCGCTGTCCTGATCGACGGCCCTGGGCTGTTCGTTCAGGCAGTCGTCCTCGTCGTCGCACTGGGAGCCGTCGCATTCATGGGAGAACGGCGGCTCGACAGGGTGTGGGCGCCCGCCGAGGTCCGGACTGCGGCAGGCAAACCGGCGGCGGTGGGATACGTCTCGACTCCGCTCGACGAACGGAGGACACGCTCCGACGACGCGGGTTCGGATGCCGATGCCGAACTGACAGCTGACGCATTCACGCCGTCCGGAGCCACCGTTCCCGGTTCGACGGACGAACTCGCCGCAGGACGCGCCGGGTTCTTGACGACCGAGGTGTATCCCCTCACGCTGTTCGCGGTGGGCGGCATGATGCTGTTCGGCTCGTGCGGCGATCTGCTGACGATGTTCATCGCACTCGAGGTGCTGTCACTGCCCCTGTATGTGCTGTGCGGTCTGGCTCGACGTCGCCGATTGCTGTCTCAAGAGGCGTCGCTCAAGTACTTCCTGCTCGGCGCGTTCGCGTCGGCGATCTTCTTGTTCGGGACCGCCTTCGCCTACGGTGCGAGCGCCTCGCTGTCGCTGCGGGAAGTCGGGCAGTCGTTGCAGACTGCGGACGATCGCACCTTCGGTGTGATCGCGCTGGTCTTGATCGCCGTCGGCCTGCTGTTCAAAGTCGGCGCCGTTCCCTTCGGGTCGTGGGTCCCGGACGTCTACCAGGGCGCTCCCTCTCCGGTCACATCGTTGATGGCATCCGCGACGAAGGCGGCCGCTTTCGGCGCCCTGCTCCGTGTGCTGCACGTCGGATTCCCCGACCTGGCCGACATCGCGCGCCCCGCGCTGTGGACGATAACGATCGCCACAATGGTGATCGCGACCTTCATGGCCGTCACCCAGCGGGACTGCAAACGCATGCTTGCGTACTCGTCGGTTAGTCACGTCGGCTTCGCCCTCGTCGGGGCGATCACTCTCTCGCGGGACGCCCTCGCGGGCACTCTGTTCTACATCGCCGTGTACGCAGTGTCCGCGTTCGGCGCATTCGCGCTGATCAGCGTGGTGCGCGATGCGACCGGCCGAGAGGAGTCCGACCTCCGCGCGTGGGCCGGACTGGGTCGCGAGCATCCCCTCGTGGGCACGATGATGTCGATCCTTCTGCTCTCCTTCGCGGGCATCCCGCTCACCGGCGGGTTCATCGGCAAGTTCGCAGTGTTCTCGGCCGCAGGCCAGGAGGGCGCGTGGCCGTTGGTGATCATCGGAGTCGTGTGCAGCGCGATCGCCGCCTACTTCTACGTGCGGGTGATCGTCGCGATGTTCTTCTCCGATCCCCCGGAAGGTGCCCCCACCGTCGCTCACCCGAGCCTGCTGACCACCATCCCGATCGCGATCAGCGTCGGCCTCACGATCGCTCTCGGCATCGTGCCCGCCTGGCTGCTCGACGTCTCCCACGACGTGGCGACGTTCCTCGGATAGATGACTTGAGGATCACGGAACCCCACGACCTTGCAGGAACGTAACGCCGGGGTGCGTTTCGTCCACCACACCTGTGCGACTTTTGCGGCACAACGTTCCGCGTCTACTCCGCTCGGTCCGGCCGTCGCAGCACCCGCAGGCGCCGCCGCAACGGTACGTCCGCCCCGGCTACGAGCAGCAGCCACAGCAGTGGGGACCTCCACCCGGCGTCTAGAACAGCCTGATCACTGCAGTTTTCTGCGGTACACGAGCATGGCGACGGCGTAGGCCGCGACGAGCAGCGCGACGCACCAGCCCAGTGCGATCCAGATCCCGTCACCGACCGGTTGCTCCGCAAAGAGGTTTCGGATCGCGTCGACGATCGCGGTGACCGGCTGGTTCTCCGCGAAGGCCCGCACTGGACCGGGCATGCCGGCTGTCGGGACGAATGCCGAACTGACGAACGGCAACAGGATCAGCGGATAGGAGAACGCAGTCGCCCCGTCCGGCGAACTCGCGGTCAGCCCCGGGATCACCGCAAGCCATGTCATCGCGAGCGTGAACAGGCAGAGGATGCCCACGACAGCCAACCACGCGCCCGGCCCGGCGCTCGTGCGAAACCCCATCACGGCGGCCACGATCAGCACGATGAGCACCGATACCGCGTTCGCCACCATCGATGTGAAGACGTGCGCCCACAAAACACTCGTCCGACTGATCGGCATGGACACCAGCCGTTCGACGATCCCGCCCTGCATGTCCTGGTACAGGCGGAACGCGGTGTAGGCGACTCCCGACGCGATGGTGATCAGCAGGATCCCCGGCAGCAGATAGTCGACGTAACGCTGAGCTCCGGTGTCGATCGCCCCTCCGAAGACGTAGACGAACAGCAGCATGAACGCGATCGGCATGACCGTCGTCGTGATCACCGTGTCGACACTCCGCGTGATGTGTCGCAACGACCGACCGAGAAGGGTCAGAGTGTCGGAGACGGCTGTCGAGCCGAGAGCCTGAGTAGTCATGCCGATCTCCTGAGGTCGTCGTCTCCGACAACGGCGAGGAACACGTCCTCCAGCGTCGGCTGCTTCTCGATGTACTCCACTTCCGCGGGTGGCAGGAGCCGTTTGAGGTCGGCGAGGGTGCCGTCGACGATGATCCGCCCCTCGTGGAGGATCGCGATCCGGTCCGCGAGGTGCTCGGCCTCGTCGAGATACTGCGTGGTCAGGAGCACTGTGGTCCCACTGTCGGCGAGTTCGCGAACCGAGTTCCACACGTCGATGCGGGCCTGCGGATCCAGTCCGGTCGTCGGCTCGTCGAGGAAGACGATCGGCGGGTCGCCGATCAAACTCATCGCTATGTCGAGGCGTCGCCGCATACCGCCGGAGTAGGTGCCGACTCGACGCGCGCCGGCGTCGGTAAGACCGAACCGGGCGAGCAGATTGTCGGCGACCATGCCCGGATCCTGCTGGTGACGCAGCCGTGCGATGAGCACGAGGTTCTCGCGACCCGTCAGTATCTCGTCGACGGCGGCGAACTGCCCGGTGAGGCTGATCGCCTGACGGACGCTCCGTGCCTGCCGTCCGAGGTCGTGCCCGTTGACAGTCGCAGTCCCGGTATCGGCGGACAGGACTGTGGCGAGGATCTTGACGAGGGTGGTCTTCCCGGTGCCGTTGGATCCGAGCAGCGCGAAGACTGAGCCTCTGGCGACGTCCAGGTCGACACCGTTGAGGACTGCATGGTCTCCGTAACTCTTGGTCAGCCCACGAACGCTGATCGCGTTGTCGGTGTCGGTCATCGTGGTGTCCCCTCATCGCCGACGGCCTTGGTGATGGTGTCGTTGAGACGGTCGCGTTCGCGGCCGATCCACTGGCCTTCGGGGTAGTTGCGCTGGAATTCTTCGGCGAACTCGACGGGGTTGTCCCCGACGATGCCGCGGACATCGACGCCGTCGGCGACGCTCTGCTCGAACAGGTCGGTGAGGTCTTCGAGCATCGACGTCAGGTTGTCGCTGTCGCCGGGTCCGAAATACATCAGGTAGCGAGCGAGTGCTTCAACGGTTTCCCGGTGCGGAGTCGGCAGAGCAGCGACTCGCGCCTGGTAGGCGCGGTAGCGCTTCTTGTCGCCGACGATCTTGCTGATGATGGACATGTCAGTTGGCTCCTCGGTGCAGGTGTTCGATTCGGTCGGACAGGAATGTCCACGTACGCCAGAACTCGTCGAGTTCCGCGCGCCCGGCGTCGTTGAGTGAGTAGACCTTTCGGGGTGGCCCCTTCTCCGACGGGACCTTCTCCACGTCGACGATGCCGCGCTTCTCGATGCGGACCAGCAGTGCGTACACAGTGCCTTCCGCGATGTCGGCGAAACCCTCGTCGCGCAGCCGCGCGGTGATCTCGTACCCGTACGCCGGCGCGACCGCCAGCACCGCGAGAACGATTCCTTCGAGCGTGCCCTTGAGCATTTCGGTGATCTGTTTTCCCACAACCCTCCCACTACTAAGTGACGTTGACTACCAGTACATAGTAACGCTGAATAGTGGAATGGCAAGAGGCCCCTCGAGTTCGATCCCGACCGTGCGGGGCCGCGGTTCAGGGAGTCAGGACAGGAGGTCCAGGCCGGATGCGATGGTTGAGATCTCACGCGCGAGGCGATGGTCGAGCTCGGTGATCTCATCGCCGGCATCGTGCGTGATCAGTGTGAGAACCACCGATCCGTACCGGAAGTCGATGTCCGGGTGATGGTTCGCCGCCTCTGCGGCCGCGACGACTCGCGTGACGAACTCGAGACCGCGGACCATTGTTCTGGTGCGGAATCGCGCGACGAGCCCACCGGGTGTCGCCGTCCAGCCTGCTGTTGAACTGCCGTCGCCCATCACTCCACGATGGCACGATGGAGAGCGTGTCGAAAGGCCTCCCATGACGATGCTGCACGTAGATGGAATCGATCTCGCCGCCGACCGACGCGGCCCGGCCGAAGCGCCGACGGTCCTACTGATCGCAGGCGGCGGCCAGTCGATGGACTGGTGGACACCTGAATTCTGCGACGCCCTCAGTGCAGGCAGCCTCCAGGTGATCCGCTATGACCACCGCGACACCGGCCGATCGTCGCAGTCCCCGCCCGGCCGCCGACCCGACTACACGGGCGACGATCTGGTGACAGACGCGCTGCGAGTGCTCAACGCCTTCGACGTTGAGCGCGCCCACCTCGTCGGCATGTCGATGGGCGGCGGAATCGCGCAGACTCTCGCCGTGCGCCATCCCGATCGTGTCGCGTCGGCGACCCTGGTCGAGTCGAGTCCGGCCGGAGGCGACCACGGCTCGCTGCCCGGACCGACTGCCGCGGTCGCCGCCACGTGGACCGAACCCGCCCCCGACATCGATTGGGCCGACGTCAACTCGGTGATCGACTATCGCGTCGACGTCGAACGGCCCTACGCCTGCCCAGACCGATTCGACGAAGCCCGCGTCCGGCGCATCGCATCCCTCGAGGTCCGCCGCACCGCGAACGTGGAGTCGTCGATGTCCAATCACTTCGTTGCAGCTCCGTCCGGCGGCGTCGATCCCGCCATGATCGCTGCACCGACGCTCGTCGTTCACAGCGTGGACGATCCGATGTATCCGGTTGAGCACGGCCGGGCGCTCGCCGCAATGATCCCGGGATCCCGGTTTCTCGAGTTGGCCGGAGTGGGACACGAGATTCCGCCGCCACAGTCATGGGACGTCGTGCTTCCCGCGATCAGGCAGCTCGTGTCGGCGACGCCTTGACTCGAAACCTCGAGCGGAGGTCCCGCGAGATCTTCACGGCGTGGTCGGCGGGATCTCGGTCCCTGTTCGTGTCAATACGCCGCCCTCGAACGTGAAGCCTCCACCATCGCTGTTGCAGGTGATCCCGTCGGGCAGTGCGGTGCACGCGAGGGCACCGATCGTGATTCGACTGCCAGCGGGGAGTGGCTTAGCTCCCGGCGGCCCGCTCTCTTGAATGGTCGCCTCAGTCCCCTCTGCGGTGACCCGGATCGAGTTCGGTGCGCCGACGAATATGTCGTTCTTCACGTCCGGCGTCCCCGCCGGGAAGCTGGCCGAACAGTAGACGGCGGCATCCATGCCGTTCATCGCCGGTGCTGCCGCGCATTCCTTTCCTGCGGCATAGGTCCACCGGTAGTAGCCCGGCGAACCGGCCGTCGCGAACTCAGCCGGATCCACCTCGACGATTCGAGGTTGGGTTTGTGTACTGGCCACCGTCCGCGTCGATGCCGTCGTCGTTGTGCTGGTGTCCACGCCGCTCGCGGCGTCGGATGCGCGGTCATCGGCACACCCCGCCAACACTCCCATCAGCCCGATCGCGGTCACGGCCGTTACAGTGCGCTTCATCCCGAACTCCCCCTTTGTCGATTTCCGTGATGGTATCCCCCACCCCCGACAAATCTGTCGAGTGGCCGGTGCGGCCCGGGCGATTTGTTCACACTGACGACACTGTGGACGTCAGCTCCTCTCGCACCGCCCGTAGAGCGACGACTCCCCGGCGAATCGGCACGGCGTCAGCGACCGAACACGTAGGTGTCGTTGACGAAGCCGCTCGCCCGGCCGGAGAACGCGACCCCGGATGCGGACCGCGCACCGAGGAGTCGATGCAGGAGTGTTCCGGGATCGGCGGTGACCGTTCCGACGCCCGCCGCGGGTGCCCCGATCCGCATGTTCGAGTTGGTCGTCACGACGAATCGCCCGGCGGAGTCCTTCGTCCACAGCTGGTAGACCACGCCGGGGTTCGGGACTTCCACACTGGACGGGAGGAGGATCGGCGTGGTCCGCGCCCGAGCCGACGACGGAGCGAGCGAACCACCCGCCGACGCGGTCATGATGCGCGGAACCGCACCGTTCGAGCCGCGGTCGAGGGAGATGTCGGCCATCTCGGTTCGGTAGCCCGCCCTGGACTTCGTCTCCGACAGCAGTCGGTTCGTGTCGAGTTGCGACAGCATGAAGATGTTCTCGGTAACCAGATCCGGCAGTTGGCGGGATTCCACCCGCCGCGGCGGCACCACTGACAATGCGGCCTCAGACAGTTTGAATGCCGGAATCGGGTGTCCGTTTACTCTTGCGCCCGCACACTTCGACGTCTCGACAAGCAGGGTGGCCGCATCTGCCAGCCGGAAGCCCGCGGGCAGCAGAGCCTGCGCGCGTCGCTTCTGCGACGGCGTCAGACTGATCGTCACACCGAGGTTCTCGCAGTCGTGCGAGATGACGGTCGAGACGAGGCGCGGCGTGGACGCCGCCGCAGAACTGCCTGCCGGCGCGACGGCGATGAGTGCTGCAAACGCAGCCGCACAGGCGATGGAACGTCGAAACACGGAACCCCCGGACTACAAACAGCGAATGTCGGTCACGTCTGCGCAGAACGCTACGTCACTTCAGTCCGCTCAAGTCCGCTCATCACAACTGATGACACAGATTCACCCCCGTCACTCGTTGATCCGACATGCCGGTCAAACTTCTACGCTGATCGTCAGCGAGCGGCCGCATCTCCATCGCCGCGCGTTCCATTCGCAGCAGCAGCGTACCGCTGCGAGGACGTGGCTCCGGCGCCCTATCTGTAGAGACGTTGTATCCGATCCCACAGCAGCGCCTTGGGCGTGGAATCCATTCTCAGTTCGCGCATGCACCGCTCGAGCCGATGAGGATTCTCTCGGTGGTAGTCGATCGCCTTGGCGAGGTCCCCCGTGACAGACGAGCCATAGGCTTCCTCAGATTTGCTGACTGCCGCATCCATGAGGGTGCCACTGGGCTCCATCATCGCAAGGTCTATGAGGTCGCGACTGAACACAGAGGTGTCGGCCCATCTGTCAGAATTGGCCAGCAGTTTACTCGCAGCCATGTCGAGCAAAGACAGCGTCGACACTCCGCATACTGCGTCGTCCTGACCTGGAATGTCGAAGCTGATACGCCCCTCAGAAACGATCTCGAACTTGATGCCGACGCCATCGACGTCCAGAACCGTCCGGATCCCATAGTGATCTGTCACAGGTTCGCGGGCCACCCGCACCGGGCGTTCCGTCAGCGCATCGAACCCTGAACTTCTGATCAGCTCCCGAAGGGTTCGGTACCCGGCCGCATTGGAAATCAGAAAGTCGATGTCGACCGATTCCCTGAACTCTCCGAAGCGGAGCGCTATCGCAGTACCCCCACCGAAATAACATCCCGCATCTCGGAAGAGTTCGCTGTCAATCGACTCAAGAACAGTCTTGACGAGGTTGTGGTGTTCCCTGCTAAACAAGAAGAACTCCCTTACTGTACCGGTCCGCGAGGGCCTGGATGAGCGCCTTCTCCTGGGTTCCCACGGTGGCGTGATCAAGGTGGCGCCAGTTGCGTTCGTAAGTTCGCAAGGCCTCGAAGCCGTCAAGGACAGTATCGGCATCGAGCTGCCAGACTGCGGCGCGCAGGAGCGGATAGTCGCCAACTCGCACCATCTCTACCATTCCCGGATCGACAGGGGCCTGCTCGTCGCGCTCCTCCACCGGAGGGCGAGTAGTGGACAGCTCGATGGTCAGACCCACCGCCTCAGCAGCATTGACCAATGCCCCGACCGTGACTGACGGCGAGCCGCTCTCGATGCGATGCAGCGTCACTCGCGACATTCCAGCCGACTCCGCGGCGACGGCCGCACTAACCCCCAGCTGCCGTCGACGACTCTTCAAAGCGGCACCAACCGCAGCCAGTACCCCTTGGCTGAACTCGGAGACTGGCGGACTCTTCGACGGCATGTATCTCATTCTATACATTCCGCCAGGGCGGCCGACACCGACACCATCGGCCGCGACCGCTTCGACCTTCGTTTCCTACTCCTCCCGAGCCCCGATGAGGGCTTCGGAGATCACGTCGGTCGCGTGACGGAGAGCAGGGACCGCACGCTTCAGCAGGTCCGCATCCATGCGGGATTCGGGGCCGGAGATGCCGATGGCCATCGGAGTCGGCGCGCCGGGCACGGCCATTGCGATGCAGCGGACACCGATCTCCTGCTCCTGTTCGTCGACGGCGAACCCGTCGGCGCGCACTTTCTCCACGTTGGCGAAGACGGACGACAACGTGGTCACACTGTTCTCGGTGGCGGCAGGAAGGCCGGCCTGCGTCACGAGCTTGAGGATCCGCGCGTCGTCCAGCTCGGCGAGAACGGCTTTGCCGACACCCGAGTTGTGCAAGTTCACCCGACGCCCGATCTCGTTGTTCGTACGCATGCTGTGCAGCGACGCGACCTGGCCGGTGTAGATCACCATGTCGCCGTCGAGAACGGCGAGACTGGCAGTCTCCGAGAGTTCGTCGACGAGCGATTGAAGGACAGGGCCCGCCACGGCGCCCAACTGCCGGTTCGCAACCTCCCCCAACCGGATGAGCCGCGGCCCGAGCGAGTAGCGGCGATTGGGAAGCTGCCTCACGTAACCGATGCCGACCAGCGTTCGGAGCAGTCGGTGGATGGTGGGAGGCGGAAGCGGCGACTCGGACGACAGCTCCGTCAACGAGCACTCCCCGCCCGCGCGACCGATCAGTTCCATGAGTTCAAATGCGCGCTCCACCGATTGAACGCCACCCGACCTGCCATCCACCATACGGTTCATTCAACACGCTCACGATTCGTTCCGCAATGCGGAATCTACGATCCGCAAGAAGACCGGCGAATCCTTGTGCATTCGACCCCGTTCACAGTAAACTCCACATCGTGGAATTGTGATTCCGATTCCGTACGAGCCAACCGGGAGGCCACCATCGTGACACGACATCTCGACGACGCCCTGCTCGACGACGTCGACCGCCGTCTCACATCAGCGGACGCCGCACTGAAGGCGCAGTACCCCGGCGACGACGGACGTCGCCAGCCGATCCACACCGTCTACCTGCCCGGCGACCGCTACACGGCGACCATGCCGCAGGAGTGGGGCGCGGCAACACTGGACGCCGCTCAGAACGCGGGCGGCCTCGACGCCGTCGCCGCGATGATCGGCAGCACGGACACCGCCGACACCCTCGCCGAACTCGTCGCCCGCAAGCTGACGACCGAGCCCATCGAAGACCTGCGCATCGACTTCGAGGACGGGTACGGCAACCGCGGCGACACGACCGAGGACGCCGACGTCGCCGAGGCCGTCAGTCGCCTCCGGACGGCACTGGACGCCGGGACCTCGACGCCGTTCGTCGGCACTCGGTTCAAATGCTTCGAGGCTCCGACACGTCGACGCGGCCTCCGAACCCTCGATCTGTTCATCGGCGGTCTGATGGAGACCGGCGGCCTGCCCGACGGACTGACCCTCACCCTCCCCAAGGTGACGTCGGTCGACCAGGTGGAGGCGATGGTGTTCGTCGCCGAGACCCTGGAGTCCGAGCACAACCTCCCCGACCACCGCATCCGTTTCGAGGTGCAGGTCGAGACGCCGCAGGCCATCCTCGGCGCCGACGGCTCCGCACCTGTGGCCCGCATGATCCACGCAGGCGACGGACGCGTCAGCTCACTCCACTACGGCACCTACGACTACTCCGCATCGCTCGGCATCGCCGCCGCGTACCAGTCGATGGAACACCCCGCGGCCGACCACGCGAAGAACGTCATGCAGCTCGCTGTCGCGGGCACCGGCGTCCACCTGTCCGACGGCTCGACCAACATCCTGCCGATCGGCGACGCCGACACCGTGGCCCACGCCTGGAAGCTGCACGCCCGACTGGTGCGCCGTCACCTCGAACGCGGCATCTACCAGGGCTGGGACCTGCACCCCGCCCAGCTCGTGACCCGTTTCCTGGCCACGTACGCGTTCTACCGCGACGGTTTCGGCCCGGCGGCGACACGTCTGCGCAACTACATGCACAAACTCGACTCGACGATCCTCGACGAACCCGCCACGGCACGTGCCCTCGCCGCCGTCATCGACCGCGGCGTCACCTGCGGTGCGGTGACGGTCGACGAAGCCGAGTCGGCGACAGACCTTCCGATGTCCACCGTCCGCGACACAGCCCTTGGCCGCGCGACCACCACCACCAGGAGAGACCAGTGACCTCAGCGTCGTATTACACCCCTCGCGGCGGACTGCCGCCGCAGACAGACCTGCTCACCGACCGCGCGATCGTCACCGAGGCGTACACCGTGATTCCCCGCGGCGTCCTCTCCGACATCGTGACCTCGGTGTTCCCCGAGTGGACCGACACCCGGGCGTGGATCATCAATCGCCCTGTCGCCGGTGGCGCGACCACGTTCTTCCAGGCCATCGTCGAGGTCGCGCCCGGTGGCGGAGCTGAGCGTCCGGAGCCGCAGGCAGAGGTCGAGGGGTTCGTGTTCGTGACCTCCGGCGCCCTCACCGTCGCCGCTGCAGGCCAGACTGAGACCCTCACCGAGGGCGGGTTCGCCTACCTCCCCGCCGGCACCATCTGGTCCTCGCGCAACGACGGCGACACCCCCGCGACGTTCGTCTGGATCCGGAAGCGCTACGAGCCCGCCGAGGGCCACATCCCGTCCGTCAAGTTCGGCAACGAGCAGGACATCGAACCGTCCGCGATGCCCGGCACCGACGGCAAGTGGCGCACCACTCGCATGCTCGACCCGCAGGACCTCGCCTACGACATGCACGTCAACGTCGTCACGTTCGAGCCCGGTGCATCGATCCCGTTCGCCGAGACCCATGTGATGGAGCACGGACTGCTCATGCTCGAGGGCAAGGCCGTCTACCACCTCAACGGCGACTGGGTGGAGGTCCAGGAAGGCGACTACCTGTCGCTGCGCGCCTTCTGCCCGCAGGCCTGCTACGCCGGCGGACCGTCGAACTTCCGTTACCTCCTCTACAAGGACGTCAACCGCCAGATCACGCTCTGACGTCCCCACAGACACTGCCCAGCACGCGACAGCGTGCCGGGCAGTTTCCACTTCTCGACTGCGCTCGAAAAACCGAAGAGCCGAAATCGCGAAGAGCCGAAAAACGAAGAACTGAAAAGCCGAAGGAGCCGGAGGTCACGACACGACGAAGCCGGGCACCTGGGAGGTGATGCCCGGCTTCGTCGTGGTCGCTGCGGCCGTCAGATCGTGAACGGCCAGCCGATGACCTTCTTCTCGCGCGGTTGCGCGTATGTCCGTACCTTAGACGTCGAAAGTCCCATGCGGACAAGGCCTTCCGCGATTGTGACGGCCGACCGGACGCCGTCGACGATCGGCACCCCCGTGGCCTCACGCACGCGTTCTTCGAGTTCTGCCATCCCGCCGCACCCGAGGCAGATCACCTCGGCGTGATCGGATTCGACTGCTTCGCGCGACTGCGCGACGATCGCCTCGACGGCCCGGTCCGGATCGGACTCGAGTTCGAGGACACCCAGCCCGGACGCGCGGACTGATGCGCAGCGAGCGTCGAGCCCGGCGAGCTTGAGCCGATCCTCGATGAGCGGAACGGTGCGATCGAGCGTTGTGACGACCGAGTACTTGTGTCCCAGGTACATCGCGGTCGACGCGGCCGCCTCGGTGATGTCGACGACGGGCACGTCGAGCAACTCCTGCAGACCCTCACGACCGTGCTCGCCGTATCCGGCCTGGATGACGGCGTCGAACGGCTCCGGGTACGAGGTGATCGCATCCATCACAGCGATCGCCGCGAGGTAGCTCTCGAAGTTGCCTTCACACGAGTCGGCGCCGAAGCGCGGTGTGATGCCGACGATCTCAGTTCCAGGCGAGGCGACGGCTCGCGCCGACTCGGCGATGGCGTCGGTCATCGACTGCGTCGTGTTGACGTTGGCTACCAGAATCCTCATCAAGTCTCCTTCGGTGACGGTTGGTCTAGTGAGCGCTCGCGACGGCGATCTCTTCGCCGGAGACGTCGCGGAACGGCCCCTGGCGATCGGCGACCACCAAGTAGACCACCGCGCCGAGGCCGGCTCCGATGAACCAGGAGAAGTCCGCGACCACCTTGAACGCCGGAACGAACGCCAGCAGCAGCGCCACGATCGCGGTCACCACGAACGCGAGCACAGCACGCGGATTGACACCCTTGGAGTAGTGGTAGTCACCGTTCTCGTCCATCGAGAAGAGATCCAGAACGTTGATCTTGCCCCTGCGGACGAGCCAGTAGTCGGCCATCACGATTCCGAACAACGGGCCGAGCAGCGCGCCGAGGCCGCCGAGGAAGTAGTCGATCACCGCGGGCGAGTCGTACAGGTTCCAGGGCAGGATCACCAGGCCGATCACGGCCGACACGACGCCCGCACGGCGGAAGTTCAGGACCTTCGGGAACAGGTTCGACAACGCATAGATCGGCGCGACGAAGTTGGCCATCAGATTCACGGCGACTGTCAGAATCAGCAATGCGAGGCAGGCCAGGACCAGCAGGAATGTGTTCGGGACGGTCTCGACGATGTCCGAGACGGACGTGATGACCTTGCCGTCGATCTTGAACTGTCCACCGGCGAGGACCACCACGATGCCGCCGAACAGCAGCATGTTCAGCGGGATGCCGACGAAGTTGCCACGAACGATGGAGCCCTTCGACTTCGCACTACGAGTGAAGTCGCAGAAGTTGAGGACGAACGTGCCGTAGATCGCGACCCACAGGCTCGCAGCGCCGATGATCTTGGCCCACATCGCGCCACCGGTCTTGGCGTCGGGAGCGGTCCACGCGATCGACCAGTCGGCCTTGTTCAGCATCCATGCCGCGAGCGCGACCATGGTGATCAGGATGACCGGACCGGCGAAGGCCTCGTACTTGCGGATCATCTCCATGCCGTAGCTGACGATGAAGACCTGGATGATCCACAGGCCGACGAAGGAGATCCAGCCGAGAGTGGAGAGGCCGAGGAAGTCGTTGGTGTCGAGCGTGCCGGCCGACGGCGCGAGCGCCACGATCATGACTCGCAGCACGACCGATGCGAGGTACGTCTGCACACCGAACCATGCGATGGCGACGATGCCACGGATGAGCGCGGGGACCTGCGCTCCTCGGATGCCGAACGAGATGCGGCTCATCACCGGGAACGGGACGCCGGTCTTCTCGCCCATGAAGCCCGAGAGGTTGAGCAGCAGGAAGAGGAAGGCTCCGCCGAGGCCGAGTGCCAGCAGGATCTGCCAGCCGCCGAGGCCGCCCGCCGCGAACAGACCCAGCGCGAACCCGTAGTTGCCGAGGCTGTGAACGTCGTTGGCCCACAGGGTGAAGATGCTGTACGCGTTCCAGCGTCGCCCTTCGCGTTTGGTCGGGGCCAGGTCGGCGTTGTACAGCTCCGGACTCGGTACGAATCCGGAGTCCTTGACGGTCGACACGACGTCCACCGGCTCGGTCATCTCTGTGCTCATGGGAAGAACTTTCACGTTCGGGGCGGCAGCTGGGGAGCCGACCGCTGTATTCCACTCTGCGGAAAGAGTATTCCACAGGTTCGATAAGTAACGCGTACCTTAGGCCAAACTGTCAAGCCCCGGGCCGCCTTGACCCGTGTCTCCCGTCACATCTACCATTTCCGTTGAGTAGACTTCTAGTTCCACGATGAGGAACTTTCATCTCGCTAAGGAGACCCGTCCATGACCGACGACGCTGCCGATTCGACACAGGCACCGCAGGCCCGATTCGATCTTGTCGTCCGGGGCGAGAAGACCCTGACCACGGCGGGCATCGTTGCACGCGAGATCGGAATCTCCGGCGGTCGTGTCGTCGCAATCGAACCGCTCGGCAGCGGACTGGACGGCGCCGAGGTCATCGAGCTGACGTCCGACCAGGTGATGATCCCCGGCCTCGTCGACACCCACGTGCACGTCAACGAACCCGGCCGCACCGAGTGGGAGGGCTTCGACTCCGCCACCCGTGCCGCAGCCGCCGGCGGTGTCACCACCCTCATCGACATGCCGCTGAACTCGATCCCGCCGACGGTCAACGTCGAGGCGCTCAACGCGAAACGCGCAGCCGCTGCAGGAAAGACCCACATCGACGTCGGATTCTGGGGCGGGGCGGTCCCCGGCAACAAGGCAGACCTGCGCGGCCTGCACGACGAAGGCGTCTTCGGCTTCAAGTGCTTCCTTCTGCACTCCGGCGTCGACGAGTTCCCGCACCTCACCGCGGACGAGATGGAAGAGGACATGGCCGAGCTGGCCGGTTTCGACTCCCTCATGATCGTGCACGCGGAGGATTCCCGCGCGATCGACCATGCTCCCACCGCCGAGGGGAATCAGTACTCGCAGTTCCTGGCCTCGCGTCCGCGCGGCGCCGAGAACGTGGCGATCGCGGAGGTCATCGAGCGGGCACGCTGGACCGGTGCGCGCGCCCACGTGCTGCACCTGTCGTCGTCCGACGCACTGCCGATGATCGCCTCGGCCCGCCGCGACGGTGTCAAGATCACGGTCGAGACCTGCCCGCACTACCTCACGCTGCTCGCGGAGGAGATCCCGAACGGCGCGACCGCTTTCAAGTGCTGCCCGCCGATCCGCGAGGCGTCGAACCGTGAACTCCTGTGGCAGGGACTCGAAGACGGCACCATCGACTGCATCGTCTCCGACCACTCCCCGTCGACGATCGACCTCAAGGACGTCGAGAACGGCGATTTCGGTGTCGCCTGGGGCGGCGTCGCGTCGCTGCAGCTCGGCCTGTCCCTGATCTGGACCGAGGCCCGCAAGCGCGGGATCCCCCTCACTCAGGTCATGGAGTGGATGTCGGCCAAGCCGGCCGCTCTCGCGGGCCTGAACAACAAGGGCCGCATCGCTCTCGGCTACGACGCCGACTTCGCGATCTTCGAGCCGGAATCTGCGCAGGTGGTCGACGTCAACAAGCTTCACCACAAGAACCCGATCAGCCCCTACGACGGACGGGCTCTCGCAGGCGTCGTCAAGAGCACGTGGCTTCGCGGAAAGAAGATCGACTTCACGACCGCACAGGGTCGCATGCTGCGTCGCGGCGACGTGTAATTGCACCTTCTACTGCTGTCCCTCGGCGACGGAGCGCTCACGCGCTTCGTCGCCGAGCGCGTTTCCAAACCCGCATCGGACGTTCGGATCGGCGTCGTCGCCGGCGCGGGCCGCGAACTATTACATGACCGCGGCTACACGACAGTCGACGACTTCAGTTTCGACGACGTCGACGCCGTCTACGTGGGCGGCGGCAACACGTTCCGAATCCTCGGCGACCTACGACGCTCGGGCATGGATCTGGAACTCGCAGCGAGGGTACGCGCAGGTCTGCCCTACATCGGACTCAGCGCCGGATCGGTGATCGTCGGCCCGGACATCGAGCCCGCCGCACTTCTCGACGATCCCGCCGAGGCTCCGGAGCTGGGCTCCACCGCTGGTCTCGGCCTGATCGATCAGGTGGTGATCCCCCACGCCGGAGGCATGCTTCCGGCCTATCCGTCGTCGTTGATAGCGCAGACTTTGCGTACGTACGGGCCGCGGTTCCCACTCCTGCCCGTCGACGACGACCAAGCCGTCGAGGTCCACGACTCGACACTTCGCCTCATTCGGAGCCCCTGACCAAGCTGGAGCGAGAGCGTCAGATGTCGTCGAACGATCCGCCGCGGCCCTTGCCGGACGCAAACCGGCCGGCGCCGCCGATACCGTCGGCCATGAGCGACGTCATCCCGATCTCGAATTCGGCAGAAAGCGCGGACGCCTCGTCGAGGCTCCACTGATCACGAGCCGACCGACGGTCGCCGCGCATGCACGTGTTCGGCATCCGCGCGATCTCGTGCGCGAGCTCCACTGCGGCGGCCCGAGCCGAGCCGTCCGATACCACCCTGTTGACCAGCCCGAACGACAACGCTTCTGCGGCGTCCACCGGGCGTCCGGTGAGAATGAGGTCCATCGCCCGGCTGTGCCCGATGAGCCGCGGAAGGCGGACGGTTCCGCCGTCGATGAGCGGCACTCCCCATCGCCGGCAGAAGACTCCGAGTGTTGCACCCTCCTCGGCCACCCGCAGGTCGCACCAGAGGGCGAGTTCGAGTCCGCCGGCGACGGCGTGACCGTGGATCGCCGCGATCACCGGCTTGTCGAGGTCGAACCGGGTCGGCCCCATCGGGCCGTCACCGTCCGGAGTCACCGAGTTGCCTCGCTCGGTTCCGACGCCTTTGAGGTCGGCGCCTGCGCAGAACGACGGTCCCTCGCCCGCGAGGACCGCGACCTTGGCGTCCGACGCCTCGAAGTCACGGAACGCTGCGGCGAGCTCAGCCGCCATCGGCCCGTCGACCGCGTTGTGCCGGTCACCGCGGTCCATCACGACGATCAGGACATCGCCGTCGCGCTCCACACGGACGTCGCTCATGTCAGGCTTGTGGACGAGGGTCGTCGGCGAACACTGCCATCCGCGTCACGTCGTGGTACGCACCATCCACCCAGAACTCGTCTCGCTGGTGCCCCTCCACGTGGAAGCCGCACTTGCTGTACACGTGAATCGCACCCTTGTTCTCGTCGTCCACCTGCAGATACACCTTGTGGAGGTTGAGGGTGTTGAACGCGTAGTCGAGCACAAGCGTGGTGGCCGTCTGCGCGTAGCCATGCCCCTGCCGGCCTGGCGCGACGATGATCTGGAACTCGCAGTTCCGATGGATGCGACGGATATCGACGAGTTCGACGATGCCGACTGATTCTCCGTCGTCATCGATGATGAAGCGGCGAGACGTCGGGTCACCGCGACGCGCCTCGAACTTGGCTTCGAAATCAGCACGCGTCACGTACGGCTCGACGAACCAGTACCGAACCACCTCCGGGTCGCTGAACAGCGAATGCAGGAACTCCAGATCGGTTGTCTCTTGCGCGCGGAGGGTCACAGTCATCCTGTCACCCTACCGAGCGCCGTCGGACGTCCCGACCTCACTTCACCCGTTCAGTGGCGCGAAGAAGTTGACCAGATTGCCGTCCGGGTCGCGGAAGAGGAGGGAACGGTTGCCCCACGGCATGTCGGTCGGCTCGTTGACGAACGACGTGACCACACCCTGCAGCCGCTGGTACTCAGCGTCAACGTCGGCCACGAGGAAGTCGAGCACAACAGACCTGTTGGCCGCCGGTTCCACGGCGCCCTCCCCCAACAGTCCGGCGGTGGCCGAACTCGCGATCGCAAGGCTTCCGATCGACGTGTTGAGTTGTGCGAACAGTGGATGCAGGCGTTCAACGGTGCCGCCGGTCACCGCCTCGTAGAAAGCGACGAGTCCGTCGACGTCGTCGGTGATGATGCGAGTTGCTGCGAAGGTCACGGTGTCTCTCCTGGAGTCGGATCACTCGACCTCGTATTGGGCCGATGCCCTGAACATAGGAGCCATTCCGGCCAGTTTCGGTCCGCTTTGCTCTCGTTCCGCGCAATCGAACTGATTAGCGATAGCACTATGATTTTCGACACCTTCGGAGTACTATGGAGATAACAGCAAAACTGGACACGGTCCACGATTTACGGAAGGGAGGCGGACGCCATGACCAGCACCTTTGATCTCCCCGATTCGCCTCTCGAACTCGCGCGTCTGCAGGATGCGGTGGCTGTGAAGCTGTCGTCCGTCTCGCTGACGGCGATGACCGACGACGACGTCCTGCTCACCGCGGATGTCCTGGAGCGTTCACATCGCCGGTCCGACGGCGTCGACGCCCGCGTGTACGCCGAGGTCTCCACCCGCGGCGCGTACCGCAAAGCCGGGGTCCAGACTCCGGGCAAGTACCTCACCGCCACCCTGCGCCTAGGTATCGGCGCCAGCAAGCGCCGCGTCGCCGCAGCATTGGCACTCGCCCCGATGTACAACTACTCCGGCGACCAACTCGACCCGGCACTGCCGGCCACCGCAGCCGCAGTCGCAGACGGCGACCTGTCGGTCGACCACATCACCGAGATCGCCGCCGTCATCGACGAGATACCCGCCGCCATCCCGGCCGAGGACAAGGCTCGCGCTGAGCGGGAGCTCGCCGAACTGTCCCGGGAACTCACCCCCGAGGGCACCCGGGAGGTCGGCCGCCGGATCCTGGCCCACCTCGACCCCGACGGGTCATTGACCGACGACGCCGACCGCGCCCGGACTCGCGGATTTGCGATCCAACCGCAAGACAAGCGGCTCATGTCCAAGATCCGGGCACAACTGTCGCCGCCGCTTCGAGCAAAACTCGAAGCAATCCTCACACTCTGGGCCGAACCCGGAATGAACAACCCGGACGACCCCGAATCGCCCCGCGGCGCGGCCCTCGGAGCGGACGCCGAGGCCCTTTCCGCCGCCCGCAAGCGGGACACGCGGTCGCAGTCCCAGCGCAACCACGACGCGCTCGAAGCGATGCTCGACCACCTGCTCGCCAACGGCGCACTCGGCGACTCCGCCGCCCTCCCCTCACACCTCGTGGTCACCGCTTCGCTGGAGGACCTCGAGAACCGTGCCGGTGTAGCGGTCACCGCCACCGGCACCCGCCTCCCGGTCACTGATCTGGTCGACGTCGCCGCCGACGCCACCCCGTGGCTCGAAGTGTTCGAAGGCCAGTCCTCACAGATCCTGCACTTCGGGCGCGGCCGCCGCCTGGCGTCGCTGGCCCAGCGGCTGGCCCTGTTCGGTCGGGACCGCGGCTGCACCGCGCCCGGCTGCACCACCCCGTGGTCACGGACGCAGGCGCATCACATGCCTGACTGGCAAGACGGCGGACCCACCGACATCGATCATTTGGGTGGGGCCTGCGGTCCTCACAACCGGAGTGTTGCGACGACACCCGGCGGATGGGAGACCACCATCCTCACCTCGGGCCCGTTCAAAGGCCGGGTCGGATGGCGACCCACCGGCTCGAACCAGCCGTGGAAAGTCAACCACTCGCTGCAGCCGGAGAAGCTGCTCCCGGCCATCCGTGCCACTCAGTCCGGGTCGGCGGTCGAGAAATGGTTGTCGTGCCGGATCCCGGCACCACCACCGGGACCGCCGGCCCCGCCAGGGGTGGACGTGGTGCGGAACCCCGCCTGAGCTGGTCAGGCGGGGACACCGCCATGCCTGCTCCCAGGTGAATCGTCGCTTGCCTTTCGACTCGCAAGCTCGCTCAAGGAGCAGGGGGCGGCTCGCTCAAGGAGCAGGGGGCGGCTCGCTCAAGAGCAGGGTCGGTTCGCTCAGGAGCGCGAGCGGCGGTAGTGGACTGCGATGGCGCCGTTGGTCAGCGGTTCCGCCGAGATCAGTTCGAGACGACGGGTTGTGGGCAGACCTGACTGGTGCAGCGTCGGCCCGTGGCCCGCGATCATCGGGTGAATCAGAAACTTGTACTCGTCGATCAGATCGAGTCGGTCGAGTTCTGCAGCGAGAGCGACACTGCCGACGAGCACACCGTCCGGGGTGCGCTCTTTGAGTTCGCCGACCGCGCTCGTCAGATCACCGCCGAGGTGATGACTGTTCGTCCACGGGAAGTCGGTCCGTGTCGTCGACACGACGTACTTCGCCTTCGACTCCAGGGCACGAGCCCAGTCTTGCAGCGCGAGCGGCGCGTCGATCTCGCCGCGAGCCACGGCGGGCCAGTAGCTCTCCATCATCTCGTATGTGACGCGGCCCCACAGCATCGCGCCGCTGTCGTTCATGAGCCGGGTGAAGTACGCGTGGGTCTCGTCGTCGGCGATGCCCTCCTGATGGTCGACACAACCATCAAGTGTGACGTTGATGCTGTAGGTCAAGAGGCCCATGCGTCTGATCTCCTCGCCTGGTGTGTCAGCCCTGTCGGACTGCGTCGAACGGGAGGTTACCGCTGACACGAGCCGCAATGGCGTCGCTTGTGAAATCCTTCGCCCGACGCGCCGCTTCGAGAACGGTGGCGCCCTTCGCGAGTTCCGCGGTGACCGCGGCGGCGAGTGTGCAGCCGGCCCCAGACACGCGCTCGCTTCCGATCTTCGGTGCGCGGAGCACCGTCACGTCCTCGCCGTCGAAGAGGACGTCCACGGCGTCGTCACCCGGCAACTCCACGCCGCCCTTGGCGAGAACGTACTGCGGCCCCTGCGCGCCGATTCGGCGCGCGGCCTCAGCGAGGTCGTCGACGGTCTGAATCGAGTCCATCCCCGACAGGATCTGCGCCTCGAACAGATTCGGCGTCACCACGGTGGCCTGCGGCAGCACCTTCGCTCGCAGCGCCTGGTCGGTGTCGAGCGCGGCCCCCGGCTCCTGCCCCTTGCAGATGAGGACCGGATCGAGGACGACGTGCCGCCACGACTGCCGTGCCAGCGCATCGGCGACGACGTCGATCGTCGCGGGCGTGCCCATCATGCCGATCTTGACGACGTCGAGGTCGTACGCGCTGGTCGCGGCTTCGATCTGGTCCGCGATGACGGCCGGGTCGACCGGCACGAAGCGGTGACCCCAGTTGTTCTTCGGGTCGAACGAGACGATGCACGTGATCGTGCCGAGCCCGAACGCACCGAGCTGCTGGAACGTCTTCAAGTCCGTCTGAATACCGGCGCCGCCGGTGGCCTCGGAACCTGCGATCACGTATGCGAAGTCAACCATGAGGCCATGGTAGTGGCCGTCAGATCACCCTCACCATTCGTGATCCCACGGGGTGGTCCGATGACGACTCGGCAAGGTCGAACACCTCGTCGAATCCTTCGACAAGACATTCCGCGAACAGGTCGATGTCGGTGACAGCGGCAGCGTCGATGTTCAGGCCGAGGCAGGCGACGCCGTTGTGCGTGATCATCGTCGCCATCACGGCACAGCCGGGCAGCGGGCCGAACGGATACATCCGCTCCACTTTTGCACCCGCGAAGTACGTGTCCCACGGGATGCCGGGCACGTTGCTCGCCTGCAGGTCGTTCATCGACGTGGTGCCGCTGAACTGCGTCAGAACCTGACCCGGCAGCCACGCCAGAACCGGCCCGATCGTGTTGAAGATGTCGACTGCGGGCTCGCCGCGTGCCGCACGCACCTGCTCACGAATCGTCAGCACCCGCTCGAACGGGTCGTCGATGCCGATGGGACCGGCGAGACGGCCGACGGCGATTCGGTTGCCGCTCGCCGAATCGCCTTCCTGGCGGACGGAGATCGGAATGGCGACGGGGATCGACTCGACGAACACACCGTTCGCGTCGTGGTACTTGCGGAACCCGCCGATGAGCCCGGCGAGGTACACGTCGTTGACCGACGCTCCCGTCGCGGCACTCGTGGCCCGGATGGCTCCGAAATCAGCCTCGAACGCACTGAACCGCCACGACACGCTGCGGCCTGCGAGGAGAGGCGATCCCTCGGGACTGATCATCCCGGCGACCCGCGGAACGGAGCGTCCGTAGCGCAGGACGCGGCTCAACGTCTTCTTCGGATCGGTGAGCGCCCGGACACCGTCGACTGCCAGACCGGCGAGCTTGGGCAGTCGGCTGAGCTCCTCACTCACCTGGCGCGACAGCACGTCGAGCCCGGACAGCTCAGCGGGCTTCGGTGCGGGCGGCTGAGGCTTGCCCGGCTTCGGCTCGCGCGTCGTCGAGTGGAGTTGGGCGACGACGAGCATCGCGCCCATCCCATCGGTCAACGCGTGGTGAGCCTTCATGAAGTACGCGGTCTTGCCGTCGGAGAGGCCGTCGATCAGGTAGCCCTCCCACGGCGGGCGAGCCGGGTCGAGCGGTGTCATCGCGATCTGCTCGCACAGGCTGAAGAGCTCGCTCATCGAACCGTCGCCCGCCACCCGGACACGCCGCAGGTGATAGTGCAGGTCGAAGTCGGGATCCACCTGCCAGCTGGGTGTTCCGGTGCGCAGTGGCGACTCCACCACCCGCTGGCGGAATCGGGGCGCCATGCGGGTGCCCCAGTCGTGGGCGGCGACGAGGCGGTCCCAGTCGGGTTCGCAGTCGAGCACTTCGACAACCGAGATCGTCGACCGGAGACGACGGTCGGCGTCGCCTCGCCACATGACGGTGTCGACTGCGCTCATCTCGGCGTCGTTGCCCCAGTCGAGCGGCTTGTCGTCAGTCACCCGCCGACTCCTTCCATTCGAAGACTCCCATGGTCCTGGTCATTCGTCCGTCGTCGAACGCTGTCACCGGCCAGTCCGCCAATGCGTCCAAGAACTGTTCACGCACCTGCTCGGCGTACTCGCCGGCCTTCTCCGGCACCCAGTCCGAGGTGTCGACGGGCGGTAGGACCCGTACTTCGACAGTTCCGGGTTTGATGAGCTGCGCGCCACGCCACATCAGTTCGCCCGCGTTGCGCATCACAACGGGCACGATCGGCACACCGGCCTGCATCGCGATGTGGAACGGCCCCTTCTTGAACGGCCCGATCCGCGGCGTCGCCGACCGTGTTCCCTCTGGGGCGACCACCAACGACAGCCCTTCCTCCTGGATCTTCTGGACCACCGGCTCGAGTTGTTCGATGGCCTTGCCCGCGTCGGCTCGATCGATGAAGGCGACACCGCCGATCTGGAGGATCTGTCCGAACAACGGAACGCTGCGGATCTCCTTCTTCGCGACGCCTGTCGCATGATCGCGGACCAGGTGGATCATCACCGGCAGGTCGAGTTTCGACTGGTGGTTGAACACGAACACACACGGTCGGGCCTTCTCCAGGTGTTCCCGACCGTCGAGCACGTCGACGCTCACGCCTGCCAATGCGAATCCGGTGTCGATGCCCGATGCGACCGCGTCCTGCATGGCGGCGGTGCTGTCCTCACCGCCCATCAGGCCCTTCGCGATTCCGACGGCTGCACCGCCGAGGAACGACCCGTAGAACGCGCTGGTCCTGGCGATCATGCTCAGCGCGCTGTGCGACGGGTTGCGGAGTTCCAGAATCGGCCACCCTCGCGCCTCGGCGACGGCCCGCAGACCGCTCTGCGGGGAGATCGCGGCAGGATGCCCCACCGACTCGAGGTATGGCACGTCTTCGTTCCCGTCGCTGTACGCGAACGACGACGCCAGGTCGAGATCGTGCTCGGCGGCGAGACGACGCACTGCCGCGGCCTTGCCCGGCCCCCACAGCGGACGCCCGAGGATCCGTCCGGTGACGACTCCGTCGATCACTTCGACGTCGGTCGCGAGGGCGTGGTCGGCGTCGATCTGCTTGGCGATCGGCTCGATCTGGAAGCGGGTGGCCGACGACGCGATGACGATTCGGTGCCCCTTGGCGCGGTGTGCGCGGATCACCTGCCACATCTGCGGTCGCAGTTTGGACGCCGTGTCCTCCTTGAACAGCTTCTCCCCCATGGCGAGGAGCTCGGCATACGTCTTGCCCGCGAACGCCGGCCGGGTCGCTTCGAGCACTTCGGCATAGTCCTGCTCCGACGAGCAGCCGCGCAGCGCGACCATCAGGCCGTCGAGCAGTTCGGCTCCGGTGAACTCGAGGCTCCTCAGTCGGGCGCGCAGAATGGCGACCGCGGAGAAACCGTCGAGCAGCGTTCCGTCGTAGTCGAAGAAGGCGCATACCTGCTTTCCCGACGGTGCCGCCTTGATCTCCTGCAGCCGGTCGGCCAGCGCACTCACTGGTTGTCCTCTCGTCGGTTCGCGGCGGCCTGTTCCGCTTCGATCGCGGCCAGCCGGGTGAGACGCGACCGCAGCTCCTGCACGTCGTCGAGCCACGCCCGACGCGCCGCCTGGACGACGTCATCAGAATCTCCCGCGATGGCGCCCTGATTGTCGGCCAGCCGGTACGCGGCGTCGTACAGCTCACGCGACACCGAGTCCATCTTGACGAGTCCCTGCATCGCGAGCTGCCGACCGAGACCAAGGCAGTCGGCCAACACCGTGTCCTTGTCGACGTCGACCGATCCAAGCTTCGCCAGATGCGTCGCGACGACGTACTGCGCGTCGAAGAATGTCTGCAACGAGCGCCGCGCCAGCAGCATTCCGGCGCTGGCGAACAGAGTGTCGTACACCCACTCGATTGTGGGACGGCGGGTGCGCCAATCGGCGGAGATCAGGTCCATCTCCTGGCCGAGGCGATGGAGGAACTCCTCCTTCGGCGGGAAGAAGAACTCGAACTTCAGCAGGTCTCGGGTCCGGAGTGCTTCGGCCTGTCCGGCGGCGAGCAGTCCGTCCGACGGCGTCGGCTTCCCGTCCGCGAGCGCGAGCATGCCGAGTTCGACGATCGCCCGATCGACGAAGTGATGCAGGGCGCCGTTCCGGTAGTACGCGGCCACCGCGTGGTTGTCCGGCGCGATCGACCACACCTGCTCGGGACCGCCGTCGAACGTGTCGAGGACGCCCGCGTCAGTCAGTTCGCTGAGTGTGGTCAGCAGACCGAGTCCGCGGCACAACGACGGATCGGGGCCGGGCAACTTCCGCGCGTCGATGTAGGTCAGCAGCGGCGCGAGGATCTCCTCGATCTCGCGGGCCGTATAGGCCCGGTCCTCCGCACCGAGAAGCGCAAAGCCGGCGAGCGACGTCGCCGAGATCGGGGTGGCGGCGTTGATCTCGTCCATCACGCGGAAGGCGACCTTCTCCAGGCGTGCGCGACCGGTTCCCGCTTCGTCCAACGCCGTCCGCAGCGAGATCGGCTCGCCGAATCGCACACGTGCCTCACCCCGGTACTCCCGCTGGGCCCGCGCGTACTTGAACAGCCACTTCAGGTCTTCCGGGGTCTTCGCACCGCCAGCCGACTCCCGCGCCATCGCCGCGATCTCGGGCAGTTGGTCGTAGACGATCGACGTCGGGACCAACATCACGTCACCGTCGTCGAGCGCTTCGACGGCATCGGCGACGTACGCGAGGAGTCCGAGCATCGGAGGCCGCAGCTTGCCGGTACGCGACCGGCCGCCCTCGATGTACCACTCGAGGTTGAAGTGCTTCTCGACGATGAACGACAGGTACGAGCGCATCGCGAACTTGTAGACCGGGTCGGAGCCGAACTTGCGACGGATGAAGATCGTGCCCGCCCGACGGGCGATCGAGCCCATCGGCCAGAACGCCAGGTTGTCGCCGCCGAGGACGAGGTTCTGCGGAAAGTCGTGGTCGTGCAACACGCTGGCCAGGATGAGGGTGTCGACGTACGACCGGTGCGACGGCAGGAACACCAGCGAGTTCGACTTGTTCAACGTCCGCAATCGGCCGAGCGTGTCCAGGTCGGCCGAGACCGTCCACGCTCTCTCGTAGAGCCCGCTGAAGGTTGACGTGAAGACGTCCTGCACGAGTCGGCTCTGGGTGGCGACGAACGTCCCCATCTTCTCGGTCGCCTCTTGGGCCACCGACGACGCACTGCGCCCCAGATCGGCCGCGAGTTGGGCAGCCGCCGCCTGGAAGCGCGCTGACGAACTGATCTGTTCGGCCACCAGCCGAGGCACCTTGTACCGCGTGCCGACGAGCTCCAGTTCGGCTCGTTCGGCCGACAGAGACGCCTGCATCCCGACGAAGGAGGCGAACGACTCCCCCTCGGCCTGTTGGGTTCCGTAGCGGGCCCCGAGGTCGGCGACGGTCGCGGGAACGCCTTCCACCACACGCACTCGATCCTGCCCGAGTCTCCTGATGGCCTGTTGCCGGAATGCCGGAGGGCGTCGCGGGTTCGAGAGCACGATGGCGTCGGCCAGTGCGACCCTCCGTTCCCCCTTGCGGACCGGCGGCAGCCACACCACACGTGCCGGGACCAGCATCGTCTCCGGATCGAGTGCCACGAAGTCCACCTCGCCGAGTCGACGGACATCGACCCCCGGATAGCTCGATGCGGCCCACTCCGCGACGATCTCTTGCTCGGTCGTCGTACGCACATCGGCCAGAACGATCACACCCACGGAACAGTCCACCCCTCTACATCAGTCGAGAAGACCGATTGTGGTCGATCGGCGCGGCCGACGGACCCGAATCGCCACCACAGCCCGTTCAGCCGGCGGCGAACACCCCCTCGGCCACGACGACGTCGTCACCGATCGGACGCGTGATCGACCAGTGCTGAGTGAATCGGCAGACCGACATCCGCCACTTCCCACCCTCGAGACGGGATTCGTCGTGATATTCGCCCACTGACACCGTCTCAGTCCGTTGGACGGTGTTGACCTGGCGGAATCGCAGCGACCAGCGACCACGTGCGCTGTCGGGTCCGGTCACTTCGATCTCCGGGTGTCCTCCCGTGTGCATGTCGAGAACGACGTACCGGCCGTCGACCTTCGCGAGGGCGACTCGCTCGAAGACCGCGACCATCGGCGCGGCGTCGTCGAAGGTGCCGAGGGGCCCGTAATCGATGATCGCACCGTCGGTGATGAACGACGCACGGAAGCCGTCCACGTCTTTCGCATCGCATGCCCGCCAGTAGTTGTGCTTGAGCGCCGTTATGTCGGAGATCGCCGTCAATGCGGCGATCTGTGCCGAAAAGGTGTCCATCAGCTCACGGTAATGCTCACGATGAGCGAAAGCTCACAATTAGATCGATCGATCGACTACGTTTATCGACCATGGACGTCTCACGGATGAAATGGCGAAGTCTCGCCGCCGCCCTCCTGGTGCCCGTCATCGCCGTCGTGCCGCTGCTGACCCCGCAGGCCGCCATCGCAGAGCCCGCCACTCCCGCCTACGACATCGCGAACGGCTGCTTCGCGATGTCGGCGATCGGCGGCGCCGCGCTGCCGGGCAAGGGGCCGTCCACCGCCAAGGCCGCCGCGCTCGGCAAGTTCCTGTTCTACGACACCGCGGGCACACTGCTGACAGCCAAGGGCAGCAAGGCCGTCCGGACTGCGACACCGACTGACGACGCGATCTGGAAAGTCGACCGGACCGGTTCCACATACCGGTTCACTTCAACCAAGGGACTGACCCGCGCTGTCCGAGTGACCCCGGCCACCGGGTGTCGCGCCTTCCCCGAGGCGCAGGTCGACGTGAACGGGCCGACTCAGACCGGGACCGACGCAGACGGGCGACTCCAGGGCTTCGTGGACTCGCACGCGCACCTCATGGCCGAACAGTCCTCGGCGGCCGGATGCACTGCGGCCGCCCGTTCAGTCCTCTCGGCATCACCGTCGCACTTGCGGACTGCCCCGATCACCGACCCGACGGCATTCCGGCGGTCAGCGAGCACATCCTCAGCAGACCCGGCCCGCATGACACGAAGGGTTGGCCGACCTTCAAGGGGTATCCCGCCTGGTACTCGCTCACTCACGAGCAGACGTACTACAAGTGGATCGAGAGGACGTGGCGATCCGGACTACGCGTCCTCAACAACTACTACGTCCAGAACCGCGTCCTGTGCGAGATCTACCCGCTGTCCGACGAACCGTGCAACGAGATGGAGTCCGTCCGAATCCAGCACCGTCGGCTGCTGCAGCTTCGGGACTACATCGACGCGCAGGCGGGCGGGCCGGGTAAGGGCTTCTTCCAGATCGCGACCAATTCCCAGGAACTGCGCCGTATCGTCGCGTCCGGCAAACTCGCTGTCACGCTGGGCATCGAGATCTCCGAGCCGTTCGGCTGCGGCGCGGTCGGAGGACGTCCGCTGTGCTCCAGTGCCGACATCGACCGTGGGCTCGACGAACTTCACGGCCTCGGAGTCCGACAGGTGATTCTCACTCACAAGTTCGACAACGCCCTGGGCGGTGCACGCATGGACGGCGGCCTCACGGGCGTCGGCGTCGAGATCGGTCAGGTCTACGCGGGCGGCGGACTCTGGCAGGTCGGCAAGTGCCCGGGTCACACGCATGACAACGATGCGGTCGGGCGCGGCTCGGAGCGCTGCAACGTCCGAGGCCTCACCCGCCTCGGCGAGTACGCGGTCAGAGCCACGATCAAGCGGAACATGGTGGTCGACGTCGATCATCTGTCGGCGAAGTCGTCCGACCGTGCGCTCGACATCGTCAGTGCTCTCCGCTATCCGGGTGTCGTCTCGTCCCATTCGTGGACCGACGAGCTGAACTACCGTCGCATCATGGCGGCGGGCGGCGTCGTCGGCCTGTACGGCGGTGAGACCGAGTCGTTCATCGACGAGTGGCGAGAGGCACGCAAGGCCGCGCCGAAAGACCGCCCGTTCGGCCTCGGGTTCGGTCCGGACATGAACGGGCTGGGCGCGCAGGCGCCACCGCGGAAGACTGGAACACCTGTCACCTACCCCTTCACCATGCCGAACGGCGCCGTCGTCAGTCGCCAGCGGACCGGTGTACGAGTATTCGACGTGACGAAGGACGGCACCGCCCACTACGGCCTCCTTCCCGACTGGATCCAGGGGATGCGGCTTCAGGCGGGCGCTGACGGCGCCGCACTGGTCGCTGACCTGTACCGGGCGGCGGAATCGTACGCCGCGATGTGGGAACGTGTGGAGGCCTACCGGCCATGACGGCGCTCCCCCGCAGAGTTGTCGGCGGGTACGCCGCCGGAAGCGTCGGCACCGGAGGCTTCGGCGTCCTGCCGGGGCTCGTCCTCGCGTACTACCTGACCGACACTCTCGGGGTGGCCGCCCTCATCGCGTCGATCGTCGTGGTCATACCCAAGGCGATCGATGTGGTGATCAACCCGGTCATCGGCGCGATCAGCGACCGAGCGGCCGCCGCGACGGGCACGCGAACGCGACTGATGCGGCTCGGCGCATTCGCGCTAGTTCCCGCGTTCATCCTCACCTTCAGCACACCGCAGTCGTTCGGGCCTGCGGCGGCCGCGGCCTGGGTGCTGCTGTTCTTCACCCTCAGCGCCGTCGCTTACGCGTGCTTCCAGGTTCCATACGTGGCGCTGCCCACCGAACTGACACCCGACTACAACGAGCGAACCCGACTCATCTCGGTTCGGATCGCGGTGCTCGCTTTGACGATCCTGGTGATCGGGGCGGGTGCACCCGCCGTGCGAGACGCTCTCGGCGGCGGAGCCGTCGGCTACGCGGTCATGGCGGTCGCGTCCGTCGCCCTCATCGCGACGGGGATGACGGTCGCGACCTCGTTCGCCGCGACCAGGGCCCGCCCGGTCACCGGCGCCGACGCCACGGACCTGCATCACCGCGACGCATTCACCGCGTTCACGACCAACACCCACTACCGGATTCTGCTGACCGTCTACGTCCTGCAGGCTCTCGCCTCGGCGGTCATGCTCGCGGGTGCTCAGTATGTGGCGACGTATGTGCTCGAGGACAAGGGCGCATTGACGATCGTGTTCGTCGCACTGGTCGCGCCCGCGCTTCTGGTGATGCCCCTGTGGGTGCGGGTCGGTGTACGCCAAGGCAAACGCGCAGGTCTGCTCGCGGCGTCAGTCCTGTTCGGCGTCGCGGCGCTCGGCCTGTCCGGGGCGGTCGCCGCACCGGGGCCGTGGATGTTCGCGCTCGTCGCGATCGCGGGTGTCGGCTACGCCGGCATGCAGACGTTCCCCCTCGCGATGTTGCCCGATGTGATCGATGAAGTGTCGCAGGATCGAGGACGTGATCAGGGCGGTGCACTCTCCGGCTTGTGGACGGCGGGCGAGACGCTCGGCCTCGCGCTCGGTCCCGGCGTCTACCTGCTCGTGTTGGCCGCCACCGGCTTCGTCTCCTCCAGCGGGGACGAGACGGCACAGCAGACCGACCTCGCTCGCACGGGCATCTCCCTCGGGTTCTCGTTGCTGCCCGCCCTGCTCGTCGCGGTCAGCGTCGCAGTCCTCCTCCGCTACGAACGAAAGACGACACAGTGACCTCACCGGGCAGTCCCATCGACGACGTCCTCGACGAACTCGCGTCCAGGCGGGCCGGCGACGCTCCGACGCACGGCGGACGGATCCTGTCGTACGTCTACGATCCCGGACTCGCCGAGATCGACCGCCTCGCCGCTGACGCAGCCGCCATGGTCCAGCCGGTCAACGGTCTCGATCCGACTGTCTTCGGCTCGGTCGCGTCGTGCGAACGAGATCTGATCACCTTCGCGCGCACCGCGTTCGGATCGGACGACGCGGTGGGATCGATCACGTCCGGCGGAACCGAGAGCTGCGTGCTCGCCGTTCTCGCGGCTCGCGAGCACTCCGGAACCCGCGCCGGATCCGGCAGCATCGTGATGCCGTCCACTGCCCACGCAGCGTTCGACAAGGCCGCGAAACTCCTCGGTGTCACCGCGCGCCGGGTACCCGTCGACCCCATCACCACCCGCGTCGACCCGCAAGCGATGGCCGGCGCCGTCACCGACGACACGTTCCTGCTTGTCGCATCCGCTCCGAACTACCCGACCGGAGCCCTCGACCCGATCGAGGAGATCGGAGCAGTCGCGCTCGACCTCGGACTGCCGTTGCACGTCGACGCGTGCCTCGGCGGATTCGCGCTGGCGTGGTGGCCGGAGGAGTTGCCTGCCTGGGACCTCCGGGTGCCCGGCGTGACGAGCCTGTCCGCCGACTTCCACAAGTACGGATACGCGCCCAAGGGCGCGTCGATTCTGTTGCACACCGACCGTGACCGTCATCGTGCCGCGTACTTCGCGACCACCGACTGGCCCGGATACCCGATCGTCAACGCCACCTTGCTCGGTTCCAGATCGGCGGCGGGGCTCGCGTCAGCCTGGGCGATCACCCGCCATCTGGGCGCCGAGGGGTTCAGCAAGCTGGTCGGCGACATCTCCTCGGCCCAGTCTGCACTGATCGACACCATCCGGAACATCGACGGACTCCGCGTGGTCGGTGATCCGCAGGGACCCGTTTTCGCCGTCGCCGCCGACCACGACGCCCCCGACCCCGTCGACCCGCATCGTTGGGCCGATGAAGTGGCCGCACGTGGATTCATCCTTCAGGCCCAGCCCGGGTTCACGCAGAGTGACGGAACGGTTCTCGCACCGAGCACCCATCTAACGATCACCCCTGTCACCGAGAGGATCGTCGGAGAGTTGTCGGAGGCGTTGGTGCTGGGAGCGGCCGACGCACGTGGAGTCGCGCCCGCTCAGGCACCCGCCGCATTGGCCGAACTCGGTGCAGCGTTCGCCTCGGGTGCCGTCGGTGTCGACGACGCGCTCGGTCTCGACTCCGCGACGACCGAGGCGGTGCTCGTCGGTGCGGGAATCGATCCGCACACCGACCCCGCCGCCGCGTCGGACGCGTTGGACCTGAGCGCGGTGATAGCGGCGATCGACCTTCTGCCGCGGCCGGTCACCGCGAAGATGCTGACCGAGTTCCTCGCCGCCTTCACCAACCCCTAGCTGTACTTCCCCGACACCTAGCTCACAGCGAACGAGAGATGATCTCCTTCATGATCTCGTTGGTTCCGCCGTAGATCATCTGGACACGGTTGTCGGCCCACATGCGAGCGATCGGGTACTCGTTCATGTAGCCGTAGCCGCCGAAGAGCTGCAGGCAGGTGTCGGCGACCTGCATGGCGCGGTCGGTGGTCCACCACTTCGCCATGGCCACCGTCGGGATGTCGAGCTCGCCGCGCAGGTGCTTCTCCATGCAGTCGTCGAGGAACACGCGGGCCACGTGAGCTTCGGTGGCGACCTCGGCCAGCTTGAACTTGGTGTTCTGGAATCCGAACACCGGGCGACCGAACGCGGTGCGTTCCTTGGTGTAGGCGACGGTCTTCTCCAACGCGACCTCCATGCCCGCCACCGAAGCGACGGCGATGATGAGGCGTTCCTGCGGAAGCTGCGTCATGAGCTGGATGAAGCCGAGGCCCTCCTGCTCGCCGAGCAGGTTCGACTGCGGGACGCGGACGCCGGAGAAACTCAGTTCCGCGGTGTCCTGACCGCGCATGCCGACCTTGTCGAGGATTCGGCCTCGGCTGAAACCTTCGCGGTCGGTCTCGACCAGGACGAGCGAGATACCCTTCGCACCCTCGTTGGAATCGGTCTTGACCACGACGATCACCAGATCGGCCTGACCACCGTTGGTGATGAAGGTCTTGGAGCCGTCGATGACGTAGTCGTCACCGTCTTTGACTGCCTTGGTCTTGATGTTCTGCAGGTCCGAACCTGTACCCGGCTCGGTCATCGCGATCGCGCCGACGACCTCTCCCGACGCCATCTTCGGAAGCCACGTCTTCTTCTGCTCTTCGGAGCCGTACGCCAAGATGTAGTGAGCGACGATCCCGTTGTGCAGGCTCTGGCCCCAGGCGGAGTCGACGACACGCGCCTGCTCTTCGATCAGGACGGCCTCGTGAGCGAAGGTGCCGCCGCCGCCGCCGTACTCCTCGGGAATCGACATGCCGAGAAGGCCGACCTCGCCTGCCTTGGTCCACAGGTCACGATCGACGTGATGCTGCTCGATGTACCGCTCGGTGTTGGGCGCGATCTCCTTCTCGCAGAAGGCGCGGGCCATCTCACGCAGTGCGGACAGATCCTCGGTTTCCCAGCTGGGACGAGCCATGGTGTTCATACCAATCTTCGGTGACTTTTTTCGATCGCCGCGATCTTAACACTGACCAATGACAAGGTCCGGTGGGGATGACCCCACCGGACCTTGACCAGTTCGGAAACTCTTCGCTCCGAGGCGACTCGCTACTTCGCGATCAGCCCTTCGCGTTGCCCTTCTTCCACGTCGACCACGGGATGTTCCAGTCGCCGAGGCCGTCGGTGCCCGGCAGCGGGTCGCCGATCGTGTTCTTGACGGTCACCGGGTCGCCGCGCAGTGTGTTGCGCACTGTCCACAGCGCGTCGTCCGGGCTGAGGTTGAGGCAGCCGTGACTGGTGTTCGTGTTGCCCTGTGCCCACACCGACCAGGGTGCCGAGTGCAGGTAGATGCCGCTGTAGGACATCTGAGTGGCGTAGTCGACCGGCGTGCGGTAGCCGTCAGCCGAGTTCGTGGGGACGCCGTAGGTGGACGAGTCCATGATGATGTGGTCGACGCGGTCGCCGATCATGTAGATGCCGTTGTTCGTGGGCGCGGATTCCTTGCCCATCGACGTCGGCATGGTCCGGATGACCTTGCCGTTCTTCTTGACGACGACCATCTTGTCGTTGTCGTCGACGAACATCTCGAGGTCGCGGCCGACCTTGAAGCTCGACGAGGCGTTCTCCTGGCCGAAGGTGCCGTTGCCGAGGTCGATGCCGAAGATGTTGACCTTGACGTTCACCTTGGTGCCCGAGGCCCAGTAGTTCTCGGGACGCCAGCGGACTTCCTGATCACTGATCCAGTAGAAAGCACCCTCGACGGCCGGAGTGGACGTGATCTTGATGGCGTCCTGCGCGGCCTTGCGGTTGCCGATCGCCTCGTCGAAGCGGACCGAGACGGTCTGCGCGACGCCGACGGTCTCGCCGTCCGGCGGGCCGATGTAGGCAGCGGTCTGGTTCTCGGGCGAACGGGTCCGGAACTTGGTGGTCTGCACGGTCTTGCCGCCGACGCCGGTGGCCGTCGCGTTGACCGTGTAGGTCCGGTCGTAGCCGAACGGCTCGGCGCTTGTCCAGGTGGTGCCGTCGTCGCTCAACTCACCCTTGATGAGACCACCGTCGGACTTCTTGATGCGCACATCGGAGATGGCGCCCTCGGTGGCCTTGACGACGACCGGACGGCCCGGCTGAACGCCGAGTTCGTTCTTCGTCAGCGGCTTGCCGTCCTCGTCGGTGATCGAGACGGCAGGCTTGATCATGTCGCCGAACTCGCCGTTCGCGTGCACTTCCGTGTCGTAGCCGCTGACGCCGCTGCACGCCGAGAGGAATGCGGTGGCCGCGACCATCAAAGCGACTGCAGAGGTCGCTTTGACGCGAGGTCGACGGAGGCCGCTCCGAGTGATGCCCATCTTGCTCCCAAAACTGTGTGACCCGTAAACGGACCGGTATTCCGTTTTCTCGATTGTACGAGACGCCGAACACGTTTCACGTATCCGACATTGACCGTCATCCCCCACCACACGACCGGCCATCGCCCACCCCTACGCCGCCCAACGGCGTAGCGGCAGGTCAATGGCGATTCAGCCTGCGAGGATTCGCGTTCGAGAGTACCGACACCCTCCGACAAGCACCACCGAGGACGCACAGGATCACAGTCGGAGCATTCAGCCGAACGACGCGTCCACCTAGAGTCGTAGTCGAGGTTTGGACGTCTACTTGGCCCGCGGAGCGGCGACATCCGGGTAACCGCCGGGGAACTCCGACGACTCGTAGGTGATCACCCCGTCCTTCTCGTCGACGAATTCACCGTCGCAACGCCCGGACAGCGCTGTCGCGATCGCGGCCTGTCCTGCCGGATCGATAGTCTCCACCATGTGCTCGACACCGACGTCCGGCAGCGGCGAGTAGCCCCGCACCGGGGTCACACGGCACTGTCCACCGTCGAGGTGGCCGCTCGCCCATTCCCGCTCGCTGCGGATGCCGAAGTATGCGGTGTCCCCAGGGGTGTCGTCCCCCGCGTTGACCTGGGTGATGTAGTCGGTGCCCGGGCAGACCAGTCGCGCCTGCCCCCGCTGCGAGCAGCCGCCCATCGAGCCGTACTGCGGCGCTCCGACCGCGATGTACGCGGCGACCTTCGACGCGCCCCCGAGTTCCTTCAGATACCAGCGGGCCGTCAGTCCGCCGATGCTGTGTCCGACGAGCGCGATCTTCGCACTCGGTCGATCGGCACGGATCCGGTCGACCGCAGCCCCGATCTTCGCCGGATCCTCGCGCAGTTCCGTGCCCGCGAGCTCGAGGACATGCGTCCGGTATCCCTTGTCGCGCAGAGTCGCGGCGAGCGGCTGATATGGCGTGCCGCCGAAGGTCTGGCCCGGAACGATCACGACATCGGTGATACCCGCGTCGCGCGTCGGCTTCTCCGCGGACACCGCTCCGGTTCCGACCATCGACGCGGCGAGGACGGCAGCGGCACCGAGGACGGCAGCTCTCCTGATCATCATGGTGAATTAGGTTAGCGTCACCTAGCTTCGAATGGACGAGGCTGAGGCGGACGCCACACGACGCGGATGAGGACCGGCTCTCGCCGGCAACGAAAAAGACCCCCTCCGACTGGAGGGGGTCTTTTTCCTATGTGCGCCATCAGGGACTCGAACCCCGAACCCGCTGATTAAGAGTCAGCTGCTCTGCCAATTGAGCTAATGGCGCTTGGCCTTGCGAGAAGAAACATTAACAGTAGATGTAACCAGAACAAAAATCGGCTGGTCAGACTCTATTTTCAGCTCTTCTCGCGGCTCATCAGCGGACGATCTTGCGAATCACGACCACAACGGCGAGCGCGCCGACTCCGATGAGGCCGAACTTCACCGGGGGGCTCGCCAGCACAGCGAGGGCCTTGCTCTTCGCGTCGTTCGCGAGACGTTCCGGATTGGCGCGCACGGCGAGCTGATCGAGCGTCTTGGCCAGCTCCTCGCGCGCCTGTGCGATTTCTTTCTCGATCCGTTCGGTTTCCCCGGCCACGGCGTCTCCACTTCTGCTTGTTGTGTCTGTGCAGGCAAGCCTACTTGTGCAGACCAGCCTATAAGGGCTGTGGCGCATGGCGGCCGATCAGGTCGGGCGATCGGATAGCCTGGCGGTATGTCGGAGAACGCACGCCTCACCGTTGGTGACAAGGCCCCGGAATTCACCCTGCTCGACTCCACTGAGAAGCCCGTGTCACTCGCGGACTACGAGGGCCGCAAGGTGATCGTCTACTTCTACCCCGCCGCCATGACACCCGGCTGCACCAAGCAGGCGTGCGACTTCCGCGACAGTCTCGCCGAACTCACCGGTCAGGGCATCGACGTCGTCGGCATCTCCCCCGACAAGCCCGCCAAGCTCGCCAAGTTCGTCGAACGCGACGAGCTGACGTTCCCGCTGCTCAGCGACCCCGAGAAAGAAGTACTGACGGCGTGGGGCGCGTTCGGCGAGAAGAAGCTGTACGGGAAGGTCGTGCAGGGCGTCATCCGGTCGACATTCCTCGTCGATGAGAACGGTGTGATCGAAGCAGCCCAGTACAACGTGCGCGCCACCGGCCACGTCGCCAAGTTGCGCCGCGACCTCTCAGTCTAGCGGCACCGCTCCCAGTGGAACTCGTTCCCCGCAAGCGTCCGACCCAAGAGCGCAGTCGGCGCACGTTCGACTCCATCCTGTCGTCCGCGCGCGAGGTGCTCATCGACGTCGGATTCGAATCGTTGACGTGTGAACAGATCGCCCAGCGCGCCGACCTGCCGATCGGCACCATCTACCAGTACTTCGCCAACAAGTACGTCGTGGTGTGCGAACTCGACCGGCAGGACACGACCGCCGTCAGCAACGAGCTGTCGGCGTTCGCCGCCGAGATCCCGTCCCTCAAATGGCCTGAGCTGTTGGAGAAGTTCCTCGATCACCTCGCGGAACTGTGGCGCACGGACCCGTCGAGGCGCGCGGTGTGGCTGGCCGTCCAGTCGACGCCTGCGACGCGAGCGACCGCGTCGATCACCGAGAAGATCCTGGCCGAGCAGGTCGCGCGGATCCTCGCGCCGCTAACCCCGACGTCGGAGAGACAACGACGTCAGATGATGGCCGAGGTGCTGGTCCACGCGTCGTACTCGCTGCTGAGCTTCTCGGTGCAGGAGCCGCACGATCATCAGAAGGTCGTCGGCGAGCTCAAGCGGATGCTCGCCGGCTACCTGCTCCTTGAGGACGCCGTCAGCCGCTGAAGCGTCAGGCTTCCTCGAGGATCGCGACCGCTGCGGCCATGTCGCCGTCGTGCGTCAACGACACGTGGATCCGCAGGTGTCCGATCTGCTCGGCCAGGTCGCCGTGCAGACGGATGCGCGGACGGCCGTGGGCGTCCGACTGCACCTCCACCTCGTTCACCGCCGTCTCGGGCAGCACCGGCGCCAGACCGAACCGGCTCGACGACCACGCCTTGATCACGGCTTCACGCGCCGCCCAGCGCGCCGCGAGGTGACGGTCGTCGGCACCGGTCCGGTCGGCCGAATCCCGACGTTCGCCTACCGAGAACCGGCGGGCGAACGTCGAGCCGGGCTGCTTGAGCTGCTCGGCGAACTCAGTCACCGACACCATGTCGATGCCGACTCCGACGATGCTCATCGTGCATCCGGTGTGGTCATGCGTACGAGCCCTCTGCGTCGAGACGGACCTCCGGGTTCAGCAGGAGCGACGCCTCAGCGGTGTGCTCGTCGCCGTCGCCGAGACGACGGTCCGCCGGCCGCTGGTAGGCGGGTTCACCGCCGCACATGGCCGAGAGCAGACGCTGCTGTCCGTCACGCAGTCGAGCTGCGGCCGCGCGTCGGTAGTCCGCGCGCGCGTTCTCGTCGAGCGACGAGACGAACGCCTCGGGATGGACCACGGCGATGAGACCGGAGACGTGCCCGAAGCCGAGGCTGGTCAGCAGGCCGGCCTTGAGCGGGAAACGCTCTCCCATCCGCAGGGTCTCCCGCGGCCACACCAGGTGCGGGTACTCGGCCATCTTCTCGTCGACGCAGTCGAGACTGCGGTTCGGCGGGACCACGCCCTCGCGGAGCACCTGGCACAGGCCGATCAGCTGGAATGCCGCCGCGCCGCCCTTGGCGTGACCGGTCAGCGACTTCTGCGACACGACGAACAGCGGAGCTCCGTCGCCACGGCCGATCGCACCGGCGAGACGCTCATGCAGTTCCGACTCGTTCGGGTCGTTGGCCCGGGTCGACGTGTCGTGCTTGGACACGACTGCGACATCGTCGGGGCTCACACCGAGCGAGGCGAGGGATGTGGCCAACGGGGACAGTTTCTGTCCACGAGCCGCACCGAGTGCGCCGAGGCCCGGAGCCGGGATCGACGTGTGAACGCCGTCGCCGAAGCTCTGCGCCCATGCCACCACACCGAGGACCGGAAGCCCGAGCTGGGCTGCGACGTCGCCGCGAGCCAGAAGGACGGTTCCGCCGCCCGCCGACTCGACGAATCCGCTGCGTCGACGGTCGTTGGCTCGCGAGTAGCGACGTTCGTCGATGCCCTTGGCCTTCATCGCCGCCGAATCGGCGGTCGCCGACATGTCGCCGAAGCCGACGATGCCTTCGATGCCGACGTCGTCGAAGCCGCCCGCCACTGCGAACAGCGCCTTGCCGAGGCGGATCTTGTCTGCGCCCTCCTCGACCGAGACGGCCGCGGTGGCGCACGCGGCGACCGGGTGAATCATGGCGCCGTAGCTGCCGATGTACGACTGCACGACGTGCGCGGCGACCACATTGGGCAGCGCTTCCTGCAGGATGTCGTTCGCCTTCGACTCGCCGAGCAGCGTGTCGACGTACAGCGAACGCATCGACGTCATGCCACCCATGCCGGTGCCCTGGGTGTTGGCGACCAGACCGGGGTGGACCCACCGCATCAGTTCCGACGGGGTGAGGCCCGCAGTGATGAACGCGTCGACGGTCGCGACGAGGTTCCACAGGGCGACGCGGTCGACCGACTCCGCCATGTCGGGCGAGACGCCCCAGCGGACCGGGTCGAAGCCTGTCGGGATCTGGCCGCCGACGGTGCGCGAGAGTTCGAAGCGACGCGGGACGCGGATCTCGGTGCCCGCCAGGCGGGTCACGCTCCAGTCGCCGGACTCGGTGGCCACGATGCGCGTGCGCTCCGGGTCAGCCGACGCGAACGCACGAGCGGCGGCCTCGTTCGGAACGGTGAACGTGAGGTCCTCGTCGAGGAACACCGACTCGAGCAGCGGCGACGAGTTGTCGACCATCGCGCCCTCGTCGACGTAGCGGCGGATGCCGCATCGAGCGACGACCTCGTCGTGGTAGCGGTCGGCGATGTCGGCCTCGGCGACCGGATCGCCCGACTCGACGTCGTACCAGCCCGGCTTCGGGGTCTCCTCCCAGGTGACGAGACCGGTGTTCCATGCGAGTTCGAGAACGCCTGCGGCCGACAGCTTCTCGTCGACCTCCATCTCGAATCGGGTACGCGACGAACCGTAGGGTCCCACCTCACCCGCGCCGACGATGACAACCATGTCCTCAGGGCGGGCCGTGATCTCCGGCCACTCATGAGCGGTCGGGAGGTCGGCGCGTGCCGGGAACGGGAGTGCCGCGACCAGCGGGTTGACCGGCTCGTCGACGTCCGTCTCGGGCTCGTCGACGGTGTCGGCCGCAGCGGCCTTCGCCAATGCCTTCAGATCGATGTTCGGATCGAGCCCGGCGGTCAGATCGGCGACGATCGGCTCCACCCGGGCCTGTGCGCGCTTGTCGGCGGTGCACAGCGACACGAGCTCGCCTGCCATCTCCTCGGTGCTCCACGTGCGGACACCCGCCGCCTCCACTGCGGCGACCATGCCGTCGTTGCCGCCCATGAGGCCGGTCCCGCGAACCCACCCGATGAGGGCGTGCGCGATCGTGGTGCGCGATCCCCACGACTCCTCGGCGCCCCAGCGGGTGACGAGCGCGTCGAGCGCCGCCTTCGACTCGCCGTACGCACCGTCACCGCCGAACATGCCACGATTGGGCGAGCCCGGCAGGACCACGTGCAGGCGCGAGTCGAGGTCGTGATCTGCACCGATGGCGCCGAGACCAGCGATCATCCGTTCCACGGACCACAGGAGGACCTTCATCTCCATCTCGGCACGACCACCAGCGTCGGTGAGGTCGCCCGCGACCCGAGGTGCTGCGAACGGGAACAGCAGGGTCGGCGTCATGGCCCGCTTGATGACACCCGTAGTGGCGCCGAGGTTCTCGGTCTGCTCGGTGCCGATCCACTCGACGACGGCGTCCACGTCGACGTACGACGCGAGGTTCGCCGGCACCACCCAGAGCGCGGCGCAGTGGCTCGCGTGGTCTCGGTAGAGCTCCTTGTAGAACCCGAGGCGTTCGCTGCTCAATCGCGAGGTGGTCGCGACGACCGTCGCTCCCCCGCTCAAGAGCTCTCCGACGACCGACGCGGCGATCGAGTCGGGCGATGCACCGGTCACGACGGCGACGTCGTCCGCGAAGGCTCCTGCCTGCGTCGACTGCGCCGCCTCGGCGATCGCGGCGAACAGACGGGCGTGCACACGGAAGCCCCTGTGCAGTGCTTTGCCCTGCCACCAGGTGGCGTGCTCGGCGACGGTCTCGCCGCTGCCCGCCAGCCGGGCGACGATGCGATCGTGGTCGGCATCGATCGTGGTCTCGTCGAGCAGCCACAAGCGTGCGAGGTCTTCACGAGCGCTGGCCCAACGGTCGTCCAGGAGGACGGCGCGCTGCTCGTCGAACGACGGAGTGACGGTGCGGACCCAGTCCGCGCCGAGCTCGTCGCTGATCCGCTGTGCGGCGACGGCGTTCGGGTCGTCGAGGATCTCCTCGGTCGACGCCGTCGAGGTGAGGCCGAGCTTCGCGAGGATCGTGTTTGCCGTGGCCGCAAGGACTCCGTCCTTGCCGCCCATGTGCTCGGCGAGTGCGTCGAGTGCAGCCGAGTCGACTGCACCTCCCGCTGCTCCGCCCGCCGCGGGCAGTTCCACACTGATGCCGCGGGCCGCACCGACCGAGCGGACCGCCCGGTCGACGAGGTTGTCGAGATCGTTCACCGTGGTGACGGCGCTCTCGAGCAGGTCGCCGAGATCGCCGCCGCGGACACTGGCGCCGTCGCGCGATCCGAGCGCGACCGCGACGAGCGTGTGCTGCGCCCATCCACCACCGAGTTGCCACGTGTCGGTCACACGGTCGACGATGTAGTTCTGACGCTTGTTGACGGGTCCGGCCACCTTGCGGATCTGATCGCCGACGGCGTCGGTGAGGACGTCGCCGAGCGGCTTGTACCCGCGGGCCATCGTCTCGACTGTTGCAGCGAGAGCGTGCATCTCCGCCTCTGCGGCACCGTCGATGGCGCCGAGGCCGAGCTCGCCGCCGATGTCGAGCAGCAACTGGTTGCGTCGGGACGACACACCGTCGCACAGGGACTCGATCGTGTCCGCGGAGCCGATCTGCGACGGTGTCATCTTGGTCCAGAGCGAGATGACTGCGCGGACCGCGTCGGCGGGACCGAACGTGATGTCGTCCGGGCGCGGACCGGCGGCTGCAGCGACTGGTGCGGCGGCGGCGACTGGTGCGGCTTCGACGGCCGCCTCGGCCGGCGCCGTTTCACCTTCCTCAGGGTCCTCGACCGGTTCTGGGGCACTGTCCTCGGCACGCAGGAGCTGTTCATCGGTCTGCGCGTTGAGGACTTCGGTGACCGCTGCGCCATACGGCGGCAGCTTGAGGGTGTTGCGGGCGAGCCCGGTCAGTGTCGGGGCCGACTTGACGCCGACCTCGACGAAGCGATCGATCCCGAGTCCGCCCTGTTCGACGGTCGAGAACAGCAGGTCTTGCGTCTCGATCCACCGGACCGGACTGGCGAACTGCCACGCCAGGAGCTCGATGAGGATGACCCGGGCGAGTTCGGCCGGACGGGCCTCCCACGACTCCCAGTCGGCGAGAACTGCGTCGAGCGGCTCGGACGGAACCAGATCGGCGATCTCCTGGACGAAGTCGCGGCCCAGGTTGAACAGGCGCGGGACGAGGTTCGGGATGTAGTTGCCGACGAGGATGTCGGGGTCGATGACCTCCGGCAGGAGTTCGTCGAGCTTCCCGCGGAACTCCGGCACACCGGCACGCAGAACCGTCGAGTGGAACGGCACGTCGATGCCGGGGACGAGGATGAACGCCCGCTTGCCGCCGAACTCGGCGCGACGCCGGTCGATCTCGGTTTCGAGCAGTTCGAGCCCGCGGACGGTGCCGGCGATCGCGTACTGGGACCCGAGCAGGTTGAGGTTGACCACCTGCAGGAACTCATCTGCGTCGGCGCCGATTCCGGAGACGAACGCCTCGACGTCGGCGTCGGCCAGACCGAACTGGCTCGGTCGGATCGCTGCGAGACGGTAGTCGCTTCGGCCCTTCGCGTCGCGGGGAACCAGGTGATGCATGGCGCTGCCGCGCTGGAACACGACTTCGAGGACCGCTTCGAGCGGCAGCACACCGGCGCAGGCGGCGAGTGCGTTGTACTCGCCGACCGAGTGGCCACAGGTGATCGAGTCTTCGACGTATGCGCCCGCTTCTCGCAGTTCAGCGATCTGCGCGACGCCGAGTGTGGCCATCGCGACCTGCGTGAACTGCGTCAGGAACAGCACCCCGTCCGGGTGGAAGTATCGTTCGCCGTTGGCGACGAGTGTTGTCGGGTTGTCGCGAACCACCGCGAGGATGGAGAAGCCGAGCGTCTCGCGGGTGTGCTTGTCGGCGCGGTCCCAGATGTCGCGGGCGGCAGCACTGCGTGACCGAGCTTCCAGGCCCATGCCCTTGCTCTGGATGCCCTGGCCGGGGAACGCGTAGACGGTCCGCGGCGCGGCGAGCAGTCCGGTGGCCGCCATCACGAGCTCACCGTCGACCTTGGCGGTCACCTCGATGACTTCGCGACCGGAGTCGATTCCGACACGGTCGACACGGACGTCCACGGCGTCGCCGAGACGGACCATGCCCAGGTAGCGCGCGGTCCAACCGAGCAGAGCGCGCGGTGCGGGGGTCGGCTGACCGGAGTCGGAGGCGGTCACGACCTGCTGGGCGAGCGCCGAGAGCCACATGCCGTGGACGATCGGGTCGCCGAGTCCGGCCAGGCGGGCCGCGAGCGGATCGGTGTGGATGGGGTTGCGGTCGCCCGAGACGACGGCGAAGCCGTGCATGCGGGACGGTGCGTTGACCGTCACCGATCGCAGGTGCTTACGGGTGCCGGTCCGCTCGTCGCTCAGTGCGCCGCCGGCCCGGGCCGGGTCGGCCAGGCTCGCGTCGCCGGTGCGGCCGCGGATCGCGAAGCGCTCGACGAGCTGGGCGATCGGGGTGTCGCCGTCGGTGACGGTCACCTCGACCTCGACGACGCGTCCCACGTCGGCGTCGCTGACGCCGACGCAGCGCGCTGCGACGGTCAGGTCTGTGTCGACTGTCGGGAGCGCGGTCTCCAGGGTGATGGCGTGATCCAGGTGGACCAGGTCGAGCAGCCCTTCGACCACTGGTCGGCCGTCATCGGTCGAGACTCCGCCGATCACGCTGAACACCGTCGGCCAGCAAGCCACGACGAGCGCGTCGGGCACCGCGAAACCGTTGGGCGACGACGGCGTGGTCGCGCCGAATCGAGTCGGAAGACCCGACGACGTCGCGCCGCTGTGATCGGCGACCGAATCGGCGCGCCACGCGACGGTGCCGGAGGTAGCGCCGTCGGTGAGAGTGAGCAGATCGCCGCCTGCGGCGACGGTGAGCAGGTCGCGCATGGCATCGGCTGCGCCCGCGGTGGTGACGCGGGGGCTGCCGCCGTCGACCACCTTGAGGTCGCCGGTGAACGGGATGCGCAGGATCGAGCCGGACACCGGGATCACCAGGTCGAGACGGATCTCGTCGTCCGCGGTCTCCGCGTCCGGGACGTAAGCGATCATCGCGCCCGTGGAGTGCTCGGCGTACTCGCCGTCGTACACGGTCCATGCCTCGCGGTCGCCGAGGAGAGCGATGGGATTGCGGACCTGGCGACCTGCCCAGAGCACGTCTTCGGCTTCGATCAGAATGCTGAGCGGCCCGGACTCGCTGACGATGCCCCGCCGACGACGCGCGGCGACGACCTGCGCCTGCTCACCGGAGGTGCGCAGATCGGCGACGACCTGGGCTTCGAATCGATTCAGCAGGTCGCCGACCGGCTCGTCGACCTGGGTGATGCCGGACACCGCGACAGTGCCCGGGATGATGCAGACCTCGTCTGCGGAGTAGCGGGCGTCGTGCGCCTGCCAGAGGGAGTCCGAACGCCACCAGCGGCGGACGTCCTTGTCGATGACGGGGACGAAGTTGACGGGCTTGCCGGGCGTGCGGCACTGCTCCAGGAAGAACGCCACATCCGCGGGATGCAGGATGTCGGCCTCGACAGCGGGAAAGGTCTCGGCCAGGCGAGCGATCGCACCGTGCGCGTCGTCCACCCGGACGCCGAACAGCGACTCGAACTCGCCTGTGTCGAGGTGGTGCATCCGGGCCTCGGTGCGCCGGAGCATGTCGACGAAACGCTGCTCCCACGTGATGTCGGCCCATGCGTACTCGCCGTCGGCGCCCACTGCGAGCTCGGCGAAGCGGGTGAGCCACTCGAGGTAGGTCATGGTGCTGACGTCGCCGAAGTACGGCTTGGCGGTGCGCTCCATCGCGGCGATGATCTCGTCGCGTCGCTCGGCCACGGCGTCGGCATCGCCCGCCACCTCGTCGAGGAGGCGACCGCAGCGTGACGCTGAATTGTCGATCTCGTGGATGTCCGCGCCGAGCTGGCTGCGGCCCGAAGCCATGCCGGCCTCACTGTGGCCCGCGCCGATCCAGGTGTCGCAGCCCTCGGTGTCGACGAGCAGCTGCTTCACCTCGGGTGAGGTGGTGGCCTCCAGCGTCGCCATCGCGGCCGTGCCGATCAGGATGCCGTCCAGCGGCATCGACGGGTAGTCGTACCGCGCGGACCATTCGCCGGTCAGGTACTCCGACGCGCGTTCGGGGGTTCCGATGCCTCCGCCGACGCAGACGACGACGTTCGGTCGGTCGCGGAGCTCGCCGTAGGTGGCGAGGAGCAGGTCGTCGAGATCTTCCCACGAGTGATGGCCGCCTGCGCGTCCGCCTTCGATCTGAACGATGACCGGGAACTGCGGAACCGCGATCGCGATGCGGATGACGGCGCGGATCTGGTCGACGGTGCCCGGCTTGAAGGCGACGTAGTGCAGACCCGCGTCGTTCAGTTCGCCGACGAGATCCACCGCCTCGTCGAGCTCGGGGATGCCCGCGGTGATGATGACACCGTCGAACGGAGCCCCCTGGGCGCGAGCCTTCTGCACGAGGCGCTTGCCGCCGAGCTGCAGCTTCCACAGGTAGGGGTCGAGGAACAGCGAGTTGAACTGCACCTGGCGGTTCTCGTCGAGCAGATCGGTGAGCTTGGCGACGTTGGACGCGAAGATCTCCTCGGTCACCTGTCCGCCGCCTGCGAGCTCGGCCCAGTGGCCCGCATTGGCGGCCGCCGCGACGATCGCCGGGTCGACGGTGGTCGGGGTCATGCCCGCGAGGAGCATCGGCGATCGGCCGGTGAGTCGAGTGAAAGCTGTGTCGACGACGGTGCGGCCTGTCGGCAGCGACACGAGGCGCGGCGAGAAGGCCGACCACGGCCGCGCGACGGCGGGGGCGCTGCCCGGAACGAAGAGACTGCGCTGGCCACGACGGGTGGCGGCGGCGATGACGCCGACGCCCTGTCCACGGACCAGCGGGGCGGCCAGTCGAGCGCCGAGATCGGCCGGGCCGAAGTCGATGATCCACGATGCACCCGAGGCGACGGCGTCGCCGATCTGGTCCACCCAGTCGACGGGGTCCACGAGAATGCGGGTCGCGAGACGGCCCGCGAACTGCGGGTCGAGCCCGGAGAGGCCTGCCCATTCGACGACGAGGTCGACGGCGGGCGCGAGATCGGGATGGTGGAACGGCACGGTGACGGCCAGTTCCTCGAAGGTCGGTGCGAACGGCTTTCCGCCGGTCAGCTTGGCCTTGCGGTCTGCGGCTTCGGCGGTTGCGCGACGCGCGCACAGCGCCTGGAATCCGGTCAGATGACGCGGTGACCCCGAGAGGACGATCGATCGTCGGTTGTTGACGATGGCGACGGTCGGCAGTCCCGAGGTCCCGGCGGGCAGCGACGCGCGGTATTCGTCGAGCATCGCGTCGATCTCGCGCGGCGGGACGCCGTTGACCGCGACCATCGGCGAGGTGCCCTCGGTGGTCTGATCTGCGGAGCCGAGCAGCCCGAGGCGGCGGGCGGTGACGGTCGCCGCTGCGCCCATGAGCTGAGCGATGGCGAGCAGCGCGGCGTCGTCGGCTTCGCGGGGATGCTCGGCGGTGGTGATGGCCTCGACGGCGAGGAGCCCCTGCGAGTGGCCGATGACCGCGCTCGCCGGGAGCCTGCTCGGGTCCAGACCCTGCTTCGACAGGTTGGCGATGGCCGCGATCTGAGCGAGGAGGATGCCCGGGACCGACAGCTCAGCGGCCGCGAGCTCGGCGTCTGTCGGCACGTCGCGGTCCTCGTCGATGGCGGCGATCCAGTCGGCAGGCGCGAAACGATCGCCGCCTGCGGCGGCCAGACGATCGGCGACGGGCTCGAGGGAACGCGTGGCGGAGTCGACGATCGCGGAGATCCGTCGGCCGAGGTCGGCGTCGGCGACGAGCTCGGCGAGGGTCGGCAACCACGGCCCACCCTGTCCGCCGAAGCTGATCGCATAGCTCTCGCCGGCCGCGAAGCGGTCGATCAGACTCGTCGAACCGTCGTCGGTTGAGGTTGCTCGATCGCCGGTACGGAACTGGTCGAGGGTCACGGATACTCCTGTCGGCCTGTGTGGGGGAACTCGGCAATAGTGCCACAGAAACATGAGGGATCCCTCATGTTTCATGGTGACCGGGAGGTATACCCACTGGTAGACCCGTCGGTAACCACTCGGACCTGCGCCGCCGGAAAGTCCAGTGACTGTGGTCACACGCGCCGACGGACGCGCCGCGTCATCCGCAGAAACGACGTGTATCCCCCACTTCACGCCGATACGTACTAGATTTCGAGCCAGAAAATTCGCAGTGAATCGCACACCGGGTGCGATCGCGCGGGGAGGAGCACCATCCATGAACCGTTCATACCGACTCGTCGCCGGAGCGTTCGCAGGAGTCGTCGCAGCGTCGGTCATCCTGACCGGGTGCTCCAGCAGCGACGACAGCGGCAGCAGCTCGACGACCGCAGCCTCCGATTCGGCCGCGAAATCCACCCTCGACGCCGCGGCCACCGCGACCGAGGCCCTGACCGGTGCACACATCGTGCTGTCCATCGACGGCAAGTTGCAGAGCCTGAACGCCACCAAAGTCGAGGCCGACGTCGAGACCAAGCCCGAGCTCAAGGGCAAGGGACGGACCACCCTGAACATGGGCAACCGCACAACCGAGGCTCCGTTCGTCTACATCGACGGCAAGCTGTACGCCGACGTCGCCGACAAGGGCTACCAGGACTACGGCGACGGCCGATCCATCTACGACGTCTCGAAGATCCTCGACTCGAAGAACGGCGTCCCCGCCATCCTTCGTGCACTCCAGGGCGCCAACAAGGCAGGCACCGAGACCGTCAACGGCGTCGAGACCACCAAGATCACCGGCACCGTCAGCGGCAAGGACCTCGCAGGTCTCGCATCGACACCGTCCACCGGTGAGCTCGCCGAAGCGACCTACGACGCCACCGTCTTCGTCACCAACGACGGCAAGAACAACGTCGCCAGGGTCGTCGTCTCCCCCGCCAAGGACGCCACACTGACCGTCGACATCAGCAAGTGGGGCCAGAAGGTCGACGTGACCAAGCCGAAGAACGTCGAGGCGCCCACCGCGAAGCCGAAGTCGACAACGTCGGGCGAGACCCCGCGTGAGAAGACCGGCAGCTGACCCTCTCGTCCCCCTTCCTTCCTCTCTTCCACAGGAGAAACACCATGAACATCCGCAAGCGTCTCGTCACCGCGGGACTGATCGCCGTCGGAGTCGGCTCCGCGCTCACCGTCCCGTCCATCGTCGACCCCGCTCCGGCGCACGCCTACAGCTACTACGGCGCGATCGCGCTCTCGCCGAGCACCGGGCAGACCGGTCGCTCATGGGACTACGACAACTCCCGTGACGCCGCAAACGTCGCGTTGAGCTACTGCTCGTACTCCGACTGCAAGGTCGTGACTCAGTTCGTCAACGGCTGCGGTGCCATCGCCAAGGGCACGAACTACTGGGGCTACGGCACGGCGAACCACCTGTACACAGCCCAGTCGTACGCCCGCTACTACTCCGAGGGCGGCTACATCTACGACTGGGTCTGCACCTCCGGGCACAGCTGATCTCCGCCGGCCGACGGCCCGGGAGCGCACAAGCGCGCCCGGGCCGTTAGTTTTGTTCCATGTCGACCGTTCCCTGCGTGTTCTGCGACATCGTCGCCGGACGCGGACCCGCACACCTCGTCTACTCCGACGAGCACGTCGTCGCGTTCCTCGACCGAGCTCCTGTCACCCGCGGCCACACGCTCGTGATTCCGCGGAAACACTCGTCCGGCCTGTCCGACCTCGATCCAGCACTCGGCACTCCCCTGTTCGCGGCGGCTCAACGGATCGCCGACGCCATGAAGACCCTCGAGTTCGGCGCGCACGGCGTCAACCTCGCAGTCAATGACGGCCGCGCCGCGATGCAGACCGTGTTCCACACTCACCTGCACGTCGTGCCACGGCGGGTCGGCGACAAACTCTCGTTCGCCACGGGGCTCGTCACTCGCCGCGCAGGCGATCTCGCGACGACCGCAGCGCACCTCCGATCCCTGATCGGAGACCGCACGTGACGGACACCGAACGGGCCGCCGAGCTCATCGCGCATGCCGAGCGGACTGTCGTCTTCACCGGTGCGGGCATGTCGGCCGAGAGCGGCATCCCGACGTTCCGCGACGCCCTCGTCGGGATGTGGGAGAACCACGACCCGATGACCCTCGCCTCGCCGGAGGGCTGGACGGCCGACCGAGACCTCGTGTGGGACTGGTACGCGCAGCGTGCGAACGACGTCCGCCGTGTCGACCCGAATGACGGACACATCGCGCTCGCGCAGTTGGCCGTCGCCGCACGCATCGACGGTCGTGCGGTCAGGGTGATCACGCAGAACGTCGACGATCTCCATGAACGTGCAGGCAGCACGGTCGCGAGTCACCTCCACGGCAGCCTGTTCGCGCCCCGCTGCGAATCCTGTCGGCGTCCCGAGAGCGCGGATACAGCGCTCATCACACCCCGGCCGATGTGCCCGCTGTGCTGCGACTCCCTGCGGCCCGGCGTCGTCTGGTTCGGCGAACTGCTTCCTCGCGACGCCTGGGCTGCGGCATCGGATGCGGTCGCCGCCTGCGACCTGATGATCGTGATCGGGACGAGCGGAGTCGTTCAACCTGCCGCGAGTCTTCCCGAACGAGCACATGTCGAGGGAGTCCCCATCATCGAGGTGAACCCGGAGCCGTCAGAGCTCACGCGGTTGGCGACCATCCGTCTCGCCGGATCTGCAGCCGAGACGCTTCCGCGGGTGATCGGATGACCGACACATCGGCCGATCTCGACGACACCATCCGCCTGGAACTGGAGTTCCTCACCTCACTCGTCTGGGCTCCGGCGGCAGTGTCGCTCGCCGCCGTGCACGCGCTGGTCGGCGGACGGGACGATCGCGACCCCTCGTCGCGGGACGTGCTCCCCGTCGACACCGAGCTCTTCCTTCGTCCGGTTCACACCGCCGTCTTCGCCGCCGTGGTGGCCCGCACGGACGCCGGACTGCCGGTGACCCCGACGCTTCTCACCGAGAGCATCGCCGATCCGAAAGAGAAGGCGAGCCTGCGAAGTGTGCTTCTCGACATCGCCGCGCCGTCGGGTGCGGGGCCGCTTCCGGGAGGCGCCGACGTCGCGCATCTCGCAGTCGCGCTCATCGACCATTGGTACCGGCGCGGATACCCGACGCTCCTGGCTCGGATGTCGCTCGCCTGCGAGGAGTCTCCGACTGCGGACCTCGCCGACTTCTGGCGGGCGCTCACCGATCATCAACAGATCGCCGAAGCCAGGTGGCTCAGCGTCCGTCAACGGTTGATGCTCGTCTGAGCGTGACCCGGGTGGTGAACTCAGCCGTCAGACTGCGGCTGGTTCACGCAGCTCATCGACGTCGGCGGCGCCGTCACTCGCTGCCTCTGGAGTCTTCTTCGGAACCGACAGGAGCAGGTAGCCGATGACGATCCACACCGTGAGCACGGCGAACGCCGCCGCAGAGCCGGCCCCGTCGAAGAACGCGGCACTGCGCAGCGCGGTCCCGGTGGCGCCGAGCGGCAGCAGCTGTCCCACCGTCGCCCAGATCGACGGCAGGAACTCCGGCGGTGCGGAGACGCCCGCGAGCGGCATTCCGACGAGCATGAACAGCAACGCGGCCACGCCGATCCCCGGTGCACCCACGACACGGACAAGACCCGCGACCGGCGCCGCGATCGCGAGGATCCCCGCGGCGAGAGCCAACCACTGAAGCACGAATCCCCCGCCGAGCACACCCACCGCCATCGCGACGCCGATCGACGCGGCCGAAACGGCCGCGGCGCCGACGGGCAGAGCCCACAGGATCACCCTGCGGCGACGTCCGACTAGCGCCGCTGTGGCGCCGAGTGCGACACCGGCCATGAAGACCGGCATGACCATCGAACCGAACCCCGCACCACGCGAGTCGTCGTCGGTGGCCGGCGCGACGTCCACGACCGGGGCGGCGGGCGCACCCGACTGAGCGGCCAGCCCGGTCCCGATCTGCGTGAGCATCGTCGCGACCGTGGGGCTGCCACCGGTCGCGACGATCGTCTGAGGCTGCGCGCCGAGCACAAACCCGCCGTACACCTCACGATTGCGCGCGGCGTCCTGCAGGTCGTCTGACGACTCGAACCCACGGACGTCGAAGGCCCCCGGCTGGTGCTGGTCGAGCGAAGCGCTCACCTGGCCCACTGCAGCGGCGGGCCCCGCCACACCGATCGGCACCTTGTGCGGCGTGCCCCGAGACGCGGGTCCGATGAACATCAGCAGGACGAGCGGAATGACGATCGAGAGTCCGAGGACGACGGCTCCCAGCTTGCGGACTGTCGTGGACATGGCCAACAACCTCCGATTAATTCAACAACTGTTGACGCACACGGTACGACCAACCCCGGGCCAAGTCAACAACTGTTGAATTTCAGGTAGACTGAACCACATGGCAGAGCCTTCATCCACCCGAGCCGGACGACGCAGCGGAGAGTCCACGGCACGTGCCGACATCCTGGCCGCGGCGCGAGAGATGTTCGCAAGCAACGGATTCAAGAGCACGTCACTGCGCGCGGTGGCCGCCGAGGCCGGCGTCGACGTCGCGCTCGTCTCCTACTACTTCGGCAGCAAGCACGGCCTGTTCGTCGAAGCACTCGAAGTCCCGGTCGACCCCGCCGAGCAATTGACGCGCGCCGCGACTGGGCCCCGGTCCGCGCTGGGCACGAGGATGATCACCGAGTTCACCGGAGCATGGGAGGGCGAGACGACCGGCACTGCACTCCAGGGACTGCTGAGGTCCATCGTCAACGACCCCGGACGATCGAATGCGTTCGGCGAGTTCGCCTCGCACCGCATGGTCCCACTGCTCTCCGAGAAGGCCGGGGTGGATCTGGACACCGCCCGCGTGCTCATCAGCTGCGTGTTCGGCATGGCGATGGTTCGCTATCTCATCGGAGTCCCGACGTTCGCCGAGATGAGCCGTGACGAGGTGATCGCGATGTACGGGCCCCGGCTCCAGCTGATCGTGGACGCCGACGGAACCGTCTCGCCGTAAAAGATTCACCGATCCGACGGTTACCGGCCGGTATCGGCCCGTTTCCCGTCGAATCGGTGAATGTTACGCGTGGAGCGTGTCGTCAGCCGCGGCCGCGACCGGCGACGCGCGGCGACCGCTTGTTGTAGCCGTCACGCTTGTTGTATCCGCCGCGGCCACGCGGTGCGCCCATGTCGACGCGCAGATCGATCGGGTTCTTGCCGATGCGTGTGTGCTTGAGCAGGTTCAGAGTCTCGGAGTCGAGATCGTTCGGCAGCTCGACCAGCGAGAAGTCGTCACGGATGCTGATGTTTCCGAAGTCGCCTCGGGTGAGGCCGCCTTCGTTGGCGATCGCACCGACGATGGCTCCAGGCGACACCTTGTGCTTGCGTCCGACGGCGATGCGGTAGGTCGCGAAATGACCGCCGTTGCTGCCGCGCGGTGCACGCTCCGGACGCTCGTTGCGCTCACGTCGCTGCCCCGCGGGCGGATCGGGCGCCATGAGGAACCCGCCGTCCCGTGATTCGAGCGCAAGAGCGGCCGCGACGTCCGCCATCGCGACGTCGTTCTCGCGGGCGTAGTTCTCCACGAGGCCGCGGAACATGTCGAGATTGCTCGACCCGAGATTCGACGTGATCGAGTCGGCGAACTTGGCGACACGCTGCGCGTTCACGTCGTCGACGCTCGGCAGGTCGATCTCTTCGATGCTCTGACGCGTATGGCGCTCGATCGAGCGGAGCAGGTGACGCTCACGCGGCGAGACGAAGAGCAGCGCGGTGCCCGATCGTCCGGCGCGACCGGTGCGGCCGATGCGGTGGACGTACGACTCCACGTCGTGCGGGATGTCGTAGTTGACGACGTGCGAGATGCGGTCGACGTCCAGCCCTCGCGCGGCCACGTCTGTGGCGACGAGAATGTCGAGCGAGCCGTCCTTGAGTTGGTTGATGGTGCGCTCGCGCTGCGCCTGGACCATGTCGCCGTTGATCGCCATAGCCGACAGGCCACGCGAGCGCAGCTTCTCGGCGAGTTCTTCGGTCGCCGACTTGGTGCGGGCGAAGATGATCATCCCGTCGAAGGTCTCGACTTCGAGGACACGAGTCAACGCGTCGAGCTTCCGCTGGTGCGACACCTGCAGGTACTTCTGCGTGATGTTCGACGCGGTGGCGGTCTTCGCCTTGACCGTCACCTCCTGCGGATTGTTCAGGTACTTGCGTGCCAAGCGGCCGATCGAGGCGGGCATGGTCGCCGAGAACAACGCGACCTGCTTCTTGTCCGGAGTGTCGGCGAGGATGCGCTCGACGTCTTCGGCGAAGCCCATTGTGAGCATCTCATCGGCCTCGTCGAGGACGAGGAATTCGAGCTCAGACAGGTCGAGCGTGCCCTTGTCGAGGTGGTCGATCACTCGACCCGGGGTGCCGACGATGACCTGCGCACCGCGGCGGAGACCCGACAGCTGAACCCCGTAGCTCTGGCCGCCGTAGATCGGCAGAACCTTCACCTCGGGCATCTTGCTGGCGTACCGACCGAACGCTTCGGACACCTGCAACGCGAGTTCACGCGTCGGCGCCAGGACGAGCGCCTGCGGCTTGCGGGCAGAGGTGTCGATGCGCGACAGCACGGGGATGGCGAACGCCGCCGTCTTACCTGTGCCGGTCTGCGCGAGGCCGACCACGTCGCGTCCCTCGAGAAGCGGAGGAATGGTCGCCGCCTGGATGGGCGACGGCGTCTCGTACCCGACTTCGTCGACTGCTGCGCGCACGCGACCGTCGATGTCGAAGTCGTCGAAGCTGGACACCGGTGCCGAATCGTCGGCGGAATCTTTAGTCATCGTCTGTAGATGCTACCCCGAAAAGGGCCTGTGACATGCCTCACCGGTCTACTGGTACTGTGCGAGCGAAGAATTCGCCCGCCGGGCGGTTCGAGCGATTTCCACTTGAGGGGAATGAACATGCAGGAGTACACCACTCCCACCAGTTTGGTCGTCGATCCGAGTGCAACGACGATCAGCACTCTGCAGCGTTACCGCAAGGAACGCCCGACTCTCCCGCTGTTCAAGCGTCGTGGAGACGGCGGGCAGTGGGTGACGGTGACTGCCGGACAGTTCGCCGATGAGGTGGACGCCGTCGCCAAGGGGCTGATCGCCGCCGGTGTGACCGCGGGCGACCGCGTCGCGCTGCTCTCGTCCACCCGTTTCGAGTGGACCCTCTTCGACTACGCGATCTGGCGCACGGGCGCCACCACTGTCGCCATCTACGAGACCTCGTCCCCCGATCAGGTCGACTGGATTCTCACCGATTCCGCGGCGTCGGTCCTGATCGTCGAAGACGCAGGCCAGCGCAGCAAGCACCAGGAAGTGATCGCAGGCGCCTCGGCGCTGCGCGAGACCCTGGTGATCGACGACGGCGCCGTGAACGCCCTCCGCAAGCGCGGCGCGGACGTTCCCGACTCCGAACTCGACGCGCGCGAGGCAGCTGCCAAGAGCAGCGACGCCGCGACCCTCATCTACACCTCCGGCACCACGGGCCGCCCGAAGGGTGTCGTCCTGACGCACGAGAACTTCCTCTCCGAGACCGCGGCGACGGCCGCCGCGGTCGGCACCGGCATGGAGGAGGGCAAGTCGACCCTCCTGTTCCTGCCGCTGGCCCACGTGTTCGCCCGTGTCGTCGCCGTCGCCGCGCTCGAGAACGGAGTGGTCCTCGGGCACACCTCGGACATCCCGAACCTGATCGCCGACCTGGCCGTGTTCAAGCCGAACTACGTGCTGTCGGTCCCTCGAGTGTTCGAGAAGGTCTACAACACCGCCGAGCAGAAGGCGATCGACGGCGGCAAGGGCTCCATCTTCGGCAAAGCCGTGGACACCGCGATCGAGTTCAGCCGCGCCGAGGAGGCAGGCGGAGCGGGTCTGGTTCTGAAGATCAAGCACACCATCTTCGACAAGCTCGTCTACGGCAAGCTGCGCGACGCCCTCGGCGGCAACTGCGAGGGCGCGATCTCCGGCGGCGCACCGCTCGGCGATCGTCTCGGCCACTTCTTCCGCGGCGCCGGGGTTCCGATCTACGAAGGTTACGGACTGTCGGAGACGACGGCCGCCGTCACCGCCAACAGCCAGGAGCACAGCCGGATCGGTTCAGTCGGCCGCCCGGTGCCGGGTGTGACCGTCAAGATCGCCGAGGACGGCGAAGTCCTGCTCAAGGGCGGAATGGTCTTCAGCGGCTACTGGCAGAACGAGGCGGCCACCGCCGACTCGATCCGGGACGGCTGGTTCCACACCGGCGACATCGGTCGCCTCGAGGACGGGTTCCTGTTCATCACCGGCCGCAAGAAGGAATTGATCGTCACCGCAGGCGGCAAGAACGTCTCCCCGGCACAGCTCGAGGACTCGATCCGTGCGCACCCGCTGGTGAGCCAGTGCCTCGTCGTCGGCGACAAGAAGCCGTTCATCGCAGCGCTGATCACCCTGGATCCCGAGGCCGTGCCCGGGTGGCTCGAGCGCAACGGGCTCCCCGCCGACACGTCACTGACCGAGTTGACGACGAACGCGGCGATCCGCGCCGAACTCGACGCGGCGGTCGCCGACGCCAACAAGAAGGTGTCGAACGCCGAGGCGATCAAGAAGTACGAGGTCCTCGACACCGACTTCACGATCGACACCGGCGAGCTGACCCCGACGATGAAGCTGAAGCGCAACGTGATTCACGAGACGTACCAGCAGGCGATCGCCGACCTGTACTCGTGATCGACAGGGCTGCGCCCGCGTTCACCTCGTGACGCGGTCCGCTCACGGCCGCGATCTGGCGATCGATGCGCTGCGCGGGCTGGCCATCTGGAGCATGGTCAGTCTGCACTTCGCGGACGGCACCTGGGCGGCCGAACCGACTCATCTGTTCCCCTACATGGACGGGATGAGTGCGTTCGTCCTGCTGTCCGGTCTGGTGCTCGGCATCGTCCATCAACGGTGGATCAGCCGGTTCTCGCTGCGATACAGCGTGGACCGGCTGATTCGTCGGATCGCCGTCCTGTACGTGTGCCAGGCCGCGATCGGGCTCGCCGCAGTGGTGGCGGCCCAGGCATTCACTCGCCGTGAGTTCCGCCGAGTCTCGCTGTTGCCGTATCCGGACGACGTCGGCGAGAAGATCCGTTGGGCGCTCGGTCTGCGCTACCTGCCCAGTGGTGGGAACATCCTGCTGCTCTACCTGATTCTGATGATTATCGCGCTGGCCGTGATCCCGATTCTGATGCGTCGATGGTGGCCGCTCGTCGTGGTCGGATCGATCGGGCTGTACGTGGTCAGTCAGACCTCGACTGCCGGGTGGATGGTCGTCACGTCGTTCCCCGGCGGGCTCGAAGTGCAGAACTGGGCGGCCTGGCAGGTCTTGTTCGTGGTCGCGCTGGTGATCGGCTGGCACTGGGACCGGCTGCGCGTTCCCGAGCGGGTCGACGCCGCACTCCCCGTGCTGGTCGCCGTGTCGCTGGCAGTCGGCCTCACCGTTCGTGACGTGATCCGGTCCAAGTCCGTTGTTCGCCACTCCGGTTGGCTGATCGACAAAGTCGACCTCGGGGTCGTCCGGGTGATCGTGGCGTTCCTGGTGGTGACCACGTTGTACGGCGTCTTCCGCGCAGTCCTACGCTGGACTCGTCGCGATGTGCTGCGTCCGCTTGTCTCGACCGGTGCCCGCAGTCTCGATTCGTACGTGATCCAGGCGCTGGCGCTGCTCGCGGTCCCCGCGGTCCTCGTCGCGCGTCCCTGGTCGCCTTCGACGGCGATGACGGTGGCCGTGGCGGTCTTCGCGACATGCTGGTTGTGGGCCGAAGCCCGCAGTCGGTTCCGGATCGACAAGCTCCACCGGCTGCCGATGCAGATGGTCCAGGCAGGCGCGGCGGGGATACAGCGAGCAGGGAGAGCACAGCGATGACACAGCGCCCGGACAAGCACGACGCGTCTACGGTCGGTGAGCAGACCTGGAGTGTCCACGGAGGGAATCACGCCGAGGGCGAGGGCGGCGCGATCCGGGTTCCGGTCACGATGGCGAACTCGTATCACCTGCCTGCGGACCCGTCGACGATGGACTGGTCGAACCCGGAGCACCTCACGTACACCCGGAACACCGGCGTCAACCAGATCGCACTGCAGGACAAGCTCGTCGCGTTGGAGCACGGGCAGGACGCGGTTGCACTGGCGTCCGGAGTCGCCGCGCTGCACGCGGTCTTCTTCTCGCATGTCTCGGTCGGCGATCACGTCGTGGTGGCCGACGCGACGTACGAGGCGACCTACAAACTGTGGACGTCTCTGTTGCCGAGGAAGTACGGGATCGACGCGACGTTCGTCGACATCGCCGACCTCGACGACGTGCGCGCGGCGATCCGGCCGAACACCAAGTTGATCGTGACCGAGGTGATCGCGAATCCGACGACGAAGGTCGCGGACATCGCGGCGCTCGCCGACCTCGCTCATGCCGCAGGCGCACTGCTCATGGTGGATTCGACGTTCACTCCCCCGCCGCTGTTCCGTCCGCTCGACCACGGCGCCGACCTGGTCGTGCACTCGTTGACCAAGTACATCAACGGGCACGGCGACGCGATGGGCGGTGCGGTGATCGGCACGGCGACGGCGGTGGAGCCGATCCGGTCGGAGGCGATGGTCGACGTCGGCGGTGTGATCTCGCCGTTCAACGCATGGCTGATCATGCGCGGCTCCGTCACTCTCCCCCTGCGCCTTCGCCAGCATCAGGCGTCGGCTCTGGAACTCGCGCGATTCCTCGAGTCCGACGAGCGCATCGCATACGTCGCCTACCCCGGGCTGGAATCACATCCCCAGCACGACCTCGCCGTCCGACAGTTCGGCGGCGCGGCGCGCCCGACGCGGGATTCGGCGGCATCATGTCGTTCGCATTGAAGGGCGATCCCGACCTGCAGAATCGCTTCGTCGCGGCGCTGCGCGTGATCACGTCGGCGGTGTCGGTCGGTCACGACGAATCGTTGATCGTGCACGTCGGCACCACCGGACCCCGTGTCGCGGCCTACCCCGACGGGTTCCGCGAGTACGGTCACCTGCGCTTCTCCGTCGGTCTCGAGGACGTCGACGATCTGAAGGCCGATCTCGCCGCGGCTCTCGACATCGCCTGCTCCTGACCGCAGGCGACGACTGCAGTCCGACGTTCCGACTCAGCGCCCGAATCCAGCTGCGACGCGGCGTATCACGTCCTCGTCGACGGTCACGCCGACGGCGTCGGGGACTCGGGTGGCCGCCAAGACGCACAGACCGTGGACCGCGGCCCAGCAGGTCAGCGCGCGGTCGGGTTCACCGACTGCAGACACGATCGCACGAAACCACGGACCCGTCTTCGACCGCAGATCCTCCCCTGCACCGTCGAGCAGATCGTGACGAAAGATCAGTTCGAACATCCCCGGTCGCCGCTGCGCGAATCGCCAGTACTCGACAGCCGCGTCGGCGATGCCGTGCTCGATCGCGGGCGACAGCACTCGGTCCAGGTCGGCGACGCCACTCGCCGCGATCGCGGAGAGCAGGCTCTCCAGCGTCGGAAAGTATCGCCGCGGGGCACCGTGCGAGACACCGGCTCTCGCGGCCACCGCTCGAATGCCGACAGCGCTGAGTCCCGACTCGTCGACGATCTCGACTCCTGCCGCCACGAGACGGTCACGCGTGGCCTCCATGTTGACAGTGTCTACGAAGGCACCACAGAATGTCGAGTAGACACTGTCTACCACTCGTGGAGGATACCGATGCCGACTGCCGCCTCAGTCCTGTACCCGCTCTGCAAACACGTCCTCATCGGCCCTGCACTCAGGCGGCGGATCAGCGTCACCGTGATCGGCCGGGACAACGTTCCCGCTGATGGACCGGTGATCGTCGCGTCGAACCACCTCGCCGAGATCGATTCGTTGATCCTCCCCTTGGCGATCCGACGACGACTGTCGTTTCTCGCGAAAGCCGAGTACTTCACCGGTTCCGGCCTTCGCGGACGCGCTGCACGAGCGTTCTTCGCCGGCACCGGTCAGATCCCGGTGGACCGTTCGGGCGGGGATCACTCAGCCCTCGACGCCGCCGAACGAGTCCTTCGCAGCGGTCGGGCGTGGGCCATCTACCCCGAGGGCACTCGGTCTCCCGACGGGAGGTTGCACCGTGGCCACACGGGTGCGATGCGTGTCGCTGCGCGAGTGCCGGGCACCGCTGTCGTCCCCGTCGCGATCTCCGGGACGCGCGACGTGACGCCCGCCGGATCACGTCGGGTTCGTCGCGGAGCAGTGACGGTTCACATCGGCGAGCCCTTGTCGACAGACGATATCCTGGGACGCGAGCACGATGTTCGAGCGGCAACCGACGACCTGATGGCCGCCATCCGCCGCCTCGGCGACCTGCCGTACGTCGACGAGTACGCCCGACGCTGACGTCGAGGCGCCTAGTCGGCGACGTGCAGGATCCCCCGGCCGATCGCGTCGCGCACAGACGGCAACGCGGCCTGTGCCAATGCGTCGGCGTCGACACCGTGGAAGTCGGCGAGCAGGGTGATCAGCGCAGCCAGCGGTACCTGGCCGCGGCAGCCGGCGAGCAGCGCGGTCAACACTTCGTCGACGCCGAGCACCGCCCCGGGACCGCCCGGGCGGGTGACGGACGCACCGACCTGCTGCCAGCCCTCGTCCCCGGGAAGCGACTGGGTTTCCAGAAAGACCGGAGGCGTGGTGAGACGCGCGGCGAGGAGGTCCTCGTCGGATGTGTTGCGCAGGAAGTCACGGCGTCGCCACCAAGCCTGAGCCTCGAAACCAGTGACTTCCTGCCCTGCCGCGGTGATCTCCTCGATCGTGACGTCCACCGCACGATCCTCCAGCGGCCGACGGAGAGTGACCGACCCCATGCCGATCCCGACGATGCCCTCGCGTTCGAACCAGTCGAGCCAGTCCGCCCCTCGACGGGCCGCGTCCTCGGGCGACTCGCCTGCGTCGGACACCCAGAGGGACACGTAACTGATCGGATCGGCGAGTTCGCGCTGCACCACCCAGGCGTCGAGACCACTGGTCTCCACCCACGCTCGGACGCGTTCGTCCCAGCGCTCCTCGTCGTAGACCACCCAGTTGGCGAGCATCTGCGCGATCCCACCGGGGTTGAGGTACGTGGCGGCGTTCTCGATCAGCTGCCTGCTGACGCCGTCTCCGACGATGCCGGAGTCACGGTAGATGTAGTCCTGCGCTCCGGTCCCGACCACAAACGGCGGGTTGGAGACGATGAGGTCGAACGTCTCCCCCTCGACCGGTTCGTACAAGCTGCCGTCCCGCAGATCCCACTGCATTCCGTTGAGCCGTGCCGTCGCTGCCGCGAGTGCGAGCGCCCGCGGATTGGTGTCGGTGGCGACGATCTCATCGCAGTGGCCGTCCATGTGGAGCGCCTGCACACCACATCCGGTTCCAAGGTCCAGCGCACGCCGGGCCGGAGTGCGAATCACAGCCTGCGCCAACGACATCGACGCACCGCCGATGCCCAGCACATGATCGTGCTCAACGGAGCCCGGACGCATCGACGCATCCTGATCGGCGACCACCAGGTAGTCGGACGCGTCACTGCCGTGAGGACGGATGTCGAGGAGCGCGCGGACCCCACCGTCGAACCGATCGAGCACACCTCCGTCGACGAGCGCCTGCACCGTCACGGGAGCGAGTGCTTCGGCGACCTGGAACTCGGGCTCGGTGGAACCGAGCAGAAAGAGCCTGACGAGGGTTGCGAGCGCAGGATCGGCGTCGACCCGGCGAGTGGCACGCAGCGCGGGCCACCATGATCCGTTGACGAGCGCCGTGCTCGCCTGCTCGCCGAGAAGACCGTCGATGCCCTCCGAGGAGAAGTCCGCGGCACGCAGTGCCCCGCCAAGGGCGTCGACGAGGTCTGGATCTGAGAGTGGGTATGCCGTCACCGCCCGAGCGTACCGGTACAGTGTTCTTCGCACGCCGACCCGATTCGGCGTCGCGCGCGAGTGGCGGAATTGGCAGACGCGCTGGATTTAGGTTCCAGTGTCTTCGGACGTGAGGGTTCAAGTCCCTTCTTGCGCACAGATCATGCCCGCAAAAGCGGCACTGAGCGTCGGGCGATGACTGAAATCGTCCCCACGCCCGCACTCCGAGGGCGCACTGCCCTCGGAGTCAGCTCCCTGGGACGATTTCAGTCACACTGTCGGCCTTTAGTATGGACGACATGCTCGCCTCCCTCGCGTCCTTCACCGTGGCGGCCGTCCTCCTCGTGATCCTCCCCGGACCCGACTCACTTGTAGTGATCCGCGGCCTGACACGCGACGGGCGGGCGGGCGGAGTGCGGACGTCATTCGGCGTCGTCTGCGGACTGCTCGTCTGGGTGATCGCCGCAGTCCTCGGACTGTCCGCGCTGCTTCAAGCCAGCGAGATCGGTTTCGAGATCCTGAAGATCGTCGGAGGCGTCTACCTGGTCTGGATGGGCGTCCAGACTCTGCGGTCGATGCGTGCCCTGCCTGCCCAACCGGAGCCTGCGCCGGCCGACGGGCGCGCAGGAGGGTTCCTCGCGGGATTCCTCACGGACATTCTGAATCCCAAGATCGGCATCCTGTTCATCACGCTCCTGCCCGGTTTTGTGCCGGACGGCTACTCGGCAGCATGGACCACGTTCGGCCTCGGAATGCTCTACGTAGCCCTGACCTGCGTGTATTTCGCGGCCCTCGTCCTCGCCGCGGGCCGGATCGCCAACTGGATGCAGACGCCGCGTATCCGACGACGCATCGATGCCGTCGCAGGCGTCGCCCTCATCGGCTTCGGAGTCCGGCTCGCGACCGAGTAGGTCAGATCTCGACCATCCGATGTTCGCGGGCTGGTCGGCGCTTGCCGCGAATCGTGATCAGGTCACGCGCGTGCAGGTCGAGCGCGATGTCTTTCGGGAGCTGTGGGGTCCAGGGCTTCACGTCGGTGGCATCACCGTTCACGTCGAGAGCGGCCAGAACAGTCAGGCTATGCGCGGCGAGCCGCCTCGTCTCACGTCCTTCCCGCGGCCAATGCGCGTACACGTGGACGGCGACGTGCATCGTCTGACGGCCGGTGTGGATCAGACGCGCCTGCACCTCGACCACTTGACCGATGTGAATGGGCCGATAGAAGCGCACCCCGCCCATGTAGACGGTCACCGCCTCCCCCGACCACCAGCGCACCGCGCACAGGTACGCGGCATCGTCGATCCACCCCATCACCCGCCCACCGTGGGCCTTGCCGCCCCAGTTGACATCGGTCGGGGCCGCCAAGAAGCGCGTCGAGACGTTGAGCGCCGCTGACGTGCCGGAGTAGTCCGCGTCGCTCATCGCCGCCGTGATCCTGTTCCGAACCTCGGTGCGGGCACACGCTGCGTCCGACCGTGCGACGTCGGCCGCCCAGACGGGCTCCCACTGTCGAACGGGCGTCGGGGTCCCCTCCTCATCGACCGAGACGAACACCAGAAGACATCGACTCGCCTCGGTGAACGTGCCGACGCGAGGATCCGCGGAAGCCACCGAGCACTCGATGTGCATGCTCGTCCGTCCGGTGTGGACGAGGGTCGCCGTCACTTCGACGATGTCGCCCGACTCGATGTCCCGGCCGAAGCTGATGTTCCCGACGTACGCGGTCACGCTGTACCCGCCCGACCATGCCGCCGCGCACGCATACGCCGCCTTGTCGACCCACTCCAGGATCCGCCCGCCCCGGACACCGCCGCCGATCGTCGCCACGTCGGTTGGCGCCGCCATGAAACGCAGCGTCATCTCACGATCGTTCCTCGTCATCCTTCGGCCTCCTCATCGTCGTATCGCACCATGGTCGGAGGTTCCGGAAACGCACAGTGAGCTGGGGTGACGATGCGAGGGGTCGGCCATGTCGCGGTAACACGGCCGTTACGGGCACATAGATGGGTTCGGCTGCACCACCGCGATGGGTCACGCACGGGGACGACGACGGTTCCGTACACGACATCGGCGAACCCTGCGATTCCTCGGTCGAGAGCGTGTCGCGGGATCCAAACGGCCGAGCGATCCTGTGCTCAGGCACCTGGCAGGACGGTCCATTGCGGTGCACGGAGGAACCGTGGTGTCAGACCTGCCAGCCCTCCGACGCTCGCCAGCGTTCCCAGAGATCGGCGAACACACCGCCGCCTGTGAGGAGACCGTCGACAGGGCCGGACTCGGCCACACGCCCGCCATCGAGCACCACGACCGAATCGGCGATCGCCACGAGCGCAGGACGGTGCGTGACGACCACGATCGTGCGAGTGCCCCGAATGCGCTGCAGCGAGTCCACGACCGCCCGTTCGGTCACCACGTCCAGCGACGACGTCGCTTCGTCCACCAACAGCACACCGGCCGGTTTGGCCAGTGCCCGAGCGAGACCGACCCGCTGGCGTTCGCCTCCGGACAGGGTGTTTCCACCCTCACCGATCTTCGACTCCCAGCCGTCGGGCAGGCCCGCCAACACGGAGTCCAGCTGAGCGAGATCCGCGATCTCCACCAAGTCGGCGGCGTCTCCGGTCATCACGTTCTCGCGGACGGTTCCGGGCCGAAGGAGTGTGGTCTGGAAGACGACCGCGGAGCCCGCGAGTCGCGTGTCCGCGTCCGACGTCGAACCACCGACCGACACTTGTCCGCCTGACGGTTCGCGCAGGCCCGCGACGACATCGAGCAGCGTCGACTTGCCCGATCCCGAATGTCCGACGATCACCGTGATCTCACCGCGACGGAACGTCAGATCAACACCGTCCAGCGCACGAGTTCCGTCCGGATAGCTGTAGTCGACCGCCTCCAGGACGACGTCGACCGGGCCGTCCGCGCCGTCAGCCGATGTCTGGACGGCGACCTCGGACTCGACGAGTTCCCGCAGGTCGGCGAGCGTCCGTTGGATTCCCGCGTACGGCGTCGCCAGCAACGACAGAGATCCGGTGCTCTCGACCATGCGCAAGGCGACGACGATGAGCGCGGCCGCCGTCGATCCGGACAGGTCGTCGGACAGGTACAGGGCGCCCGCCGTGACGCCTAGCGCGATGAGCACGATCTGTCCGACCACGCTGAACAGGATGTCCCCGGGGATCTGCCACGCGAGCAGGCGGAAGCCACGACTGCGAGACCTGGAGATCACGCCGTCGACCAGGCGCGGCCCCACACCGGCGGCTCGCAGTGTCGGCTGTGCCCACGCGTACTCCAGCATCCGGTCGTCGAGTTCGCGGCCGGCGGCAGCGAATCCGTCCTCGGCCTTCGCCACGGCGCGTCGACTGAGGAAGAACGCGCCGAACAGGGCGGCTCCGGCCACGAGACCGACGAGGCCGAGTTGCCACGACACCAGGAACAGGCCGATCGACAGGAACGGCACGAGGAGAGCCGCTCGGATCAGCGGGGAGAACAGCAGGACGATCGCCGACACGGCGTCCGGTCCCGACTTCGCGACGAGGTCACGGAGCATCGATGCGCGCTCACCGTGCAGGTCGGCGGTGTCAAGCGTCCGGATCGCCTGCACACCCGCCCGTTCCGCCGCGTCGATCACGCCGAATCCGACTCGGACGCCGGCTTTGGTGACGGCCATGTCGGTCGCCCATCCGACGATCAGCGCCGCCGCCATCATCGCCACCCACGGCCACGCATCGGCCGGCTCGTCACCGAAAAGCGCCGCGAGCACCGGTATCAGGCCGATCGTGGCAGCGGCTTGCAGGATTGTCGAGAAGATCGTCAGTCCGTAAAAGGCTGCCCGGTCGGCACGATGTGTCCCGCCGGTGACCGCAGCAAGGTCGGTGAAGATCATCGGAGCGCCTCCTGTGCTTGTGCGGTCATCGCCGCGTATCGCCCACCCGCCTCGAGCAGTTCGGCCGGTGGTCCTTGCTCGACGATCCGCCCGCCGTCGAGCACCACGATGCGGTCCGAATCGGCGACCGTGTGCAGACGATGTGCGACGACGAGTACCGTCCGGCCGTCGAGCAGCCGAGTGAGACCCTGTCGCACCTCCCATTCGGAATCGGGATCAGCGGCTGCGGTGGCCTCGTCGAGCACCACCAGCCGCGGATCTCCGAGGATGGCGCGGGCGATCGCGATGCGTTGCCGCTGGCCACCGGACAGACTCTCGCGGTCCACGACGGTGTCGTATCCGTCGGGCAACGTCGAGACCACGTCATCGATGTACGCGGCGCGCGCGGCCTCCACGACCGCCGACCGGTCGACGTCCGGCATCCCGAGCGCGATGTTGTCGGCGATGGTCCCGCGGACGAGCTGCACGTCCTGCAACACCACGGCGACCTGGCTGCGGAACTGCGCTTCGGGCACATCTCGATAGTCGACGCCGTCGATCAGCACCGTGCCCGATGTCGGGTCCCAGAGTCGTGCCACCAGCGCCGCGACCGTCGATTTTCCGGCCCCGGACGGCCCGATGAGCGCGGTCGTCGTTCCGGCCGCGAGTCGGAGATCGACGTTGTCGAGCACCGGGCGTCCGGGCGTGTACCCGAACGTGACCCCGCGCAGCGCGACGGTCGCAGGTCCGGAGGTGGGCGGCACGTCGTCGTCGGCGAGAGGAAGCTCCCCGGTGGTCAGGAGCAGGTCGAGGCCGGCCTTGGCCTCCATCCCCTCACGCAGCCCGTTGGCGGCGAACGACGCGCCGAGAAGTCGGTCGCCGAACGACGTCCCGAGAATCAGGAACGGCAGGACCGCGAAAGCATCCATCCAGCCCGCGGTGATCAACGCGGTGCCGGCGAGGCAGACCAGCACCATCGACGTCATCGGTCGATTGAGCTGCAACAGGACCGACTTGGTGCCGACAGTCGCGTTCTGCCAGTCCTTCACGAAATCGGTGAGGCGCCGCACCTCGCCGGGCAGATCGACGGTCGCCCTATCGCCGAACACACGCGAGGTCTGCTGCCCGCCGATGAATCGCTCTGCATCGCCGGGAAGCGTCGCGTACCACTGCATTCGCCTGGTCAAACGCGGTTTGTCGGCTGTGGCCAGGCGGCCCATCATCACGACGTACACGATCACCGGGACAAGCAGCACCAGCGCGAGACGCCAGTCGACGGAGAACAGGTATCCGAGAATCACCAGCGGTGTGACGATCGCGGCGATGACGTCGGGCACCGCATGCGTGATCAGATAATGCAGTCCGGAGACGTCGTCCTGCACTGACTTGCGGACGTCGGAGTGGCGTCGCCCGGCGAACCATCCGAGCGGGAGTCGCGACAGTTTGTCGAGCACCCGGCGGCGCAGCGCCGCCGCATACACCTGGTCGTAGAAGTGCATGACGGCGATCAAGAGGGCGCTGCCCACGCCGCCTGCGACCAGCACGATCAACGCCGTGACACCAACGCCGACGAGTTCGGCTCGTTCGGCGCCAAACACGAGTCGTCGAGCCAGTTCGGCGAAGAGGACGAGTGGGATCACCTCGAGCACCGCGAGGACCAGTGCGAACAATCCGGCGATGACCATCGCCGGCACGGCGGGGGCGAGCACCGACGTGGCCTTCGTGGAGGTCTCTTCCCGGACATCCGGCGCGTCGGCGGCGATGTCCACATCCGCCTGCTTGCCCATCGCACGGCCGGCAGCCCAGTACGCCTGCGCGTGCATCGTAGCCTTGTTGTGGCCGTGATCGCGTGCCAGCGCGGACTTCGCCAGCCGCACCGCGGTACTTTCGGCGGTCACCCAGGTGGCCCACCCGCGGTAGTCGTCGTCGCCGATGGCGTCCACCAGCGCGCGGCGGTCGGGGCTCGTCGGCACCCAATCGATGGTCAGGCCGTCGTGAGCGGGCATGGGAAGGTCGAGGTCGTCGTCGTTCTGATACTCCAGAACCATCCGGATCGGCACGCCTGCCGGAATCTTCTCGACCAGGGAGACGAACGCGGGCCACGATGCGACGTCGCCGAGCAGCAGGTACCCGAGCGGGTCCTCGGGCACGTCGTAGCCGTCACCGCTGAGCCTGGTCATCAGCAGTTCGTCGCCGATCGACGCGGTTCGGGCCCACGTCGACGCCGGACCTGCCGGTTCGTGGACGAGAAAGCACAGCGCAAACGTCCCGGCGGCCGGGTCCGGGTCGACGAAGGTGTATCCGCGCTGGTGGAACTTGGACGGATTGTCTGCGTCGGGAAACCATGCACGGATCCAGGCGGTCGGCTTCTCGCCTGCCGGGTACATGATCTCGGTGCAGCTGAAGTCGATGCGAACGACGTGGTCGGTGATCCACCGGACGCCGGTGACCGTCGCCGGATGGTTCTTCGCGCCGAGTGCACGCAGCATCGCGCCCTGGAATCCAGTTCCCATGAACTCTCCTGAAGATTAGGTTTGCCTAATCTTAGAGGAGTGGTTCACGCCTCCGCGCGGCGCACCATCTCCGCGATCCACGTCGGCGCGTACGGCGAGGTGCATCCCGGCGATGTCGGGTAGTCCTCGAGCACCCCCAACCGTTCACCGATCGCGACTGCCCGGTCACGCAGTTCCGCGTGGCCGATGCCGATCTGCGCCAGAGTGGTGTTCATGGACCACTGCAGCCGGTCCGGCGCGTCCTTCATCTCGGCTTCGATGACGTCCAGCAGAGCTGGAAGATCGAGGCCGTCGGAGTCCTTGGCCACCCGGTCCGCGGTCAGCGACCATCCCGCCGCCGCGACTGCCGGATCGGCGTCGTCGAGCCAGGCGACCCGCAACGACTCCCGATGGGGACTCTTCGCGACGACGTTGCCGATCAGCCAGTCGGTCACTTTCGGTGTGCGGGCCTCGCGCAGCATCGTGTCCAATTCGGTCGCGGTGAACTCCTTCGGCCGACAGACCAGAAGAGCGACCAGTCGCGCCGCGGTGTCCCCGGTCGCCCACAGGTCGACGGCCAAGGGTTGCTGCGTCTTGCATCGTTTCGCGATCGCACGCAGCGTCGACAGCTTCACCGCGTGGTCGTCTCCGTGCCTGCGATTGATCGCCGACGTCTTCTCGTCAGCGAGGTCGGCGAGTTCGGCGAGGATCGTCTCGACATCGGTCACCAGTCGAGGATAACTGCGACACAGTTGCGACATTCCTGCGTCCGCCGACGCCCCCATCCGAGACATCCGATCGGCAAGGTGGACACCATGACCAATTCTGCTCACCGGATAGGCGCGTTCACCTGCGCCGTCATAGCTTTCGGCCTAGCGGTGGCCTCCTTCGCGATGTTCGTCGCCTCCTACCCCGGACAGGCCGCAGACGACGCCGCGATGAAGGCATGGGCGGCGCGGTGGGGCAACGACGTGCCGACCACCGGCTGGCTCGGCGCCCATCAGCTGATACTGCTCGCCGTCATCGGCGTCGTGATCGGCGCGGCCTGTGTGTGGCGCCGATCGACGCGTCTGGCAGTGCACGCCGCGGCCGTCATTCTCGGCGCCGTCGCCGCCGCAGTGTTCCTGAAGCACGGCCTCGACCGACCGTCGTTCGGTGTCGGGACCGCCAACAACTCGTTTCCGTCGAACACCGTCGCGGCGTTCGTCGCAGCGGGGATGGCCCTGGTCGTTGTGGTTCCGCAGCGGGTCAGGACCGTGGTAGCAGTCGGATCGAGCGTCGGAGCCGTCGTCGTGTCGGCCGCCGTCGTCGCCCTGCAGTGGCACCGGCCGTCGGATGTGATCGGGGGCTGGCTCATCGCGATCGCCGCCGCGGCTGCCGCTGAGTGCCTGGTGCCCGTTCGTGGTCCCCGCGTGGCCATGCAGCAGACGAACCCCGGGACCAGGCTCCACACTGTGCAAAGCTAGTCCAAGCATGCGACTTCTATTGATCGAGGACGACCCGCACATCGTCGAGGCGCTTCAGATGAGCCTGGAACGCCTCGATCACACTGTGCGGGCCGAGCCCGCCGATCCCGGCGTCCGACTGCCGGGGCTTCTCGACGCAGCAGACGTCGTGATTCTCGACATCGGACTGCCCGGCGCGGACGGCTTCAGCATCTGCCGTTCGATTCGGGCGATCAGTGACATCCCGATCATCATGCTGACCGCCAGGTCGGACGACATCGACATGGTCGCTGGGCTGGAAGCCGGCGCGGACGACTACGTCGTCAAACCGGTGAGCCCGCGAGTCCTCGACGCCAGGATCAAGGCGAACGTCCGACGCGTCGCGAGTGCCACGGTCGGTCCACCTCCGTCGACGGCGACCCCCGGCTCCGTGGCCCTCGGCGACCTGATCGTCGATCGCGGTGCCGCCCAGGTGCGGCGGGACGGGGAACCATTGCCGCTGAGCCCGACCGAGACTCGCTTGATGCTGACGTTCGCCGATCACGTCGGCCAGGTCCTGAGCCGGGATCAGCTCCTCGAACTCGTGTGGGACCAGTCGTATCTCGGAGATTCACGCCTCGTCGACAACGCGATTCAGCGTTTGAGGACCAAGATCGGAGACCACCACATCGAGACGGTCCGCGGTTTCGGTTATCGGTTCGCACCATGCGAGTGACGCCGTGATCGCCAGACTGCTCCCCAGCCTGCGAGCCCGAGTCCTCCTGGGGACTGTGCTCGTTGTGCTCGTGACCGCGCTCGGCGCGGGCGGCGCCACCGCTCTGTCCGCCCGATCCTGGGCCTACCAGGACGCGCAGGACGCCGCTCTGGCGACGTTCACCGACGAGATGGCAGCGCTCCGCGACAACCCGATGGACGTCCCCGCCGATGTCATCGTCACCGTCGGCGGCGAGGTGATCGCCGATCCGCGGGCCACCGCCGATCTCGTGCCGACCGACCTCCGCGCCAACGTCGACCGCAATCCCACCCTGTTCCGGTTCGAACGACTGTCCTCCGAGCGGATAGCCATCGGGTATCAGCCGGGCGGAGACTTTCCCACTCGCAGCTACTTCGTCGTCAGGCCGCTGCTCGACGTGTCCGAACGCCTCAATCACCTCATGACGATTCTCGCTGCGGCCGTGGCAGGCAGCGTGGTGCTCGGCATCGCGCTCGGCGCGTTCGTGGTCCGGTCCGTCGTGCGCCCGCTCAAGAATGTCGAAAGCGCGGCCAAGAGGATCGCAGCAGGTGACGACGGCGTCCGCATGCCGCCGACAGACGTGCGCGAGCTGCAGGACGTGACGGCATCGTTGAACGACATGCTTGATGAGCAGGACGCCGCGCTGACCGTGCTGAAGGAAGAGGAACAACGCGCGCAACGGTTTGTCGCAGACGTGTCACACGAGCTGAGGTCCCCGCTCGCCGCGATGGTGCCCGCCGCAGAGGTGCTGCAGGAGGAACTGGCCGACGACCCGGGATACGCGGGACGAGCGGCGAGCCTGGTCTCCCGTGAGGTCACCGCGATGGCGGCCCTGGTCGAGGATCTGCTCGAGATGACGCGCCGCGATGCGGGGCTGGCCGACATCTCCGTCGAGACAGTCGACGTCCTGCGGGTCCTGACCGACGCGCTCGATCGCCGCGGCTGGTCGGACGTCGAGATCCGAGGGTCGACGATATCGGTGTCGACCGACCCGAGGCGCCTTGTCGCAGTGGTCACGAATCTCGTCGGGAACGCCGTCCGGCACGGCGCCTCCCCCGTGTCGGTTCACATCTCGCACCGACCGGGAGTGCTGACGGTCGCCGTCGTCGACCGCGGCCCAGGGGTCCCGGCCGAACACGTGTCGAGGATCTTCGAGCGCCTCTACAAGGCGTCGGACGCTCGGACGCGCACCGGGGGCGCGGGCCTCGGCCTCGCGATCGCCAGGGAGAACGCTCAACTGCTCGGCGGCGACGTCCGATACCTGCGCACCGACGTCGAGGGCTCACCTGCGACGGTCTTTGTCGCAGAGGTCGCCGACTCCCAGACCCGACCACCTACGACACGACCGCCGCACAGTCGCTCCACCGGCGGGACCTGACCGGGACATCCGCCGCCGATTCTGGGTGCATGACCACCAGAATTGTTCGCCTCCTCGCCGTCGCCGTCGTCTCCGTGTCGCTCATACTCGTCTCGACCGCCTGCCGCATCGGCGACGTCTCCCGCTCGCTCGTCGACACGTCCGACAACGGGTCGCTGCCCGACGAAGGCGTCACCGTCGACTCGTCGTCGGCCGCGATAACTCGACTGGATCCGGATCTGTTGGATGCGCTGCGTCGTGCCGTCGCCGACGCACGATCGCAGAACATCGACATCCGCATCACCTCGGGTTGGAGGTCGAGGGACTTCCAGCAGTCGTTGTTCGCGGATGCGGTCGGGACGTACGGTTCCGAAGACGCAGCGTCCCGGTTCGTCGCCTCCCCCGACAAGTCGAAGCACGTGACCGGCGAAGCGGTCGACGTCGGTCCCACCGACGCGATGGATTGGATGTCGCGCAACGGATCCGACTACGGGTTGTGCCAGATCTTCGCGAATGAGCTCTGGCACTACGAACTCGTGGCCGACGACGGCTGCCCAGACCTCCTGCCCGATGCGAGTGCGCTGTGACCCCGGTCGCTCTGACCGGCCAGGTACCGTAGAGGTCGTGGCCGACACTGCAGCATCCCACCCGAAGCGACACCGACCTGCGTTGATCGCACTCGTGGTGGTCGCCGCGGGAGCCTGCCTGGCGCTTGCATGGTGGCAGTGGGGCCGGTTCGAATCGTCATCGGGCAGCTTCCAGAACCTCGGCTATGCACTGCAGTGGCCTGCGTTCGCCATCGCCGTCGTGTACGCGTATCGCCGGTTCGTCGTGATGGAGTCCGATCCGGACGCTGTTCACACCGCCGCCGAGCGTCGGGGGCCCACCGAGATCCCCGATGGCGTCCTACCTGCGCGTCCGACGGCAGGTGATCCGCACATCGCGGTCTTCGACGAACCCGACGACGGTCTCGCCGACTACAACCGGTATCTCTCCGAACTCAATGATCGCGGCGACGACGTCCGCTGATCTGCACTGTCTGATCTGCACCGAAGGAACATCTGTGACCGACATGTCCAAGGCCGAGTCCATGCCCAAGGCCGAGTCTGCCGCCACTCAGAAGCGCGTGCACGGCGCCCTCGTCCGCTACCGCGTCCTCGCCTGGATCACCGGTATCTGGCTGCTGGCTCTGGTCGCCGAGATGGTCGCCAAGTACGGCTTCGACGTCGACGGTTACGGCTGGGTCGGCATCGCTCACGGCTGGATCTACTTCGTGTACCTGATCTTCACGGTCGACTTGAGCATCAAGGCTCGCTGGCCCCTGCCCAAGCTGGCGCTGACCGCCATCGCCGGAACCATCCCGTTCCTGTCGTTCTACTTCGAGCACATCCGCACCCGCGAAGTGAAGTCGGAATTCAACCTCGCGTAGGCGCAGTTCGACCCTGTCCTGATCAGGCCAGGGCCCGCAGCAGCGGAACGAGCTGCACGAGGGCCTTGCCGCGGTGGCTGAGCGCGTCCTTCTCGTCGGGCGCCAGTTCAGCCGACGTGCGGCCGCCCGCAGCGGCGTCGTCGGGTACGAACAGCGGATCGTAGCCGAATCCCTCACCGCCGCGGCGCTGCGCGATGATCGCCCCACGCCACTCCCCTCGCACGACGGTCTCGGCGCCGTCGGGCATGACGAGCGCACACACGGACACGAACGCGGCCCCGCGTCGATCCTCCGGCACGTCGCTCAGCTGGGCGAGGAGCAGATCGTTGTTGCCCTCGTCGACGGAACTCCCTGACACCAAGCCGCCGGACCAACGCGCCGACAGGATGCCGGGCATTCCGTTCAACGCGTCGACGCAGATTCCCGAGTCGTCGGCGAGCGACGGCAGTCCCGTCCGCGCCACCGCCTCACGCGCCTTGATCAGCGCGTTCTCCTCGAACGACGCCCCGTTCTCGACAGGTTCCGGGTACGCCTCGAAGTCGCCGAGGCCCACCACGGTGAGCCCGGAGATGCCTGCCGCCTCGACAACGCGACGAAGTTCCTTGAGCTTCTTCGCGTTGCCGGAGGCGAGGAGGATTCGACCGGTCACTTGGCGGTCGGCAGATCGCCGGGATACGGCTCTGCGAGGACGGCGCGCTGCGCGTCGACGATCTGTGCGATGCCCGCTTCTGCGACGTCGAGCATCGCGTCGAGGGTGCGTCGCGGGAACGTCGCGCCTTCGCCGGTGCCCTGGACCTCTACGAGGGTTCCAGCGTCGGTGGCGACGACGTTCATGTCGATCTCCGCGCGCGAATCCTCTTCGTAGGGAAGGTCCAGCCGAACGCGGCCGTCGACCACGCCGACGCTGATCGCCGCGATGACGCAGGACAGCGGCTGCGGGTCGTTGAGCTTGCCGGCCGCGCCGAGCCAGGTGACGGCGTCGGCGAGTGCGACGTATGCGCCTGTGATGGCTGCGGTCCGGGTGCCGCCGTCCGCCTGGAGAACGTCGCAGTCGATGGCGATCGTGTTCTCACCGAGGGCCGCGAGGTCGATGCACGCCCGCAGGGACCGTCCGACGAGGCGGCTGATCTCGTGTGTGCGGCCGCCGATCTTGCCCCGGACCGACTCACGCTTGTTGCGCTCGTGCGTGGCCGCCGGGAGCATCGAGTACTCCGCCGTCAGCCAGCCCAGTCCCGAACCCCGGCGCCACGACGGCACCCCTTCGTTCACGGACGCCGTGCACATCACTCGTGTGTTGCCGAATTCCACCAGGACCGAACCCGCCGGGTGCGAGGTGAATCCGCGGGTGAACTTGATGGGTCGAAGTTCGTTGTCGGCCCTGCCGTCTGCTCGTGTGCTCACGCTGCCCACTCTATCGCTCGGCGGCGACTCAGAAGGCGAGCGGCCGGTACGACAGAGCTTTGTCGACGATCAGCTCAGGCGTCAACGATGTCGGACTCCACCACATGTAATCGCTGATCTGCGGGTCGGACACCGCGTCGCAGATGCGTTGCATGATCGCGTCCGCGGCATGGTCGTCGGCGGCCGATTCAGGATCCATCGCCTCACGAACCAACTCGATCAGCTCGTCGCGGGTCATGCCGAAGGGACCCACGGTGGATGAAAGCTCGTCCATGTAGTGCAGGTTATCGCCGATTGATGCGGTCCATGCGCGGCCGCCGTGTCTGAGCGATTCCTCGATCACGCGCTGGCGTGCGACGACAGCGCCGCGCGTTCCCGCGGCAGTTTCCGTTCCCGCGCTTCGGCGGGACGAAGCGCGGGAACGAGTAGTGCCGCGGGAGCGGACCAGGTCCACCGGACGCATCGCAGTGAAGGTGACGGTCGATCGAACGGACGGGACTCCGTTCGATACAGCGACGCCCATGCATCTGCGTCGACGTCCGAACGGCTCGCGACGTTTCGACACGCCTCGTCGCTGCGCTCCTCGACGGCTCAAGGAGCAGGAAGGGGCTGCACGCGTCAGACGGGTTTGCGGACCTCGATGATCTGACCTTGGTGAACGAGTTGGAGGGGGCCGGCGTACGCGCCGGACGCCTCGTCGAGGATGGCGTCGGAGTCGGTCCACGGGACCACGTGAGTAAGCGCGAGGGACCGGACGGCGGCGTCCGCCGCGACCTGCCCGGCTTCCACGCCCGACAAGTGCAGCCCCTCCGGTCGGACGTCGGGGTCGTGTGTCCACGACGCCTCACAGAGGAAGAGGTCGGCGTCGCGCGCCAGTTCGACCACCTCGTCGCAGACGCCGGTGTCGCCGCTGTACGCGAGGACCTCACCGTCGGGCCCGGTGATCCGCAGACCGAATGTGGCGGGAGGGTGATTGACCTTGAACGGCTCGATGTGGAGGCCGTGCACGTCGACCGCCACTCGGTCCTGCCACTCCCGGACGTCGTAGGTGTCGGAGATGTCGTCGATCTCGCCGGGGTACTCGCTGGAGCCGGCCCCGATTCGCAGTGCGGTCCCCTCCGGCCCGAACAGGAAGGAGCGCTCGGTCGCACTCTCGGGCGCCCATCGACGCCACACGAGCATCGCCGGGAGGTCCATGCAGTGGTCCGCGTGCAGATGACTCAGCAGGACAGCCACGTGGTTGGGGTTCGCGTGCTGGAGAAGTTCGCCGAAGACGCCGTGTCCACAATCGATCAACACGGGCGGGTGGCCGTCGGCCTGCACGAGGTATCCCGAACAGGCAGCACCGGGGCCGTTCACACTCCCTGAGCACCCGAGCACCGTCAATCGCATGGGCACCACTCTGCCACGCACTGTCGCGAATCAAGAGTCGAACGGCCGCCGCGTGACTGACGAATTCACCGCCGTCCATTTATGGGACGGGTCACACAACATCGAGATACAACACTCGCTCCACCTGCAGCGTTCGCGATTCAGACCTAAAGAAGTATGAAATCCACTGCGCAACAAGGCGTTAGGGCAGCATGCCACTCGATGAACGACCAACTGCGACGCCCTTGCCAACCGCCGCGAATCTCGTCAACGACTGGGCTATCGTGAACGGCGTGAAACACCGCAAACGGCGTCGGCAGCAGACGTTCCTCATCGTCGTAGCCATCCTGTTCCTTGCGCTTCTCATCGGCGTCAACTTCATCTGGCCCGCAGGTTTCGGCGTGTTCATCGCAGTCGGCGGTACGGTCGGCGCACTCATGGTCCTCTACGAGGTCCGCCTGACCAAGCAAATCGCGCAAGCCGAGTTCATTCGCGACCTTCAAACGAGCTTCACATCCGATCCCGAGATCGGCGCGCTCTGGAAGAAGATCCTCCTCGAGGAGGAGATCACCGCGACGGACCGTTTCGCGATGAGTAACTATCTCACCTTCTTCGAGACGCTGCACCTGCTGCACCAGCGGGGGGCCCTCGACTTCTCGCTCACCGACGATCTCTTTCGAAACCGATTCTTCCGCGCCATCGGTCATCCGGCGATCCTGCGTGCGACAATTCTGAAGAATCCAGAGTCGTTCAAGAATATCCGAGACCTCGTCACAGAATGGGTGGATCACATCGTCACCAACGGCAAGCCGACCCCGCCCGGCTACGTCACCTACGCCGAGGCGACTGCCGAGCAGGCAGGCTACGTCCGCGTCGAGCTCACCGTCGACGATCTCGACGAAGTTCGCGAACTTCAGCGCGCGACCCTGCAGGAACTCGGATCGTCACCGTGGCTCCGCACGAACGACGACGACATGCTCCACCTCTGCCTTGACGGCGGCGGCACCGAATCGGGTCACACCTTGCACAAGGTGGTCGGCTGGCGAAAAGACGGCGAGCTCGTGTCGATCGCGATCCTCTACGACGGCCAGACTGGGCACGAGAGCATCCGCCGCTACACGACGGACGACCCGGCCGAGATGCTCGCTTCCGTCAACTTCAAACTGATCATCACGCACCCCGCTCACAAGCGGAACGGCCTCAGCCACAGTCTTGCGTTCCGCCTGGAACAGGAAGCCCGCCTCCGCCGCAAGCGCGAGATCCGGGCGACAATCCACCCCGACAACGTCCCGAGCCGACGCCTGTTCGAGACCCTCGGCTACAAGTACATGGGCAAGACCCAAACGTCGTACGGCGAGCGGACAATCTACGCGAAGGCGCTCGTCACTCGATGACAGCGCCCAGAGCGTCGATGCACTCGACGAAGTCTGCGGCCTTCGCCTTGTAGCTCCGATACATGTCGTAACTCGGTGCCGCAGGCGACAACACAACGCTCGACACCGGCAGCCGCGCAGCGACGGCGACAGCATCGGCGAGGCTGTCCGCACGCGACACGAAGTCGTGGTGCTCCGCTGCATACCGCTCACCGATCCGATGTCCGTTGGACGGGATCTGTACGAGATGTACGTCGCCGGGGTGCTCCGCCAAATAGTCGTCGACTGCCGTGTAGTCGATACCGCGGTCGAGCCCCCCGACGATCACCGCCGTCGGACCTGCGGATCGCAACGCGCGCATCGCGGCGACGACACTGTCGGCAGTGGTGGCGAGAGTGTCGTCCACCCACGTCCGACCGGCCGTCTGGCGAACCACTTCGAGACGGTGCGGCAACGCACCGAACGTGTTCATCGCGGCGAGCAGTTCGTCATCGCCGATCGACCGGCCCAACACCCACTCCGCGGCCAGCAACGCCAGCAGACCGTTCACCCGATTGTGCGGGTGCGACATCGGCGAATTCGCATCGATTCCGACCGTCGGCCAACGATCAGCCGCCGCGTCCTCACTGAGCACGACGTCGGGCACGTCGACGGCAGTGGCACTGAGCTCGCGCAACCGGGCCAGAGCACGCGATTCACAGATCAGGACGTCACTGCCTGACTCGAAGATTCGAGACTTCGCGCGCACGTACTCGTCGACGTCGCCATGCCAGTCGAGGTGGTCCTCCCCCAGATTCGTGACGACGGCGACCTGGGGCGAATGCCGCAGGACCGCGCACTGCTGGCTCGACATCTCTGCCACCACGATCTCGTCGTCGGCAGGCTCCAATTGCACGAGCGGAATCCCGATGTTGCCCGCGACAGTCGCTCGCGCGCCGACAACCGTCAGCAGGTGCGCGAGGAACGACGACGTCGTGCTCTTGCCCTTGGTCCCCGTGACGCCTACGGTCTGCGCTCCCGCCACGGACAGGAAGAGGTCGGTGGCCGACGACACCGTCACGCCAGCCGACTCACGAAGCGCGACGGCCACGTCGTGACGCCATGGGATGCCCGGACTGAGGAACACGACGTCGCAGTCGAAGAACCGTGACAGCGCGTCGTCACCCGCATGGAACTCCACGATGTCGGCGGGCAGCTCGGCCGGACGCGTCACCGTCGACGAGTCGACCCCGACAACGCTGGTGGCACCCGACTCCACGGCCGCTCTGACCACGGCCAGCCCCTCCACGCGCAGCCCCCACACGCCGACGCGGCGGCCCTGCAGGTCAGCGCGATACGAGAGCACCGAGCACACCTGCGTACGGGGCGGGAATGTTCTCCGACTCGGCGACCGGCACCCGGTTGGCCGCGCTCGCCATCAGTCGTGTCCGATCGTCGGCCATCCGCCGCACCACCGCGTCGTCCGACCATTCGGAATCGTCCATCAGATCGACGAACGCCTCCGCGACCTCCGAGTAGTCGCCGACGCACTCGAACGGCTTGTGAGCAGTGAGGCCGGCCAGTTCCAGGAACAGCTCTGTGTTCTGGTCATTGTCGAGGACGTTCTGCGCGAAGATCGCGCACAGTCGGTCGCGCCCGATCCGCGGCGCCAACAGGACGAACACGAACAGGCACTTGGGGCATTCGCCGCACCACCGCGAACGACGGCGGCTCTCGTCCAACGCGAACGACCTGTTACAGCTGACGAACACATCGAAATACGCGGTGCAGCCACGGAACAGGTCGGCGATGTCGGATTCGGGCAGGCCTCGCAGCAGGGAGAAGTACCGAGCCGGATCCATCCCGTAATCGGCCAGCATTGACCGAAGCAGGTTCTCGTACTCGCGGCTCTTGGACCACTGGTGATTGATCTCGAAACCGTGCCAGCTGAGGTTCTCGATGTCGGCCGACTGCTCGTTCGACATCACCACTGACCCCAGGCCCGCCACATCTGCGGCGATCAGCGCGATAACACTGTTGATCGCCGTCACCGGGATATGCCCGTTGTAGGCGCCCGCGCCGTTGAGTTCGATGAGCGTGCGGTCTATCTTGCGCAGCACGTGCACCGACGACAGTCCGCTCACCGCGATGCAGTCCTCGATCGGCTGATACCTGTTCACGCTGAACAGCGTCGGCGTCCGGCCAGCGGCCTTGAGCGCCTCGATCGACACGACGGAGTCTTTGCCGCCGCCGACGGCGACGAGCGGCTCCGCGTCGAGGGTCCACGCCGACTCCGCGGCTGCGATCTCAACGTCGCCGCCGAGCCGGTAGTCGAGCATCGGGGTGAGCGCGTCGGGCAACTGATTCTCGAACGCGAACTCGCCGAGACCGCCGCGGATCACCGCGGCCACATACGCCGCCTCCGACTCGGTGATCGGGAAGTCGATCGACACCGTCTCCGGTGCCGACGCCTTGTAGTAACTGACTCCGGCAGTCAGTGCCAGCAGACGGAGGAGACGAGGATCGAAGGCCACAGTCGAATCGATGCCGCCGAAATCGAAAGTCTCGGCGAATTCGACGTCGTCGGCACCATTCGATCCGATGAGCGAATATCGCGCAGAAACAACTCGTCCTTCAATCTGGCATTCCCTGATCAGAAGCCTCCGATAGTCAGCCGGATTGAATTCAGTTGTCACACCCATAAATCAGATTCTATCACGGTGACCAGCGGAGACGGAGGTCACGGACGCCGCGAGCACGCCGCCGATCGCTCCGAAAAGATGCCCCTGCCAGGAGACGCCCGCGGTGCCCGGCAACGCTCCCCACAGAATGCCGCCGTAGATGAACAGCACAACGATCCCGCCGAGCACCTGCCACACGTCGCGGTTGAACGCACCGCGCACGATCAGGAACGTCAACCAACCGAAGACGATTCCCGACGCGCCGATCGTCACCGAGTCGGACGGCGAGATCAGCCACACTCCCAGCCCGGACGTCACCCAGATGACGGCGGTCACGGCGACCGCGTGTCCGGACAGCACCACGAAGAACCCGAGCACAACGCCCGGCAGGAGATTGCCGACAAGATGTGCGAAGTCGGCGTGCAGGAACGGCGCCCAGAGAATGCCAAGCAGGCCCGACCAACTGCGTGGAACGATGCCGTGCGCATCGAGCCGGCCGTCCATCACGGTGTCGATCAGTTCGATCGCGAACAGCACCGCGGCCATCACGGCGACGGCGATCACCGCCGACAACCACCGGCCCCAGGGGGCGTCCGGCTTCGCTGGCCTCGTCGTGTCGGGGATCATTCCGTCTCGACTCCGTTCGATGAACCGGAGTCGCGGCCCGGCGCCACGAACGCGGACGGCACGGCGTCGCGATAGGCGGGGATCCCCGCGACCGACGTCGCGTTGACGACGGCCGAGACGATGGCGCGTTGAACGACGACCGCGGACGCCTCGCTCAACGCGGCGACGACGGCGGTGTCGGGTTCCATGCCCGGCGGGATGGGCACCGCGGCATCGGCGTCCACCGGGGTCCCTCCGGTCGCGACGGCGAAGAGGGTGTCACCGTCCAACGGCGAGTGGGCCGGCCGGACCGCGCGAGCGAGACCGTCGTGTCCGGACATCGCGAGACGTCGCAGCGCCGCGACCGGCAACGCGGCGTCCGTCGCGACCACACCGATCGTGGTGTTCAAGACTGTTCCTTTCGCAGACAGTTCTCGAAGTCCGGTGATCTCCCCCGCCGTGGGCGTCGTGAGCCCGTGCCAAGCGAGGTCGTCCGAGCCCCACGGGAGGCCGGTTGCCGGATCGATCACCTGGCCGACGGGATTCGCGACCACAAGAGCGCCGACCGTCAGTCCGCGGGCTGGTCCGTCGGCCAGCGTCAACGACGCCGTCCCGACTCCACCCTTGAGTGCACCGGCTCGTGCTCCCGCACCCGCACCGACGGAACCGACCTCGACGTCGCGGGTCGCGGCGGCGAGCGCTCGGCGTCCGAAGTCGGCGTCGGGTCTGTTGTCCCATCGTCCGACCGGCAGATCGAAGATCACCGCTCCCGGAACGATCGGAACCACGTGGCCCTGCAGGTCCATCGGCAGACCCACGCCGTCGGCCTCCAGTCCGAGCATCACGCCGTCGGCCGCTGCGAGTCCGTAGGCGCTGCCGCCGGTGAGAACGATCGCGTGTGCGCCGCGGACGCTGTTGCCCGGCTCCAGCAGGTCCGTCTCCCGAGTTCCGGGGCCACCTCCGCGCACGTCGACCGCGGTCGTCGAACCGTCGGGGACACGCACGACGGTGGTGCCCGTCGCCCATCCGACTCCGGGTTCGGTCAGGGTCGCGACGACCACCTCGTCGTCGATCCGGTGCGCATGTCCCACCGTGACGCCTGCGACGTCCGAGATCGTGCCACCGGTCGCAGCGATCATTCGCCGGTCTCCCAGTCCGACTCGGTCCACTCATCGGCCATCAGTGCCTCGACGAGCAGTCCTTGGACGACGGACAGCCAGTCGTACACGTCGCGGTGCGCCGCCTGGGGATGATCCGGCGCCAGGCGCATCGGCTGTTCGTCGATCCCGAGCATCGCGCCGAGCGCCAGTCGCACGTCGGTGAGTGCGGCGAGCCACCGGTCGGCTTCGCCCTCGGTGAGCCGGATGTCGCCGCCGCCCGGCGGCAGCGTGTCGAGGACGGTGGCCGCCGCCTCGAGTTTCGCGTCGATGATCTTCGGTTCGTTGACGCTGCGGAGACCGCCGTTGAGATCGGAGGCCAACGACGCGGCCGTGAGCTCCGGCTCCTGATCCGGCCGGTGAAAATCGGGCAGGAGGCGCCCGAGGGTGACGTCTTGCGGCGCTGTGGTGTGTCCGGTTGTGATGCCGGTGAGGGCCGACAGTTCGTCGCGAGGCGCGGAGTCGCCTCGCTCGGTGAGTATCTCCGCGATCGACTCGACCATCGATGCGAGGAGTTGGCACTCGTAGCTCTCGAGGTTCGAGCAGATCCGCACGTCGGCACCGGATCCGGTGCGCCGCCAAGTTCTCATACCGCAGTCCTCATACCGAGCTCCTCGTGCCGCAAGCCGTCATTTGTCGTGCTGCATGGTCGCCCACAGGCCTGCGGCCTGGAGTTTCTGCACGTCACCCTCGACCTTGGTGCGATCGCCCGACGACACGACGGCCTTGCCTTCGTTGTGCACCTGCATCATCAGCTCACGCGCCTTGACCTCGGAGTACCCGAACAGCTTCTGGAAGACGTAAGCGACATAGTTCATGAGATTGACGGGATCGTCCCAGACCACCGTGACCCACGGCCTGTCGGTCACGACCTCGGGTTCGGCTACCGCCGTACCGGTGCTCGTGCCCGGCGTCACGTCATCGCGCACCATGAGTAATAGGGTAGCGAACGTGACCGCTACAGCGCTTCTCACCGACCAGTACGAACTGACCATGATCTCGGCCGCCCTGCGCGCCGGGACAGCGGATCGTCCCTGCGTGTTCGAGGTATTCGCGCGCCGACTGCCCGACGGACGTCGCTACGGCGTCGTCGCGGGCACCGGGCGGGTGCTCGACGCGCTCGCCGACTTCCGCTTCGGTGACGACGAGATCGCCGCGCTCGACGGCATCGTCGACGAGCAGACTCTCGCCTGGCTCGCCGACTACCGCTTCACCGGCGAGATCGACGGCTACCGGGAAGGTGAGCTCTACTTCCCCGGGTCGCCGATCATGACGGTGCGCGGCGGCTTCGCAGACGCCGTGATCCTGGAGACGATGATCCTGTCGATCCTCAATCACGACAGCGCCATCGCCTCGGCCGCCGCTCGAATGGTGAGCGCGGCCGCCGGTCGACCGATCATCGAGATGGGCGGTCGACGCACCCACGAACGGTCGGCGGTCTCATCGGCGCGAGCCGCGTACATCGCGGGCGTCACCGCGACGTCGAACCTCGAGGCCGCACGCACCTACGGCGTCCCCAGTGCAGGCACCGCCGCGCACGCTTTCACCCTCTTGTTCTCCACCCACGCGGGCACTGACGAGAAGGCCGCATTCGCTGCGCAGATCGACGCGCTCGGCGTCGGGACCACCCTGCTCGTCGACACTTACGACATCACGACGGGTGTCTCGAACGCCGTCGCCGTCGCCGGCCCCGAGTTGGGCGGCGTCCGCATCGACTCCGGCGATCTCGGTGTCCTCGCACGTCAGGTCCGAGCGCAGTTGGACGGGCTCGGCGCACCCGACACGAAGATCGTCGTCTCCGGTGATCTCGACGAGTACGCGATCGCGTCGCTGCGCGCGGAACCCGTCGACACCTACGGCGTCGGGACTTCGCTCGTCACCGGCAGCGGCGCACCGACTGCGGGCATGGTCTACAAGCTCGTCGAGGTCGACGGCGTCCCGGTCGCCAAGCGAGCCAGTCACAAGGAGAGCCACGGCGGCGCCAAGCGCGCAATCCGTGCAGCCCGCGACACCGGGACCATCGTCGAGGAGATCGTCGTGACCGGCGGCACGGACGTGGCCGCCGCCGATCTCGTCGACGCGGGTAATCTGGACGTTCGGGACCTGCAGATCCCGCTGGTGCGCGAAGGTCGTGTCGTCGAGGGTCTGCCCACGCTGGTCGACGCGCGGGATCACCTCGCTCGTGGCCTCGTGTCGCTTCCATGGGAGGGCCTCGGCCTGAGCCACGGCGACCCTGCGGTCCCCACCCGATACGTGACCCGACCGGAGAAGTGATGACCGACAACCGCGCATTGATCGTCGTCGACGTGCAGAACGACTTCTGCGAGGGCGGCGCACTCGCGGTTCGCGGCGGAGCGGCCGTCGCCGGGTCGATCAACACGATCACCGACGACTACAGCACCGTCGTCGCCACCCGCGACTACCACATCGATCCGGGTGACCACTTCTCCGACGACCCCGACTACGTCGACTCCTGGCCTCCGCATTGCCGGGCCCGCACCGACGGCGTCGGATTCCACCCGACGCTCGACACCGAACCGTTCGCGGCGGTCTTCGACAAGGGCGCGTACAGCGCCGCATACTCGGGTTTCGAAGGCTCCGACGCCGACGGCACGTCGCTCGCGGAATGGCTCGCCGACCACGGCGTCACCGAGGTCGACGTGGTCGGCATCGCGACCGATCACTGTGTCCGGGCGACGGCCGTCGACGCAGTGAAAGCGGGACTGCGCACGCGAGTGCTGCTCCCGTACACCGCAGCCGTCGCCGAGGCCACGACCGAGTCCGCGTTCACGCAGATGCGTGAGCTCGGCGTCGAGCTCTCCGGCGACCTGTTGTACACCGGTGCTCCCGCCGACAGTTCGACGCCCGACGCCCAGTGACCGACATCCCCGCCGTTCCCGAACTCCTCGACCACGCGGTCACCGAACTCGGAGGCAGTCGGCGCGAGGGGCAGCTGGCGATGGCCACTGCCGTCGCCGCTGCCATCGACGACGACGTGCACCTCGCCGTCCAGGCCGGAACCGGTACCGGTAAATCACTCGCCTACCTCGTGCCGTCGATCCGGCACGCGGTCGAGAGCAACGACACCGTTGTGGTGTCCACCGCGACGATCGCCCTGCAGCGCCAGCTCACCGAACGGGACCTCCCCCGGTTGTCGAAGGCGTTGGCGAAGCCCATCGGCCGCGAGCCCACCTTCGCGATCCTCAAGGGCCGGGCGAACTACCTCTGCCTGAACAAGATCCATTCGGGTGTCGCGGAGGAACCCGACACGGAGTTGTTCGACGCGTTCGAGCTGTCCCGGACCGGGCGCGAGGTGACCCGCCTGCGCGAATGGGTCTCCGACACCGAGACCGGTGACCGCGACGATCTCCCACAGGGCGTGAGCGATCAGTCGTGGCGACAGGTCAGCGTCTCCTCTCGAGAGTGCCTCGGCGCCAACAACTGCCCGTACAGCGAAGACTGCTTCGCCGAGATCGCCCGCCGCAAAGCCGGCGCGTCGGACGTCATCGTCACCAACCACGCGATGTTGGCGATCGACGCCATGAGCCCGGCGACGATCCTCCCCGAGCACAAGGTGGTGGTGATCGACGAAGCGCACGAACTCGTCGACCGCATCACCTCGGTCACCACCGAGGAGATCTCTGCCGCAGGAGTCGCACAGGTCGCGCGACGCTGCGGGAAGCTCATCGACGACGAGACCGCCGATGCCCTCGTCGGTGCGGGCGAACAGCTCGGCATCCTGCTCGAGGACTCCCCCGCGGGCGAATGGGTGCGGCTTCCGAACGGCGCCGGCGAGATACTCGCATCGTTGCGGGACCGCCTCTGGAACGCTCGGAGCAGCATCGGACCCGCCAAGCAGGGATCGGCCGGCGCCGACCCGGAAGCGGCCGCCGCCCGCCAGATGGCGATGTCGTCCGCCGACTCCATGCACGACGCCGTGGTCCGTGTCCTCACGATGTTCGGCGAGAAGGACATCACCAAGCGATACGACGTGGTGTGGAAGTCGGTCGACGACTTCCGGAACAACACCCGTCACGTGCTCCGGATCGCGCCGCTGTCGGTCGCCGGGCTCCTGCGGACGTCGCTGTTCACCGATTCGACGGTGATACTGACGTCGGCCACGCTGACGATCGGCGGCAACTTCGACGCACTCGCTCGTACGTGGGGACTTCCCCCTCAGGGCGGCTCACCGGACAGCACCGCTGTGGAGGGCGCGGGTTGGCGTGGAATGGATGCGGGTTCGCCGTTCGACTACCCCAAGGCCGCGATCCTGTACGTGGCCGGGCACCTCCCCCCGCCCGGACGCGACGGGCTCTCCCCGAAGACCCTCGACGAGATGGTCGGCCTGATGGAAGCCGCAGGTGGACGCACACTCGGCTTGTTCTCCTCGATGCGAGCAGCCAAGGAGGCCACCGAGAAGCTCCGCGATCGAATGGACTTCCCGATCCTGTGCCAGGGCGACGACGCGACGTCGACGCTCATCAAGAAGTTCGCCGACGACGAACGGACGTGTCTGTTCGGCACGCTGTCGCTCTGGCAGGGCGTCGACGTCCCCGGTTCGTCACTGCGACTGGTGATGATCGACCGGATCCCGTTCCCCCGCCCCGACGATCCACTGCTGTCGGCGCGGCAGCGCGACGTCGACGCGCGCGGCGGAAACGGCTTCCTCACCGTCTCGGCCAACCACGCGGCGCTTCTGCTCGCCCAGGGCGCGGGCCGGCTGCTGCGATCCACGTCGGACAAGGGTGTCGTCGCCGTCCTCGACTCCCGTCTCGCGACAGCTCGATACGGCGGCTATCTGATGGCCGGCCTGCCGCCGTTCTGGCGCACCCGCGATCCGAAGCCCGTTGTCGCGGCTCTGCGGCGCCTGGCGTCGAGCTGACCGATGCGCGACCCGATCGATCGCCTGCTCGCCGGAACTCATCCGCGCCCCGACGCACTCCTCGGGCGGCACGACGGCGTGCTGCGCGCACTCCTTCCCGGCGCAGACCAGGCGTGGATCGACGGTGCGGAGATGCGTCGGATTCGCGGCCCGCTCCTGGAGGGCACGAGCACCGGCGACTCGACGATGCAGGTGCGCTACGGCGACCACGTGCAGACCGTTCACGACCCCTACCGCGTCCCATCGCGTCTGACCGACGACGACCGCCGCGACATTCGGCTGGGAGCGGGGTTCCTCGTCGACCTGCTCGGATCGTTCCCCGTCGACGACGGTGTGCATTTTGCGGTGTGGGCGCCGAACGCCCGCGGTGTGACCGTGTTCGGCGACTTCGATTCATGGGGTGCGGGCAGCTTCCCGATGGTGTTGCGCGACGGCGTCTGGGAGGTCTTCGTCCCGGGCGCCCGCATCGGCGACAGGTACAAGTACCGGGTCGTCGGAGCCGACGGCCTCACCCGAGACAAAGCCGATCCACTCGCCCACCGCACCCAGCGCCCACCGGAGACCGCATCGATCGTCACCGCGCCGAGCGAGTTCGAGTGGAGCGATGCGACCTGGCTCGGTGACCGAGTCGTCGAAGACCACGGCCGCGTTCCGTTCAGCGCGTATGAGGTCCATCTGGGGTCGTGGCGCCGGGGCCTCGACTACCGACTCGCGGCCCGCCTGCTCGCCGATCACCTGACGGACCTGAACATCACACACGTACAGCTCCTGCCGGTCACCGAGCATCCGTACGGTCCGTCGTGGGGCTACCAGGTCGGCTCGTTCTTCGCTCCGACCGCTCGCTTCGGCGAACCCGACGACCTGCGGTTCCTCGTTGATCATCTGCATTCGCGCGGACTCGGCGTGATCCTCGACTGGGTGCCCGCCCATTTCCCGAAGGACACCTTTGCGCTCGGCGAGTTCGACGGCACCCCGCTGTACGAGCACGCCGATCCCCTGCGCCGCGACCAACCCGACTGGGGCACGTACGCGTTCAACCTCGGGCGCGACGAGGTCCGCGCGTTCCTGCTCGCGAGCGCGGACTACTGGTGCCGCGAGTTCCACGTCGACGGTCTGCGGGTGGACGCGGTCGCCGCGATGCTATACCGCGACTACTCGCGCGGCGAAGGCCATTGGCGGCCTGCGGCCGACGGAAGCCACCGGAACGAGGAGGCCGTCGACTTCCTGTCTGACCTCACCGATCTCGTGCACGACCGTCACCCGGGCGTGATGATGATCGCCGAGGAGTCGACCGCGTGGCCGGGCGTCACCACGCGCACCGAAGACGGAGGTCTCGGGTTCGACTTCAAATGGGACCTCGGCTGGATGCACACCACCCTCGGCCACTTCGCCGCGCCGACCGGCGACGGCGTCCTATCGCTCGCCGCATCGTTGTCGGAGGCGAGCAGGGAACGCTACGTGCTCCCACTCAGTCATGACGAGATGGTGCACGGCAAAGGCACCCTCGTCAGCCGGATGCCCGGGGATGATCTGCGGACACGGGCGGATCACGTCCGAACGCTGCTCGCCTATCAGTGGGCGCATCCCGGGAAGAAGCTCCTGTTCATGGGTCAGGAATTCGCGCAGGTCGACGAGTGGTCCGACCATCGCGGCCTCGACTGGGATCTGCTGCACGGCGACGACGGCCCGGTGCACCGAGGGGTCACAGCGCTCGTCCGCGACCTCGGCAGGTTGTTGCGAAAGACTCCCGCGCTCTATGCGGGAGACTGCGACGCCACCGGGCTCGACGTGTTGACCGCAAACGACACGAGCAACCAGGTCATCGGCTTCGTGCGACGCGACCCAGCAGGCGACGGTCTCGTCGCCTGCCTGTTCAACTTCTCCGACGCCGACCTGCCGGACTACCGGATCGGCCTTCCGCGCGGCGGCCGCTGGGCCGAAGTGCTCAACTCCGGGGCGCTGGACTACCAGGGCCGCGGGCTCGGCAACTTCGGCGCCGTCGACGCCGAGGCCCGACCGAGCCACGGCCGTCCCTTCAGCGCCTCGATCACTCTCCCCGCCCGCTCCTCGATCTGGCTCGTTCCCTCCTGACCTCCTGCTCGTTGAGCGAGCCGCTCTCCCTGCTCGTTGAGCGGGAGGCGGCGACGCCCAGCAAGCGGGAAGGGCCCCGCCTAGAACAGCAGGAAAGGGCGCCGCTCGACGAGCAGGAGGGGCGAATCAGTACAGGGCGGTGGCGAGCTTCCGGCGCGCTGCGACGACAAACGGTTCCGCGGGGTCGAACAGGTCGAACAACTCGAGGAGCCGAGTGCGGGCGCGGGTGCGATCGTCGCCGTCCGTGAGGCGGACCAGGTTGATCAGCGCGTCGAACGCCTGCTCGGGACGTTGCCCGAGGAGCAGAACGTCGGCGGCCGCGAGTTGGCCGTCCACATCGTCGGCCGCCGCAGTAGAGATGATCGACGGATCGTGCTGCTGCGCGCGGACCATGAATCTGATGTTGCGGACCGCCGAGGCGGCCTCCGACTTCGGTCCGTCAGTCGTGGCGATCGCCTCGTACGCGGCAAGCGCGGCGTCTGTGTCACCCGCGTTGAGAAGTTCTTCCGCCGCGACCATCCGCGGATCGTCCGCAGGTTCCGGCTCGGCGGCCGCGGACGCCATCGGGACGCCGGCCTGCGCGGCGACGTCCTGGATCCACGCGGCGATCTCCGCGGGCTCCTTCGCGCCGTCGAACGCCGACACCGGCTGCTGATTCCACATCGCGATCACCATCGGCACGTTCTGCGCGCCGAAGGCCTGCGGAATGCGAGGCGCTGCGTCGACGTCGACCAGCGCCAACGTCCATGCACCGCCCGCGGCGACGGCGAGCTGTTCCATCGTCTGCCCGAGGTGGACGCTCGGCTCACTCCATCGCGCCCACAGCAGGAGCAGCACCAGTTCCCGTTCGGAACGGACGATCACGTCCGCTTCGAACGTCGGCTCGCTGACCTCGATGATCGACGGTCCGCCGTCGGCGGGCGGCGGCGTCGGTTCGGGCTTGGGTGCGGCCAGCGCCGACAGGTCGACAGCTCCCCCGACGCCCCGACGTGCGCCCATCGGACCGGTCACGCCGAGACCTTGTCGCGCTCGTCGTCCGGCGTGGCCGGAGCCGCGGACAGTTCACCGAGGTGACCGTTACGGCGTGCCCACACCTCGAACCACACCGTGAAGAACGGCGGGATCGACGCGGTGAGGGCCAGCAGGATCACCGGCACTTTGACATCCGCCCCGATGCCCTTGATCCGCAGGCTGAGAGTCGGGCGCTCGGTCCACCACTTCAGGGACGACGCCGCGACCACCGTGACGATCAAGTAGACGACGAACACACCGCCGTGGGCCATTCCCGGGATCCGAACCGCCGAGTCGATCCCGCCGATGTACTTGAAGCCCATCCCGATGAGTAGAGCGGCCCAGGTGATCGCCTCGATGACGGCGACGAACCGGAACACCCTTGCGGGCGTGGTGAGTGTGAAGAAGTCTTTCATCGCCGGATCACGCCTTCGGAACGCGCACGATCAGGGCGTCGCCCTGGCCGCCTGCGCCACACAGTGCGGCCGCGCCGACGCCGCCGCCGCGACGTGCCAGTTCGAGTACGAGGTGAAGCGTGATGCGTGCGCCGGACGTGCCGATCGGGTGGCCGAGCGCGATCGCGCCGCCGTTCACGTTGACGATCTCCGGGTCGACGCCGAGTGCGTCGGTGGAGGCGAGACCGACAGCTGCGAACGCTTCGTTGATCTCGACGAGGTCCAAGTCGGCCGGGCTGATGCCCTCCTTCTCGCACGCCTTCTTGATGGCGTTGGCCGGCTGCAGTTGCAGCGACGAGTCCGGACCCGCGACGACACCGTGGGCGCCGATCTCGGCGAGCCAGGTGAGGCCGAGCTCCTGCGCCTTACTCTTGCTCATCACGACCACTGCGCATGCACCGTCGGAGATCTGCGATGCCGAACCGGCGGTGATGGTGCCGTCCTTGCGGAACGCCGGGCGCAGACGTCCGAGCGATTCGACGGTGGTCTCGGCGCGGACGCCCTCGTCGGTCGTGAACTGGATCGCTTCGCCCTTGCGCTGCGGGATCTCGACCGGGACGATCTCGTTGTCGAAGACGCCGTTGGCGATGGCCTGTGCGGCGCGGCGGTGGCTCTCGGCGGCGAACGCGTCCTGCTGCTCACGGGTGTAGCCGTCGGTGTCGTTGCCCTGCTCGGTCAGCAGACCCATCGGCTGATCGGTGAACGCGTCGTGCAGGCCGTCGAACGCCATGTGATCGACGAGTTCGGTGTTGCCGTACTTGAAGCCGCCACGGCTGCCGGGCAGAACGTGCGGGGCCTGAGTCATCGACTCCTGACCGCCTGCGACGACGACGTCGAACTCGCCTGCGCGGATCAACTGATCGGCGAGAGCGATCGAGTCGATGCCCGACAGGCACATCTTATTGATCGACAGCGCCGGGACGTCCCATCCGATTCCCGCCTTGACCGACGTCTGACGCGCGGGCATCTGGCCTGCACCGGCGGTGAGGACCTGGCCCATGATCACGTAGTCGACCACTGCGGGGTCGACGTTTCCGCGCTCAAGCGCCGCCTTCACGGCGACTGCGCCGAGGTCGACGCCGGAGAAGTCCTTGAGGGATCCCTGCAGGCGACCGAGCGGCGTGCGAGCGCCGGAGACGATGACGGTGGTGTTGTCGGACATTGGAGCCAACTCCTTGTTGAAGGTCGCGCGGGCGCGTTTGTGCCCTGCGCGCAGCAGCGGTAGTCGGTCTCCACGCTACCGTTAGGACATGAGCAACTCCGCATCCGATCCTGTGAACAACGACACCTCGGCAAGCGCCCTGGCCTCCGTCTCCGACCTCGTCGTCGGCATCGATCACGTCGGCATCGCCGTCGCTGATCTCGACGCGTCGGCGAAGTGGTACCTCGACAACTTCGGTTTCGAGAACCTGCACGAGGAGATCAATGAGGAGCAGGGCGTCCGCGAAGCCATGGTCGGCCCGCGCGGAGGCGGCGGCGCGCTGATCCAGTTGCTCGCGCCCCTCAACGACCAGTCGACGATCGCGAAGTTCATCGATCGCAATGGACCGGGCCTTCAGCAGATGGCGGTCCGCGTCACCGATCTCGACGCGGTCTCCGAGCGCCTGACCGCCGCGGGCGTCCGCCTCCTCTACCCGCAGCCCAAGCGCGGAACAGCCGATTCCCGCATCAACTTCGTGCACCCGAAGGATGCCGGCGGCGTGCTGCTCGAACTGGTGGAGCCCGCCGCGAGCGCCCACTGAGCGCCGCTCCTTAGCAGACGCCGGATCCGACACAGCGCGTGGGGTCCGGCGTTTCGGGGTCCGGCGGCCCTAGACTGTTGGCATGTCAGCACCCGGTCAGCGCCAGAGCCCGTTCCCCATCGTCATGCGCGGCTATGACCGCGACCAGGTCACCGACCACATCCGTCGGCTCGACGCCGAGCTGCAGATGATGGCCGCCGACCGCGATTCGGCACACGCCAGCGCCGATCAACTGCACGAGCGCCTCGAACAGGCCCGCGCCCAAGTGCACAGTCTGCAGCGCGACGTCGACACGCTGTCGGTGCCGCCGACGACCGTCGCAGGGATGACCGAGCGAGTGTCCCGGATGCTTCAGCTGGCCACCGACGAAGCCGCGGAACTGCGTGCCAACGCCCGCGAGGAGGCCGCGGAGACCATCAGCGTCGCCCGCCAGGAGGCGAAGGCCGAACGTGACAGCGCGGCGACCGATGCCGCTCGCACTCGGGAACTGGCACAAGACCACGCCGACACGCTGATCACCGACGCCGAGGAGCGCGCAGCCGCCATCGACGCGGACGCCGAGACTGTCCGGATCGCCTCGGAGAAGGCTCAGGCCGACGCGAAGGAGCGAGCAGCGCAGATCATCGCCGATGCAGAAGACGAGGCCGCCCGACTCCGCGGGGCCGCGCACAACATCGCGATGAACAGGCTCGGCCGTTCACGCGAGATCGCAGGCGCCGCGCACGACGCGCACCGCCAGATTCTCGACCATCTGGGCGCACTCCGTCAGCATCTCGGCGACCTGCCGGACGCACTGGCTCTGTCGGGTGACGAACTCGATCTCGTGAACGCCGACGACTCGGATGACCTGACGCTGCTCAACCGCACACTCGACGGCCGTGACCGCTTCGTCTCCGCTGATCCGTCGCGCACCGATACGCGAGCAGCGGAGGCCACGGACGTCCTCGACGCGATCAGTGACGAGTACAGCGACGACGACTACGACGCGAAGCACTACGGCCCGTCGTCGAAGGACGGCGCCGACTCCGCTACCGCCTGACGGCGGACTGATTCAGAACAGCCGGAACTCGGTGCTCTCGGTACCGCGAAGACGGTCGTAATCGAGTGTGACGCATCGGATTCCGCGGTCATTGGCGAGGGTTTTGGCCTGCGGTTTGATCACCTGCGCCGCGAAGACTCCGGCGACCGGCGCGATCGTGGTGTCACGGTTGAGCAGTTCGAGGTAGCGGGTCAACTGCTCCACACCGTCGATCTCTCCACGACGCTTGATCTCAACGGCCACGGTCTGACCGTCGGCGTCGCGGCAGAGCAGATCGACGGGACCGATCGGCGTCATGTACTCACGGCGGATCAGCGTGTAGCCGTCGCCGAGGGTCGTCACGTGTTCAGCGAGCAGTTCCTGGAGGTGCGCCTCGACGCCGTCCTTCACCAGCCCCGGGTCCAATCCCAGTTCGTGCGACGAGTCGTGATCGATCGACGCGACGGTGATCCGAAGCTGTTCACCCGCCTTGTTCGTGACCACCCACACCGCCTGAGCGTCGGAGTCCTCCGGCGCAGACTCTTCCGTGGTCCAGCACGGCGGAGTCATCCAGTTCAGCGGCTTGTATGCACGGTCGTCAGCGTGAATGCTGACCGAACCGTCCGATTTGAAGAGGATCAACCTCTTCGCCATCGGGAGGAACGCGGTGAGACGTCCGACGTATTCGACCTTGCATTCGGCAATCACTAGGCGCACATCGGCCAGTGTAGTGATCGCCTACGACTGCGCCGGAACCACCGCGGCGAGGAGCGTGTCGAGCTGCACGGAGAGGTCCGCGGCGGCTGCGGAGTCGCCGATCGCGAGCCTTCGGACCGCCCGCTCGAATGGCCCGTCGAGCGCGGCGTAGACGCCCGCGGAGTCGAGAAGCGGGGTGGTGCCCGACAGTGCGGCGCATCGGGACACGACACGCCAGATCATCGCTTCGAGCTCGGCGTCGATCTCCCGCACCCCGTTGCGGAGCGACGGTTCGAACATCGCTTGAATCCGCAGGTCGTACCAGAGTTTGTGGGTCGGCAGATCGTCGGTCATCGTGGTGACCAGTCGGTCCGAGAACCGCCGACGCAGCACGTCGGCGTCGGTCACGTCGTCGAGGATGTCGTCGTAGGCGGCCACACACTCGCGCTTGTAGAGCGCGACACAGTGCGAGATCAGTTCGAGCTTGTCCGCGAAGTAGTAGTGCAGCACTCCGTGGCTGTATTCGGAGTTCGCAGCGATCTCCCGCAGGCTCGTGCCCGCGTATCCGAGTTCGGACAACGTGCGGAATGCAGCCCTCGCCAACTCGTCGCGTTTGGCCGCAACCTTCGACGACCTGCGGGCGACACCTCGTTCCGCGGGCGCGGAGGTCTCCGAACGATCAATGGTCTCGGCTGTCATCAGCACCCCTCTCCCGACGTTCGGATCGCACAGTCCACCAAGAGTACCCGCACAGGCAAGCGTGTTCGACGGACCGGAGCAAGAATCTTGACGATTGTCACGATTTTTCCTTGACGATCGTCAAGATTTCGCTAGTGTGACTCACACCACGAGTTCGATCCCGCTCGACATCGACCAAGGAGACCTCATGACCACACTCGACCTCACCGGCCGCCGCGCACTCGTCACCGGCGGAGCTCAAGGACTCGGCGAAGGAATGGCACAGGCGCTGGCCGCCGCCGGTGCTCACGTCGTCATCGCCGACCTGCAGGACGCCGCCGCCGCGGGCGTCGCAACCGCACTCGGCGAAGGCCACGGATCGGTCCACCTCGACGTGACCGACGAGGACAGCTGGGTCTCCGCGGTGAGGTCCGCGACGGAGACGCTGGGCGGACTCGACGTCGTCGTCAACAACGCCGGAATCGAGATCAGCAACCTGATCACCGAGATCACCCCGGACGAGATCCGCCGCCAACTGGACGTCAACGTCCTCGGGACCGCACTCGGCGTGAAGCACGGGCTCCGGGCGATGCGGCCCGGCGGCCAGGCAGGACAGGGCGGCACGATCATCAACGTCGCGTCGGTGGCCGCCACCATCGCCTTTCCCGGCATCTCGATCTACTCCGCGACCAAGTCGGCCATCGACCGACTGACCAGGGTGGCCGCGATGGAATCGGGGAAGCTCGGCTACGGCGTCCGCGTCAACTGCATCTACCCGGGGCTCGTTCCCACCGCGATGGGGGCCGGACTCGCGAACGACATGGCCCAGCTCGGCCTGTTCGGGTCGGCCGACGAGGCTGTCGAAGCCGTCGTCGGACTCACTCCGAGCGGCCGGCTCGGCGAAGTGCGTGACATGGCCGACGCCGTCGTCTTCCTCGCCTCCGACGCTTCGCGCTTCGTCAACGGGATCGGACTCCCCGTCGACGGCGGCATGGGCATGTGACCCGACCACCGACCATTCACTCGATCCCACTCACCCAGGAGAAGTCATGACCAGCAAGCCAGTCGTCGTCTACGGAGCGTCCGGATACACGGGCAGACTCGTGTGCGAGTTCCTGCGGCAGTACAACGTCCCGTTCACCGCTGCGGGACGCAACGCCGACACACTCAACGAATCGATGAACTCACATGTGCCGGGCATCGAGACCGCCGACTACGAGGTGGTCGCAGTCGAGCACACCGTCGACGCGCTCACCGACCTGTTCCGCGGGAGCTCGGTCGTCCTCAACACCGTCGGCCCATTCATGAAGCTCGGCGACCCGGTCGTCGAAGCAGCGTTGGCTGTCGGCGCGCACTACACCGACACGACCGGCGAGCAGGACTGGATTATTCATCTCGACGAGACGTTCGGCGAGCGCTACGCAGCCGCCGGCCTTCTGCTCGCTCCCGGAATCGCACAGATGTACACGACCGGCGAGATCGCGGCACAGATCGCGTTGGAGACGCCGGGGCTGGACACCCTCGACATCGCGGTGTTCTGGGGAGGAAGTCCGACGATCGCCTCCACGCGAACCATCTTGGTCAACGCGGCAGGCGGCTCGGCATACCACCTCGAAGAGAACCAGTACGTCCCCTTCGATCCCGCCCAGGGCCTGGTCCCGCTGGTGGTTCCGGGTCAGCACGAACTCGCCCAGTCGCTTCCGTGGGGCGGTACCTCGCATCCCGTCTGGTTCAAGCGCGACCCGCGCGTCTCGACGTGCAAGGCACAGGGAGGCGTGTTCAACGCCGCACTGATGCACGGCGTGCCCGTGATCGTCGCGGATGCGCTCGAAGCCACCAAGGACATGACCCCGGACGAACGTGACGCCGCCCTCGACGCCGTCGCCGCCCAGGTGATGAACTCGATGCCACCGCGCGAGAACCCGCGGCTCAACAAATCCCTCGACTCCGTTCACGCGTCCGGTCCACTCGGCCGCGCGCACGTGGTGATCCACGGCAACAGCAACTACCAGCAGACGGGCCTTCTCCAGGCGTACGCCGCCTACAGTCTGCTGCAGCAGCCTCCGCGCCGAGTCGGACTGGCATCAGGCTGCCAAGCCTTCGGCCACCGCGAACTCGAGGGAGTGCTCCGCTCCTTCGGATTCATCGCACCGCCGATCGTCACGGTGCACCAGTGACCGACATGAGCACCGGAGGTCTCGCCGTCCCGCGTCTGCCTCAGACGCGGGCGGCGGATGCGCCCGGCGCACCTGCCCTCGCCGACGATCGGATCGAGCTGACGAATGAGAGATTCTCGAACGCCGTGGCCACGGCCGCCACGCATCTCGCCGCAGCCGGAGTCCGACGCGGTGACGTGGTCGGACTCCTGCTGACCAATCGGGTCGAGCTGGTCGTCGCGTTGTTCGCTGCATGGCGGCTGGGTGCGGCGGTTACACCGGTCAACCCCGCGCTCGCGGTCCCCGAGGTCGAGTTCCAGACCGCCGACGCGGGCGTGCGGGTCCTCGTCGTCGAACCGGGCGCACAGGCGCCCTCCCTGATGACCGCCGTCGAATGCACGGCGTTGCTGGAGCCCGCACCCGGACCCGCCGCACCGGAGGAGGACGTCGACGGCACCGACGTCGCACTGCTCATCTACACGGCGGGCACCACGGGAAAGCCCAAGGGTGTCATGATCACGCATCACAACATCGATGCGATGACGGCTTCGTTCATCGAGCATTTCCGGTTCACCGCCGACGATCACAGTCTGCTGGTCCTGCCGCTGTTCCACGCCAACGGGGTTGTCCTCGGAACCCTCACTCCCCTGCGTGCGGGCGGCCGCGCGACGATCGCGGGCCGATTCCGGCCCGACGAGTTCTTCCCAGCCGTACAACGTCATCGTCCGACATACTTCTCCGCCGTGCCTGCCATCTACGCGATGCTGACGGCGCTCCCCGACGACGTGCGCCCGGCGACGGACTCGGTGCGTTTCGGGATCTGCGGCGCGGCGCCGATGCCCGCCGATCTGATCGCACGATTCGAGCGGCGGTTCGGGATTCCGATCGTCGAGGGATACGGGCTGTCGGAGACGACGACGGCGTCGGCGATCAACCCGCTCGACAGCGTCCGCAAGCCCGGAACGGTCGGTCCACCGCTGCCCGGGCAACGAATCCGAATCGTGGACGCCCAGCTCAACGACGTCCCACTTGGCGAGTCGGGTGAGGTCGTGATCGCGGGAGACGTGGTGATGGCCGGCTACCTGAATCGACCGGAGGCCACCGCGGAGACGATCGTCGACGGATGGCTGCGGACCGGAGACGTCGGCCGAATCGACGACGACGGCTACCTGCAGCTCGTGGACCGGGTGAAGGACATGATCATCCGCGGCGGTGAGAACATCTATCCGAAAGAGATCGAGGCGCAGATCTACCACGATCCCGGTGTGTTCGAGGCAGCGGTCATCGGGCGACCCCACGACGTCCTCGGCGAAGAGCCCGTGGCCTACGTGTCGTTCCGAGCCGGAGCGGCGTCGAATGTCGAGACGATCGCGAATGATCTTCGACGTCGAATCGCACTGATCAAGAATCCCGTCGAGATCATCGAACTGAGCGAGTTGCCGAAGAATCCAGTGGGCAAGATCGACAAACCGACATTGCGTCGGCGGGACGCCGAGCGCACGTCGCCTGGCCGAACGTCCCGGTAGGACGTCACTGGCGAATCAGGAGCGCGAGCAGGAGTTCGGCACGGACGCGCGCGGATCCCAGGTCGATGTCCAGTTCGCTCTCGACCTTCGCGATCCGCGCGCGCAGCGTGTGCCGATGCACGCCGAGGTCGGCCGCTGCGGTCTCCCATTGCCCGTGATTCTCGAGGTACGACTGCAGCGACTCCGTCAATGCCGTGCCGTGCGCGGTGTCGTAGGCGACGAGCGGATCGACCAGCAGTCGCGAGAGGCCGTCGAGTGCCTGTCGACCACCGGTCGTCGCCACGAGTGACGCACCCGCGGCCGACGTCCGATCGGCGACCGGACCGCCCCGGAGCGCTGCGCCGGCGATGGTGATCGCGTCTCGGTAGGCGTCGGCGACACCGGTGAGCGGAACACTCGCGCTGACCCCCGCCCGTAGATGCCGCCGCGTCGATCGTGGCAACGCGCTCAGCAGGTCGGCGATCGACTTCTCGTCGTCCGTACCGCGGAGCAGCACGGCGACATCGCCGCCGGGGCGAGCGACACCGAACGCCGGGCGTCGCAGTTCTGCGAGACGAGCCACAAGCCTGTCGGCGACGCGTTCGGCGTTCGCACCCAAATCCCGACACACCAGCACTCGAACACGCCCGTCGCCGTCCGCGGCGTCGACGGCGAGAGTCTGAACCTGCGCGCCGTCCGGTTCGTCACCGAGGAGAAGGGTGAACACTGCGATGTTGACGCGGCCAGCCAACGCGTCGAGGCGATGCGGTTTGTCGAAGTCGAGCGCGAGGAGCGAGTTGGCGTGACCTATCAGGACGTGGTCGGTGGGTCGAGGCTCATGACGCGACGCGACGGCGAGGTGTCCATAGGTGCGGCCGGCCACCCGGATCGGCTGCGTGACGATGGCCGTCTCGGCGTCGATCGCGACGGCCGACGACGTCCGATGTCCCCGGACCTGTTCACCGACGGCGCGCATCACCGCGGGTGAAATCCCCGCCGGCGCGCTCTGGGTCACGCGCCCGTCGTCGTCGAGCAGGAGCGCCGCACCGTCGCAGGCGGTCGCGAGTTCCTTGAGCACTGCGACGGCGCCGCCGGACACCGCGGCGCGCGTCATCTTCGGTTGCGCGCGGGCGGCGAGTTCCTGCGATCGGTACTGGAGTTCGGCGGACCTGTCGGCGACGGCTCGGGCGATCGCCACGAACGGCGTGGGTCGCGGGACCAGGATGAGCGGGAGCCCCGCCGCAGATGCGGCGTCCGTCAGGTCTTGGGGAACGTCGTCGAATGTGAGCCCTACACCGAACCCGAGCGCCACGATGCCCCGGTCCACCAGGCGTTGAACGTAGGCGTCGCATCCGGCTCGGTCGGCGACGCCTCCTGTGCGGTCGAGCAGACCGATTCCGGTGGTGAGGACCAGTTCGCCACCGGACAGCCACTGCGCCGGATCGGCGAGTTCAGTGGTCACCACGAAGTCGATCTCGCCGGACAGATCGTCGGAGCTTCCCGCGGTGGCCAGATGCAATTCAGATTGTCGCAGGAGCCACCGGACGGTCACCGGCATCAGCGGCCACGCTCCTTTCGGCACTCCATATCGTCTAGTCGATCCAGCCCAGACTAGCCGTTTCGTCAGGTAGTCGCGCACAGTACGAAGGTGCACTGTGATTCTGACCACCCCCCGCGGACAGAGAGGCTGCCAGACATGACGATCCGGCTCCAGAACTACGTAGACGGCTCATTCGTCGACTCGACATCAACCGAGACTCTCAATGTCGTCAATCCGGCCGACGAGACCGTTGTGGCCGTGTCGCCGGTGTCGACGGCCGACGAGGTCGCCGCCGCCGTCCGCGTCGCCGAGCGCGCCGCCGTCACCTGGGGACGCACCACGCCGAGTGTCCGTCAGGCCGCACTCCTCAAACTCGCCGACGCCGTCGAGGAGCACGCCGACGAGATAGTCGCCGCACAGGTTCGCAACACCGGCCAGATCGCCACGCTCGTGAAGTCGGAAGAAGTGATGGTCGGCGCCGACCAGATCCGGTTCTTCGCAGGCGCCGCTCGTCTGCTCGAGGGCCGCGCCGCGGGCGAGTACATGGAGGGCTTCACCTCGTACGTCCGCCGCGAGCCGATCGGTGTGGTCGGCCAGGTCACTCCGTGGAACTACCCGTTCATGATGGCCGTCTGGAAGATCGCACCCGCGCTCGCCGCAGGAAACACCATCGTCCTCAAGCCGAGCGACACGACACCCGAAAGCACCCTTGTGCTCGCTCGACTCACCAAGGACATCCTCCCCGACGGCGTGTTCAACGTTGTCCTCGGCAACGGAGGCACGGGAGCCGACCTCGTCGGGAACCCTGCACTCGGCCTCGTCGCGATCACCGGTTCGGTGCGAGCGGGCATCGCCGTGGCGACCGCGGCGGCCAAGGACGTCCGGCGCGCTCACCTCGAGCTCGGCGGCAAGGCTCCCGCGGTGGTGTTCGGCGACGCCGACATCACCAAGGCTGCAGAGGGAATCGCACAGGCGGCGTTCTTCAATGGTGGACAGGACTGCACGGCCGCCACCCGCGCGATCGTTCACGATTCGGTGTACGACACGTTCGTCGAAGCCCTCGTCGCGCAGGCCGAGCAACTCCGTCCCGGAGCGCCCGACGACGAAGACGCGTTCTACGGCGCCCTCAACAACGTCAACCATTTCACCGCGGTGCTCGGCAAGATCGACGCCCTCGGTGCACACACCACGATCGCGACCGGTGGAAAACGCATCGGCGACAAGGGCTTCTACGTGGAGCCGACCGTCATCACCGGTGTCCGCCAGGACGACCCGATCGTGCAGGAGGAGACGTTCGGTCCGATCATCACCGTCCAGAGCTTCAGCACCGAGGACGAGGCGATCACGCTCGCCAACGATGTCGACTACGCCCTGGCTGCCAGCGTCTGGACCACCGGCCACGGCACCGCGACACGTGCGACGGCGCGGATCGACTCCGGTTGCGTGTGGGTGAACTGCCACATCCCGCTGGTCGCCGAGATGCCGCACGGCGGTTTCAAGCACTCCGGCTACGGCAAGGACCTCTCGATATACGGCCTCGAGGACTACACCCGCGTCAAGCACGTCATGAGCGCACACGACTGAGATCGCCCCGCCTGCCCGTCTGCCCGACCGAAGGACCTTCTCCCGATGACTGACATCCAGCTCGACACTCTCACTCACTTCCATCCGCTAGACCCGCTGTCCGCGGCCGAGTTCACGGCGGTCACTCGAATCCTCGCCGACACCCGTTCGGTGGGCGACGGCTGGCGCTACACCTCGATCGAGATGATCGAGCCGTCGAAGGCCGACATCGCGGCGTTCGACGCCGACGGAACCCCCTGCGACCGCCGTGCCCGCGCCGTGCTGCTCGAACGCGCGACGAACAGCACCTACGCAACGCTGATCTCGCTCACCGACGGCGTGGTCCTCACGTGGGAGCACATCCCCGGCGTCCAACCGAACGTCACAGTCGACGAGTGGGAGGAGGCCGATACGGCGCTGCGCGCTCACCCCGACGTCGTGGCAGCTCTTGCCGCACGTGGCATCACCGATCTCGACCTGGTGTTCATGGACACCTGGACGTACGGCGCCGAACTCATTCCAGAGGAGTTCGCGGGCCGCCGCATCGGATGGTCCGACACCTGGGTCCGGGCGAGCGAGGGCGCCAACCCGTACGCGGGTCCGGTCAACGGATTCCACTGCGTCATCGATCTCAACTCGATGGAACTACTCCGGATCGAGGACACGTTCAGCGTCGAGCGTCCCGAGATCATGGGCGAGTACATCCCGTCGCATGTACCGGAGCGGATCCGCAATGCCAGCACGCGGGAGCCGCTCAAGCCGCTCGACATCACCCAGTCCGAAGGGCCGTCGTTCACCCTCGAGGGCAACAAGCTGTCCTGGCAGAACTGGTCGTTGCGGGTCGGATTCAACTATCGCGAAGGCATGACCCTTCATGCGATCTCGTACAACGACAACGGCTCAGAGCGGAAGATCGCGCACCGCATGTCGTTCGCCGAGATGATGGTGCCGTACCGCGATCACTGCGACGATCACTACCGCCGCACCGCCTTCGACATCGGCGAATGGGGTCTCGGCTTCATGACCACCTCACTCGAACTCGGATGCGACTGTCTCGGCGAGATCCGCTACTTGGACGCGACGCTGCACAACAGCAAGGGCGAGCCGTACTCGATCAAGAACGCGATCTGCATCCACGAGGAAGACAACGCCGTGCTCTGGAAGCACGCGGACCACAACGGCGACACGCAGGTGCGTCGCATGCGCCGGCTCACGGTGTCGTTTCACGTGACGGTCGCGAACTACGAGTACCTCACGTACTGGCGGTTCTACCAGGACGGCAACATCGAGTGTGAGGTGCGAGCCACCGGCATCATGGTGGTCAGCCACATGAACCCCGGCGAGTCGAGCGATCACGGAACGCTCGTGGATCACCAGACGTTCGCGCCCTATCACCAGCACTTCATCACCGCGCGTCTCGACATGGACATCGACGGCACCGAGAACACCGTTTACGCCAGCGACACCGTGATGGAGCCGGTGGGGCCCGACAACCCGTACGGCCTGTCACTGCGTCAGGTCAACACGCCGTTGCGCACCGAATCCGAAGGCAAGCAGAACCCGAACTTCGCGACCCAGCGCTCGTGGAAGATCGCCAACGACAACGTGACGACCGGGATCGGACGTCAACCCGCGTACAAGCTGTCACCCAGCGGCGCGTTCCCGGCGATGTTCCCGGACGACTCTCCCATCGCGGCCCGCTGCGAAGCGATCCGGCACACCCTGTGGGTCACCCCGAACGACGCCGACGAGCGTTGGCCTGCAGGCGAATTCGTGAACCAGGGCGGGGCGGGCATGGGGCTTCCCCAGTGGACGCAGGCCAACCGCGGGATCGAGAACACCGACGTCGTCATGTGGTACACGTTCGGCATCCACCACATCACGCGGCCCGAGGACTGGCCGATCATGCCCGCCGACATCGTCAGCTTCTGGCTCAAGCCGTTCGGCTTCTTCGACCGGAACCCCTCGCTCGACGTCGAGCCGTCGCCGAAGAAGTCGGCGTGCTGCAGTTCGAATGGTTGCGGGTGCGGCGACGGCTGCCAGTGCGGGCACGAGTGAGGGCGGCGTCATGAGACTGTACGTCGCATATCTCGCCACCGACGGCGGCGCAGACGCCGTCGCCCTCGGCGTCCGACTCGCCCGCACGATGTCGGCCCAGCTAGACATCGGGATGGTCCTGCCACCCGACCGATCGGCGGCACTTCACTCCGGCGACTTCGAGGACGTCCTCACCTCGCAAGCCACCGACTGGCTCACCGAGGCGACAGTCGGACTCCCCGACGACATCGAGATCAAGACGCACATCGCGTTCCACGATTCGGCGGCCGAGGGCATCATCACTGAAGCGCAGCGGCTCGGTGCGGACGCGATCGTCGTCGGCGGCAGCGGCGGCGGAATCGTCGGCGGCCACACACTCGGTTCCGTCGTCACCGAGTTGGTCCATTCAGCGCCGCTGCCCATCGTCCTCGCTCCGCGTGGCCTGCGCCGATCGAAGGTCACCCGCGTTCGGGAGATCACGTGTGCGCTGGGGACCCGGGCCGGGGCCGACACACTGTTCGACACCGCGGTCGCCGCGAGCCAACGGGCGCAGGTCCCACTGCGGGTGGTCTCGCTCGTCGCCCTCGACCGGGCCGCAGGTTATCGGGGTTCGCCCGAGGAGGCGCTTGCCGACGCCACCCGTCACGCCCACGAACGGCTCGACGAAGCCCGCAGTCATCTGCCTGCCGATGCGACCGTCACCTGGGACGTCGTCGACGGACCGACCGTCGAAGAGGCGGTCAACAAACTCGAGTGGAACGACGGCGATCTCATCATGGTCGGTTCCAGCCGCCTCGCCGCACCACGTCGGTTGTTCCTCGGTTCCACGGCCGCCAAGATGCTGCGCGTCCTGCAGGTTCCGATGGTCGTCACCCCTGCCGACTGATCTGTGCCACGTCATCTCCCCCACAATCTCTGGAGTCAGAAGAACACCATGTCGCACTACCGCCTTCCCCAGATCCGCTCGCTCGTCACAGCGATGCCCGGCCCCCGTTCGGCCGAGCTCGCCGCTCGACGCGCCCGTGCCGTGGCCGCAGGCGTCGGCTCGTCGGTCCCGGTCTACGCGGCTGACGCCGACGGCGGCGTGATCGTCGACGTCGACGGCAACTCGCTGATCGACTTCGGATCGGGCATCGCAGTGACCAGTGTCGGCGCGTCCGAGCCCGGGGTCGCGGCGGCTGTCGCCGCTCAGGCCGAGCACTTCACCCATACGTGCTTCATGGTCACCCCCTATGAGGGCTACGTCGCCGTCGCAGAGAAGCTCGCCGAGCTCACCCCCGGAGATCACGAGAAGAAGTCGGTGCTGTTCAACTCCGGCGCCGAAGCCGTCGAGAACGCGGTCAAGGCCGCACGCCTGGCGACCGGCCGCCAAGCTGTTGTCGCGTTCGATCACGCCTATCACGGTCGAACCAATCTGACGATGGCGTTGACCGCGAAGTCGATGCCGTACAAGACGAACTTCGGGCCGTTCGCCCCCGAGGTGTACCGGATGCCGATGTCGTACCCGTACCGGGACCCGCAGGGCATGACCGGCGCGCAGGCCGCCGAGCGGGCGATAACCCAGATCGACAAGCAGATCGGCTCCGACTCGGTCGCCGCGATCATCATCGAGCCGATTCAGGGTGAGGGCGGTTTCATCGTGCCCGCACCGGGATTCCTGCCGGCGCTCGCCCAGTGGGCACGAGACAAGGGCATCGTGTTCATCGCCGACGAAGTCCAGACCGGATTCGCACGCACCGGTTCGTGGTTCGCATGCGATCACGAGGGTGTCGTCCCCGACATGATCACGATGGCGAAAGGCATCGCCGGCGGCATGCCGCTGTCCGCTGTCACCGGTCGCGCGGACCTTCTCGACAAGGTCCACCCGGGCGGACTCGGCGGCACGTACGGAGGAAATCCCGTAGCGTGTGCGGCCGCCCTCGCGGCGATCGACGTGATGGAGAAGCAGGATCTCGCAGCTCGGGCCAGGGCCATCGCCGATCAGGTCGTCCCGCGATTGAAGGCACTGGCCGAGGAGACCGGCGTCATCGGCGACGTCCGTGGCCGTGGCGCGATGCTGGCCGTCGAACTGGTCAAGAAGGGCACCGACACTCCCGACCCCGACCTGACGAAGGCGGTGGCGGCCGCCGCGCTCGCAGCGGGAGTCGTCACTTTGACCTGCGGCACGTACGGCAACGTGTTCCGGCTGCTGCCGCCACTGTCGATCTCCGACGAGCTGCTCGACGACGGTCTGACCGTCCTCGAGGACTCTGTCCGCACCGCAGTTGCAGGGGCCGCATCGTGACCCGCACCGAACTCCCCGCGAACGCGTCGGCTCTGATCGCATCGGTGCCCACCGGAGTCTGGATCGACGGAGCAGCCCGACCCGCGTCGGGATCGGCCGAGTTCGAGGTCCGGAATCCCGCGACCGGCGACGTCCTCACGACAATCGCAGACGCGACCGTCGCCGACGCCGACGCCGCACTCACATCGGCCACCGCAGCGGCGAAGGCGTGGGCCGCGACAGCTCCACGCGAACGGTCGACGATCCTGCGGCGCGCATGGGAACTGGTCATCGAGCGCACCGAGGATTTTGCGCTTCTGATGACCATCGAGATGGGCAAGACGCTTGCGGAGAGTCGTGGCGAAGTCGCCTACGGCGCCGAGTTCCTGCGATGGTTCTCTGAAGAAGCGGTCCGCGTCGGCGGGCGCACCGCCACCGCCCCGTCCGGCAACGGACGGATCCTGGTCACCAAGGAGCCCGTCGGACCGTGTCTGGCGATCACCCCGTGGAACTTCCCGCTCGCGATGGGCACCCGAAAGATCGGTCCCGCCCTGGCCGCGGGATGCACGGTCATCGTGAAGCCTGCCGAGGACACACCGCTCACCACGATGCTGCTGGCGCAGGTCTTCGCCGACGCCGGACTACCGGCGGGCGTGCTGTCGGTACTGCCCACCATGGACGCACCGAACGTCGTCGCCGCGCTGATGAGTGATCCGCGTCTGCGGAAGGTGTCGTTCACCGGGTCGACCAGGGTGGGCAAGAAGTTGATCGCGCAGTCTGCCGATCAGGTGCTGCGGACATCGATGGAGCTCGGCGGCAACGCGCCGTTCATCGTGTTCGACGACGCCGACATCAGCGCGGCCGTCGACGGTGCGATGGCGGCGAAGATGCGCAACGGCGGCGAGGCGTGCACTGCGGCCAACCGTCTGCTGGTGCACAACAGCGTCCGCGAAGAGTTCACCGCGGCGCTCACCGAGAGGATCGCGGCCACCACGGTGGGAGCAGGCTATGTCGAGGGAACGGCTCTCGGCCCTCTCATCAACGCCCGCCAGCGCGACTCCGTGGCGGCCCTCGTCAGTGAGGCCGTCGAATCCGGCGCCCGAGTCCGCACCGGCGGTGCGGCGGTCGATGCCCCCGGGTACTTCTTCGAGCCGACAGTCATCGACGAGGTCCCCGCCGGTCAACGAATCCTCAGCGAGGAGATCTTCGGCCCCGTCGCAGTCATCACCGGCTTCGACACCGAGGACGAGGCGATCGCGCTGGCGAACAACACCGAGTACGGCCTCGCCGCGTACTTCTACACGCAGAGTCTCGACCGGATGCTGCGAGTGTCGTCGGCACTCGAAGCGGGGATGGTCGGTGTCAACCGCGGAGTCATCTCCGATCCCGCCGCACCGTTCGGCGGTGTCAAACAGTCGGGCCTCGGCAGCGAGGGCGGCAGCGAAGGCATCGACGAGTACCTCAACACCAAGTACATCGCGCTCACCCCGTAGTACCTCCCATCCCCAGTCCCGAGGAGTCACCGATGGCTACACCAGCAGAATCGGCTACACCACAGATCTCTAACAAGGGCCTCGCCGCGAACAAGGTCGGTGTCCTCTCCGGAGCAGTGCTCGGCGTGTCCACGGTGGCGCCCGGATACACGCTCACCGCGAGCATCGGACTGATCGTCGCGGCGGTCGGTCTCAAGATGCCCGCGATCTTCATCGCCGGGTTCATCCCGATGTTCCTCACCGCGTACGCGTATCGCGAGCTCAACTCGGACACGACCGACGCCGGCGCGTCGTTCACGTGGTCGACGAAGGCATTCGGCCCGTACGTGGGGTGGATGTGCGGTTGGGGAATGGTGCTCGCGACGATCATCGTCCTGTCGAACCTGGCGGCCGTCGGTGTCCAGTTCTTCTACCTGATGCTCGCGAGGCTGTTCGATCACCCGAGCTGGGAGCAGCTGGGGACGTCTAACAAGCCGGTCAACATCCTGACCACGCTCGTCCTGTTGGCGGCGGCCACGTATGTGTCGATGCGCGGCATCACCACGAGTGAGCGCTTGCAGTACTGGCTGGTCGGGTTCCAGATGATCGTGCTGGTGGTGTTCTCGGTGATCGCGTTCGCGAAAGCGGGCGGCCATGTGGGACACCTGGATTTCAGCTGGTCATGGTTCAACCCGTTCGGCGGCCTCGGGAGCCTGTCGATCGCGTCGTTCGCACTCGGCCTCACCGGATCGATCTTCGCGTTCTGGGGCTGGGACACGTGTCTGACCCTCGGTGAGGAGTCGAAGGACTCCAAACGCACTCCCGGTCGCGCCGGGCTGCTCTGCGTGTTGACGATTCTCGGCACCTACCTCATGGTCGCGCTCGCCACGATGATGTACGCGGGGGTCGGCGACACCGGACTGGGGCTGGGCAACGAGGACATCAGCGACAACGTGTTCGGCGCATTGGCCGAGCCGGTGATGGGTCGATGGGGTGGCATGTTCCTGTTCCTCGCGATCCTCGCGTCCGCTGTCGCGAGCCTGCAGACGACCTTCCTGCCCGTCGCCCGCACCATGCTCGCGATGGGCAGCTACCGTGCCTTCCCTGCGAAGTTCGCCGAGATCAGCCCACGGTTCCTCTCCCCTGCTTTCGCCGCGATCGTCGCCGGAGTCGTCACCGCGGTCTTCTACACGGCGGTCACACTGCTGTCGGAGAAGACACTCGGCGACACGATCGCCGCACTCGGCATCATGATCTGCTGGTACTACGGCATCACGGCGTTCGCGTGCGTCTGGTACTTCCGCCACTCGTTGTTCGACAACGTCCACAACGTGGTCTTCCGGTTCCTCTTCCCGCTTCTCGGTGGCGTCGCCTTGCTCGTGGTCTTCGTCGTATCGGTTCGAGAGAGCCTGAACCCGGACAACGGCAGCGGCGCCCAGATCTTCGGCATCGGCCTCGTCTTCTACATCGGCTTCGGCCTCCTCATTCTCGGCGCCGTCCTCATGGTCGTCATGCGCATCGCGTCGCCTGCGTTCTTCGTCGGCGAGACGCTGAAGCGCAGCACTCCCGAACCCTCGAAGGAAGTTCTCTGATGCAGGTCATCACAGCCCTCACTCCCCCGGCCTCATTCGCCCGCGTCGACGAACCGACACGCGCTCCCCTGCGAGTCGGGGTGGTCCAGCACCGTTGGCACGAGTCGGATGAGGAGATGCTCGCCGAACTCGACGAGGGAATCGACGCTGCCGCCGCGCAGGGCGCCCGTGTCGTCTTCCTCCCCGAACTGACGCTGAGTCGCTATCCCGCATTCGTCCGCGGTGGAGACGATCCGGGCGAGACCGCTGAGGACCTCGCCACCGGCCCGACCCTGGCGTTCGCCACGGCGGCGGCTGAACGCAACGGGATCTACGTCCACGCGTCGCTGTACGAGAAGTCCTCGTCCTCGGGCGAGCACACCTATGACGACGGTCTCGGATTCAACACCGCGATCCTCGCCGACGCGAACGGGCTCGTGGCCCGCACCCGCAAGCTGCACATCCCCGTCACCGAGGGCTACTACGAAGACACGTACTTCCGCGGCGGCCCCGCAGACGAGGAGGCGTACACCGTCCACACGCCCGACGGCCTCGACGACGCTCGCATCGCGATGCCGACCTGCTGGGATGAATGGTTCCCCGAGGTCGCACGCATGTACTCGCTCGGCGGCGCCGAGATGATCGTCTACCCGACAGCCATCGGATCGGAGCCCGGCCATCCGGACTTCGACACCCAGCCACTGTGGCAGCAGGTCATCGTGGGTAACGGCATCTCGAACGGCACGTTCATGATCGCTCCCAACCGCTATGGCGACGAGGGGGCGATCACCTTCTACGGCTCCTCGTTCATCTCCGATCCGTACGGCCGCGTACTCGTTCAGGCACCGCGTGACGCGTCCGCTGTACTCGTCGCCGACCTCGATCTCGATCAGCGCCGCGACTGGCTCACCTTGTTTCCGTTCTTGGCCACGCGTCGTCCCGACACCTACGACCGTTTGACCGAACCGGTCGATCGCGCGGCGCCCTTCGGTTCGGCGCGGACGGGATCAGCACAATGACGCTGGACACCGGCCCCTGGCGGATGCCCGCCGAGCACGAACCGCACGAACGAACGTGGATGGCGTTCCCTGCTCCCGGCTACTCCCTCGGTGACACCGAAACCGACCATCACGAGGCTCGGACCGCCTGGTCGGCGGTGGCGAACACGATCGTCGACCACGAACCGGTCACCGTCGTCGTCGACCCGACTCAGACGGAGTTCGCGAAGAAGTACTTGTCCGCGACCGTCGACATCGTCGAGGCGCCACTCGATGACGCATGGATGCGCGACATCGGGCCGACGTTCGTCGTCTCCGAGAACGGAGGCGTCGGCGGCGTCGACTGGGTGTTCAACGGGTGGGGCGGACAGGATTGGGCCGCGTGGGGCCACGACCAGCACATCGCCCGGGCAGTGATCGCGAGCGCCGGCGTCGAGCGCATCGGTTCAACGCTTGTCAACGAAGGCGGAGGCATCCAGGTAGACGGTGCAGGCACTGTTCTCGTCACCGAGACCGTGCAGCTCGACCCCGGGCGAAATCCGCAGCTGGCCAAGTCGGGCGTCGAACGCGAACTCGCACGGACACTCGGTGTCGACACAGTCATCTGGCTTCCGTGCGGACTCACTCGGGATTCTGAGCAGTACGGCACTCGCGGGCACGTCGACATCGTCGCCGCCATGCCGATTCCCGGCACGGTGATCGTCCACGACCAGCGGGATCCCGGTCATCCGGACCACGAGGTGTCCCGTCGCATCCGCGACGTGTTGAACGGCGCCGTCACGTCGGACGGCTCTCCGATGACAATCGTGGACGTCCCTGCTCCGCGCACCCTGACTGACGACGAAGGGTTCGTCGACTACAGCTATATCAACCATTACGTGGCGAACGGACTCGTCGTGGCGTGCTCGTTCGACGACCCGTCGGACGCGGAGGCCGTCGAGATCTTGAGTTCGGTGTATCCCGGACGCACAGTGGTCTCCGTCGACGCCCGTCCGATCTTCGCCCGTGGCGGCGGAATCCACTGCATCACGCAGAATCAGCCTGCGAGGTAGCTGCTGCGTTCACCGGCTCGTAGGCCGATGACGTCGTCCACGATGATCGCCCCGTACACGACGACGGCGATCGCAGCCAGTTGGACCCATTCGGCGACGTACACGCCGAGTGCAGTGGTCAGCACGGCCAGAATCGCGGCCAGAAGTCGCATCCACGGTCGAGGTAGTCCGAGTGCGGCCCGGAACAACGCCTGTCCGGCGAGATAGAGCGCCACACCTCCAGACAACGCTGTGGCCGCCGCCCAGCTCGCTTGTCGCTCCCCCTGTCCGATCGCCATGCCGAGTCCTGCCGCGGCGAAGACGATGCCGAGCAGCATCGGGACGAAGCAGTATCCGTACGCGATGAGCGCAGTGCGCGTCCGGTCGGTCATGGGCAGGTCGTCGAGCGCAGCTTCACCGTGCTCGTTGTCGTTTCCGAAGAACGACCACCACATCACGTAGATCACCGTCAATCCGAGCAATACTTGAACGAAGAACTGCAGGTTCATCGTCTCCTCTGCCAGACCGGTCCCGACGCCGATGATGGATTCGCCGATGGCGATGATCAGGACCAGAGCATGGCGTTCGCAGAAGTGCTTGGTCCGCAGGACGAATCCCCGAGCCGTGCTCAGTAGCGGCGACACCCCGATCACCAGCAGGGCGCCGACCCACCAGAGGTATGTCGCGCTGCCGTGGGCATACCCGCCAATGACCATGCAGATCGCCGCCGCCAGATTGGTCGGCAGAATACGCAGGATCGCCGCGGACGCGTCGTCACCTCCACTGACTCGGAACAGCACAGCGTGAACGAGCGTGACGCCGAGGAATGCCCACCCGAACACGACCCCGTGACCATGGACTGCATCGGGCACCGCGAGAGCGAGGGTGAAGAAGCCGAACATTCCGACGACGAGCACCGTTCGTCGTGCCGGCGTCGACGGAGCGACTTCGTTGGTGAGCCACACATATCCCGAGTACATCCACCAGATGACCGCGAAGAGCAGTGCGATCGTTCCGGCTGACTTCCACGTCGGTTCGTGGCCGAACGCGTGAGTGAACTGTGTGATCGTGAAGACGAAGACGAGGTCGAAGAACAGCTCGAGCGTGGACGCACCCCGCTGTTCGTCGTCGGTCGGTGTCGTCGTCGCCTGCTCGCTCATCTTGAGAACGATAGTGGATGCGCCCGTCATACAGGCTGT
>NZ_BAOP01000015.1 GCF_000344135.1 Gordonia malaquae NBRC 108250 | reverse complement strand
GCCACGTTGGCGCAGCGGAATCCACATCAGCAGGACGACGGCGCCCACGATGATCGACACCGTGCCGATCGAGAGGTGCACGTGTTCGGCGATGCCCTGATGCAGCACGTCCCATGGGATGTTGCCCAAGCCCGCGCGCAGGATCATCGCCATCGATGCGCCGTAGAGAGCGAGTCCTGCATAGAGGAGGACGAGGCGGCGAGTCCACGAGAGTGTGTTGGTCATGTCCACAATCCTCCGGCGTACTGGACTGGTAATCCATAGCCAGTTGGGGGACACTGGCCCTATGATCACGGCCACTGGCTCCATCAGCGCGCACACCCTCGCCAAGCGACTCGGAGCGTGGCGGCCGGACGGTCCGCGGCCCGCCTACCTCGCGCTGGCCGACGCGGTGCGAGTCCTCCTCCTCGACGGACGTGTCGCCGTGGGGACGGCAGTGCCGAGTGAGCGGACGTTGGCGCAAGCGCTCGACGTCTCTCGGACGACAGTCGCCGGCGCGTACTCGACGCTGCGCGAGTCCGGTCATCTCAACTCTCGCCAAGGGGCGCGGAGTGTGTTGAGCCTGCCGGTGGCGGTGCCGGCAGAGCCGTTCGAGATCGGCGCCGAGGCCGACATGTGCAAGCTCAACATCGCGGCGCCTGCGGCTCCCGACCAGGTCGTCCACGACGGCTATCGGCACGCGCTCGAGTGCGCGCCCACGTATCTGACAGGCACCGGGTTGTATCCGAACGGACTGCGCGCGCTCACCGAGACGATCGCCCGGCGCTACTGCGAACGTGGACTGCCGACGACGCCGGAGCAGATCCTCGTGACCTCAGGCGCCCAGCACGCGTTGCGCCTGGTCCTGGACATCCACGTGTCGCCGGGAGATCGAGTGGTGGTGGAACAGCCGACCCACCACGGGACCATCCTGGCGCTGGCCCGACACCGAGCACGACCGGTCGCGCTTCCGTTGGACTCGGAGTCGGGGTGGGACCTCGACCACCTCGAATCGATCGTCCGACTGCAGCGGCCGAGTCTGATCTTCATGATTCCCGACTTCCACAATCCGACAGGTCTCCTGCTCGATGTCGAGGGACGTCGTCGGCTCGCCGAGATCGCGGCGCGACACCGCGTGCCGTTGGTGATCGACGAGACGATGGTCGAGATCGGACTCGACGAGGACGCCCCACCGCCGGTCGCCGCGTTCGCGCCGCGCGGCGCGCAGGTCATCACCCTCGGGTCGGCCAGCAAGACTGTGTGGGCCGGACTGCGCGTCGGTTGGATCCGCACTGAGACACCACCGGATCCGTACGTCCTGGCCCGATACGAGCTCGACCTCGGCGGGGCGGTGATGGAACAGTTCGCGGCGCAGTACGCGCTCGATCACCTCGACGACTTCCTTCCCGCGCGCCTCGACGGACTGCGCCTCGCCCGTGCCGCGGCACTCGCATCGATCGACGAGTACCTTCCGGGCGCGACGACGGTCCGCGGCGTCGGAGGACTCACTTTGTGGGTTCACCTGCCCAGGCCCGTCGCGACGGTCACCGCCGCGGCGGCGGCCGGACTCGGAGTCCGGCTGACGCCTGGAAGCTCCTTCGGTCCCGACGGAGGTCTCGAGAGCCACATCCGCATTCCGTACACGCTGCCCATCGACCATCTCGTGACCGGGATCCGAACAGTCGGGCTGGCGTACCGTCGGTCGGTAGGCGTCGATGCCGTCACGGCTTCGGCGGACGTCGACTTGGCGGGTCGGCTCGTCGTGTAAATCGGTTGCTCCACCGCGTCGGATGGGTGACGATCAACGACTCATGGAGATCACGTTCACCAAACTCGCCGGACGCTACGAGATCGCGGTTCACCGCGATGTCGGGCACGCACTCGCCCCGCGCAACGGACCGGGGTTTCACGACGCGGTGCCGCACGACGTCGCGCACCTGATCGTCGAGACCGAATGGAGAATCCGCGGAGGCGTGTACGGGCGGCTGGCCGCGGCTGACGGCGACGACGGGATGTTCTGGGCAGCCGACCCCGCCGTGAAGCGGAAGGCCACGAAGAATCGTCGTGCCCCGACGGAGTCGGAGTCGGCCGACATGGCGAAGTCGGAGCGGCTGGCGTCGCTGACCGTCGCCCTGTGGGAAGTCGCGCGCGGACGTCGGCGCCCCGATCCCGCGTGGCCGGGCACGGAGGCCGCGTCCGGTGAGAGCAATGAGCTCCTGCAGAAGGTCTACGACCGATACGACGACTTCTCCCGCACCTGGTCGTCACTGCCGGCCGGGAGATCGGTGACCATGCCGTGGCCCTTCCCCGAAGGCGTCGGCACGAGGGCCCGTCGCTGAGGCGAATAGCATCGCAGGCGTGAACGACGAAGTGGATCTGCCGAGCATGCGCGTCGGATACGGCGCCGCCGACCCGACGGGGAAGGACGGCGTCGCAGCGAATCTCGATCCGTCCTGGCTGGTGGGCGATCCGCCGTGGCGCTCCCTGTTCGACGCGTGGCTGGCGGACGCGATCGCCGCGGGTGTCGTCGAACCGAACGCGATGATCGTCGGAACAGTCGACGCCGACGGCCGCCCGGCCACCCGCACGGTTCTGTGCAAGGGCGTCTCCGACGCCGGGATCGTGTTCTTCACCGGCTACGACTCCGACAAGGGCCGGGCGATCGCCGCTCATCCGTACGCCTCGGCGACGTTCCCGTGGATCGCGATGGAACGGCAGATCCACGTCCGTGGACGCGTGGTGAAGGTGGATCCGGCGGAGACGCAGGCGTACTGGAACTCTCGCCCGCGTGGGTCCCAGCTGTCGGCGACGACGTCTGACCAGTCGCGTCCGATCGCCTCCCGCGACGCGCTCGAAGCGGCCGCGGCCGCGGTGTCCGACGAATTCGGCGGACCGTTGTCGTCGACGACCGTCCCTGTGCCCGAGCAGTGGGGCGGTTACCGGATTGAGCCCGACGTCGTCGAATTCTGGCAGGGCCGTGCAGATCGCCTTCACAACCGGGCTCGCGCGATTCGCGACGGCGACAGTTGGCGCGTGGAACGCCTGCAGCCCTGATGGGGAGGCTTCTCGCCGACACGACGCCCCTGGCGAACACGCACTTCCGGCGGCTGTGGTGGGCCAACATCATCACGGTCATCGGCGCGCAGCTGACCGTCGTCGCAGTTCCAGCGCAGATCTATGCGATGACGGGAAGTTCGGCGTATGTCGGGCTGACCGGTGTGTTCGGGCTGGTACCGCTCGTGGTGTTCGGCCTGTGGGGCGGTGCGCTCGCCGACGTCTTCGACCGTCGGCGGATCCTTCTCGTCACCACGGTCGGCCTGATCGCGACCAGCATCCTGTTCTGGGTGCAGTCGGCGGCGGGATGGGGCAACGTGTGGATTCTGCTCGGGGTGTTCGCGCTCCAGCAGGCGTTCTTCGCAGTCAATCAGCCGACGCGGTCGGCAGTTCTGCCGCGCATCCTGCCGGCCGAGGAACTGCCCGCCGCGAACTCCCTCAACATGACGGTGATGCAGGCGGGCGCGATCGCCGGTCCGCTCGTCGGCGGCGCGCTGATCCCCGTTCTCGGCTTCTCGCTGCTGTATCTGGTCGACGCGATCTGTCTGCTCGCCACACTCTGGGCCGTGATCGGTCTGCCGTCGTTGGTCCCGGAACTCTCCGGAGACCAGCGACCAAAGACACCCGGCCTCAAATCGGTGATCGACGGACTCGGCTACCTCCGCGGACATCCCGTGCTGCTCATGTCGTTCGTCGTCGACTTGATCGCAATGATCTTCGGCATGCCGCGGGCGCTGTTTCCGCAGATGGCGCACGAGAGCTTCGGCGGGCCGTCGGACGGTGGCATCGCCTTCGCCTTGTTGTTCATCGCGATCCCGTTGGGCGCCGTTGTCGGAGGCGTCCTGTCCGGGTGGGTGTCCCGGGTGCAGCGACAAGGTCGGGCCGTTGTCGTCTGCATCATCGTGTGGGGTCTGTCGGTCGCGGTGTCCGGCGGTCTCCTCTTCTTCGCCCACGGGTCGGCTCTGCCGATCCTCCCGCTCGTCGTCGTCGCGCTGATGGTCGGTGGCGCCGCCGACATGGCGTCCGCAGCCTTCCGTCAGACGATGCTGCAGTCCGCCGCCACCGACGACGTCCGCGGACGTCTGCAGGGTGTGTTCATCGTGATCGTCGCGGGCGGACCGCGCATCGCCGACGTCGCGCACGGCGCGTCCGCTGCCGTGGCCGGGACCGCGGTGACGATCGCCGGCGGCGGCATCGCAGTGGTCATCGGAACCGTTCTCGCCGCGCTCGCCGTCCCCGCCTTCTGGCGCTACCGCGCGTCCCTCCGTCCGGATCCGAACGTGGCGTAGGCCGGGAAGGTTCACGCCCTGGGCGTCTGTTCCCGCTCACGGTTTATCCATTAGCGGGAAGCGACTCCTGTAGCGGGAGTCGGGGCGACGCGCGACGGAGTCATCGCCAGTCGCGTTCGACGATCTCCCGCAGGTCGACGACTCTGCCGGAGATCGCGGGAGACGGATCGTTCGTGAGAACATCGAGGGCCTGGCGGTAGCGATTCTCCTGCTCCGGCGTAAGCCGCGCGAAGACGAGGGACCAGGCCGCGTGGCTACGGATGCACGGCCACGGCGACGCGAGGGCGCCGAACAGGACCTCGACCCGTGGTCCGACGGCCTCGTGGTTGATGCCCATCTCGGACAAGAGGAGTTCGTCGAGGTCGGGGTGGGTGGCGAGCACCGCCTCCAGAGGCGCGAAATCGATGGGTCGATCCGGCAACGGCGACGCGTACGGCGTCGCGAAGGCTCGTCGACCGTCAACGGGGAGTGCGTCGACATGGGATGCGACAAGTGCAAGCCTGCCGAATCTGCACAGCGTGGCCGCGGCCGACGACCGGACGTTGTCCTCACTCGTCCGGTCGAGCATGACTTCGGTCAAGGCTGCTACCACGTCGTTCCGGTCGGCACCGAGGTCCGACAGCGCGCTGATCCACAGGTGACGTGATCCGAACCCGCGGCCCGGGGCGACGAGCAGGCGGTGCAGCAGCGCGTCGACGACGGGGGTGCGGTCGGTGCGGGCGACGTCGTAGAGCAGTGGCGGAGCGGACTCCCAATCCAACGGCCCGTCGTCGTCAGATCCGATGGCGTCGAGCAGGGCCGCGATCCGTTCGCCGACGGGGAGTTCGGCGACGCGTCGGCGTTCCGCGGCCTCGGCGTCCAGATGAGGGAATTCGCGGATCACCTGGGAGCGAGTGAGACAACGAGGGACAAGTTCCTCGCCCTCGTCGATCGCCACCACGAGTGCGGACTTCGGGATGAGGACGTCGGCGATCAACAGCTTGCGTGCCGCCTTGCACGCTGCGACGACGGCCCGTTCGAATCGCTTCTCGGCGGCGTCCCATCGCTTGCCGCGGTCGGTCGTCGCGAACGTAGACAGGCGAGAACTCCACTCGTCGCCTATGTCGGAGGATTCGATTGCGGTGTCCCAGTCGTGCGGGTTCCACCGACGTTCGAGGTCGTGCGCTTCATCGGACCCGTCGAAGGCGACGCCGATCATCGGCCACGCGATCACGGTTCCGTCGGAGTAGAAGCCGAACACCGCCACGCCGTACGGCGTTCCCTCGGAGGCGTGGTCGCGGACCGCCCGCACGATGTCAGATTGGAGTGAGTGCTGGAGACCGACCCAGTCGAACGTCATCGGCCGATGGTATCGGTGGTGATGCGTGTGATACTTCGGCGGTGCATGCCAACGACGTGGAGCGATTCGGCCGGATGTGGACTGAGCAGTGGGGCGACCAGCGTCCAGTCGGGTATCTCCTTCGCTCCGGACAACACGAGCACTGGATCAGGTTTCACAGCCTGCCCGATTCGAGGGGCATCGCAAAGTCGGATGCGGACATGCAAGAACTGCTGTCCCGGCATCGCACGTTGCTCGCCTCGCTCTCGAAAGGCGTGGAGTTCGTGTGGGTCCTGACGGTTGCCTGGTCCGATACGCCGCGCGCCGTACAACGCACCAAGAAGCTGCGGAGGGCCTTTCCGACCGCCGATCATTGGACGTCAGTGCCGGACTCGGAAGGTGAGTCCTGGACTCATGTGTACGTCGCGCGGGTCAGGATCGACTCTCCGTCCGTGGACGCACTGCTTCGCCTGGTTGCAGCAGATGGTGCGGGGGATGTGATTCTCACTGCTGACGACCTCGAGTGGTTGTATCACCCGTATTACGCTGGCGGCGACGTCATTCTCCGTGACCGCGTGCAGCGAGACCTTCTCGCCAACGACTATGCCGAGTGGCTGCCGCAGGGCGGTGCGGGACATCTGTGACTTCGCCGCGCTTCCGATGTCGTGGCGTCCGCCGCATCGTCGTCAGACGATGCTGTGATTGGCGGCAACGCGGGTCCTGATCGGAACGATTCTCGCCGCACTCGTCGTCTGACCGACCTCAGAGAGCCTGCGCTGTAGTCCGTTTCGCGCTCCGGTCTCCGGCGCGGTCGACGAGGAAAGCGAACAGCGCCATCGCGGCGAACACTCCGACGAGGATCGCCGACATCACGGCGTACCCGTGCTCGCGAGGGTCGATGAACGGGTACGGGTACCAGTCGATGATCGGTCCTCGGACGAGCGTGTACACGCCGTATATGAGCGGCGCGATCAGCCACTGCGCCCACCTAGACCTGCGGCCGGGGGCGCCGGGGACCAGCAGCCAATCGAGGGCGAGCACGATCGGGAGCACCAGGTGCATCACCCGATTGATCCACATGACGTTCAGTTGCACGTCGATCCCGGAGAGCAGCGCTGCGTAGACGACGCCGGTGATGACCATGCACGTGGTCGCGAGACCTCTGATCCACGTGAAACACCGTGATTCCGGCGCTGGGGCGACAGCGCAGGTCACTAAGGTCCCGACCGCCAGCACATTGCTGAGCACGGTGAAGTAGCTGAAGTAATTCCCGAGCCCGAATCCGGGGTTGTCCCAGCTCAGGATCGGAAGAACGATGAGTGCAACGCCGCCCAGGATCCCGGCGGCGAGTCGGAGCGCTCGGACGACGAGCGAGTCACCTGTCATCAGTGCAGTCTGACTGGTCGGTCCTTGTCATGGCGGCGAATGCCGCTGGGAGATTCACGCATCAGGCGTTGCTTCCCGCTAATGGTCTGACAATTAGCGGGAGTCGACTTCTGTAGCGGGAAGCCTGATGGTGGTGTTGTTGCTCTGCCAGACGAGCGGGTTCAGTCCATCGACGAGTCGCTTCGTCTGATTTGATGGTCGTTGGTCGCATCTTCGGTGACCGCTTCGTGGGGGAGAGACATGGCAACAGACGACACAGCGCGGACCGATCGAACGCGGCGCGCGAACGCGACTCTGTACCGGCATCCGTTGTGGATCGTCGGTCGGATCGTCGACGTGCTCTTCAGCCTGGTCGTCTTGGGTGCGATCGCCGGTGCGATCGTGTGGCTGAACAACGACACGAACGCGCTCTGGCCTGCGCTGGTGTGGCCGATCGCGGTCGCGGTGCTCCTGCGTTGGTGGGGCAACAAGTTCAACAAGTTGGCCCGTGAGGGCGTTCTCACGGAGCGGACCGTCGGCGACTGTTGATCGATCGAAGCGTTCACGCATCAGGCGTCCATTCCCGCTAATGGTCTGACTATTAGCGGGAACTGATTTCTGTAGCGGGAGGCCCGACGGCGGTGGTGTTGCTCTGCCAGGGGAGGTTGGCGCGGCGGGCGGCGGTGACGGGGCAGTAGTGGATCGGGCTGTCGCGCTCGGCGCCGGTGGGCAGATTGCGGACGGGGGTCTCTAGGAGTGGAGCGTCTGCGGCGACGCGGCCGGTCAGACGGTCGTCGGCGTCACGAGCTCTCGGGTGGCGGCGGTACCGAGCCGGAAGCAGCTTCATCCCCGCGTTGACGGCCTTACCGAACAGGCGAAAGCGCCGTTGATCGGCACCGGTCCAGGTCAGTCCCATCATCTCGCGGACCGGTTCGTCGTACAGGCCGGTGGTGATCCACAGGAACATCCGCTGGACGACGGCGACCTGCCGCTTCCACAGCCAGGCGGGCATCCACGCCGCGGCCCACGGCGGTGGCGGCAGGACGGTGATGTCCAGGACGGTCCGAACGGCCTCGTGGTCGCGGAGCACTCGGCGGCACATATGGTCCCAGTACTCGAGGAACTCCTCGTACGTGTCAGGGCACGGCCGCATGCTGACGCCGTACATCGAGTACCAGGCACGCGACTCGTCGAACAGACGACGTTTGTCGGCCTCGGAGATCGGCGGGCCGAACGCTTCGGCGCAGCGGATGTTGCCGTACCAGAACGTGGCGTGCGCCCAGTAGAAGACGTCGGGGTCGAGCGCGTGATAGCGCTCGCCGTCGTTCATCGTGCCCTTGATGGTCCGGTGGTAGTCGCGGACCTGCGCGCCGGTGTCCGGCGTCTGGTCGAAGACGACGCCGCTGATCGGATACAGCGACCGCATCAGGCGCTCCCAACGCTCGCCGAAGAAGTCTGAGTGGTCCCAGACGCCTGCGGCCAACTTCGGGTGCATGTTCTGCATCGACCCCGACCACAGGCCCATCAGCATCCCGCGCCAGTCGCCGAAATAGCGCCACGTCACCGAATCGGGCCCCAGCGGGGGCAGCACCTCAGTCATGAGACGGAACTCTATCTTCGTCTCAAACTGGTGGCAAGGGCATCAGCCGACCACAAATCTCACCGAGTCGCCTGACACCAGCTGCGCCGCGCGGATCAGTGACGCGGGGGTGAGCACGGCGACCGTCGGGTAGCCGCCGGTCACCGGGTGATCGGCGAGGAAGATGACGGGCTGGCCGCTCGGTGGAACCTGAACGCCTCCGAGCGGAACACCCTCGGATCGCAGTTCGGGCAGATCGCGGTGCACAAGTGGCGGTTCGGTCGACGTGGACGGCCGGTCGAGGCGGACGCCGATCCGGTTGGACGCGGGATTCACCTGCCATCGGCCGATCACCAGTTGACCGGGGTCGATGAGGCGGTCTGTGCGCGGGCCCGGCCGGACCGACAGGACCACCGCGGGCTCGGTGCCGACAGCGGGCGGCGGCGCGAGCATCACCGCAGGCCAGTCATCCGACAGGTCGCCGACTGTGAGACGGTCCTTCACGCTCAGCGGCGGCGGGCCGAGTCCGGACAGGGTGTCCGTCGACCGCGATCCCAGTTCGGGCACCGCGTCGAACCCGCCGCGGACTGCGATGTAGTTGCGGCAGCCGTGGCGCGGTGCGGTCACCGACAACGACTGGCCGTTGCGCAGCGGAATCGCGGAGTGGCTGCCGACGTCGTGTCCGTCGACTCGGACCCGGGTCGCCGGGCCGGTCACGGCGATCAACGCGGTGCCGTGGACCCGGGCCGAGAATCCGCCGAGCGTCACCTCGATGCACGCGGCGTCCGGGAGATTTCCGACGAGTCGATTCGCCAACCCGCACGATTCGCGGTCGGCGGCACCCGATCGCGCAACGCCGAGGTGGGCATGGCCGGGCCGCCCGAGATCCTGGATCGTCGCGAGCGGCCCGGTGGAGCACACCGTGAACTCGGCGGGTGTCACCCGATCACCTCCTCGGCGCGCACGAATCGGACTCGTGCTCCCGCCGACAGCACGGATGGGGGAGCGGCGGTCGAATCCCACAGCACGGTGTCCGTCACGCCGAGCAGGTGCCAACCGCCGGGGCTCACCCTCGGGTACACCGCGCTGTATCCGGCCGCGACCGCCACCGATCCGGCCGGCACGCGGGGCCGCGACTCCTCGCGTCGCGGGAGGCCGTTGAAGACAGCGGTCAACGAGGGGTCGCTGCCGTCCTCGGGCACCAGATACCCGAAGCCTGGCGCGAAGCCCATGAACTGCACCGTCCACGTGAGATGTGTGTGCGCCAGCACCAGACGATCCGTCGAGCACCCGGCGGCATCAGCTGCGGACGACAGGTCTGCCCCGTCGTATCGGACCGGGATCACGATCGCCGACCGCACGGAACTGCCGCCTTCATCGCTGTCCGGAACTGCCGAGGCGAGCAGATCGTGGACGACGCGTCGCACCCCGAGTTCGTTCAACCCTGTGCCCGGAAGTGCTTCGACGAGAACGGTTTCCGCGCAGGCCACGACGTCGGACAAGGACACTCGGCCGTCCGCGGCGGCACCTCGCAGCGCGTCGGCTACTCGCGCGGCAGTCCATGCGGGACGATCCGCGGAACCGAAGTCGAGGAGGAGTCCGTCATCTCCCGCAGGGCGCTCGCGCATGCGCTCAACGCTACTGGGCGCGCAAGCGGCTGCGGGCCGTATGAGTAAGCTGAGCGGGCGACGAGAGAGTCGTCGGCCGCGCGCATGAGGAACCTGTGGAGATCCCCAAGGACCCTCGTTGGGCGGCTGAGTCGAAAGACGACTAGGTTGTTACCCAACAACTGCTCACCCGCGATTGCTAAGGGGTTTGTGTGTCCGTGGAGAATGGCGCCACCGAACAGCAGAACGGTACTTTCACCTACCCCGGTGGAAAGATCGACCTGCCGATTCTGAAGGCTTCGGAAGGCAGTGACTCGGTCGCACTGGGCTCGTTCCTGTCGCAGACCGGTATGACGACCTTCGACGGAGGCTTCGTCAACACTGCGTCGACCAAGTCGGCGATCACCTACATCGACGGCGACGCGGGCATCCTGCGTTACCGCGGCTACCCGATCGACCAGTTGGCCGGGAAGTCGACGTTCATCGAGGTCAGCTACCTCCTCATCTACGGCGAGCTGCCGACGCAGGCTCAGCTCGATGAGTTCACGAACAAGATCCAGCGCCACACGCTGCTTCACGAAGACCTCAAGCGGTTCTTCGACGGCTTCCCGCGCAACGCGCACCCGATGCCGGTCGTCTCCAGCGCCGTCAACGCGCTGAGCGCCTACTACCAGGACTCGCTCGATCCGAAGGATCCCGAGCAGGTCGAGCTGGCCACGATCCGCCTTCTCGCGAAGCTGCCGACGATCGCCGCCTACGCGTACAAGAAGTCGCAGGGCCAGCCGTTCCTCTACCCGGACAACTCGCTGAGCCTGGTCGAGAACTTCCTCCGCATGACGTTCGGCTTCCCGGCCGAGCCCTACGAGGTGAACCCGGAGGTCGCCAAGGCGCTCGACATGCTGTTCATCCTCCACGCCGACCACGAGCAGAACTGCTCGACGTCGACGGTCCGCCTGGTCGGCTCGTCGCAGGCGAACCTGTTCACGTCCATCTCGGGCGGCATCAACGCACTCTGGGGCCCGCTGCACGGCGGCGCGAACCAGGCCGTGCTCGAGATGCTCGACGAGATCCGCGCTTCCGGTGGCGACACCAAGGCCTTCATGAACAAGGTCAAGAACAAGGAAGACGGCGTGAAGCTCATGGGCTTCGGTCATCGCGTCTACAAGAACTACGATCCGCGCGCCGCGATCGTCAAGGAGACCGCCGACCAGATCCTCGCGACCCTCGGCGTCCAGGACGACCTCCTCGACATCGCGAAGGGCCTCGAAGAGGTCGCTCTCAACGACGAGTACTTCATCGAGCGTCGTCTGTACCCGAACGTCGACTTCTACACCGGCGTCATCTACCGCGCGATGGGCTTCCCGACGCGCATGTTCACCGTGCTGTTCGCCCTGGGCCGCCTCCCCGGCTGGATCGCCCACTGGCGCGAGATGCACAACGACCCGACCACCAAGATCGGTCGCCCGCGGCAGCTGTACACCGGCTACACCGAGCGCGACTACCAGTCGATGGGAGATCGCTGAACCATGGCCGACAACACCAAGCCCGAGGTCGAATTCCCGGAAGGCCCCGCTCCGGCGGAGCTTCAGATCACCGACATCATCGTCGGTGACGGCGCCGAAGCTCAGCGCGGCGGCATGGTCGACGTGCACTACGTCGGCGTCGAGTTCGAGACCGGCGAAGAGTTCGACTCGTCGTGGGACCGCGGCCAGTCTGCGAACTTCCCGCTCGACGCGCTGATCCCCGGCTGGCAGGAGGGCATCCCCGGCATGAAGGTCGGTGGCCGTCGTCGCCTAGTCGTCCCGCCGCTGCTCGCGTACGGACCCGAAGGTGCGGGACACCGCCTCTCCGGCAAGACGCTGATCTTCGTGATCGACCTGCTCGGCGCTTAAGTCTCTTCAGACAGAACCTCTCGACCGAATCGGTCGAGAGGTTTTGTCGTATCCGGACGCACACGGGTCGAACGACCTGGGTAGTCTGCCGTCATGATCGTGAGCACCACAGACGGATATGTGACGACCATCGAGTTGGCCCGCGAGGCCAAGCGCAACGCGCTCGACTACGACATGCTGCGCGACTTGTCGCAGGCGTTCACCGATGCAGTCGAGTCGGGAGCGCGCGCCATCGTGCTGACCGGCCGCGGAAGTGTGTTCAGCGCCGGAGCCGACCTGTCCGGGCCCGTCTACGATCCGGAGTTCCCAGAGAAGCTGGTCGCCGTCATCGCTCAGATCGAGTCGACGCCCGTCCCGGTGATCGCCGCCGTCAACGGTCCCGCGCTCGGTGGTGGGCTGCAGTTGGCGATGGCCGCTGACCTCCGTGTGATGGCGCCGGGATCGATCGCGGGCATCCCTGCCGCGAAGATCGGGGTCGCTCTCGACGAGTGGACGATCAAGCGTCTCGTCTCACTCGTCGGTGGTGGGCAGGCCCGCGGCATGCTGCTCGGGTGCGACCCGCTGACGGCCGATCGCGCGTACAGCCTGGGCTTCGCGAACCGCATCGGCGACCTCGAGGACGCCAAGCACTGGGCCGACACGATCGCGGGATTCGCTCCGCTCACCCTTCGCCACTACAAGATGGTCCTCACGGGCGACGGCGCCCGCGACGAAGCACCCGCAGACCGTCACGAAGCGATGCTCGCCGCATGGATGAGCGAAGACGTGAAAGAGGCGCGCGCCGCTCGCGAGGAGAAGCGCGCACCGAACTTCCAGGGGCGCTGACCAACGCTGGAGACGATTTCCGGTCCTGGTGCGGAAATCGTCTCCAACGTGGTGGACAGTCTGGGATCAGCTGCCGAGAGCGGTTTGCAAGTACGGGTTCGTGAAGACGCGCTGCGGGTCGAACCGGTTGCGGACTTCGAGGAACTCGTCGAAGCGTGGGTACACGCTTCGCAGGTAGTCGGCGTCGCGCGTGTGCATCTTGCCCCAGTGCGGACGACCGGCGTGCGACATCATGATGTCCTCGACATCGCGGAAGTAGGCTTCCGACGCCGCGACGTCGTCCCCGGAGAAGCGGTGGACGGCGATGTAACCGGACGCGCGGTCGGATGCGGTCGACAGCATGAGGTCGTCGGCGGCGGCCGCGCGGACCTCGATCGGGAAGCTCACCTTGTGGCCGCGTCGGTCGATCATCGCGCGGATCTCGCGCAGCGTGTCGGGGACGGCTTCGAGTGGGACGGCGTACTCCATCTCGCGGAAACGGACGTCGCGGTCGGAGATGAAGATCCGGTCGGAGCGGTCGGTGTACGTGCGAGCTGAGAGCGCGCGTCCGACGACCTGGTTGATCGACGGGACGGTGCGCGGCGACCGGGCTCCGACCTTGCACAGTGCCCCGAGCAGCTTGTTCGACAGCAGTTCGTCGTCGATGTAGCGCCGGAGGTCGCTTGGGCCGGTGGCCGGGGTGTCACGCGGAACGCGGGTGTTGGTCTTCACGAGTGTCTTCGTGGTGTGGGGGAACCAGTAGAACTCGTAGTGGTCGACGTTCTCGACACGCTCGAGGAACGTCGAGAAGGTCTCGTCTGCTTCGCCGGGACCCTCCTCGGCTCGGATCGAGAACGCGTCGACGCACTGGATCGTGATCTGCGTAAGCACGCCGAGTGAACCGAGCCCGAGTGCAGCGGCCTTCAGGTCGGGGTCGTCTTCACCGATCACCCGGACGGTGCCGGTGCCGTCGACGAGGGTGACACCGCGGATCTGGGTCGAGATCCCGCCGAACGCACCGCCGGTGCCGTGCGTCCCGGTGGACGTCGCGCCCGCGAGGGTCTGCTTGTCGATGTCGCCGAGGTTGGCCATGCCGAGGCCGAGCGGTTCGAGGATCGCCGGGATCTCGTGAAGGTGAGTGCCCGCGCCGAGGGTGACGCGCTTGCGGTCGGCGTCGACACTGATGAGTCCGCGGAGTCCGGACAGCTTCACCTGGATGCCGGGTGCGACGGCGATCTGCGAGAAGCTGTGACCCGCGCCGGCGGGCTTGACCGTCTGACCGCTTGCGGCGGCGGTGCGCACCGCGTCGGCGAGTTCGTCCACGCTCTGCGGCGTGATCAACTCCGTCGGTGTGCACCGTGCGGTGCCACCCCAGTTGGTCCACGTCGCGGCTGCTGTCGTCTGGCTCACAGGAAGCACTTCCCTTCTCCGCGGTAGGTCGGGACCACGTCTACGACGTCGGCGACTCCACTGCTGTCACGTTTGATCAAAGCTACGCGAGCGGCACGTTCGGCCACCTCGCCCGATTTGGTGTGGCGGAACCACACTCGATCGCCCACCGAGAGGCCGCGAGCGGCCGCTCCGGTGAGCGGAGTCTGCACTTCACCGGCCGATTCGGTGCTGATGTACTCGAGCCCTTCGGGCCATACCGGCTTGGGCAGGCGGTCCTGTGCGGGCGGCCCGGACGCGATCCATCCGCCGCCTGCACACGTCACGATTTCGTCGTCCGGACGGCGCAGAACGTCCAGTCCGAACGCCATCGCCGGTGCCGGACGGAAGTGGCGGTAATTGTCGAAGAGATGCCCGCCGAACAACCCCGAGCCCGCAGCGATGTCGGTGACCGACTTGTCTTTGGCGGTCTCCTCGAGGGATCCGGTGCCGCCTGCGTTGACGAACTCGAGGTTCGCGATCTCCCGGAGGGCGCTGATCACTTTGCCGCGACGATGGCGGATCTCCGTCATCGACACGGCCTGGATCGCGGAGACCGCCGTGTTCATCGCGAACTTACCGTCGACGTCGTTGCCGAGTCCGGCCACCTGCGCCTCGTACGACATCACGCCCACGAGAGCGAAGCCGTCACGTCCGACGATGGTGCGAGCGAGCGCGGTCGCCTGGTCGACACTGTGGATGGGCGACCGGCGGACACCGAGGTGAACGCGCCCGCCGACGGCCCGAAGCGACGCGTCGAGGTCGATCGCGACGCGCACCACCGGCCGCTTGGCGGGCGGCAGCACGGCGTCGACCAGGTCGAGCTGAGCGACGTCGTCGACGAGGAGTGTGACCCGCCGACACGCGAGTTCGTCGGCGAAGAGTGTTGCGAGCGCTTCTTTTTTGGCGGTCGGGTAGCCGAGAAGCACATCGGAGACGCCGGACTCGGTCGCGAGCCAGTGGGCTTCTGCGACGTCGAAGGCGAGGACTCCCGCGTACCCGTCACGCGAGAGCACGTCGTCGATGATCGAGCGGACCCGAAGCGACTTCGACGCGACGCGGATCGGCACACCGGACGCGCGTCGTCGCAGGTCGGCGATATTGTGCTCGAGAAGATCGAGGTCGAGGGTCAGGACTGGGGAGTCGAGCCTGGCGCGTCGTACGGCGTCGTCGATCGCCGCCCAGTCGGGGCGCGGGGTGTCGACTGCGGGGTTGTCAGTCACGGGTGTTCTCGCCTTCGGTGAACCTGAGTGGATCAATCGATCAACTGTTGTCGAATACAGCATAGGGCATAGTCGGACGAAAGTGTGTCCGAGGCCACCCTCGCGAGACGATTACGCTGGTCGGGTGACCTTCACATCAACTGTCAGACGCCTGCCCGCACCGGCCCCGCTGCGCGCGATGGGCGCATCCGCGGACGCGATCGCCGAAGCGACATCCGGCTCGCCGAACCTCGTCGACGGAGTGTTCACCAACGTCGAACCGGTACCCGACACCGAAGGTCCCGGCGCCGGGACGTTTGTCGACATGATGCGTCGCCCGGGCAAGCCGAACGGGGTGCTTCCGGTTCTGCGACCGGTGTTCGCTGACGAGCCGTCTGGACTCACGATCACCTGGCTCGGGCATGCGACCGCTGTCGTCGACATCGACGGTGTCCGGGTGCTCCTCGACCCGGTGCTCAGCGATCGATGCTCACCGTCGCAGTTGATCGGTCCCAAGCGGATGCACCGGGTCCCGGTGACGGCGGCCGAGCTCCCGCAGGTCGACGTGGTGCTCCTCAGCCACGATCACTACGACCACCTCGACTATCCGACGATCCGCACGATCGCCGCCGCCCAGCCGCACGCTCGGTTCGTCGCGCCGATCGGCGTCGACGCTCACCTGCGGTCGTGGGGAGTGAGTGCCGACCGGATCAGCACGGCTGACTGGAAGGGCGACGTGACGCTCTCTGTTCGGGAAGTGGATGTGCGTTTCGGCTGCGAACGCGCCCGACACTTCTCGGGGCGTGGTCTCACCCGTAATCAGACGCTGTGGGCGAGTTGGGCGATCGTCGGGCCGTCGCACTCGGTCTTCTTCTCCGGCGACACCGGTTTCACTGATGCGTACCGCGAGGTGGGGGAGCGATACGACCCGTTCGACGCGACGCTCATCGCGGTCGGGGCGTACGACGTCCTCTGGCCCGACATCCACCTCAACCCCGAGGAAGGCGTCACTGTTCACGGTCTGGTCAACGGGGGTGATCGAGGCGGCCTCCTCATTCCCATCCACTGGGGTACGTTCAACCTGGCGCGGCATTCGTGGGGCGACCCGATCCAGCGACTGCTGCCCGCAGCGGAGTCGGCGGGGGTCGAACTGTGTGTGCCCCGGCCCGGCGCCGCGCTCGACGTCGACGCTCGCGTCGGCACGGCTTTCGACGATCCGACCTGGTGGGAGCGCTACCTATGACTTCGACGACCGACCGTCTGCCCGGACTGACAGCGGCGGAGGTCGCTGAGCGCGTCGCCGCCGGTCAGGCCAACACGATGCCCGACAAGTCGGGCCGCAGCGTCGCCGACATCATCAGGGCGAACGTCTTCACGAGGATCAACGCGATCCTCGGCGTGCTGTTCGCGATCGTCGCCTTCACCGGGTCGTTCATCAACGGTCTCTTCGGTCTCCTGATCATCGCCAACAGCGGCATCGGCATCATTCAGGAGATTCGAGCGAAGAAGACGCTCGATCGTCTGGCGATCGTCGGCCAGACCAGGCCGGTCGTCCGTCGTGACGGTGTCGCCACCGAAGTGGCGCCCGATCAGGTGGTGCAGGGCGACATCATCGAGCTCGGCCCCGGCGACCAGATCGTGGTCGACGGCGAGACCGTCGAATCGGAGTCCCTGGACGTCGACGAGTCTCTGCTGACCGGTGAGGCCGATGCGGTCGACAAGTCGCTCGGCGACCCGATCATGTCGGGAAGCTTCGTGGTGTCCGGGTCGGGTGCATACCGGGCGACGAAGGTCGGCGCGGACGCGTACGCCGCGCAACTCGCGGCGGAGGCCAGCAAGTTCACGCTCGTGTCGTCCGAACTGCGCTCCGGCATCGACCAGATCCTCAAGGTGATCACCTGGCTGTTGATCCCGGCCGGCATCCTGACGATCATCAACCAGCTGTTCATCAGCCAGAACGGCCTGCGAACCGCACTGCTCGGCATGGTCGCCGCGCTCGTCCCGATGGTCCCCGAAGGACTCGTCCTGATGACGTCCATCGCCTTCGCCGTCGGTGTCGTCCGGCTCGGACGCCGTCAATGCCTCGTCAACGAGCTTCCGGCGATCGAGGGCCTGGCCCGCGTCGACGTGGTGTGCACCGACAAGACCGGAACGCTCACCGAGAACGGCATGCGGCTCTCGGAGATCCGCGTCGTCGACGATTCGGTGACTCCGGAGTCAGTGCAGACGGCGATGGCGGCGCTCGCGGCGGCGGATCCGCGTCCCAACGCGTCGATTCAGGCGGTCGCCGAGGCGTACCCGGACGCACCCGGATGGTCGACGTCGGCGATCCTGCCGTTCAGCTCGGCAAACAAGTTCAGCGGCATCTCCTTCGTGGACGGCGACGGGACCGATCGCGGCAACTGGTTGATCGGTGCGCCCGACGTGCTGCTCGACCCGGAGTCGGAGATCGCGCAACTCGCATCCGACCTCGGCTCGACGGGCCTGCGCATCCTGCTCGTCGCCACCTGCGACGCACTCGTCGACACCGTGCCTGCCACGGGCAGCAACCTGCCAGGCGTGATCACACCCGTCGGACTGATCGTGTTGGAGCAGCGGGTGCGCCCGGACGCCAAGGACACGATCGAGTACTTCGAATCGCAGAACGTCGCGGTGAAGGTGATCTCCGGCGACAACGCACTGTCCGTCGGAGCGGTCGCCGCGTCGCTCGGACTCGGCGAGCCCGAGCAGGCCGTCGACGCACGGAAGCTGCCGACCGACTCTGTCGAGTTGGGGAAGGTGGTGGGCGACGCCGACGCGTTCGGCCGCGTCCGCCCCGACCAGAAGCGTGCGATGGTGCAGTCCCTTCAGGGGAATGGGCACACCGTCGCGATGACGGGCGACGGCGTCAACGACGTCCTGGCGCTCAAAGACTCCGACATCGGCGTCGCGATGGGCTCGGGTTCGTCCGCCGCCCGGTCGGTCGCTCAGATCGTCTTGTTGGACAACAAGTTCGCCACGCTCCCGTACGTCGTCGGCGAGGGCCGACGCGTCATCGGCAACATCGAACGCGTCTCCAACCTGTTCTTGACCAAGACCGTTTACGCCGTTCTGCTCGCGTTGCTCATCGGCATCGGCGGTCTCGTCGCGAAGGGATTCGGCTGGGCGCCGATCAGCTACCCGTTCCAGCCGATCCACGTGACGATCTCCGCGTGGTTCACGATCGGCATCCCGGCGTTCGTCCTGTCGCTTGCGCCGAACAACGAGCGCGCTCGCACCGGGTTCGTGCGCCGAGTGCTCACACAGGCGGTTCCGAACGGCATCATCATCGGCCTGTCGACGTTCGTCTGCTTCCTGCTGGTCAACCGCGACTACACCGGTGCGCTCGCGAGCTACACCGGCAACGTGTTGCTCTCGCCCGCAGACACCGCTGCCGCGATCGCCGGGGCATCGCAGACCATCGGTGCGCAGCAGACCCAGGCCGCTACGGCGGCGCTCGCGACGATGATCGCGATCGCCGTGTACGTGCTGGCGGTCGTGGCGCGCCCCTACACGTGGTGGAAGGCGGTGCTGATCGGCGTCTCGGTGGTCGCCTACGTGCTGATCTTCACGGTGCCGTTCAGCCAGCGGATGTTCCACCTCGACTCGTCGAACGCAGGCATGATGGCCGTCGCCGCTGTGTGCGCGGTGGTGGGCTGTGCCGCAGTGGAGATCAGCACACGGGTGTTGAAAGCAGCTCTCGACCGACGCGCCGCGGCCTGACCGGTACTAAGATGTCGGCATGGATCTCTCAGGACTGGTCAACAAGGCCAAGGACGCACTCCGCTCGAACCCCGACCTGATCGAGAAGGGCGGTGACATGGTCGACAAGGCGACCGGAAACAAGTACGCCTCGCAGGTCGACAAGGCTCAGGACGCAGCCCGCAAGGCGGTCGGCGCTCCGGAGAAGGACGCCGACAAGTAGCTCAGAGGCGAGGAGCTTTCGGGTGACGGCGATACGCCGACACCGAGGGCTCGTCGTCCACCCAGAAGCGCCATGGTCGGTCAGCGGCCAGGCGCACACCGACACGCGGCCCGGCGACGACATCGCCGGGTCGTTCGTCGTCCTCGGGCAGTAGATGCACGCCGTCCGGCGCGGTCACGTCGGCGCCGAGATCGGCCTTGGTGATGCCGAGGGCTCGGGTCAGGTTGCCGGGGCCGCGGGCCAACAGGTCGTCGTCGACCACGCCTCGTCGTTGTCGTGCCAGGTCGAGACCGTCGACGACCCTGCCCGCGCGGATCAGCACGGCTGAGCCGTGACCTTCGGGACTGGTGACGATGTTCGCGCAGTGGTGGCCGTGCATCTGGTAGACGTACAGCCGCATCGGCGGGCCGTACATGATCTCCGACCGCGGTGTCCGCGTGTAGGCGTGCGATGCGGGATCGTTCGGGCCGTCGTACGCCTCCACCTCGGTGATCAGCACGGACACGCCGTGGCCGACCAGTATGCGGTACAGCAGGTTACAGGCGTCGGCGCAGACGCTAGGCTCTGGGACCATGGCCAAGACCAGTGACTCCATCCATGTCGACCTCTCGCCCGAGGATACCTTCGCGGCTGCCGCCGACCTGTCCCGCTACGACGACTGGCTCGTGATGCACGACGGCTGGCGCAGCGAACTGCCGTCCGCCGATCAGCTCGGCAAAGGCACCAAGGTGTCGTCGGTGATCAGCGTGAAGGGCGCCCGCGTGCGTTTCGCCTGGGAGATCGAGAAGTTCGACCGACCCCGCGAAGTGGTCCTCAAGGGCAGCGGAAAGGGCGGCGTCAAAGCGAAGATCAATCTGACGGTCGCGCCGGACGGCGACGGATCGATCATCACCTTCCTCATCGACCTCGGCGGCCTCCCGCTCATCGGACCCGCGGGTAAAGCTGCCGCGATGGCCGTCAAGGGCGACATCGGCAAGTCCCTAGAGAAGTTCACTGCGCTCTACGCCTGACTGAAATCCTGCGTGTAGATCGTTACCCGAATCGGGTAACGATCTACACGCATCTTGCCCACAGGGCCTGTGGACAACGGGGTTGGCGGTTTCGGCTCCTGCGCGCACACTCTGCCCCATGGGGGACGAACGTGCATTGAGGGTTCTGATCGGACTGCAAGACGGCGTCATCGCCCGGACGCAGGTTCTCGAATGTGGTTTCGGGTCGGCGTACGTCAGGCAACAGCTTCGATGTCGGGCATGGGTCGCCGTCTACCCGGGTGTGTATGCGACGCATACCGGTGCGCTCTCGTGGCATCAGCGGGTGTGGGCCGCGATCCTCGATGCGTGCCCTGCCGCCGCGAGCCACGACTCCGCGCTTTCAGCCGCAGGCGTCGGCCGTGAGCCGCGCCGGGACGACCCGATTCATATCGCGGTCGAGGCAGGCAGGAAGGTCACCCGACGCCCCGGTATGATCGTTCATCACCGGTCACTGTTCAACCAGGACGTCCTGGATCACACGACTCCTCCACGAGTTCGCCTCGAAGAAGCGCTCATCGATGTCGCGAGCGAGACGCTGAACGAGATGAAAACCATTGCGACGTTGTCCGACGCGGTGGGGTCGCGTCGCACCACTCCAGATCGGTTGTTGAGCGCGGTCGTCAGACGAGCTCGCCTTCGGCATCGAATGCTGATCGAAGGCTTACTCGCGGATCTGCGAGACGGCGCGTGTTCGGCGCTAGAGCACAGCTATCTCACCCGAGTGGAGCGCCCGCACGGACTGCCGTCGCCGGTGAGGCAGGCACCGACAGGAGCTGGGCGACCCGGTTTCCGAGACCTCGACTATCCGGACTGGGGCCTGGTCATCGAACTGGACGGGCGAGCTCACCACGACAACGCGCGCGATCGCGATCGCGACTTGGAACGCGATCTGGACGCCGCTGTCGTCCTCGATCGCCATACGATTCGGCTCGGTTGGGGACAGGCGCATGTCCGATCGTGTTCGACCGCGGTGAAGGTAGGGCGATACCTGTCGTTGCTCGGCTGGCCGGACAGCCCGCATCCGTGCACGTCCCCGAACTGTGTGGTCTAAGACGTGTGTAGATCGTTACCCGAATCGGGTAACGATCTACACACGTGATCGGTCGCGGAGGGCGCGAGCCTTGGTGATGGCCGCGGACTTGCCCGGAGCGTCGGCGAGGGCGTCGAGACCGGGCCACTGCGACGCATCGGCGGGAGCGAGACCGCGGGTGACGGCCTCGTCGAGCTGAGGTGCAACGGTTAGGGCCAGGTCGAGGACACGGTTCGCCCACTTGGGGATCGTGTCGCCGGCTCGGACGACGTCGCCTGCGTGACGGATCGATTCGGTCAGGATCGGCCAGAGGGCGCGCAGTGAGCGAGGCTCGTGCTCGATGGCGCGGACCATTCGCGCCGGACTGATCACCGGATGTCGCAGCAGGAGCCGCATCGCAAGGCCGACAGCCTCGGCTTGCAGCACGCCGTCGAGCGCACACGACGCCACCGTCCACCGGGCGTCCTGTGTCTCGTTGATGAGCGTCGCCAGCAGGACTGCGGTCATCAACACCGTGACCGGGGGTTTTGTACCTGACCCAGCCTGATCTCGGCTGTCTCCGACAGCGATACCGGTACCGTCCCATCGCAGCCAGACGTCGAGGCCGCCGTCAGACGCCCGGCACTGGCCCTCCTGCTCGATGTCGTATGTCCAGCCCTTGCGGATCGCGAACGCACGATCCGGCAAGTGCGCGAACGTCGCCGTGATGACGAGTTGACGACTCTTCGCGTCGGGGTCGAACCAATCGATCGCCACTGCCGCGTGATCGTCGACGGCGGGTGCACTGCCTGCTCCTTCGGTCCACACGTCCGACAGGTCGAAGCGCGGCGCCACATCGACAGGTACCGGTGTGCGCGACGGCGCGGGCAGAGTCCCGGCAAGCGCACGGGCGCTCTTCACGGCCACCGACGAACCGGTCCGATCGGCAAGAGCACGCAGGCCGGGGACATCCAACGCCGACGAGTCTGCGAGGCCGTCGACGACCGCAGACCGCACAACGGGCAACACGGATCCCACGACGTCGACGACTGTCTCGGTACCGGACAGGATGCGCTTCTGCGCTGCGGAAGCGGCGAGCAGATCGTCGAGGACCGGCCAGACGACGGCCGTCAACCCGCCCTCGGCGAGGTCGGACAACGTTCGGGCGAACGCCGCGATCGACGACGGAGTGTCGGCCCAGTCGAGATACCGCACATCGGCTGCTCCCGGGCGGAGAAGACCACGATCGAACGCCTCGTACACCGCAGTCTGGCCGTCAGTGGCGTCCCGCGGGTGAAAGCGACGCTGAGCGGCGAGCAAGTTGACAGCCGCACCCGGTGACAACGGGTCCCGGCGCCGCGCCGCTTGCCGGAGCGTCGGCCCGTTGCCGTGGTACTCGTCGAGAACTGCGACGGGCGTCATCGCGGTGTCGCCTTGCCAACAGGGGAAGACCCAGAACTCGGCCGTCTCGCCGTACTCGGAGGCGATCGGTTCGAACTGCTTGAGCCAGGAGGGGGCCACGATGTCGCCCGGCGTCCACCGCCGCCAGCCGCGGCCCGAGACCAACCCGGGGTCGGCGACGGGCTCGGCGAGCGCTGCAGCCGCCAGTCGTCCCGCAGTCTGGTCGAGAACGGTCCCGTCGTACGCGACCACCTTGATGTCGATCTCCGAGAAGTCGACGTCCGGCGAGGAATCGACGTCCATCCGCAGCAGTGCAAGAGCAAGGTCGGAGGCGGCCGCTGCGACGCCGGATCCGACATACTCGCGTAGCCGGGCGAGGAGATCGGCCGGGTCCACACGCAGGTCGTCCCACGACGGCTGCGAGAGTACGCAGGGCAGTTCACCGTTGCGGAGCAGCAACTCGGCATCACGCCGGCGGACGATCGGCGCCCACGACTGCGGATAATTCGCCATGATGTCGGCGAGGTCGCCGTCCAACCACGACCGGACCACCGACAGACCGGTGGTGGCGGCGTTGGGGACCCCGGCGAGTGCGGTGCGCACGGCGTCCGGAGACTGTGCGCCGAGGGTCGCCGCGCAGGCGTGGAACTGCTCCACCACCACGTCAGCCGCTGTCGCCTCGCCTCGTTCGAGAAGCCTGCGTGCGAGGTCGGTGAGGGCCTCGGGCGACACCGGGCCGGGTTCGAATCGCGGAACGTCCCAGACGTCGGGCACCGACCGCCAGACGGCGAACGATGAGGCGGCCTCTTGCGCCGGAGGCTCCACTTCCCATGTCGTGGCGAGCGCTGCGAGAGGCTTGACGAGTTGGCGGGCACCGGAGAGTGCATCGAGTTCGGCGAGCACGTCGTCGGAGTTGGACGGCACAGGCCGGGCCGCGAGTGCGTCGACGACGATCCGCCTGGTCTTCGCGGGCTTAGCAGTGAGAGCTGCGGACACGACATCGGGGAGGAGATCGTCGTCGACGGCTCCGATGAGGACGGGCGCCACGCGGTCGGTGACGGCGGGAACCCCGGCGGTCAAGAGCGGGATCAGCTCCTCGGCACGGTCCGCGAGGCCCGACGACGGCACATTCAGGTCGTCGAGCAGGAACCCGAGCCAGCCCGCGAGGTCGCCGGGGCGGACCGCGGACTCGAGGCCGCCGAACGCCAACGACTGCGCGACGTCGGAGTCGAGGAGACCACGTTCGACCGCGGCGGCCAGAGCAGGTCGCAGCGGTCCGGTCATCGGGACGTTCATGGCCGTCGCCGCGTGTGCGTACTCGTCGAACCGCGGTGCGAGGACGCCCACGTCGAGTCCAGCCTGCGACCAGAAGTCGGTGCGATCGCCGGTGAGCGCGGCGTTCGAATGGACTGCCCAATCCTTCAAGAACTCGATGTTCATCGGCACCTCGGCCGAGGTGAGCTCGACAGCGGTGATCGCGCCGGCACCGAACCCGGACGGGCCGTGAGTGAGTCCGCGGCGTGAGCTGACGCATGCTCGTTGGACGAAATCGGCGGCGTACGCGGCACCACGGTCGGCGACGAACTGGCCGAGCACCTCGGGCGGCACGTTGTACTCGAGCACACTGACTGCCCGTCGGGCGTCCACCCCGACAGTGATCGCGAACAGCGCGAGCTTCGACGCCGACCTGCCGCCTATCAGCGACACCCGCCCGTAGGAGCCGCTCGAGGTCTCGGCGAAGTCGATCCAGGGGCCCTTTCGAAGGCCGCGCAGTGCCGTCGCCCGGTGCTCGGCCGGGCATCGTTCGGCGGTGGGCAACTCGGCGAAGTCCAGGGCCTCCCAGCCGACGGCGTCGTAGACGGCGAGAGCGTCGTCGAGATCAGTCATCGTTCTCCTCAATTGATCCGCCGCAGGTCAGGTACACCGCGAGGACATGTTTGCACGGTCCGCGGGCGGTGCCGTGCTTCATGTACCAGGCGCACGTGCACCGGCTGCCGTCGACGCCGCCGGTCGGGCCGAGCGTCACTCGGTACATCCCGCCGGACGGATTCGCGACGGTCCAGGCACCGTCGGACGCTGTCACCGCCCCGGCCTCGACGAGGGCGCGAGCGGCGACGAGGCGCGGGTTGTCCTTGCGGACGCGGTCGGGGTCATCGGGCAGTTCGCGGTGGAACCACGATTCGTCGTGAGCGTCCCAGCCGACGCGCCCGGACGATGCCAGCACCGCGAGCGCACCCTCTGTTCGCGCGGGAGTCAGAGCGGCGTCTCTACTGAGCCGTCCGACGTTGATGATCGGTTCGAATGCCAGAAGCGCGGACACGAGGTCGGCGTGGTCGAGCACGGTCGGCGACGCCAGTGCTTCGAGCAGGCTGCCTTCGCCGGAGAAGCCTCGCCACGGTTCCTCGGTGAGACCGAATGACAGTCGTGCGCCCGGCAGTTCGATCTCGATGACACTCGGGGACTCGCCGACACCGAGTGCGTACGCGGTCAGCCCGGTTGCGTGCACAAGCATGCGCTTCGCGGCGGCCAATCGGTGGAGCCCGTTGACGTAGACGCCGCCCGGCGCGGGCCGCGGCGACAGCCGTGCGCCGGTACGGTCGGGGACGAGCCATCCGCGTTGAGCTGCCGCCGTCGCGTGCGGAAGCGAACCGAGGAAGGCTCTGGTCTGCCGCCGGTCGAGCGTGAATGCCGAGACTGCGGGCCGGTGCATCTGTGAGACGTTTCCGAGCGCCCGGATCCACCGATCGGGCATCTCGACGGGTCGCTCGTGAGCGTGAGAATCGGGAGTCGCCACGCTCAGCCCTCCGTCGCCGATGTCGACGTGAAGGAGTTCGCCGCGTCGGACCCTCGCGAGTGCGCTGCGCATCGTGGGGTTCAGGTCGACGTTGGTGGTGCCGTGGCCGATGTCGCCGCCGTCGAAGCCGGAACTGAGCAAGTCGAGGCGGGTGTACACGCCGTTGCACGCGGAGAAGCACTCGGCGCGCAACCGATCGCCGTGCGCCGTGAGAACCGGATCTCGCAGGTTCGACGGCGTGTACTGGAAGTATCGCGTCGCGGTCACGTCCGCGAGTGTCAACAGGCCCTGCGCGAAGACCGCCGGATGCGTCGCGAACCCGTGGAAGAAACTCGGCCGATCAGCGATCCCGTCGGGAGTCAGCGCCGGCGCGAGCGCCAGCCCGACACCGGTGTCAGCGACAGCGGACGCACCGCTGAACGTACGAGTCATGCGCTCACCTTAGTGTCGCCCTTCGACGATCGGCGGAACGAGCCCGGTCGTGACTACCCTGGCGAAAGTCCATGCGATGTGGACTGAGACCTCGGCTACTGAACGGAGACAATGATGATTGTCAGCAGCGCCGACGAGCGGAAGCTCATCGACTCCATTCCCGTGAACCTGCACATCGGTGGGGAGTGGCGGCCCGCATCAGGCGGCAAGACCTTCTCGGTCGACGATCCGTCGACCGGAGAGCATCTGGTGGACGTCGCAGACGCAGACGCCGCCGACGCTGCGGCAGCGTTGGACGCCGCAGTGGCCGCGCAGGACTCGTGGGCCGCCACACCACCGCGGGAGCGCAGTGACATCCTGCGCCGAGCGTTCGATGCGGTGACCGCACGCGCCGACGAGTTCGCGCTGCTGATGACCTTGGAGATGGGCAAGTCGTTGGTCGAGTCGCGCGGGGAAGTGGCCTACGGCGCCGAGTTCCTTCGCTGGTTCTCAGAGCAGGCGGTCCGGATCGACGGGAGGTACACGACTGCGCCGGACGGCAAGTCACGCCTCGTTACTGTGAAGAAACCGGTCGGGCCGTGTCTGCTCATCACACCGTGGAATTTCCCGCTCGCCATGGCGACGCGAAAGATCGGCCCAGCGCTCGCGGCCGGCTGCACCATGGTGGTCAAGCCCGCTTCGGCCACCCCGTTGACGACCCTCCTGTTCGCGCAGGTTCTTCAAGAAGCAGGCGTCCCGGACGGTGTGGTCAACGTGATTCCCACGTCGAGCGCCGGCTCGACCACCGGGCCGCTGATCGCCGATTCCCGGCTGCGGAAACTGTCTTTCACCGGCTCCACGCCCGTCGGGCAGACTCTCCTCGCCCAGGCGTCCGACAACGTCCTGCGCACATCGATGGAGCTCGGCGGCAACGCCCCGTTCCTCGTGTTCGCCGACGCCGACGTCGACGCTGCCGTCCAAGGGGCTGTCGCTGCGAAACTTCGGAACATCGGCGAAGCGTGCACGTCGGCGAACCGCTTCTACGTGCACGAGGACGTCGCCGACGAGTTCTCTCGGAAACTGGGCGAGGCGTTTGCAGCCAAGCGAGTCGGCAGGGGAACTGAGGCGGGCGTCGACCTGGGACCGTTGATCGACGACGACGCCAGACATCGGGTGGCCGCCCTAGTCGACGACGCAGTCTCCAGAGGTGCGACCGTCGTTGTCGGAGGCTCGGTGATCGACGGCCCCGGATACTTCTTCGAGCCCACCGTCGTCACCGATGTGCCGGCCGATGCTCGGGTGATGTCGGAGGAGATCTTCGGTCCAGTGGCGCCGATCGCGCGTTTCTCGACGGAGGGTGAGGCGATCGAACTCGCGAACTCAACTCCGTTCGGGCTGATCGCGTACGCCTACACAACCGATCACGACCGGATTCTACGGCTCCCGAACCGTCTGGAGACAGGAATGCTCGGCATCAACTCGGGAGTCATCTCCAACCCCGCGGCGCCCTTCGGCGGGGTCAAACAATCTGGCCTCGGGCGCGAAGGCGGGTACGAGGGCATCGAGGAATACCTCGAGACCGTGTACGTGAACATCGCTCTGACCTGACACTCGCGGCAGACTGCGGCGACACGATCGATCAGGCGACAGAGATCGTGATCGTTCCGCTGAACGTGCAGATCGCTGCGCCGCCGGGGTAGGCGACGGACAGCAGAGGCGTCCAGGTCACCAGTTCGGCCAGGCCGGAGGTGCTGGTCATGACCACCTGAGGCGAACCGAGGTTCTGGTTCGATCTGGCGTTCATGTACAGACCTCCCGCGGGTGCGGTTGCCGAGTAGGTGACCGCGCTGCTCGGGATCGTCATTGCAGGACATCCGAATCCGTTCGACGATGCCGTCGCCGTCCACGATCCGCCACCGCCTGACGCCACGGTCACCAGCGGCAGGCTTCCATTGGCACTGGTGGCGCCGGGAACGATCGTTCCGTATCCCCCGGTGCTCACGGAGAGTCCGCTGGCCGCGAGTGGACTCACGCCTGCCCTGGCACGGGGAGGAGTCGAGGAGGTCGACGGCGCAAGCGTCGACGACGACGGCGTGCTTGATGAGGGCACCGGTTCGTCGGAGGTTGTGGTCGTCGGAGGCTCGAGTTCATCCGTCGTCGACGAAACTGGTGCGGTCGGCTCGTCAGTCTCCTCAGCAGATGTCGTCGGTGTGACAGACGTGCTTGTCACAGGCTCTGCGTACGCTGTCGGCGCGAGTGCGCTCACTGCGACGAATACACTGGCGGCCGCTGCGGCGCACGCAAGGGCGGGCCTACGGGCGGTCATGCCGACTTGTCCTCGCCCGTTGCTGTCGCTGTGCGGCGACGTCGGTACAGAAAGTAGCCGAGTGCGGCTGCAGCGAGAACAACAAGGATTGTGACGGTCAGTGGCAGTGCGATCGATCGGGAAGCGGGACCGGAATCGGCGGCTGCCCTGAACGTGACCGTCTGATCGCTGGTGTGCTTGTGAACACCACTTTGCAGCGCAACTGATGCGTTCCATGGGCCGTCCGGCAGGCTCGCGCTGTTGGGGACGGTGAAGACGACATCGGATGAGGCGCCCGGAGGGATCGTGACGCCGGTGGAGCCGACGGTGCCTGCACTCAGATCTCCCGGACCCTTCGTCAGCTTCAGCGTTCCGCTCACGTCGACAGCGCGTCCGCCGGTGTTGGTCACCGTTGCGATCACCGTTGCACCGTTGTCGTCGCCGCGACTACCGGTAACGCTGTCGATCGAGAAATCGGAAGGGGGCCCGTTCCCGGCGCCCACCGAGAGGTAGACGCGGACTCCGACTCTCGATTCCGCGCCGATTCCGCCGTCCTTCCCGGGGGTCGTCAGGGACGCCCACACCACGCCGTAATGCTCCATCTCGGGAGCATCGGCCGGAACTTTGATAGTGACCGCGACTTTGGCGGTCTCGCCGTTGTCGAGCGTGACGCTCGGCTGGTCGACCTTGATCCACGACGTGAGTGCATTCGTCGCACCGGGCTCGTCCGGGACGAAGGTGTTCCCCACGATCTGCGCCGGTCCGGCGTACATCCGCACAGTTGCCTTGGCACCCGTGTTGTTCGTGACCTGGACTCGCCGCGTGATAGTCGCTCCAGGTTTCACGTTGTCGACGATGTACAACTTGGCGCGAGGATCGTCCTTCGCCTTCGCCGGTACGTCGAGCAGTCGGATGCCAATCGATCCCTCCGGGGTCGACGGTTCGGCATTCGCCGCGGGAGCGAGACCTGCGGCGATGGCGAGGACTGCGACGAATGCGGCGAGAAGGGCGCGGGCGAGGCTCAGGGGGCGCATGCGGGATCTTTCTGGTGGGGTAGCAGGGGTGCGGGGTGCGCACCCCGGCTGTCAGAGCTGGCGCTCTACGACTGATCAGGCGACGGAGACGGTGATCGTTCCGCTGTAGGTGCCGATCGACGCGCCGCCGGGGTAGGCGACGTTCAGTGAGGGTGACCAGGTGGCGACTTCGAGCGGCCAGGTGAGCCCGGAACGGTTCACGACGGCCTTCGGGCCGTCGAGGGTCTGGGCGCCGGTCGAGGCGAGTGTTCCGCCGCCGACCTTTCCTACGACCGCATTCGCCGTGTATGTGACTGCCGACTTCGGGATCGTCTGGTCGTCGCTCACGAAGTCGGTCGACGATGCGGTGGTGGTCCACGCACGAGGCGAGCCGTTTCGATTGTCGCTGACCGAGACGGGAGGCAGCGCGCCGGTCGCGGCGGTGCCCGCCACGTTGGGGACGATGGTGCCGAGCGGGCCTGCGGTGATCGACAGATCGCCGCCCTGTCCGGCGACGATGAAGGTGACGTCGGTGTTGGCCGACGGCGCGGCGTGCGCGACGGCCGGAACGGCGAGGCCGGCTGCGGCCGCGAGGATCGTCGCGGCCAGGATGGGTTTACGCATGAGGGGTACCTCTTCTCAGGCTCAATGTGTTGTCAGAACACGGGAGGGACCTCGGATGCAGACCCCTGTACCCGACAGCCGAGGTGAGACGAGTCTGAGTGCTGTCGCGCAGGGAGTCCATGTACCCAATCGGGGGACATCGGGATCGTCCGTGCGGATCGCTGTCCGACATCAGTTGCGACGAATTTCCGCTGACCAGGTTCTTTGACCAGTGGGGACGCTGTCGGACTCAAGTCGCGAGTCGCTGGTCGATGACATCGGTGCGCCGGTGCTCGGCACGGATCACTCGCCGCTCCGCTCGCTTTCGACAGAAACTCGGACAAGTGGACTCCCCAGGACGCTTGGATCGGCTTCCCTCTTCGGAGCCGACACGGGCGACGCCAGAGGCTGGAACACTCTCACGTAGACTTCTCGCGTCGGGCCGCGCATCCCCATCGCAGCCCGTGCGGTCGTGCATCATCGACGCGAACCGTTCTCGCTCTCGTAGCTCAGGGGATAGAGCACCGCTCTCCTAAAGCGGGTGTCGCAGGTTCGAATCCTGCCGGGAGCACTTGTCACGCATCAATGAGAAGACCCTGCGCGTCATCGGCATCGGCCCGGGCGGCCCCCGTCAGATCACCTTGGAGGCGGTCGACGCCATCGCGGCGACCGACGTGTTCCTCATCCTCGACAAAGGGGACAGGACCGCGGAGCTGACGGCGGCCCGCACCCGGATGCTGGACGAGCACGCACGTGCTGACCACCGGGTGGTTGTTGTGCCCGACCCTCCGCGCGATCGGGATCCCGTCGACTACGAGGCAGAGGTTCGGCGCTGGCATTCGGCGAGAGTCGATGCGATCGGCGCGGCTCTCGACGAGAACCTGGCCGAGGGTGGAAGTGCGGCGATCCTCGTGTGGGGCGACCCGGCACTCTACGACTCCACTCTTCGGATCACCGACCGCCTCGTCGAGCAGCGCGACGATCTCACGGTCGAGGTGATCCCCGGGGTGACCAGCGCGTCTGCCTTGACCGCCGCGCACGGGATCGTGGCGCACGGCGTCGGCGAACCGATCACCACCACCACCGGGCGCAGGCTCGCGACCACCCCGGACGGCGCCGATCTCAATCAGATCGTCATGCTCGACTCCGCGCTCGCCTTCCGCGAGACGGCGTCACCGGACGACGTCGTCTATTGGGCGGCGTACGTCGGCACCGACGATCAGATCCTCGTGAGCGGACGAGTCGGCGACGTCACCGACGAGATAGTCGCCAAGCGTGCCGAGGCACGTGAACGGCTCGGCTGGATCATGGACATCTACCTGCTGCGCAAGCACGGCTGAGCTCAGGCGGAACCGCCGGCGCGCGAGTCGCCCGCATTGATCGTGCATTGTGTCGTCAGCACCTTCGGGTCGGCGCCGCGTACCTGGGAAGTGGCCTCATCGATGGCGCCTTGTCGCGTCGTCGACCAGCCCCAACCCCAGTACAGGTTGGCCTGCGACTGCGCGATCGAGCCGCACGCGTTCCAGAAGCGGAGCACCGTGGTGCACGACGACGCGCTGCATTGCGACAGTGCCGCACTGTCCGCCTCCGCCTGGGTTCGATTGTTGATCGAGTAGCCGACGTCGCCGGTCGACGTCGACATCGCGATCGCGCCGTAATACGTGTACGACGAGGTCGACGTGGTGGGCGGGGTGTAGCTGGTCGACGGATCGTACGTGTACGACGGATACGAATACGAGGGGTATGAGTACGACGGGTACCCGCTTGAACTCGGGACGCCGCTCGACGACGACGCTGCGGTGACGTTCTTCGGTGAATCGTCACGCACGATCAACCACGTCACCAGTCCTCCGACGAGGAGGACGGCGCCGACCAGGGCGATCCAGATGATCGCCTTGTTCGATCCGCTCGGCGGCTGACCGCCCGGAGGGTACTGGCCGGGGAACTGCCCATACGGCTGTTGCCCGTACTGACCCTGCCCGTACTGACCCTGCTGCCCGTATTGGGGCTGGCCGAACTGTGCGCCGTACGGCTGCTGCGGCTGACCGAACGGCGGCTGCCCGCCGTATTGGGGTCCACTCGGGGGCTGCGCCGCTCCGTACTGCTGCGTCTTGTCGTACGGACTGTTGCTCGGCGGAGGCGTCTGACCATGCTGGGTCGGATCGTACGGGTTGTAACCGCCCGGCTCCGGGCCCGGTTGCTGCGGATCGCCGTTCGGCCACTGCGGCCCGTTAGTGTCAGCCATGTCATTCAGAATGACACCGGTCGGCCGGTACGACCAGTGCGAATATCGTCGCGGAGCGCGCCAACTCCGCAATTCCGGAGTAGGGCATCGGTCACCAGGGAGTACTGACCGCGTCGAGGACGTCGTCGGCGATCTCGGTCCGACAGATGATGAAGTCAGGCATGTACGGCTGAGGGTTGTTGTAGACGATCGGGCGGCCGTCGAGACGGCTGCAGTGCAGCCCGGCCGCGAGCGCGACTCCGACCGGTGCGCAGTTGTCCCACTCGTACTGCCCACCGGAATGGACGTATGCGTCAGCATCGCCGCGGACGACGGCCATCGCCTTCGCGCCTGCCGAACCGATCCGGATCGCGTCCATGCCGAGCCTGTCGGCCACGGCGGCGGAATGGTACGAGTGGCCGTACCGGGAGACGGCGAGCCTGCCCGTCAGCGGGCCGTCCGCGAGCGGTACGTCGTCACTGCGAAACAGTTCGCCGTGAGCGGGCAGAGACACCGCCGCCACCTCCGGTAGACCGTCCACCGCCAGTGCGACGTGCACCGCCCAATCGGCCGTGCCCATCGAGAACTCGCTGGTGCCGTCCAACGGGTCGATGATCCAGACGCGAGACGCCGTCGACCGGTCGCCGACGTCCGCCGCCTCCTCGGATAGCACCGCGTCGTGGGGGCGATGAGTCCGCAGAACCGTCGAGATCCACGCCTGTGCGAGAGCGTCGCCGACATCACCGAGGAGCCGTCCGCCGATCAGATCGCCGTGCCGGATACCGCTCAGAACCTCACCGGCGCCCACTGCGATACGGGCGGCGAGCTCGGCGTCCGACAGGCGATCAGTCATCCACTTACCAAATCACATCCCGTGAAGGACACTGGTGACATGCCGGAACTCCCCGAAGTCTCCGCGATCGCGGCCTACCTCGACTCCCGCATGGCCGGGCTGCCGATCCGTCGGGTCGACGTCGCGTCACTGTCCGTGCTCAAAACCGCGGACCCGCCATACTCGGCCCTCGTCGGACGGGTTGTGACAGCCGTCGACCGCATCGCGAAGTACCTCGTGATCCGCACCGACGGGGACGACGGGGAGATCGATCTTGTCATCCACCTTTCCCGGGCCGGATGGGTGCGATGGAGCAGCGATCTCTCACCTCGGCCGCTCAAACCGGGCGGCAAGAGCCCCATCGCGCTGCGCGTCCACTGTGGACCGCCTGGAGAAGGATTCGACGTCACCGAGGCCGGCACCCAGAAACGACTCGCCGCGTGGATCGTCCGCGACACGGCCGACGTGGAGCGGATCGCGACGCTCGGCCCCGATGTTCTGGAACTCTCACGAGGCGACTTCGCGACGATCCTCGCCTCACGCACGTCTCGGATCAAGAACCTCCTCACCGACCAGCGGGTGATCAGCGGCGTCGGCAACGCCTACTCCGACGAGATCCTGCACACCGCGAGGCTGTCGCCGTTCGCCACCGCCAAGACGCTCTCGGAGGAACAGGTCGGCGCGCTGTACGACGCGACGCGGTCGGTTCTGCTCGATGCGACCCGCCGCTTCGAAGACAGCGAGGTCGCGACGATGAAGTCCGAGAAGCGGACCGGGCTTCGTGTCCACGCGCGTACCGGCATGCCATGCCCGGTGTGCGGCGACACCATCCGCGAAGTGTCATTCGCCGATCGATCGTTCCAGTACTGCCCGACATGCCAGACCGGCGGCAAAGTGCTCGCCGACCGCCGGATGTCGCGCCTGCTGAAGTAGCCGCTCGGGGTCGGATCAGCGGACGCGGGTCTCGATGAGGGCGACGTTGTAGTCGTCCCACCTCGAGGCGTTGAAGTACAGCTCCGAGCCCGTGCCGCGCAGTGCAGGCGACGACGGAAGCATCATCGGCGCATACAGCTCAAGGCTCGGCGGTGTGATTCGGCGTCCCGGGCTCCACGGGCCCTGCGGATGGCTCGCGGTCCGCAGTCGCACCCCGTGCGGACTGTCGAGCATCACGTACTTCCGCAGCACCGGGCTCCATTGAACCGACAGTTCGGTCACCGGACCCCGGACGATCGGAGCAGGGCGCGAACCGGCGCCGCCCCAGCGCGAGCCGGTCCAGTACTGGTAGCGACCCAGGTTCAGGATGTCCGACGGGCGGAAGCGGGCGATGTACGCGTTGCCGAACCGTCCGTTCGGGGTCCCGTACTGGTAGATCCACCCGGCGTCCGGACCCGCACCTTTCACGTAGGCGCTCTGCTGGAACACCGAGTCGATCGGGTTCCACGGCAGATTCGGCCGGACAGTCGATTGGGGCGTCACCCAGGATCGGCCGTTGTTAGACGACACCGCCGTGCCCGAATAGTTGGTGTACCAGCGGCTCGGCGGACCCCACGCGCGAACTGACATGAAGTTCACGTACTGCTTGCCTCCGATGGACACGCCCGCGGTCGGGATCTTCGTCTTCTCGATGCCGGAGAACCCGAGGGCCCCGAACATCGGACCCGCATAACCCGAGCGCTGCAGGGTCAGGCCGTCGGACAGGTTCCGGTCCGTCGAGCGCAGGAGAGTGTTGTTCCGCCAACCGAGGCCTTGTCGGAGACAGTTGCCGAACGTGTCGCCGAACGCCATCAACGTTTGACCGCGTCCGTTGTCCCACGCGACGCCGACATCGGTGCCCGAGATCCCGAACCGAGTGAAGGTCTTGTTCTTGCTGAGCGGGCCGGTGACCCACGAGACGGTTCTGGTCCGGCCGTTGTTGAAACCGGGGAGCGGCTTCTGCGGACCTTCGGCTGCGCCGCCGCGAGGCAGGCCGAGCGAACCGGTGTTGAACGGCAATCGTATTCCGGTGCCGGAGTTGCTGCACGCACCGGTGGCATCGGCGGTCGGGAGCGGAGACATCGGCGACAACAGGGTCAGGGTCGCAGCGACAGCGGTTCCGATTCCGGCGGCGGACAACAGTCGGGGCGTTCGGCGCATGAGAGGTACCTCGGTCGAATGGACGACATGGTCACCGCCATTCTTACCGGTCCGTCCCGGAGTTCGTGGCGATTCGCGACACTGGACGATCAGCGTCGGAGTCGACTGCGCAGGAGGAGGACGTTGTAGTCGTCCCACCGTGAGGCGTTCATGTACAGCTCCGGGCCGGTGCCACGCAGGGCAGGCGACGACGGCAACATCATCGGCGCATACACGCTGATCAGCGATGGGAACAGGAACCTGGGCAGACTCCACGGCCCCTGCGGGCGGTCAGCTGTCCGCAGGTGGACGTTGAGCGGGCTGTCGACCATCACGTACTTGCCGAGGTACTCGCTCCAGGCGACGGACACCTCGGTCACCGGCGCGCCGACGACACGTCGCACGGAGTCGATGTTCGGGGACCATCCCGAGCCGGTCCAGTATTCGTATGCCGACAGGTCGAGGATGTCCGACGGACGGAAACGTGCGACGTACGCTGCGCCGAAGCGACCGTTCGGAGTCCCGTACTGAAAGATCCAACCGGCGTCGGCGCCGTGGCCCGCGACGTATGCGCTCTGCTGGAACTTGGCGTCGTTCGGCCGGACGGACGGCCACCCGGTCGGCAACGGGACGGCGATCGGAGCATTGACGCGGATCGTCGACGGTTCCGTCGTCCAGGTCTGGCCGTTGTCGGCAGAGACGGCGATCGCCGAGAAGTTGGTGTCCCACATTCCGGCGGCGCCCCACTTCCGGACCGACATGTAGTTGACGTACTGCTTGCCTTCGATGGCGATGGCGGCCGTCGGGATCGTCGTGACCTCCACACCGGGCCAGCCGATCGCGCCGATCATCTGCCTCGCATACCGGGGAGCTGTAGCCGATACCGACGCGCCAGACGTGGTGTCGCCCGGAACACCGTCGGCGATCGTGAGGCCGTCTGACAGGTCGGTGTCGTCAGTCCGCAGAAGGACGTTGTGTCGCCACTGCTTGCCGCTGACGGTGCAGTCGCCGAATGTGTCGCCGAACGCCATCAACGTCTGGCCCGCGCCGTTGTCCCACGCGATGCCCAGATCGGTGCCGGAGATCCCGAATCGCGCGAACGTCGAGTTGGGGCTCCGCGGGCCGGTGACCCACGAGAGCACCGCTGATGTGCCGTCGTTGTACTTCGGCAGTGCGCCCTGCGGGCCTTCGGCGGTCGGTCCGGGGGCGTCGCCGCTGCCTGATCCGAGCGAACCGGTCGGCAGGAACGGGAGAGAAGATCCATTGCCCGCGTTGGGGTTCCCGCACGGTGCGGCCGAAGCCGCGCCCGGGAAGGCGAACGACACGGTCGCCACGCAGCATGCTGCCGCGACTCCTGCTGCAAGACGGCGCGGTCGCATACCTGTCCTCCGATGAAACTAATGGGGCAAAAGTGATTGAAGTGACTAAAGTGATATCACGGTGCGGGGTGTAGTGCGCGTCACGATCCAGTCACGATCGCCGCAGGTAGATTCGCTGTCGTGACTCAGACTCGCGACAAGATCATCATCACCGGCGCCAGCTCCGGACTCGGCGAAGGAATGGCCCGTGAATTCGCCTCGCGGGGACGCAGCCTCGGACTGGCGGCACGACGTCTCGACCGCCTCGATGCGCTCGCCGCCGAACTGACGACTTCGCCGAAGGTCGCGGTGGCTCGTCTCGACGTGACCGACACCGACGCCGTTCGCACCACGTTCCGAGCCCTGTCGGCAGACCTCGGCGGCGTCGACCGCGTGATCGTCAACGCGGGCCTCGGCAAAGGCGCCCCGATCGGCACCGGCAAGGCCGCGGCCAACATCGAGACCGTCCAGACCAACCTGATCGGTGCACTCGCGCAGATCGAGGCCGCGCTCGAGATCTTCCGCGAACAGAACCACGGGCACCTCGTCCTCGTCAGTTCGATGAGCGCGGTCCGTGGACTCCCCAAGGCGCAGGCCGCGTACTCGGCGTCCAAGGCCGGGCTCGCGACACTCGGGCAGGGACTGCAAGCCGAACTCGCCGGCACGCCGATCACCGTCACCGTCCTGCTGCCCGGCTATATCTCCACCGATATCAACCGCGGTGTGAAGACGTCGATGATGACTGACCTGGACACCGGCGTCGCATCGATGGTCAAGGCGATCGAAGCCGAGCGCGCCCGCGCCGCCGTCCCCGGCCTGCCGTGGACGCCGATCTCATGGGCGCTGCGATACCTCCCGGATGTGATCACGCGTCGAATGGTCTGATGCGGTCAGGCCTACAGGGGCAGCCATCCGGGCCACCACGCGGGCCGTCCGGTGGGGCAGTCCGGTGTATGGCCCGGGACGTCCAGGGCGAGCACCGCGAGATAGATCGTGATGATCGCGATCAGGGCGCTTGCGGCCAGCGGTATCCAGGGACGTCGACGACCCCAGGCGTTGGCCGTTGCGCCGAAAGTGATGCTGACTGCGGCGAAGGCCGCTGCCGTGATCAGCGGGCCGAGGACCAACAGGACGTACCAACCCTCTCCCGGGCCGGTGTCGGCGCCGGCGAAGGGCTCGCACGACGCGATCAGCCTGCTGCGGATCGCAAGACTCGCGAAGGCGCTGCCGAAACCGAGCACCGGGCAGATCACGGCCGCTGCTGGAATCAGCCACTCTCGTTCGGTCACCGGCCACCAATCGTCGTATTCGTTCCGCAAAGGCTTCCATACTCCCATCGAGGGTCGCTTCGGCGGGCGTCTGATGTGATCACGCGTCGAATGGTCTGATGCGGTCAGGCGCGTCACAGCGCGACCGCATATGGTGGATAAATGTTGGGCCGCCTCAATGGACATCCAGACAATGGTGATGACTTCGACATCACTGCCACCGTGTCGTGGCATGCGCTCGCCGCGCATCAGCAGCACGTCTACTCACTGCATCTTCGAGAACTGTTCGCGATGGATCCCGAGCGCGGTTCGTCGCTCGTCGTCGACGTCGCCGACCTGCACATCGACTACTCGAAGCACCTGATCACCGCCGAGACGATCGAGCTGCTCGCCAGCCTCGCCCGCGAAGCGGGGCTCGAGGAGAAGCGAGACGCGATGTACGCGGGAGCGCACATCAACACCACGGAAGACCGTGCTGCGCTCCACACCGCACTTCGGCTCCCGCGCGACGCCGATCTTGTCGTCGACGGTCAGGACGTGGTCGCCGATGTCCACGAAGTGCTCGACGCGATGGGCGACTTCAGCGAACGCGTTCGCGACGGCTCGTGGGTCGGCCACACCGGGCGACCGATCACCGACGTCGTGAACATCGGCATCGGCGGCAGCGACCTCGGACCGGCCATGGCCTACCAGGCGCTGCGACATGACCGCCACGAGCGGATCTCGTGCCACTTCGTCTCCAACATCGACCCGTCGAACCTGGTGTCCGTCCTCGATCACTGCGATCCCGCGACCACCCTGTTCATCGTCGCCTCGAAGACGTTCACGACACTCGAGACCATCACCAACGCCGTCAGTGCTCGACGCTGGCTCGTCGGCGCGTTCGACGGCGACGCCTCCGCCGTCGCGAAGCACTTCGTCGCCGTCAGCACCAACGCCGACGAAGTCGAGAAATTCGGCATCGACACCGCCAACATGTTCGGCTTCTGGAGTTGGGTGGGCGGACGGTACTCGCTCGACGCGGCGATCGGCCTGTCGTTGATGATCGCGATCGGTCGCCGCCGATTCGACGAGTTCCTCGACGGCTTCCATCTCGTCGACGAGCACTTCCGCACCGCGCCTCTCGAACGCAACGCGCCTGCACTGCTCGGCCTCATCGGCCTCTGGTACTCCAACTTCTGGGGCGCGCAGACGAAGGCCGTGATGCCGTACGCGGACGACCTCGCCCGATTCCCGGCGTACCTGCAGCAGTTGACGATGGAGTCGAACGGCAAGTCGGTGACGACAACCGGGCGGCAGGTCACCTCACCGACCGGCACCATCTACTGGGGAGAGCCGGGGACGAACGGCCAGCATGCGTTCTACCAGCTGCTTCATCAGGGAACATGGCTGATCCCGGCCGACTTCATCGGTTTCGCGATCCCCACCGACGACCGCGAGACCGTCGACGGCGGCTCGATGCACGACGTCCTGATGAGCAATTTCTTCGCCCAGACGGAAGTCCTCGCGTTCGGAAAGACGGCGGAGGACATCGCCGCCGAAGGCGTCCCGCCCGCGCTGGTCCCGCACAAGGTGATGCCGGGCAACCGTCCGTCGACGACGATCCTCGCCCCGCAGATCACTCCGTCGGTCCTGGGGCAGCTGATCGCGCTCTACGAGCACGAGACCTTCGTGAAGGCGATGATCTGGGGCATCAACCCCTTCGACCAGTGGGGTGTGGAACTGGGCAAGGACAAGGCGAGCGCGCTGCTCGGCGTGGTCTCCCAGGCGGATTCGCCCGCGCCGCAGCCGGACTCGTCGACCGACGCCCTCGTCCGCTGGTACCGCTCACACCGAGGGCGCAAGGGCTGACCGGGCGAAGGTCAGCGGCCGAGGGGGCCGCGACCGAGACGCAACAGGAGCATCGCCAAGGTGTGACCTTCGGACCCGAGTGCGGAGAAGCGGTCGAGGACCTTCACTTCGCGGCTGTGGACCAGGCGCGGACCGCCGGTCGCCATACGGTGAGCGCCGATCTTCTTCGACACCGCACTCCGACGCTGGATGGCGGCGAGGATGATCGCGTCCATCCGGTCGATCTCCAGACGCAGGGTGTCGATGTCGTCGGGCAGATCGGCGACATCGGTGCTCAGACCGTCGACTCCCAGGTCCTTGTCGGATTCGCTTGACTCGCTCACGGTTCACGATCTTGCCATGAACCTCGACGCCGAGGGCTCGTGCCTGCCGGAAACGCGTGGCGCGGTGTACCGGCCGGACGCGGTGCGCGACAATGCAGGAATGCTGGATGCCAGGAAGATCACCGCACTCGCCGCGGCTCTCATCGTTGCGCAGACGATCGTGCGGGCGTGGCTCGTCATCCGGGGTGACTTCTACGGAGACGACCTGCTCCTCATCGCGCAGGCGTCCAGCCACGACGGTCTCGGCTGGTCCTTCTTCGGTCAGAGCCATGACGGGCATCTGATGCCGGGCGCGTATCTGGTGGTCGTGGTCTCAACATACATCGCGCCGCTCCAATGGTGGCTGCCCGCCGCGACGCTGGTCGTAGGGCAGGTACTCGCCTCACTTGCAGTGTGGCGTGCCATTCGGATCATCGCGCCGAATGCGAGAGGGGGAGCGCTCGCGGCGTTGGCCTTCTACTTGTTCGTGCCGATGACGGTGACCTCGTTCGTGTGGTGGGCCGCAGGTCTCAACACGCTGCCGTTCCAGGCGGCACTCGCATGGGTTGTCGGCAGCACGGTGGTGCTGGTTCGCGACGAGCCGACCGGGCCGCGCCGGACCCGACTGGTCGTCGGTGCGGTCGCCGCGTTTGTCGTCGGCCTGCTCTTCTTCGAGAAGTCGTTGGTGATACTGCCCGTCGCCCTGGTGGTGGCTTTGCTCGCGGTCCGCCACGACCGTCGTGTCGGCTCGCTGCTCACCGCGGTGTTCAGCAGGGCGAAGGAGCTCTGGGCGGCGATGGGCGTCGTGTTCGTCGCATGGGCGGTGCTGTTCTTCACGACGTCCACCACGGACGACGGTGAACGTTCGGCGTCGCAGATGGCCGAACTGGTCTGGCGCAGCGTGAACAATGCGATCGTGCCGTCGTTCGCAGGCGGGCCGTGGGTGTGGGAACTGTGGCCGCCTGCCCCGCCGATGGGGTTGGCGCCGGTCTGGATGATCGTCGTCGGCTGGTTGGTGATCGCGGCTCTCGTCGTGACGACGGTTCGCGCCCGTCGCGGTGCGGCGATCGTCTGGGTCTTCGCAGCCGTCTACGCGGTCGGCGTGCAGATCCCCGTCATGTGGCTGCGATCGAGCGAGAACACCGCACTCGAACTCGCCCAGACTCTGCGGTATCTGCCCGACACCGCCCTGGTGTTCGCGCTCGCCTTCGCGTTGATCGCCGCCGCGCCCGTTCCCGGTGGGTCACACGCCGCGAAGGCTGAGCCGGACCGCAGACTCTCGATCGCCGGAGCCGCCGGGTGTGGACTGCTGGTCCTGTCGGCGATGGTCGGCACGTCTTCGTTCTCGCAGTCGTGGAGCGAGGGACCCACGGGGGACTACCTGACCAACGCCCGCCAGGCGATGAAGGACAACGCCGGGCGCGTGATGTTCGACCAGGCCGTGCCGATCGAGGTGCTCCACCCGGTCACTTACCCGAACAATCAGATCAGCCGAATCTTCGGGCGCCTGCACGACCGTCCCGACTTCGGCGGATACACCGACAGGCTCGTGGTTCTGGCCCCGGACGGGCGGGCGGTCCCGGGGGCGGTCACGAGGTCCCGCACCATCGCGCCCAGCCGCGGCACGTGCCGGAACCCCGGCATCGCGGGCCCGCAGCGACTCCGCCTCGACGGGCCGCTGTTCAACATCCAGTGGACGATCCAGCTCAGCTACTGCGCCAACATCGGGGGCGACGTGGAAGTCGGCCTCGAAGGGGGACAACCGCTTCGCATCACTGTCGAGCCGGGTCTGCACGCGGTCTACCTACAGGTGAGCGGCCAGGGAGACAGGCTGCGGATCCGTCCGGTGACCCCCGGCCTGCGACTGCACACCGGCGAAGGACGTGTTGGACTGCCGGTGATCGCCGACCTCGCGCCCTGAGGGGTCGGCAGAACTGTCGTAGGTCGAAGGTAGCCTGGCAAGGCGATGAACACCTCTGTCACTTCTGCCTCCAGCCACTCCGACGCGGACCTCACCGACCGCGGTCGGGAACTGCTCGACGGGCTCAACCCGCAACAGCGGGCCGCTGTCGTTCATCAGGGTGTGCCGCTGCTGATCGTGGCCGGAGCCGGGTCGGGCAAGACCGCAGTCCTGACTCGTCGTATCGCATTTCTGCTGGCCGAACGCGATGTGACACCGGGGCAGATCCTCGCGATCACCTTCACCAACAAGGCCGCCGCCGAGATGCGCGAGCGAGTCATCGACCTCGTCGGTCCCCGCGCCGCGTACATGTGGGTGTCGACGTTCCACTCGACGTGCGTCCGGATCCTGCGCGCGCAGTCGGCGCTGCTCGGCAACCGGAACTCAAACTTCTCCATCTACGACGCAGACGACTCGCGTCGTCTGCTCGGCATGGTGATCCGCGACCTCAACCTCGACCCCAAGAAGTTCAGTCCCCGCGGAGTCGGAACGCTCATCTCGAATCACAAGAACGAACTCGTCGACCCGGAGGAGGCGGCTGCGCGTGCCGTCGGCGACGACGGCGACCCGACCGAGCAGACCGTCGCCCAGATCTACGCCGAGTACCAGGCCAGGCTGTCCACGGCGAACGCTTTCGACTTCGACGACCTGATCGGCGAGACGGTGTCGCTCCTGCAGCGCCACCCCGACGTCGCCGAGTACTACCGCAGGCGTTTCCGTCACATCATGATCGACGAGTACCAGGACACGAACCACGCGCAGTACGTTCTCGTCCGGGAACTCGTCGGTGACGCGGAGGCGGCGACCGGCGGCGTCGAACCGTCCGAACTGTGTGTGGTGGGCGATGCGGACCAGTCGATCTACGCGTTCCGCGGCGCCACGATCCGCAACATCGAGGAGTTCGAGCGCGACTACCCGAACGCCGAGACCATCCTTCTCGAACAGAATTACCGCTCCACGCAAACCATCCTGTCGGCCGCCAACGCGGTCATCTCCCGGAACACAGGTCGTCGTGAGAAGCGACTGTGGACCGACTCGGGAGACGGTGAACTCATCGTCGGTTACGTCGCCGACTCCGACCGTGACGAGGCGGCGTTCATCGCCAAAGAGATCGAGCAACTCGTCGACTACTCGATCGGCGGCTCGGCCAGCCACACCTACTCCGACATCGCCGTCTTCTACCGCACCAACACCGGCTCGCGCGCGCTGGAGGAAGTATTCGTCCGTCACGGCATGCCGTACAAGGTCGTCGGAGGGACGAAATTCTACGAACGCAAGGAAGTCCGCGACATCGTCGCCTACCTGCGTGTGGTGGCCAACCCCGACGATCAAGTGAGTCTGCGCCGCATCCTCAACACCCCGCGCCGAGGAATCGGCGATCGTGCGGAAGCGTGCGTGGCGGTGCACGCGGAGAACCTCGGTGTGAGCTTCTATCAAGCGCTGATCGACGCGACCGAGGGGCGAGTGGCGCTGCTGAACACTCGGGCGGTCAAGCAGATCACCGGGTTCGTGGAACTGATCGAGGGCCTGCGCACCGACTTCCTGATGTCGTTCGGCGCAGTCGGCGGGGAAGCGGACGAGGCGGTCGCGGACGCGACGACCGAAGGCTCCGACATCGGCGAACTCGTCGACGCCATCGTCGAGCGCAGTGGCTATCGAGCAGAGCTCGAGGCGTCCAACGACCCACAGGACGGGGCGCGACTGGACAACGTCAACGAGCTCGTAGCCGTGGCCCGGGACTTCAGCCTCGAAGCAGCTCAACGTGCAGAGGACGACGAGGACGACGACGTTCCGCTCGACGCTCCGAGTCCTGTCGAAGAGGGCGAACCGGAGCCGGGCTCACTCGCGGCGTTCTTGGAGAAGGTGTCCTTGGTGGCCGACGCCGACCAGGTTCCGGACGAGGGCGAAGGTGTTGTCACGATGATGACGCTGCACACCGCAAAAGGCCTCGAGTTCCCGGTCGTGTTCGTCACGGGCTGGGAGGACGGGCACTTCCCGCACATGCGAGCGCTCGGCGATCCGAACGAGCTCAGCGAGGAGCGACGTCTCGCATACGTGGGCATCACCCGTGCCCGTCAGCGTCTGTATTTGACGCGTGCCATGTCCCGGGCGTCGTGGGGTCAGCCGGTGTCGAACCCTGAGTCGAGGTTCCTGCAGGAGATCCCGCAGCACCTCATCGACTGGCGACGCACCGAGCCGCGTCGTGCTCCCCGGGAGTTCGGTTCCCGGTCGGGAGGGTTCGGCTACGACTCAGGACGCGGTTCGTCGAGCGGTTTCGGCGGCGGTGAGTCGTTCGGTCGTGGTCGGTCGTCGTACTCCTCCGATCCGACGAAGGGCCGGAACAAGCAGGTCAACTACGAGATCGGCGACCGCATGAACCACCCGAAGTTCGGGATGGGGAAGGCCGTGGCGAAGGAGGGGAACGGCATCACCGAGCGCATCACCTTCGACTTCGGCGGCAACGTCGGTCGCGTCACCCTCATGACCGCGGGCGGTCTGCCGGGGGAGAAGCTCTAGCTCGACTTCACAGCCCTTGAGAGCGGCCACGGCTTCATGCTCGGCGCCGCAGCCTTTCGACTCGCAAGCTCGCTCAAGGAGCAGGGAACGGTCGCTCACGGGGCAGGGAGCGCTCCGTCAATGCGAAGGATCGGTAGTGCGGCCGACGGCCGGTTGCTATCCAGTCAGAGCGACGAGCCGGATGCCGTGCTTCGCAAGCCAGGGCGCGGGGTCGATCTTGAAGTAGCCGCCGCCTTTGGGGATCCAGACCTCGAAGTGGAGGTGGGGTCCGGTGGAGAAGCCTTCGTTGCCGACGAGGGCGATCACGTCGCCTGCGGTGACCTTCTCGCCCTTGGTCACCTTCACGCCGCTTGACGACATGTGGCCGTACATGGTGATGGTTCCGTCTGCGCCCTTGACCTGGACCCAGTTGCCGTAGCCGGACGCCGGGCCGGCGTTGACGACAACACCATCGGTGACGGCGTGGATCGGAGTGCCGAGCGGCGCCGCCATGTCCAGTCCACCGTGGAACGCGCCCCAGCGAGGTGCAAACGCCGACGTCAGTGAGTACTTGTCGGAGATCGGGCTGACGAACATCGGGCGACGAGCGGCGTCGTCTGCCGCGGCCTTCGCGGCCGCGATCTTCTTGCCCTGCGTCAGCTGGTCCGAGAAGTCGCTGAAGTCCGGCGCCGCATCCGACTCAGTGATGCCGGGGCCGAGATCGTCGGCCGAACGGGCGAGTTCCGGTGACGCGTCCGCGGGCTCGGGCGCCGAAGCCGCATGCGTCGCCTGGTCCACGCCGGAACCGACGATGGCCACGGCGCCTGCGCCTGCGGCGATCGCCACGAGCGCGGTACGGGCCTTGAGTGCCGACGACGGAGGTCGCAGGCGATGGCGACCGTTCGGCTTCGATCCGGCGCGGGCCTTGGCCAGAGCGGACTCTGTGACGGGCGTCGGGACGTCATCGTCGTCGGTCACCGGGATCTCGGTGGTACGGACGTTCGCGATCACGGCGTCGTCGGCGCGGAGTCCAAGACGGAGGGCACGAGAGGGGACCGGGATGTCGCGCGTGACCGGAGCGTCGACAACGGCGGAGGCGTCCGCCTCGGGGTTCATAACGTCCCGTGTCGTCAAGTGCTCGTCACCTCGTATCGCGTCCTGTGGAATGTAACCATCTCGTTATCAACCTCCACGACGGTAACCAAGTGTCCGCCCTAAGTCCACCTTCGGCCAGAAGTCAGTGAGATGGGGCACAAGCTTGGGGCTGCTTGGGCTGTGGGGGCATGACAGGATTAGAGTCCGATATGGCCCGCGTTACACCGAGGCGGGCAAAACTTACTTCAGATGGTGAGCTGAATGGATCTCTTCGAATACCAGGCGAAGGAACTGTTCGCCAAGCATGGGGTACCCACCACACCCGGTCGGGTGACCGATACTGCCGCCGATGCGCGGGCGATCGCCGAGGAAATCGGCAAGCCCGTCATGATCAAGGCGCAGGTCAAGGTCGGCGGCCGTGGCAAGGCGGGAGGCGTCAAGTACGCCGCTACCCCTGATGACGCACAGACACACGCCGAAAACATCTTGGGCCTCGACATCAAAGGTCATGTCGTCAAGAAGCTCCTCGTCGCTGAAGCCAGCGACATCGCTGAGGAGTACTACATCTCGTTCCTGCTCGATCGGTCCAACCGCACCTACCTGGCCATGTGCTCGGTTGAAGGCGGCATGGAGATCGAAGAAGTCGCAGCGACCAAGCCCGAGCGTCTCGCTCGCATCGCAGTCGACGCCGTCAAGGGTGTCGACCTGGCGTTCGCGCGCGAGATCGCCGAAGCGGGCCACCTGCCCGCAGAGGTCCTCGACGCCGCAGCCGTGACCATCCAGAAGCTCTGGGAGGTCTTCGTCGCCGAAGACACCGTGCTCGTGGAGGTCAACCCGCTGGTCCGCACCCCCGACGACCAGATCCTCGCCCTCGACGGCAAGGTGACCCTGGACGAGAACGCCGACTTCCGTCAGCCCGGCCACGCCGAGTTCGCCGACGTCGACGCCACCGATCCCCTTGAGCTCAAGGCCAAGGAGAACGACCTCAACTACGTCAAGCTCGACGGCCAGGTCGGCATCATCGGCAACGGCGCGGGTCTGGTCATGTCAACCCTCGACGTCGTCGCCTACGCGGGCGAGAACCACGGCGGCGTGAAGCCGGCCAACTTCCTGGACATCGGCGGCGGCGCATCGGCCGACGTCATGGCCGCAGGTCTCGACGTGATCCTCGGCGACGAGCAGGTCAAGAGCGTCTTCGTGAACGTCTTCGGCGGCATCACCGCGTGTGACGCCGTCGCCAACGGCATCGTCGGCGCACTCGCCAAGCTGGGCGACAGCGCGAGCAAGCCGCTGGTCGTCCGCCTGGACGGCAACAAGGTCGAGGAGGGTCGCAAGATCCTTGCCGAGGCCAACCACCCGCTGGTGACCCTGGCGGAGACCATGGACGAAGGCGCCGACAAGGCCGCCGAACTGGCGAGCAAGTAGGAGCCTGCGAACATGTCGATCTACCTGAACAAGAACAACAAGGTCATCGTCCAGGGCATCACCGGCGGCGAAGGCACCAAGCACACCGCACTGATGCTCAAGGCGGGCACCAACGTCGTCGGCGGCGTCAACGCGCGCAAGGCTGGCACCACCGTGTCGCACGTCGACGCTGACGGCAACACCGTCGAGCTTCCGGTCTTCGGTTCGGTCGCCGAGGCCATGGAGAAGACCGGGGCCGACACCTCGATCGCCTTCGTGCCCCCGGCCTTCTCGAAGGACGCCATCATCGAGGCCATCGACGCGGAGATCCCGCTGCTCGTGGTCATCACCGAGGGCATCCCCGTGCAGGACTCGGCGTACGCCTGGGCGTACAACGTCGAGAAGGGCGAGAAGACCCGCATCATCGGCCCGAACTGCCCCGGCATCATCACGCCGGGAGAGGCACTGGTCGGCATCACGCCGAACAACATCACGGGCAAGGGCCCGATCGGCCTCGTCTCGAAGTCGGGCACCCTCACCTACCAGATGATGTACGAGCTCCGTGACCTCGGCTTCTCGACCGCCATCGGTATCGGCGGCGACCCGGTCATCGGCACCACCCACATCGACGCGATCGAGGCCTTCGAGAACGATCCGGAGACCAAGCTGATCGTCATGATCGGTGAGATCGGCGGCGACGCCGAAGAGCGTGCGGCCGACTACATCAAGGCCAACGTCACCAAGCCGGTCGTCGGCTACGTCGCGGGCTTCACCGCGCCGGAAGGCAAGACGATGGGCCACGCAGGCGCCATCGTGTCGGGCAGCTCCGGCACCGCGCAGGCCAAGAAGGAGGCCCTCGAGGCCGCAGGCGTCAAGGTCGGCAAGACCCCGAGCGAGACCGCTCGCCTCGCCCGCGAACTCTTCGAGGCGCTCTGATCCCTCAGGGACTCATCACAGAACCCCGGTCCGGCACGAGAGTGCCGCACCGGGGTTCTGTGCATCTGACATGATTTACCGATGATCTCGAAGTTAGTGTCCGAAACGGTCGGCAAGGCCGTCTCTGTTCCGGGCAGCACCGTCCGGTTCGTGCTGTCGGAGGCGTTGACGTTCCTCACCGAGGAGATCGATGCGACGCAGATGCTGATGGACGCGATCGACCTCAACCGGATCGTCGGAACGCTCGACGTGAACCCGATCGTCGAGAGCGTCGACCTGAACGCTCTCCTCGAGAAACTCGACATCAACGCGGTCCTCGACACCGTCGACCTCAATCGCCTGATCGCTCGCCTGGACATCAACGCAGTCCTCGACCAGGTGGACCTGCCGAAACTGCTGGAGCGGATCGACCTGAACGCGCTCCTGGCCGACCTCGACCTCGACGCAGTCCTCGACCGCGTCGACGTCAACGCGCTGCTCGACGGCGTCGACATGTCGTCGGTGGTACGCGGCGCGAGCACCACCGTCACCACCGAGATGATCTCCGACGTCCGGACCGGCAGCGAACGCGCCGACGACGTCGTCGAGGGCATCGTCAACCGCATGCTCGGACGGAAGCAGGGCAATGAGTGAGGCAGCCGCTCCCTCGGAGGAGACGACGATCCGCGATGCGGGCATCGTGTCCCGGTCGATCGCGGCCGGCATCGACTTCGGCGTTGTGATCGGGTTGATGGGCATCGGGTACTTGTCGATGGCGATCATCCTGTTCGCCGTCGACTTCCGCGAGTTCCGGTTTCCCGAAGTGATGTGGATCTTCACGGCGAGCGGGTTCTTCGTCACCGCGGTGCTGTACCTGTTCGTCTGCTGGGCCGTCACCGGCCGCACTGTGGGTTACGCGTTCCTCGGACTCCGCCTGGCGAACGCGGCAGGCGACGACGTCCCGGTGGTGCGGATCCTTCCGCGTGCGGCCTTCTGCGTGGTGTTCCCTTTCGGGCTCGCGTGGGTTGTGCTGTCCCCGAAGCGGAAGTCGTTGCAGGACATCGTGCTCCGCACGCGAGTGGTCTTCGCCGACTGACCGTCGTTCCGTCCTTGACACGGCCGCGGTGTATGTCGTTCGAACGAAATCGACGAGCCGAGGGGGTCTTGCCGGTGAATACGTGCCAATCGAGTGGTTCAATACTCCCATGACGCAGCCGCCGTACCCGGGTCAGCCGGGCAACGTCCCCAGCAATCCCAACGTTCCGACGGGCGGATTCGACGCCACGACGAACATCGAGCAGCAGGGACAGCAGTGGGGCGCGCAGCCTGCACCGCAGAGCCAGCCGTTCCCCGGTCAGCCCGCGCCCGGGCAGCAGGTGCCGGGACAGTACGGCCAGCCCATGCCCGGACAGTACGGCCAGCCCTCGTTCGGCCCGCCGGTGCCGGCTCGGCCGTCGTTCCTGGCACTGCTGCCGCTGCCCTACAAGCTTGCGCTCGGCTCTGCGGTCGCAGGCGTCATCACCTTCTTCATGGGCTTCCTGGCATGGCTCACGATCGACGAGAGCGTCGAACGCGACGCGGAGAACTGGGCGGCAGACCTCAACGGCTCGGTGGACATCCCGGCGTTCTTCTCGCCGACCCTCCTGCTCAGCGTCGGCTGGTTCTTCATCCTGCTGGGGGCCGTCGCCGTCGCGACGTTCTCGCTGATCGCTCCCAAGTGGCGCAAGTTCCTGCCGTATCTCGCGTTCGGATCCGTTGCGGGCTGGCTGGGCATCTTCGCGGCCTCGATGGGTATTCCGCCGTTCATCGGACTGGGTGCAGGCGCGATCGTCGCACTCATCCTGGGCTTCGTGCAGGCGGCGCTGCTGGTGGCCGCGGTCATCATCGATGGTCTCGCAGAGGCTAAGAACCCGCCGCAGAACTGATACATGGCGGACGCTGAGCATCCCGTTCCCGGTGCCGCTGCTGCGGTGCCGGGAACAAAGCGTTCCCAGGCCAAGGCCGCCCGACGGGCGGAACTGATTGCCGCGGCGGCTCGGCAGATGGCTTCGCGGGGCTTCTCCGGTGTGCGCTTGGAAGACATCGGCGCGGAGGTCGGTGTCAGCGGGCCCGCCATGTACCGGCATTTCTCGTCCAAGACCGATCTTCTCGACCAGATGCTCCTCGACATCAGCGAGCGACTGCACGCGGGAGGCGAGGGCGTGGTCGAGGCGGGCGGAGAGCCGGGCGACGTCCTGCGGCGGCTCGTCGACTTCCACATCGACATGCTCGTCACCAAGCCGGACTTGATCGTCGTGCAGGGGCGCGACATGTCGTCGATGACTCCCGACACGAATCGCCGCGTCCGATCGTTGCAGCGACGGTATGTCGAGAGATGGGTCGACGTCCTGCTAGCGGCTTCCGGAGAGTCGTTGAGCCGTGAGCAGGCGCGTGTGCGTGTTCACGCAGGATTCGGCCTGCTGAACTCCTCGCCCCGCCTCCCCGCGTATCCGACGGATCAACTCGGTCCGCTCCTGGCCGGCATGGCGCTCGCCGCGCTGTACGCGGACCCGCCGGACTGAGACGATCACCTGGTCCGGGTTGCGTTTTGTGCCAGCGACACACTCGTTCCTGTTCGATCGATCAACTTCGGGATACGTTCATGTGATGGTCACCTCAACGCGCTCCTGGGTTCGCAGCATTGCGGCGACGGCGACATCGATCGCAGCGCTCGTCACCGTGCTCGTGGTGCCGGCGGCGGCCGAGCCGCAGTCGGGCGGCTGGACGACGCCCAGGCTGACCGTTGCGCATCGAGACATCACCGATGTCACCGGCCGCACCGTGATCCTGCGCGGGGTGAACGCGAACCATCTCGTCGAGTACGCCCAGAACGGGCAGCCGCTGGCAACCGTCGTACCGGAGTCCGACGTCGACTACGCCGACATGGCCGCCCTCGGATTCAACGTCGTCCGACTCAACGTCTCCTGGTCGCAACTCGAGCCGACCCGCGGCGCTTTCAACAGGGCCTACGTCGATCGCATTCGGCAGGCCGTCGATCAGGCGAAGGCCCATGGGATCTACACGGTGCTCGACATGCACCAGGACGCCTGGGGCCCGACGATCGGAACGCCGCGCGGCGCCGAGTGCCCCGGCCCGCTCCAACCCGGCATCGGCTGGGACGGTGCACCCGGCTGGGCGACGATCACCGACGGCTGGACCACGTGCACCATCGCAGGCCAGCGAGAAGCCGCGCCGGGTGTGGCGCGAGCATTCCAGAACTTCTACGACGACCGCAACGGAATCCAGGGTCGCCTCGTCGCGACCTGGGCACGACTGGCAGGCGAGTTCAAGAACGAGCCGGCGGTCGCGGGCTACGACCTGTTGAACGAACCGAACCCGGGTCTGCGCGAACCGATCGGCGCAGCGGACCAGATCGGCCGGTTCTACCAGCGTGCGATCCGGGCCATCCGCGTCGCCGAGCGAGGTGGATTCGAGCACCTCGCCATCGTCGAACCCAGTGCGCTCTGGTCGGCATTCGGAACCGACGTGCTCCCGCCGGCCAAGTACCTGACGGACCCGCGCGTCGTCTTCTCTCCACACCTGTACAGCGGGTCGATCAACGTCAGCAACGACATCCCGTCCGTCGAACAGGGCTTCCAGATCGCGAAGAACGCGGCCGCCGTCTACAACGCGCCGCTGTGGACCGGGGAGTGGGGCTGGTGGAGTGATCCCAGCCGTCGTGCCTCCGACGTCGCTCGCTTCATGCGCTCCGCCGATGCCCACCGGATCGGCGGCGCCTGGTGGTCGTGGGCGCAGGCGTGCGGCGACCCGCATGCGGTGAAGGGCGACGACACCCTCAACGACCAGCATCACCTGAACATCGTCGCCTGCCCGTCGGGCGTCATGACCGGACTCGATCGTTCTGTCGCAGCGGTCCTCGGCCAGGCTTTCCCTCGCGCCGTTCCAGGACGACTCACCCGCACCGACAAGCGCGGGTTCGCAGGCGTTGGAACCGGCCGGGTGGAGGCGTGGATCCCGGGAAGCGCACGCCCCACCGCGAAGACCACCGGACTGTCCGACGTCGAGCTCATCCAGGTCGATGGAGGATGGCAGTTCATCGCCCGCTCGGCCGGGCGGTACTCCGCGTCGTTCTGAGGCCGCGTCGCGACCTTCAGCGACAGACGCTGCCTTCCTCGACGTAGATCGACGCTTCAACGACAAACGCGGCCTCTGTGAAGGCCGCGTTTGTCAGTGAAGGTCGCGGCGGCAGCCGGCCGAACGTCGACGCGAAACCGAATCGCCGCCTGGCTGTCCTAGCGTCTTTGACAAACGCTCCCACAGGGAGCGGTAGCCCGGTGGGACGACTCGACCTCTGACAAGGCCGCCACCCGGTTTCGCATCAACGTTCGGCATGCTGAAGGGGGAATCGTTGCCGCGACCCTCACCGACAAACGCGGCCTTCACGGAGGCCGCGTTTGTCGGCGAGGCGTCGATCTGTGTCTGCGAACGCCGCGTTCGTCGCCGACGGCCGCGAACAGTGGCTACAGCGCGCGAAGCTGGCGGGCCATCTCCGCGCGGTAGCGGGCGACGTTGCCCATCTTGACTCCCTCGTAGCCGCGGACCATGTCCGGCAGGTCTGCGATGGCGGTGGCGGCGGCGATCCGCTCGGGCGCCGGGTACGTTCCGAGAGCAGCGACGACGACGTCGACGGCACGGCGGTACTCGACGATCAGCTCGCGTTCGGTGCGACGGACCTCGCCGTGGCCGAACGGATCGAGTTTGGTTCCGCGAAGACGCTTCATCGACGCGAGACTCCGCATCGCCGGATCGGCCCACTGGCCGAGCGACAGCTTCTTCTTCATGCCCATCTCACGCAGCATCGGCGGGTGCAGGCGCAACGACACCTTCGCGTCGTCACCCCACGTGTTGGAGATCTCCGCAGCGAACGCGGCGTCGTCGGCGAGACGCGCCACCTCGTACTCGTCCTTGTAGGCCATGAGCTTGTACAGGTTCCGGGCGACGGCAGACGTGAAGTCGTCGCCGTAACCGCCGCGATGGACACGCTGAACGTCCGCCAGCCAGGAGTCGGCGTACTTCGCGCTCTGGTAGGCGACCAGCTCGTCATAGCGTCGCTCGACGATCGCCGTGAGGTCCTCGCCTGCGCCGGCGAGGGTGGATGCAGCCTTCGTCGCGACCGCGCTCGGTGCGTACGTCGGGACCTGGACGCGGACCGATTCGGCCGCGGCCACCACGGCGTCGGGTGCGACGACGGCCTGGCGACCGCGGCGGAACGCCTGGATGTTCACCTCGACGGCGACGCCGTTGAGTTCGATGGCCCGCTCGATCGCATCGGCCGAGATGAGAAGTGCGCCGGTCTGGTACGCCGCGCCCACCATGAGCATGTTCGCGTACTGCTCGTCGTCGAACAGGTCATCGGACAGTTCACCCGCGTTGAGGTACACCGAGCGCGCGACGTGATCGTCGATGGCGGTGCGGACCGCAAGAGCCTCCGGGAACGCGACCGACGTGTCGATGACCATCGATCCGGTGGGCACTTTCGCGGTGGACACGACGGCGACAGTCTTCTTCGACGACGCGACTTTCAGGTTCACCGGATCGGCGCCCACGAGCTGGTCACAGGCGAGGTACACATCGCAGTCGCCGGACGCGACCTTCGCCGCCTGTTCCACCGGCGACGCGGACACCTTGATGTCACTGACGACGGCACCGCCCTTCTGGGCGAGTCCCGTCATGTCGACGGTTCGTGCGCTGTGACCGTCGATGACGGCTGCGGTGGCGAGCACCTGGGACACGGTCACGACACCGGTGCCGCCGATGCCGGTGATTCGAATAGTGAAGTTTCCGTTCATGGTCGGAACCAACGTGGGTTCCGGGATGAGCGAACCGGCGATGGAGGCGACCTTCTCGCGGTTGCGCGCCGTGCCCGGCACGATGCTGACGAATGCCGGGCAGTCGCCTTCGAGGCACGAGAAGTCCAGGTTGCACGAGCTCTGATCGATCTGCGTCTTGCGGCCGAACTCGGTCGACACGGGATGCACAGACAGGCAGTTCGACTTCGCGCCGCAGTCGCCGCAGCCCTCGCAGATGCGTTCGTTGATCATCACACGCTGCTTCGGAGTCTTGAACTGGCTGTTCTTGTCGGTCCCCTTGTCGCGCTTGCGCTTGCGGCGCTTTTCCGCGGCGCAATGCTGATCGTGGACGAGGACGGTGACGCCGGAGACTTCGGCGAGCTCCTTCTGGACGTCGAGCATGTCGTCTCGGTGGCGGACGTCGACGCCCTTCGGCAGGCCCAACGCCTTGGTGCGTGACGGATCGTCCGACGTGACGACGATCTTCGCGACCCGCTCGGCCTGCAGCAGTGCGAGGATCTGGGGAAGTGTCATCTGACCCACCGGGTCCTGACCGCCGGTCATCGCGACAGTGCCGTTGAACAACAGCTTGTAGGTGATGTTCTCGCCGGACGCCACCGAGGAGCGGACGGCGAGTGAACCAGAGTGCATGAACGTGCCGTCGCCGATGTTCTGCACGAAGTGGTTCTCCGTGACGAACGGCGCCATGCCGAGCCATTGGCTGCCCTCGCCGCCCATCTGGGTGACGCCGGCGATGTCGCCGACCTGCTCCGGCTCCATCAGGAGCACCATCGCGTGGCAGCCGATGCCGGCGCCGACAAGAGTGTCGTCGGCGACCTTCGTCGAGCTGTTGTGCGGGCAGCCCGAGCAGAAGTAGGGGGTGCGGACGGCCAGCGGCAGCATGATGCGCTCGCGTGTGGCATTGCGTTCGTCCATCCACCGCTGGGCGGGTTCGATGTGGTGGTACTTGCCGAGGCGGGCCGCCAGGCCTCGCGAGACGGAGTCGACGTCGAGCTCACCGAAACGCGAGAACAGCGTGGAACCGTCTTCGTGAGTCTTGCCGACGATCGCGGGGGCGTCCGGACGGCGGAAGAGGATGTCGCGCATCATCGTCTCGATGAAGTCGCGCTTCTCCTCGATGACGATCACTTCGTCGAGCCCGGCGATGAAACGGTCGAGAATCCCCCGCTCGATCGGGTAGACCATGCCGAGCTTGAGGATGCGGATGCCGAGGCGGCCGAGGTCGTCGTCGGAGATGCCGATGAGACGCAGCGCCTCGCGGAGGTCGAGGTACGTCTTACCTGCGGCGACGATGCCGATGCGGTCGTCGCCCGTCGACTGGACGATGTTGTTGAGGCCGTTGAGGCGCGCATACTCGACGGCGCGCGGGATGCGGGTGGTGAGCTGGTTCTGCTCGAGCTCCATCAGCGTGGGACCGAGGAGCCTGCCGGACGGGATGTGCGGACTGGTGCCGAGGCCGCCGTAGTCCACCTCGAAGCGGTCGAGGTCGATCTCTGCAGTCGACGAGCCGTCGGCGACGTGCGCCGAGATCTTCATCGACGTCCACAATCCGGAGACGCGGCTCATCAAGGCTGCGTGGATGCCGAAGTCCAGGATGTCGGCGCTGTCGGCCGGGTACAGGATCGGCATGTACAGGTCGGCGAGGGCCATCTCCGACGAGCAGGGGACCGTTGAACTCTTGGCGCCGGGGTCGTCGCCGACGAGTGCGACGGCGCCGCCCGCAGAGTGGGTGCCGATGATGTTCGCGTGACGCAGCGCGTCGGTCGCGCGATCCAGGCCGGGCGCCTTGCCGTACCAGTACCCGACGACACCGTCGCGCTGCACGCCGGACTTGTCGGCGGCGAGATGGCCGACCCGCGCCGCGACCTGCGAGCCCATCACCGACGTCGCGCCGATCTCCTCGTTGAGACCGGGACGATGGACGATGTCCCACTTCTCCAGATGCTTGCGGCGTCGGGCGATCTCGAGGTCGTAGCCGGCGAGCGGCGAGCCCTCGTAGCCGGAGATGAACGACGCGGTCTGTAGGCCGTTGCGGCGGTCGAGCACCGCGCGGTCGCGCACGGTGCGGACGAGGGCCTGGATGCCGGTCAGATAGATGCTTCCGGACGCGCGTGTGTAGCGGTCATCGAGCGAGAAATGCGAGGGGCTGCTCGCAGGGGTGGACTCCGCGTGGGCGCGGTCGTCGGCGACGGTCATGGGTTCACCTGGCCTTGCTGTATTCGGCTCAACACGCAGGCCAAGGGTGATAGGCGTGCGGTCGAGAGCGTTGTTGATGACGCCACGAGGGTGTGTGGCTTGCCCCCACCCTAACTGTTTCAGTGAGCTGCGTCACCAGTGATGGAACAATCTATTTCGTGTCTGGCGGATGTGCGTCGGGTCACGTATGGTCAATTCGGTTAATGTCGAATAACTGAAAGGTGCGGCGATGGTCGACCAGTTTCTCGCCCCGCGGGACGCTCATCGGTCCAACGTGGACGAGCTCCGCGAACGACTGCTCGCAGCTGCGGCCGGAGGCGGCCAGAAAGCTCGGGACCGTCACGTCGAGCGCGGCAAACTGCTCGCTCGCGACCGGATCGACGGACTCGTCGACCCCGGTTCACCGTTCCTCGAAGTCGCGCCGCTCGCCGCGTACGGGATGTACGACGGGAAGGCGCCCAGCGCGGGCGTCGTCGCAGGCATCGGCCGCATCCACGGCCGGGAGTGCATGATCGTCGCCAACGACGCGACGGTGTCCGGCGGCACTTACTACCCGGTGACCGTCAAGAAGCATCTGCGCGCGCAGGAGATCGCCGCAGCGAACAGGCTGCCCTGCATCTACCTCGTCGACTCGGGTGGCGCGATGCTCCTCAACCAGGACGACGTGTTCCCGGACCGCGAGCACTTCGGTCGGATCTTCTTCAACCAGGCGAACATGAGCGCTGCCGGGATCCCGCAGATCTCAGCGGTCCTCGGTTCGTCCACCGCAGGCGGTGCGTACGTCCCCGCGATGAGCGACGAGAACGTCATCGTCCGCAATCAGGGCACCATCTTCCTGGCCGGCCCGCCGCTGGTGAAGGCCGCGACAGGCGAAGACGTCACTGCCGAAGACCTGGGCGGCGGTACCATGCACTCATCGATCTCCGGCGTCACTGATCACCTCGTCGACAACGACGAGCAGGCGTTGGAGAAGGTCCGCGAGATCGTCGCGACATTCGGCCCGCGCGCGGCCGCTCAATGGGAGACATCGCGCACCGTGGCGCCGCCGCGCGCGCAGACCGACCTGTACGACGTGGTCCCGACCGACCCGAAGATCCCGTACGACGTCCGACAGGTGATCGAGATCCTGTCCGACGGCGGTGAGTACACGGAGTTCAAGGCGGACTACGGGACGTCGCTGGTCACCGCATTCGCCACCCTGCACGGACATCCGGTCGGCTTCGTCGCCAACAACGGCGTCCTGTTCAGCGAGTCTGCGCTCAAGGGCGCTCACTTCATCGAACTCTGCGATCAGCGGCGCATCCCGTTGATCTTCCTGCAGAACATCACCGGGTTCATGGTCGGCCGCGAGTACGAGGAGGGCGGCATCGCGAAGAACGGCGCCAAGATGGTCAACGCCGTCGCGTGTGCCAGTGTCCCGAAACTGACCGTCATGATCGGTGGCTCGTTCGGTGCGGGCAACTACTCGATGTGCGGCCGCGCCTACTCGCCGCGCTTCCTCTGGATGTGGCCGAACGCTCGCATCTCGGTGATGGGCGGGCCGCAGGCCGCCGACACTCTCGCCACAGTCCGCCGCAAGGGTGTGGAGCGTGCGGGCGGAACCTGGTCGGACGCCGACGAAGAGGCTTTCAAGGAGCCGATCCGCGCACAGTTCGCCGAGCAGTCCGATGCGTACTACTCCACCGCCCGACTGTGGGACGACGGGATCATCGACCCTGCCGACACCCGCACCGTTCTGGGCCTCGCCCTCGAGGCATGCCGTTACTCCCCGCTCCCCGAACCGCGCTACGGCGTCTTCCGGATGTGATCACCATGAACCAGGAGTCCCCAGTGAGCACCAGTTCCCCCAGCGCATCGAGTGGTTCTCGAGCGCAGTCGAGAGGCGGAGTCGGTCCGAAGCGCATCCGCAAAGTCCTCGTCGCGAACCGCGGTGAGATCGCGGTCCGGGTGATCAACACCCTCGACCAGATGGGCGTCGAGTCGGTCGCCGTCTACTCCGATGCCGACGTCGACGCACCCCACGTCGCCGCGGCGGGTGAAGCGGTGCGTCTCGGTCCGGCCGCCGCGTCGCAGAGCTACCTCGACATCACCAAGGTCGTCGCCGCAGCGCAGGCGACAGGCGCCGACGCAGTCCACCCCGGGTACGGCTTCCTCTCCGAGAATCAGGCGTTCGCGGCCGCATTGAACGATGCGGGCATCGTCTTCATCGGGCCGCCTGCCCGGTCGATCGCCACGATGGGCGACAAGATCACCGCCCGTGCGGCCGTCACCGAGAGGAACGTCCCGGTGGTCCCCGGACTGTCTCGGCCGGGACTGACCGATGCGGAACTGATCGAGGCCGCGCCGGGGATCGGCTTCCCGGTGCTGATCAAGCCGAGCGCCGGTGGCGGCGGCAAGGGCATGCATCGTGTGGAGAACATCGACGATCTGCCCGCGGCACTGATCACGGCACGACGAGAAGCGGGGGCGGCGTTCGGCGACGACTCGTTGTTCCTCGAACACTTCGTCCTCACCCCGCGCCACATCGAGGTGCAGGTCCTCGCCGACACCCACGGCAACGTCGTCCACCTCGGGGAACGCGAGTGCTCCCTGCAGAGGCGGCACCAGAAGGTGATCGAGGAGGCTCCGTCGGCGCTCCTCGACGAGGCCACTCGCGCTCGCATCGGCCAGGCCGCATGCGATGCGGCGCGCAGCGTCGGGTACACCGGCGCGGGCACGGTCGAGTTCATCGTGTCGGCTCGGGACCCCGAGAACTTCTACTTCATGGAGATGAACACTCGTCTGCAGGTGGAGCACCCGGTGACCGAACTCGTCACCGGACTCGACCTGGTGGAACAACAGGTCCGCATCGCGCGTGGCGAGGCGTTGTCGTTCACACAGGACGACGTCACCATGACCGGCCACGCCATGGAAGCCCGTGTGTACGCCGAAGACCCGGCGCAAGGCTTCCTCCCGACAGGCGGCGAGATCGGCGACCTCGCGTGGCCGCGGTCGGCACAGACACGGCCTGCTCACTTCGTTCCCGGCGCCGTGCGAATCGACTCCGGTGTCGTCGCCGGTTCCGTCGTCGGCAGCGACTACGACCCGATGCTCGCCAAGGTGATCGTCCACGGCGCAGACCGCGCCGAAGCCGTCGAACGTCTCGACGAGGCGCTCGCTCAGACCCGCCTCACCGGTGTCGTCACCAACATCGATTTCTGCCGTCACGTGCTCGCGCATGACGCAGTTCGGGCGGGCGACCTGGACACCGAACTGCTCGACCGGATCGTCGTGGACTATCAGGCTCCGACTCCGCCGCCCGAGGCGCTTGTCGCCGCGTCGCTCGGAGTCCTCGACCTCGGCGACCCGGACGACCTGTGGTCCAGTGCTCTCGGCTTCCGGGTCGGAGCGCCGTCGCCGTATGTGTCTCGTCTGTCGGTCGACGGCGAGACGTACACAGTGTCGTCGCTCCTCCAGCGCAGCGGTTCGAAGGGGCGAGAGGTGGAAGCCCAGGTGACCGTGCAGTCCGACGGCGGCGACCCGTGGAGTGCGCATGCGGTGATGACGCCGTTGGGAGGATCGGCGATCACGCTCACCTGCGACGGCGTCCGGAAGCGCTTCACCGTCCGTGACCACTGGGTGGCCGGCGACGACGGGACATGGCTCGTCCACCCACTGCGTGCACTGTCCGACGGAGACGCAGCGGACGCCGCGGGAGACGTGACAAGTCCGATGCCCGGAACCGTCGTCGCAGTTCCCGGAGTCGACGGTGCAGACGTCGTCGCGGGCGATCCGCTTGTGGTGGTCGAAGCGATGAAGATGGAACACACGCTCCGCGCGCCGGTCGACGGCGTTGCGAGCATCTCCGTTCGAGTCGGTGACAAGGTCGCCTCAGCCCAGGTCATGGCTCACGTGGCGACCCCGCCTGCTCCTTGAGGGACGCGCGAACCCACCTGCTCCTTGAGGGGGAGGCGCCCCTTTCTTCTCCTCGAGCGGGAGGCGCTTTTCCTACTCCTTGAGCGAGCTTGCGAGTCGAAAGGTGTTCGGGTGCAGACCTTTCGACTCGCTCCGCTCGCTCAAGGAGCAGAGGAGGTCGCGCGACGCGACGGAGCAGAGGGGGTCGCGCGACGCGACGGAGCAGAGGGGGGTCGCGCGGGGCGAGGGAGCAGAGGGAGTGCGCGGGGAATGAGCAAGTTGTGGCGGCAGCGGAAAAACACAAAATGAAGGAACAGACATGGAATTGACCCAGGAGTACACCGACCTCGTCGACAGCGTGCGCGACTTCGCGCAGAGTGTCGTCGCACCGGTCTCGGCGCAGCACGACCGCGAGAAGACCTTCCCGTACGAGGTCGTCGCCAAGATGGGTGAGATGGGCCTGTTCGGTCTGCCGTTCTCAGAGGAGTTCGGTGGCATGGGCGGCGACTACTTCGCCCTGGCCCTCGCGCTTGAGGAACTCGGCAAGGTCGATCAGTCGGTGGCGATCACCCTCGAAGCGGGGGTCGGCCTCGGCGCGATGCCGATCTACCGCTTCGGAACGCAGGAGCAGAAGGAGCGATTCCTTCCCGATCTGCTGGCAGGCAAGGCTCTCGCCGGATTCGGCCTCACTGAGCCGGGCGCCGGCTCGGATGCAGGCGCGACTGCGACGACGGCCCGTGAAGAGGGTGACGAATGGGTGATCAACGGCGGCAAGCAGTTCATCACCAACTCCGGCACGGACATCACTTCGTTGGTCACCGTCACGGCCGTGACCGGTGAGAAGGCTGGCGGCGGGAAGGAGATCTCAACGATCATCGTGCCCGCCGGGACGCCCGGATTCACCGCCGAGCCCGCGTACGACAAGGTCGGCTGGCACGCATCGGACACACACCCGCTGAGCTTCGACGAGGCCCACGTCCCGCGCGAGAACCTCCTCGGCGAGCGTGGCCGCGGCTACGCGAACTTCCTGTCGATCCTCGACGAGGGCCGTATCGCCATCGCGGGCCTCGCGACCGGCGTCGCGCAGGGCTGCGTCGACGAGTGCATCAAGTACGCGCGTGAGCGGAAGTCATTCGGGAAGGCGATCGCCGAGTACCAGTCGGTGTCGTTCGCGATCGCCCGCATGGAGGCGCGTGCTCACGTCTCCCGCATGGCCTACTACGACGCTGCAGCGCGCATGCTCGCCGGAAAGCCGTTCAAGAAGGAGGCGTCGATCGCGAAGATGATCTCCAGCGAGGCCGCGATGGACAACGCACGCATGGCGACGCAGATCCACGGCGGGTACGGATTCATGAACGAGTACCCCGTCTCGCGTCACTACCGCGACTCGAAGATCCTCGAGATCGGCGAGGGCACCACCGAAGTCCAGTTGATGCTGATCGCCCGTTCGCTGGGACTCCCGGCATGAGCGAGGGCAAGCGCGTCCCGCAGCGCGGACTGTGGTTCGAGGAGTTCGAGATCGGGACAGTGTACGAGCACCGCCCCGGACGTACAGTCACCGAAGCCGACAACGTTCTGTTCACGACGCTGACGATGAACACTCAGGCACTGCACCTGGATGCCGCATGGTCCGCGCAGCAGCCGGGATTCGGCGGACAACGGCTGATCAACTCGATGTTCACGCTGTCGACGATCGTCGGACTCTCCGTCTCGCAGCTGACCCAGGGGACGCTCGTCGCGAACCTCGGATTCAGCGACATCGCGTTCCCGCATCCGCTCTTCGCGGGCGACACGCTGTACGCGGAGACCGAATGCACCGGAAAACGAGAGTCGTCGTCGCGCCCCGGTGAAGGAATCGTCCAGATAACGCACATCGGCCGCAACCAAGACGGTGTCATAGTGGCGAGAGCGTCGCGCTCGACGCTCGTCCGACTCGCACCCAAGGAGAACTGAAATCGCATGACTGTCGAATCGTGGACACCCGCAGGACCTGCACTCCTGTTCTGCCCGGCCGATCGACCCGAGCGCTATCTGAAGGCGCTCGATCGCGCCGACATGGTGATCCTGGACCTTGAGGACGCCGTCGCTCCCGTCAACAAGGCTGCCGCGAGGGAGGCGCTCGTCGCGAATCCGGTCCACCCGGATCGGGTGATCGTCCGGATCAACCCGGCGGGCACCGAAGACCACGAACTCGACCTCGCCGCCGTGCAGGCGACGCCGTATCGGGTCCTGATGCAGGCCAAGGTCGAAGAGCCCTCGCAGATCGCCCACCTGCCGACGATCGCCCTGATCGAGACGCCGATGGGTGCACTCCGGGTGGAGGAGATCGTCGCGGCGCCGAACTGCATCGGCCTGATGTGGGGAGCGGAGGATCTCGTTGCAGGTCTCGGCGGCACGTCGAGCAGGTTCGGCGTCGGTGAACCGTACGCGGGCGAGTACCGCGATGTGGCGCGTCACGTTCGTTCGCGTGTCCGGCTCGCCGCAGGCGCCTACAGCAAGGCCGCGATCGACGCCGTCCACATCGACATCGCCGACGTCGACGGACTGGTCGCCGAAGTCCAGGACGCAGTCGCACTCGGGTTCACCGCGACCGCGTGCATCCACCCGTCGCAGGCCGCCCACATCAGGGACGGGTACGCGCCCGCTCCTGAGCGTGTCGAATGGGCCACGCGAGTGCTTCAGGGTGCAGTCGTCTACGACGGCGGCGTCTTCCAGCTCGACGGCCAGATGATCGACGGTCCCGTCTTGGCGCAGGCTCGCGCCGTCCTGTCCCGCGCGGGCGTCACGCGGTAATTCACAACCCGGAGGAACTCATGGCTGACCAGATGTACACCGACACCGACTCCTATGCCCGCGGCGAGTCCGAGCCTGCACTGCTGACTCAGACGATCGGCGCGACGCTGGCCGCCACCGCGGAGAGGTTCCCGGACTCTGTCGCGCTCATCGACGCGAGCGTCGACAGGCAGTGGACCTACCGTGAGTTCCGGCGCGACGTCCGGGCCCTCGCCGCCGGGCTGTTGCGGCTGGGTGTGAACCCGGGTGATCGGGTGGCGTTGTGGTCGCCGAACAGGTTCGAATGGGTCCTCACCCAGTTCGCCGCCGCTGAGATCGGTGCGGTGCTCGTGGTGATCAATCCGTCGTACCGTCGTCACGAACTGGCGTACGTCCTCGGGCAGTCGGGAACGACCGTGGTGCTCGCGGCTGAGCGGTTCCGCGACTCCGAGTACGCGGTGATGCTCGACGACGTCAGGGATCAGCTTTCGGAGCTCCGTCAGGTCGTGTTGTTCGAGTCGGACGGGTTCGCGACGCTGTTGTCCGAGCCGACGGCCGACGAGCTCGCCGCCGTCGACGAGATCGCCTCTCGACTCGACGCCGACGACGCCATCAACATCCAGTACACGTCGGGGACCACGGGCTCGCCGAAGGGCGTCACCCTGTCGCACACCAATATCGGAAACAACGGGTTCCTCGTCGGCGAGCTGGTGAACTACACCGAAGCCGACCGCATCTGCCTGCCGGTGCCGTTCTACCACTGCTTCGGCATGGTGATGGGCAATCTCGCCGCGATCTCGCACGGGTCGGCGATGGTGATCCCGGGCCCGGCGTTCGACCCGGCGACTGCGCTCGCGGCGGTCGAGAAGTACGGCTGCACGAGCCTGTACGGTGTGCCGACGATGTTCATCGCCGAACTCGCGTTGCTTGACACAGGCGCGTCGTACGACCTGTCGACGTTGAGGACGGGCATCATGGCGGGTTCGCCGTGCCCGGAGGCGGTGATGCGTCGGGTGATCGACGAGATGAACATGGCCGAAGTGTCGATTTGCTACGGAATGACCGAGACCAGCCCGGTCTCCACTCAGACCCGTACCGACGACGAGCTCGACTTGCGCGTCGGCACCGTCGGCCGGGTCGGACCGCACCTGGAGATCAAGATCGTCGACCCGGTGACGCGCGAAGTGCTTCCGCGTGGTGAGACCGGCGAGTTCTGCACGCGTGGCTACTCGGTGATGCAGGGCTACTGGAACGAGCCGGAGAAGACCGCGGACGCGATCGACGCCGACGGCTGGATGCGCACAGGCGACTTGGGCGTGATGGGCGACGACGGCTACGCCCGCATCACGGGCCGGATCAAAGACATGGTGATCCGCGGCGGCGAGAACATCTACCCGCGTGAGATCGAGGAGTTCCTCTACACGCACCCCGACATCGTCGACGCGCAGGTCATCGGCGTGCCGGACGAGAAGTACGGCGAAGAACTGATGGCGTGGGTCCGCGTGCGCGATGGCGCCGCACCGTTGGACGCCGACGCTGTACGTGAGTTCGCGACCGGTCACATCTCGCGCCACAAGATCCCGCGGTATGTCCACGTGGTGGAGGAGTTCCCGATGACCGTGACAGGCAAGGTCCGGAAGGTCGAGATGCGCGAGAAGTCGATCGAGTTCCTCGGGCTCGTCAAGTGACCGAGTCTCAGATCAGCCGTTTTGCAGAGAATTACGGCGACAGTGTGGGCCGTGATCTGACCGAGTACGGCGCCCTGTGGGAGCAGTCGGTCGCCGACCTTCCGGGCTTCTGGCGAGCGGTGTGGGATCACTTCGCCCTGGACACGATCGCCGCGGCGCCTCTCGAGGACGGCGACGACGCCGTGCTCGCGGATCGCGACATGCCGGGCGCACGATGGTTCCCCGGCGTCGAACTGAACTACGTCGACGCGGTGCTGGCAAACTCGGGGCTCGAGGGCGCCGCGATCGTCGGGATCACCGAGGACGGGACGCGCACGGAGATCTCCTGGGCGGAACTCCCCGGACTTGTCGGAGCAGTGGCACGCACGTTGGCGGAGGCGGGGGTCGGGCGAGGGGACGTCGTCGCCGCCTACCTGCCGGACGTTCCGGAGACGGTGATCGCGTTCCTCGCCACCGCGTCGCTCGGTGCACTGTGGTCGGGATGCGGTCAGGACTACGCACCAGAAGGCGCCGCCGGGCGTATGGCTCAACTCGCCCCGAAGGTGCTCTTCTCGTCATCGGGTTACCGCTACAACGGTAAGGACGTCGACAAGCGGGCTGATTCCGAGGAACTCGCCGTGCTCCTCGGCGTGTCGACGCACATCGTGGTCGGTGAGTCCGTGGACGGCGCGGTGTCCTGGGACGAGGCGACCGCGGACCGCACGCGCCCTGTCGAACCAGTCAAAGTCCCGTTCGATCATCCGCTGTGGGTTCTGTTCTCCTCCGGAACCACCGGCAAGCCCAAGGGCATCGTCCACGGTCACGGCGGTGTGGTGCTCGAGCACCTCAAGGCCGCCGGACTGCACAGCGATCTGCGTCCCGGCTCGGTGTTCTTCTGGCAGACGGCGCTCAGTTGGATGATGTGGAACTTCCAGGCCGCCGGACTCCTCGTCGGTGCGCGGATCGTCACCTACAGCGGATCGCCGCTGTATCCCGACGCCGACACTCTGTGGCGGATCGTCGCCGATGAGAAGGTCACCTACTTCGGAACCAGCCCGGGCCAGTTGCAGGCGTCGCGGAAGGCAGGACTTCGGCCGGGTGCCGACCATGATCTATCGGCACTGGAAGCGCTCGGAAGCACCGGATCGACGCTCGCAGCAGACCTGTTCACCTGGGTGGACGACAACGTCGCAGCCGGATTGCCGATCTCCTCCATCAGCGGCGGAACGGATGTGGTGTCGGCGTTCGCGGGTGGTTCGACGGGCGTCCCGGTGGTCGCAGGCGAACTGTCCGTCCGATATCTCGGGGTGGCCCTGGAGAGCTGGTCGCCGCAGGCGAAGCCGCTCATCGGCGAAGTCGGGGAGATGGTGATCTCCGCACCGATGCCGTCGATGCCGGTCCACTTCTGGGACGACCCGGACGGTGAGAGGTACCGAAAGGCGTACTTCGCGCATGAGTGGGACGCGGTTGACGTCCCGACCGTCTGGCGTCACGGGGACTGGGTGACCGTCACCGACCGAGGCTCGCTCATCATTCACGGACGAAGCGATGCGACCCTCAACCGCAACGGCATCCGCATGGGTTCGGCTGACATCTACGAGGTCGTCGAAGGCATCAGTGAGATCGCCGAGGCGTTTGTGCTCGGCGTCGACGGCCCCGGCGGCGAATATTGGATGCCGCTGTTCGTCACCCTGGTGCCGGGCGCGGAGCTGACCGACGAGTTGACCGCACAGATCGCGTCCCAGGTCAAGACGCGACTCTCGGCCCGCCACGTGCCGGATGAGGTGATCGTCGCACCGGGGATCCCGCATACCCGGACGGGCAAGAAACTGGAAGTCCCGGTGACGGCGATCCTCGCCGGCCGGACCGAGGTGAGCATCGACCCGAAGTCGGTGGACGACTACTCGCTCATCGACTGGTACGCCGAGCAGGGGCGTACTCACCGAGGCTGAGATCAGAACGCGCCAGACACGCATGTCGGACCCTCTCAGGCGACGTGTATTAGCGTGGACTGCGTTCGTCGGAACGGCCGATGATGTGAGTTCGACGTGAGGGAGCGACACGATGACCTACCCGCAGTCCGGCGGTTACGGCTACGGCCAGGATCCGCAGGGGGCCCAGAACCAGCAGTACGGCCAGCAGGGTTACGACCCCGCGCAGGGACAGTACGGCCAGGCCGCGCAGTACGGTCAACAGGCTCAGGCACAGTACGGTCAGCAGGCGCAGGACCCCTACGGCCAGCAGGCACAGTACGGCTACGGTGCTCCGCAGGCTCCGGCCCCGAGCCAGGGACTCCCCGCTAACACGCCGGCGATCGTCGCCGCCGTCATCGGCGCGCTCGGCGTCATCACGCTGTTCTGCGGGTTCGCCGAGGCGTACTCCGACATCGGCATGAAGCTGTTTGAGTCGTTCTACACCGCGCCGTATCTTGCAGTTGTGGTCGCGGGCCTGATCGCGCTGTCGACGTTTGTCCTCGGTGCCGAGAAGTGGGCGATAGGCACGGTGTTCGCATCGACTGTGGCCGCGGCAGTTGTGACGGTGCTCGTCTTCGCCACGACGGAAGGCGAGAACGGCACCGGAGCGATCATCCTGCTCATCACGTCGATTCTGGCGGCGATCGCCGCAGTCGTGTGGCTGCTGATCGAGGGCGGCCAGATCAAGTTGGCTCCCGCCGACGCTGCAGCGACCGCGGGTTCGGTCGGCTACGCGGCACCCGCCGCCGACCAGTACGCCGCTGCACCCCAGACCGCAGATCCGTACGCCGCACAGCAGCAGGCAGCGGCCCAGCAGGCGCAGCAGCCCGCAGCGGGATACGGCTACGGGTACGGTCAGCAGGCTCAGGGCCAGGCTCCCGCAACCCAGCAGCCCGAGGCGCAGGGCTACACCCCCGCGACCCAGGCGATCTCGACTAACCAGCAGCCCGCTGCCGGGTACGGTCAGCCCGCGGGCGACGTGAACGCCACCACCGCGTTCGTCAAGCCGAACACCGATCCGGGCGCGGCCACCCCGCAGTCCGAGCAGCAGTAACACTCAGGTTCGCCGCGACCGCGTGAGTCCAACGCCGAACTCCCTGGCCGCCCGCCTCCGGCAGGTGCGCCTCACTCGTCGTGCCGACGTGACCCCACGAAAGGCAGCGACGTGGGATCTGGTGAAGGTCGCACTGCTGTCCCCGATGATCACCGTGATCGTGATCGCGGTGATCATCGGGATCATTCGTCTCCTGGCGGGCGACGGTCTCTCCGGTCTCGGCTCCGCCGTCGCTGCGGGATGGCTCGCGGTGAACCAGGTGCCCGTCACGATCGGCGGCGTCACTCTGGGAATCCTTCCGCTCCTGCCGACCCTGCTCGCGGCCGCCGGAACGGTGAAAGTCGTCGCCGAAGGCGCCTCGACTGCCCGTGAACTCCCTGATCTGATCGGCATCGCCGGCGCCGCGCTCGGCGGTTCGATGCTCGTCACCACGCTGTCCCTTGCGGTGATCGCCGACGGTTCCGCGGTGACGCCGATCGGCCAACCCGATTCACTGCAGGCGTTCGGCTACACGTTGCTGGTCCAGGGAGTGGCGGTCCTGGTCGGCGTCGCCATCCCGAGCTTGAAGCCGATCCTCACCGAGTTCGCGGTTCCGGCCACCGAGCGCGTCGGAGCGCGCGGTGGTCTGATCGCGTTCGGCCTGTTCATCGCTGGCGGCGCGGCCATGGTGTTCGCGGGGATCATCGCGCACTGGGGCGCGATGAGGACGATGATCGACGACGGAAACACTGTCGACGGCTATCTCGGGCTCACCGTGCTCTCTGTGCTGTACCTGCCCAACATGATCGTCGGCGCCACGGCGATCAGCACCGGGGCGAGCGCCCAACTCGGAACCACCGTGCTCGACGCATTCGACGTCGCGCGCGGTGAGGTCCCGCCGCTGCCGGTCACCGCTGCACTCCCCGAGACGAGCATCGGACCGCTCGGTGCATTCGTCTTCGTGATCCCGCTGATCGCCGGTGCGGTTCTCGGCTGGTACTGCCGCAGCGACGACCCTGTTCGTCACCTTCGAGCCGTCGGCATCGGAGCAGCCGTCGCCGCCGCGCTGATGGTCGCCGCCGCGTGGGTGTCCGGCGGTCGCCTCGGCGAACTCGGCCATTCCGGTGTCAACGTGCCGACCGCCGGTGTCTACACCTTCGCTTGGCTCGCGCTCGGCGGAGGTCTGGTCGTCGCAGTCCTCTGGCTCGCCGACGGCGGGTTCGCCGGTCGTCGACGAGCGGCCGAAGAGGTCGGCGACGACCTCGACGATTGGTTCGACGTCCCCGAATCAGGCTCGGTCGACGCGGATGCAGGCGATGCGTCCGTCGACGACGCTCCCGATCTTGCCGGTCGGGAAGCAGCCGATGAGGCCGACGACGATGCGGCTCTCGCCGATGACACGTCGACGCCGGGCACGGATGCCGCCGAGGCGCCCGCCTTCGGCACTGATCCACTCACCGAGACCGACCCGGGGAAGCACTGATTCTCCTCGTCGATCAGAACCCCCTCCGACAGCGCTGCGTATGCAGAGGTGGGGCGGAAGGCGACGTGGTCTGCAACACGCCTTAAACTCGTTCCTGTGACAGGCCCCCAGGACGCATCGCGCACCGAGAAGTCGCCCGTTGTGGTCCTCGCCTCCGGAACCGGCTCGCTCTTCGCGTCGATTCTCGAGCATGCGAGCCGGCCCGATGCATCGTTCACCGTGGTCGGCGCAGTCGTCGACAGGGACTGTGCAGCCGTCGGCATCGCCGACGCCGCGGGGATCCCAGTCATCCGGTGCCGACTGAAAGACCACCCGGACCGTGCTGCGTGGGACGCCGCACTCGCCGCCGACGTCGCGAACATGAGTCCGGAATGGGTTGTGACCGCGGGTTTCATGAAGATTCTCGGTCCCGCGTTCCTCAACCGATTCGGTGGGACGATCGTCAACTCGCACCCAGCCCTGCTGCCCGCCTTCCCCGGCGCGCACGGAGTCGCCGACGCGCTCGCGTACGGCGTCAAAATCACCGGCACCACCGTCCACCTCGTCGACGACGGCGTGGACACCGGCCCGATCCTGGCTCAACGAATCGTCGAGGTTCGCCCCGACGACACCGAGGCCTCCCTGCACGAACGCATCAAAATCGTCGAACGCGCTCTGCTGCCAGAAGTAGTGGACGCGCTCGCCGCCCGTGGCGTTGTCACCGATGGACGAAAGGCACACCTCAAGTGAACGCAACTGCAGATCGCCGCGCCGTGCGGCGCGCACTGGTCAGCGTCTACGACAAGACAGGACTGACTGAACTCGCGACCGCGCTGCACGCAGCGGGTGTGGAGATCGTGTCGACCGGCTCCACTGCGAAGACGATCGCCGGTGCGGGCGTCCCCGTCATCGAGGTCAGCGAACTGACGGGCTTCCCCGAATGCCTCGAAGGCCGCGTCAAGACCCTGCACCCGCGCGTGCACGCAGGCGTTCTCGCGGACACCCGCAAAGCGGATCACCTTCGTCAGCTCGACGAACTCGGCATCGCGCCGTTCGAGCTGGTGGTGGTGAACCTGTACCCGTTCACCGAGACCGTCGCATCCGGTGCGACTCCGGATGAGTGCGTCGAGCAGATCGACATCGGCGGTCCGTCGATGGTCCGCGCGGCGGCGAAGAACCACCCGTCAGTCGGCGTCGTCGTCGACCCGTCCGACTACTCGAAAGTCACCGAAGCGGTCGCCGCGGGCGGCTTCACCCTCGCCGAGCGCAAGGCCCTCGCCGCCAAGGCGTTCCGTCACACCGCCGACTACGACGTCGCGGTCGCCTCGTGGATGAGCAGCGTCGTCGCCCCCGATCCCGAGTCCGACTTCCCGGTGTGGGCCGGTGCGACGTGGGAGCGCGCCGACGTGCTCCGTTACGGCGAGAACCCGCACCAGGCCGCGGCCCTGTACACCTCGACGAACGGTCCGGCAGGCCTCGCGCAAGCCGAGCAGCTGCACGGCAAGGCCATGTCGTTCAACAACTTCACCGACGGTGACGCCGCCTGGCGTGCCGCGTACGACCACGCCGGTCCGGCCGTCGCGATCATCAAGCACGCGAACCCCTGCGGAATCGCCGTGGGCGCCGACATCGCCGAGGCACACCGCCGTGCGCACGCCTGCGACCCGGTCAGCGCCTACGGCGGTGTCATCGCCGCCAACCGCGAGGTGAGCGTCGAGATGGCCGAGCAGGTCGCGGACATCTTCACCGAGGTGATCATCGCGCCGTCGTACGCCGAGGGCGCAGTCGAGGTCCTCTCCCGCAAGAAGAACGTCCGGATCCTCGTCGCCGAGGCCCCGAGTGAGAAGGCCGCCGAGATCCGGCCGGTGTCCGGCGGGATCCTCCTTCAGCAGCGCGACGTGATCGACGCCGAAGGCGACGACCCCGCCAACTGGACGCTCGCCGCGGGCGATGCCGCCGACGAGAAGACTCTCGCCGACCTGGTGTTCGCGTGGCGAGCCTGCCGTGCGGTCAAGTCGAACGCGATCCTGCTGGCCGCCGACGGTGCGTCGGTCGGTGTCGGCATGGGCCAGGTGAACCGAGTGGACTCTGCACACCTCGCGGTGAACCGCGCGGGTGATCGCGCGAAGGGCTCCGTCGGTGCGTCCGACGCGTTCTTCCCGTTCCCGGACGGTCTGCAGGTGCTGCTCGACGCCGGTGTCCGGGCCGTCGTTCAGCCGGGCGGTTCGATCCGCGACAACGAGGTCATCGAAGCGGCCAAGGCCGCGGGCGTGACCATGTACCTCACCGGATCGCGCCACTTCGCGCACTGATCCATGACGCCCGCCGACTTGGTGCTCCTCGTCGGGGCGGGCTTCGCCGCCGGGCTCGTCGGATACGTGACGGGCCTGGCGTCGATCATCAGTTATCCGGCGCTTCTGCTCGTCGGGTTGTCGCCGCTCGCCGCCAACGTCACCAACACGGTGGCGATGGTGGCCGTCGGCGTCGGGAGTTTCGCCAAGTCCGGTCGGGAGCTGATCGACTACGTGGGACGACGCTCTCTCGCTGCCAGCGGCGGCGCGGCCCTCGCCGGGGGAGTCGTCGGCGCGATCCTGCTGTTGTCCGCGCCCGACTCGGTGTTCGCCGTCGTGGTGCCGTACCTCGTGGCGTTCGCATCGATTGCGCTGCTCGTCCAGCCGAAGTTGCGGACCTGGATCACGAATGGCGCCGACCAGCCGGTGGCGTGGCTGATCGGCGTCTTCGCCGTCTCCGTGTACGGCGGATACTTCGGTGCGGGTGCCGGTGTCGCCTTCGTCGCCCTCGCGCTCCTGGTCACGTCGGTGCCGTTGCCGAAGGCCATGATCTACAAGTCGGCGCTGTTGGGTCTCGCGAATGCGGTCGCCGCGGTCGGTTTCATATTCTTCGGTCCCGTTCAGTGGCCCGCAGCGCTGGCGATGGGCGCCGGATGCTTCATCGGCGGATGGGCCGGTCCGCCGGTGGTGGAGAGGCTTCCGGTGACCCCGCTGCGCATCACCATCGGCATCGCCGGGCTCGGACTCGCGGTCTGGCTGGCGGTCTCGTAGAACTGACCCGGGTAGTCGGTTCTACGAGATCAGGGGATCGCACGTCGGATCGTCACGTACGACAATCCGGCGAGTACCGCGTCCACGGCCACGATCAGGCCTGCGGCTTCCAACGGACGCAGGTCGGCGAGCCAGCGTCCGACGGCGGGCCACTGGTCGGCGAAGCTGATGGTGAACGCCGCGACCAGAATCGCCAGTGCGATGCCGATGCCGGTTGCGATCAGCCACACCAAGCCGAACCTCTTGTACAGGGTGGACGCCCAGAACCCGATGGTGAACGCCAGCATGGCGATCGTGAAGTACAGGATCATCGCCGCGATCGGTCCCGAGTCCCAGATCCACGGCAGGTAGAAGAAGTAGGCGTCGAAGCCCCAACCGTCGGTTGCCCGTTCGATGCCGCCGCCGACGATGAAAGCCGCGGTGAGTGTCAGGGAGGTGATGCACGCCGTCGCGAAGGTGCCGATGAAGAACTCTCGCCGGCTGATGCTCAAGGCCTGTGAGAACGGGAACGTGAACGACAGCGCCTGAACGCCGATCACGAGGAAGTACCAGAGCGGAGCCTGCGATCCGCCGCTGTACATGGGATCGGTGCGATCGGACACCGAGAAGGCGACGATTCCGTGGATGGCCATCGTGATCGCGAACGATGCGCTGAGGATCAACAGGGGCATCCAGACGAAGGTCTGCTTGTTTATCAACTGCATGCGGATCACCTTGCCGGTGCGCAGGGTGGTGGTTGCGGTGGTCATCGGAGTGCTCCTTTCGCGTGGGCTCTACTGGGAGCGCCCGGCGTCGTGCGGGTGGTGTCCGCGTGTTGGGTGAAGCGAACGATGAGTTCTTGGAGTGACACCGGTGCGGTGTTCAGGTTCAACTCGTCGATGCGGCGGAGGTCGGCGACGTCGAGCGCGCCGAGGACTGTTGCCGATGCGACGGAGCCGAGTCGTTCGCGGTGGAGTTCTTCGCGTCCGGCGACGAACTCGTCGACCGCGCTCTCCGCGCCGATCACGGTGACCGCTCGACCTCGCAGGTCGTCGGCGTCCTCATCGAGGACGATCGATCCGTCGTCGACCACGAGGACTCGTTCGATCAGGTCGGAGATCTCGTCGATCAGGTGGCTGGACAGCACCACGGTGCGGGGATGCTCGGCGTAGTCGGCCAGCAGGCGGTCGTAGAAGATCTGTCGTGCGACGGCGTCGAGGCCGAGGTACGGCTCGTCGAAGAAGGTGATCTCCGCGCGCGATGCGAGCCCGATGATGACGCCGACCGCGGACAGCTGGCCGCGTGACAGCTTCTTGATCCGGGTCTTGCACGGCAGCCGGAACTCGTCGATGAGTCGCGTGGCGAGGTCGTCGTCCCAATTCGGGAAGAACAGTTTCGCGGCGGCGAAGGCATGGGATGGCCGGGCGTCGTCCGGGTACTTCTGGCTCTCGCGGACGAAGCAGATCCGGGAGAGGACGCCCGGGTTCTCGTAGGGGTCTTCGCCGAAGATCCGGGCGTCGCCCGCCGTCGCGAAGTTCTGTGCGGTGAGGATCGACATGAGCGTTGTCTTTCCTGCGCCGTTGCGACCGAACAGGCCGCATATCGTGTTCGTCGGGATGTCGAAATCGACGGAGTCCAGAACCGTGTTGTCGCCGTAGCGCTTGGTGAGGCCGCGTGCGCTGACTGCCGTCGTGTTCGTCATGTCGGGTCTCCTTCGAGTGCGGTGGTGTGGGGTGCGCGGTCGCGGATGAGGGCGACGAGGTCGTCTGGTTGGAGCCCGAGCCTGCGGGCCTCACCGAGCAACGGCTCGATGAATCGGTCCGCGAACGCCTGCTGACGTTCGCGTCGGAGCGTGTCGCGGGCGCCGGTGGCGACGAACATGCCGACGCCGCGCTGCTTGTAGAGGATTCCCTTGTCGACCAGCATGTTCACGCCTTTCGCCGCTGTTGCGGGGTTGATCCGGTGGAAGGCGGCCAGTTCGTTCGTCGACGGCGCGCGGGTCTCTTCCGCGAGGGTTCCGTCGATGATCGAGTCGGCCACACTGTCCGCGATCTGCTGGAAGAGGGCCCGTCCGTCGTCGATCATGGGCGTCTCCTGTTCTTTGGTTAGTTACTTGACTAACTAACCATGGCACCGGGGGTGCCGAGTGTCAAGGGATTCGTCATGTCAGGGTGGAGCCGTGAATGAGCGACGATGTCCGTGTGGCAGTGGTGAGACCCTGGCCGAATGCTGCGGCCGATTCTTGTCCGGTGGGGTCGCGCCGACCGCTGAAGTCCTGATGAGAAGCCGATTCACGGCGTTCGCCGTCGGCGATCGTGAGTATCTGCTCGACACGTGGCATCCGTCGACTCGCCCATCGTCGGTGGACCTCGACGAGGGGACGCGCTGGCTGCATCTGGAGATCGTCGACGTCGTCGACGGTTCGCTGTTCCATGACGCAGGGATCGTGGAGTTCACTGCGGTCTATCGCGATGCCGACGGCAGGGGTGAGATGACCGAGCGCAGCACATTCGAACGTGTCGACGGACGGTGGCTCTACGTGTCCGGTGTTCATCGCTGAACTTTCTCAACCAAATGGTTGACAATGACGTGGAAGAGGCGTGTACTAGTGATCAACCGGATGGTTGAACAAGGAGGTCGGTGATGTCGGATGATCAGCTCTCGCGAGTGTTCTCGGCACTCGCCGATCCGACCCGACGCGACATGATCGCCCGGTTGACCACGGCAGATGCCACCGTGAACGAACTGGCTGAGCCGTACAACGTGAGTCTGCAGGCGGTGTCCAAGCACCTGAAGGTGCTCGAGGACGCAGGTCTGGTGACTCGAACCCGCGACGCCCAGCGTCGTCCAGTCCACCTGGAAGCGGAGGTGTTCGACCTGATGACCAAATGGATCGAACGCTATCGGCAGCAGGCGGAGTCGCGGTATCGGCGGCTGGACGCGCTGCTCGCCGAGATGAACCCACAGACCGACTCGTCACAGGAGAACGCATCATGACCACCACCGCTCAGGCCGCCATCGAGGCCGACAAGGACCTGCCCGTCATCCGCATCACGCGCGACTTCGCCGCCACCCCCGCGCAGCTGCTCGCTGCTCACCTCGACCAGGACCTGTTCGCCCGATGGGTCGGGCCCGACGGGATGGACACCCGGATCGTCGTGTGGGATGCGCGAGACGGCGGAGAATGGCGTTACGTCGCAGGTAGGGATGGCGAAGAGTACGGATTCCGAGGATGTTTTCACCGCATCGGCGCCGACACGATCGTCCAGACGTTCACCTTCGAAGGCATGCCGGAGGACGTCTCCCTCGAAACACTGCGTTTCGAGGATCTCGGCGACGGACGTACCCGTCTGCACGCGCAGTCGTTGGTCGACAGCTTCGAGGGTCGCGACGCGTGGTTGGCGTCGGGTATGGAGACCGGAGTCGATCAGGGCTATGCAAAGCTCGACGCGATGCTCGCCGCCGGGGAGGTGACGGGCGCATGACCGCACTCGCCTCCGCGGCGCCCGCGGACCGCCATCGCATCGTCGCAGAGGGGTTCGCTGCCGAGATCGCGGCAACAACGGATTGGGACGCGGCGGCACCCGTCGACGGATGGGCCGCGCGCGACGTCGTCCGGCATCTCGTCGAGTGGTTTCCCGCGTTTCTCGAGGCCGGGGGAGTGGAGTTGCCCGCCGTCGCATCGGTCGACGACGATCCCGCGACTGCATGGTCCGCGCGATCGGACGCCATCCAGGACATCCTCGAATCCAGTGACGCCGCACGGGACTTCACTCATCCGAGGCTCGGCACCTTGCCGCTCGAGCGGGCCGTCGACCAGTTCTACTCCGCCGACGTGTTCATGCACACGTGGGACCTAGCGCAGGCGGGTGGCCGTCGTCCGGCGATGGACCAGGAGTTCGCCGCGGCCCTCCTCGAGAGCATGTATCCGATCGAGGAGATCCTCCGTGGCTCAGGCCAATACGGTCCCGCATTTCCGACGCCCGACGAATCTGATCCCGTCGTGTCCCTCGCCGCCTTCATCGGCAGAGATCCGTCGTTCGTCGCCTGAACACGTCCGACTTTGGCGGCGTTTCCCCTGTTCGACGGGGTGAAACGTCGCCAAAGTTGTGTCCAGAGTGTGCCGTCATACGTGATGAGGTCGCGACCTGGAAAGTTTGCGAGTCCTTAACGCCACGCTGATCGCAAGGCTGGGCCGCTCCACGCCGGTCGGCCATTCTTTCTCGGGTGAGTACAACACAGACCGACGTCGACGCCCCGTCGCCGATCGACGACGAGACACCCCAGCCGAGAGGCTTGTGGCGGCATCCGGCCTTCGTGAAGGTCGGGTTGCCCGTCCTGTCTGCGGCACTGTTCGCAGTCCTGTGGCAGGTCGCCGCATCGAGCGGCATCTGGTCGGCGACGTTCGTCCCCAGCATCGGGTCGATCTGGAAGGCGTTCGTCGACATGTCGACCACGCACGACGGGGTCCGCGGCTACGGCGGGTATCTCCTGTGGGAGCACCTGTACATGACTCTCCGACGAGTGCTGCTCGGTGTGACCGTCGGTGTGGTCCTGGGCGTGCTGCTCGGCCTCTCGATGGGCGTGGTCCCGTGGTTCCGTGCGCTCGTGGAGCCGTGGCTCACGTTCCTGCGCGCACTGCCGCCGCTGGCCTACTTCTTCCTGCTGGTGATCTGGCTCGGCATCGACGAGGCGCCCAAGGTGACGTTGCTCGCGCTGGCGGCACTGCCGCCGGCCGCAGTCGCGACCACCTCTGCCGTCGCCGCGACCCCGATCGCATTCGTGGAGGCGGCTAAGGCGCTCGGAGCGAACCGCCTCCAAGTGCTGCGCGACGTGGTGATCCCGTCGGCGCTGCCCGAGACGTTCACCGGCATCCGACTGTCCGTCGGCATCGCCTACTCCTCCGTGGTGGCGGCCGAACTCTTCAACGGAATCCCCGGCATCGGAGGCGTCGTCAAAGACGCCAGCAACTACAACAACACCCCCGCGGTCCTGGTCGGCATTCTCGCCATCGGGCTCTCGGGACTGGTGATCGACGGAATTCTGCGCGTCATCGAACGACGTGCAGTGCCATGGCGCGGAAAGGCGTGACAGATATGAGTACGACCAGCTTCAAGACGAGGCTTCTCGCAGCAGTGGTGGCCGTCGCGGCCGTGGCCGGTCTGTCCGCCTGCGCGATCAGCGACGGAACCGACTCCAGCAAGCCGACCATCCGGCTCGCCTACCAGTCGTTCCCCAGTGGCGACCTCATCGTCAAGAACAACCGCTGGCTCGAAGACGCACTGCCCGATTACAACATCGCCTGGACCAAGTTCGACTCCGGCGCCGACGTGAACACGGCTTTTGTCGCAGGCAAGATCGACTTCGGCGCAATCGGGTCGAGCCCCGTCGCGCGCGGCCTGTCCGATCCGCTCCGCATCGACTACAAGGTCGCGTTTGTGCTCGACGTCGCAGGCGACAACGAGGCCCTCGTCGCCCGCAACGGCAGCGGCGTCAACAGCGTCGCGGACCTGAAGGGCAAGCGAGTCGCGACGGCGTTCGCGTCCACCGCGCACTACTCGCTCCTCGCGGCACTGCGACAGGCGAACGTCGACCCGGCATCGGTCGACCTCATCGACCTGCAGCCGCAGGCCTCACTCGCCGCCTGGCAGCGCGGGGACCTCGACGCCGTCTACACCTGGCTCCCCACGCTCGACGAACTCCGCAAGGATGGGAAGACGCTGATCACCAGCCGCGAGATCGCAACGGCCGGCAAGCCGACCCTCGACCTCGGCGTGGTCTCCGGGTCGTTCGCGAAAGATCATCCCGAGGTGGTCGACACCTGGCGCAAGATCCAGGCGCGGGCGCTGCGCCTGATCCACTCCGACCCCGCCGCAGCAGCCAAGGCGATCGCCGCGCAACTCGGAACCACCGAGGAGGACGCCGCCGCACAGCTCAAGCAGGGCACGTACCTGACGCCCGAGGAGATCGCATCAGCGGAATGGCTCGGCACCGACGGTAAGCCCGGCCGTCTGGCGTTCAACCTGTTCAGCGCGGCGCAGTTCCTCGTCGACCAGAAGCAGATTCCGACCGCGCCGAGCGAGCAGGAGTTCGGCAACGCGCTGTACACGAAGGGATTGCCCGATGTCCTTGCTGACAAGTAGGAAAGCGCCCGCTCCGGCCGTGCTCGCCGACTCGACACCGGACGTCGGACGCGTCGAGATTCGAAACCTGGAACGCCGATTCGGAACCGGAGCCGACCGGATCACCGCGCTCGGACCGATCGACCTGGACATCGCGCCGGGAGAGTTCCTCGTCCTGGTCGGTGCATCCGGATCAGGGAAGTCCACGCTCCTCCGGCAGGTGGCGGGGTTCGACTCGCCGACCAAAGGCACGGTCGCCATCGACGGCGGCGCGCCACACGCCGGTCGAACCGCGGGAGTCGTGTTCCAGCAGCCGCGCCTGTTCCCGTGGCGGACAGTTCGCGGCAACGTCGAACTGGCGCTCGGATACGCCGGAGTCGCACGGTCGCAGCGGCACGCCAAGGCCGACGAACTCCTCGCGAGAGTCGGACTCGAAGGCACCGCGAAGCGGCGGGTGTGGGAGATCTCCGGCGGTCAGCAGCAGCGTGTCGCCATCGCACGTGCCCTCGCAGTCGAGACGCCCGTCCTGCTGATGGACGAGCCGTTCGCCGCACTCGATGCACTGACGCGTGAACGACTCCAAGACGACATCCGACTGGTCAGCGCCACCACCGGACGCACCACGATCTTCGTCACCCATAGTGCAGAAGAGGCAGCGTTTCTCGGCACTCGCATCGTCGTCCTGTCGAAACGGCCGGGGCAGGTGGTGGCCGACATCGCGTCGCCCCTGGCGCGCGACGCCAAACCGGAACACGTCCGCGACTCGCTTGAATTCTCTGCGCTTCGCCAAGAGATCTCGACAGCGGTCAAGTCCGCCGCGCAGTGACCATCACAGACACCGAAAGGAACCTCCCATGACCGCATCGATCAACGGCTCCGCTCCGACCACGACGCGAGCTTCCGACAACATCTCGTCGGGTGTCGAGTTCGACATCACTCCGATCGGCCCGACACACGGCGCCCGAATCTCCGGTTTCGACATCGCCACCGCGTCCGACTCCCAGATCGCCGCGCTGCGCATCGCGCTCGCCGAACACAAGGTCCTCGTGCTGAACGACCAGCACCTCGACGACGACCAGCACGTCCGTTTCGCCGCACGAATCGGTGATCTCACCGCCGGGCATCCGGTGTGGGACAGCGGCGCCGACCTGCCTGCCGAGGTGTACTCGCTGGACAGCACCGACAACGGGTTCGCAGACGTCTGGCACACTGACGTCACGTTCATGCCGCGTCCGCCTGCCGCGTCCATCCTTCGTCCGCTGGTGCTCCCTCAACTCGGCGGCGACACCAACTGGGCCGACGGCGAAGCCGCATACGCGTCGTTGTCGTCGCCGATGCAGCGGCTCGCCGACGAACTCGTCGCCGTCCACGACGGCAACCGGGAGTTCGGCTACTACCTGCGCCATCGCCGATCAGGCAAGGGCAACGTGTGGGACGGAGAAGAGGTCACCGGCCTGCGTCCAGTGCGGCATCCCGTCGTCCGAATCCACCCGGTCACCGGACGGAAGGCGCTGTTCGTGAACCCCGGATTCACCTCGCACATCGCGGGCGTCTCCGAGGCGGAGAGCCGCGGACTGCTCGACGCGTTCTACGGGCATCTGACCAAGCCCGAGCACATCGTGCGGCACAGCTGGAGCCTCGGCGACGTGGTCCTGTGGGACAACCGGAGCACTGCCCACTACGCGAACCGCGACTACTCGCAGCGACGCATCATGCACCGCGTGACCCTTCGCGGCGACCGTCCGGTGGGACCGCAGGGCCATGTCGAGCCGTTCGGTGACGAATCGGGCCACTGGTGGGCCGCGGAGTCGAAGTCCGTCGGCTGAGCCGAACCTCGAGAACCGACCACGGGTAACGTGGGTCACGTGGCAGATTCCAGCAATCCTCCCCAGATCCACACCCTCGGCGAGCTGCGCGCGTCAGATCACATCGAACGCGATGTGCGGGACGAGATCAGGCACAACCTCCTCGCCGCACTGCGCAACGGAGACGACCCGTGGCCGGGTGTCGTCGGCTTCGACGACACCGTGATCCCGCAGCTCGAACGGGCCCTGATCGCGGGGCACGACGTAGTCATGCTCGGCGAACGCGGCCAGGGCAAGACTCGTCTGCTCCGTACTCTTGTCGGACTCCTCGATGAGTGGACACCCGTCATCGACGGCTCCGACCTGGACGAGCATCCGTTCTCGCCGATCCTGCCGGAGTCGATCCGGCGGTCGGACGAACTGGGCGACGCGTTGCCCGTCGCGTGGCGGCACCGCACCGAGCGGTACCGCGAGAAGCTCGCTACTCCCGACACATCGGTGGCCGACCTCGTCGGCGACATCGACCCGATGAAGGTGGCCGCGGGGCGCAGCCTCGGCGACCCGGAGACCATTCACTTCGGGCTGATCCCGCGGTCGCACCGTGGCATCATCGCCATCAACGAACTCCCCGATCTCGCCGAACGCATTCAGGTCTCGATGCTGAACGTGATGGAGGAGCGCGACGTCCAGGTGCGCGGCTACAGCCTGCGTCTGCCGCTCGATGTCCTCGTCACCGCCAGCGCGAATCCGGAGGACTACACGAACCGCGGTCGCATCATCACGCCGCTCAAAGACCGGTTCGGCGCCGAGATCCGCACCCACTACCCACTCGACCTGGACGACGAGATCGACGTGGTCGAGCAAGAAGCCGACCTTGTCGCGAGCGTCCCGACACACCTGATCGAGACGCTCGCCCGGTTCACCCGGTACGCACGTGAACATCCGTCGATCGACCAGCGGTCCGGCGTGTCCGCCCGATTCTCGATCGCGGCCGCAGAGACGGTCGCCGCCGCGGCACTGCACCGCGCCGCGGTGACCGGAGAGGACCTGCCCGTCGCTCGTCCGGTCGACCTGCAGTCGGTGATCGAGGTGCTCCGCGGCAAGATCGAGTTCGAGTCCGGTGAGGAGGGACGCGAACTGGAGATCCTCGACTACCTGCTCCGCAAGTCGGTGGCCGACGTGGTCCGCGCTCATCTCGGCGGGCTCGACATGCGCCCGCTGGTGGCCGCTCTCGAGGCGGGCCATCCGGTCCTGACCGGCGACCGCGTGCCTGCCGTTGAGGTCATCGGTGCGATCGGCGACGACTCCGAGGTCCTGGCCGTCCTCGACGAGATCGCGGCCCGCCTCGACGCCGACGACGACGCCGAACGTGCGAGCGCTCTGGAACTCGCGTTGGAAGGACTCTTCCTGGCCAGGCGCATCGGGAAGGACGAGGACGAGCAGGGGCGCACGGCGTACTCGGTCGTGGCCGACGACGAACTCGAACGTGATGGCGCGTAACCGTTTCCACCGCTCTCGTTACGGTCGCTACACCGGCGGACCGGACCCGCTCGCGCCGCCGGTCGACTTGAGGGAGGCGCTCTCGGCGATCGGCGACGACGTCATGCAGGGCGTGTCGCCGGAGCGAGCCATGCGCGAGTTCCTGCGCCGCGGCGGGGCGTCGTCGCGCGGTCTCGACCGGCTCGCCGAGGAGGCGAACCGGCGTCGGCGGGAACTGTTGAAGAATCGGAATCTCGACGGCACGTTCGACGAGATCAGAGAACTCCTCGACTCCGCTGTGCTGGCTGAGCGGAAACAACTCGCTCGTGACCTCGACGACGACGCACGGTTCGCCGAGATGCAGATCGGCAACCTTCCCGCGTCGACGGCGAAGGCCGTGCAGGAGTTGTCGGACTACGACTGGCGCAGCCCGGAGGCGCGTGCCGACTACGAGAAGATCTCGGACCTCCTCGGCCGTGAGGCCCTCGATCAGCGGTTCGCGGGTATGAAGGAGGCTCTCGAGGGCGCGACGCCGGAGGATCGGCAACGGATCACCGACATGCTCGCCGACCTGAACGACCTGTTGGCGAAGCACAACAACGGCACCGACACGCAGCAGGACTTCGACGAGTTCATGAATGCGCACGGCGAGTTCTTCCCCGAAGGCCCGCAGAATGTCGACGAACTGATCGACGCCCTCGCCAAGCGGTCGGCCGCCGCTCAACAGTTCTTCAACTCGCTCACTCCGGAGCAGCAGGCCGAGCTCGCCGGGCTCTCACAGCAGGCGTTCGGCTCGCCGGAGTTGATGAACGCGTTGTCGCAGATGGACGACGCTCTTCGCCAAGCCCGACCCGACCTGAACTGGGGTGGATCGCAGGAGTTCTCCGGCGACCAGCCGATGGGCATGGGCGAGGGCGCGGCGGCGTTGCGGGACATCGCCGAACTCGAAGAACTCGCCGAGCAGCTCTCGCAGTCGTATGCAGGTGCGCAGATGGAGGACATCGACCTCGACGCGCTGGCGCGACAACTCGGCGACGACGCCGCTGTTGATGCGCGGACGCTGACTGATCTCGAGAAGGCCCTGCGTGACCAGGGCTTCTTCCGGCGCGACCCGGACGGTTCGATGAAGCTCAGCCCGAAGGCGATGCGCCGTCTGGGGCAGTCGATCCTGAAGGACGTCGCCGCGCAGTTGTCGTCCCGCGGCGGCGACCGTCGGACCGATCTGGCCGGCCGCCTCGGTGAGCCGACCGGTGCCACCCGGGAGTGGGCGTTCGGCGACACCGAACCCTGGGACGTGACGCGGACGGTCACCAACGCCGTGCTCCGCACGGTCGCCGAGCAGAGCGACCCTACCTCGGGAGTGCAGATCGACGTCCGTGACGTCGAGGTCACTGAGACCGAAGCCCGGACCCAGGCCGCGGTCGTGCTCCTCGTCGACACGTCGTTCTCCATGGTCATGGAGGGCCGGTGGACGCCGATGAAGCGCACGGCGCTCGCGTTGAACCAGCTGATCTCCACCCGCTTCCGGTCCGACGAACTGCATCTCATCGAGTTCGGCAGGCATGCGCGGTCGACGACTGTCGACGAACTCACCGGGCTGGAACCGCGGATGGAGCAGGGCACGAACCTCCATCACGCCCTCCTGCTGGCGCACCGCCATCTGCGGCGGTTCCCGAACGCTCAGCCTGTGGTCCTCATCGTCACCGACGGTGAGCCGACGGCTCATCTCGAGCCGGACGGCGAGGCGTTCTTCTGGTATCCGCCGCACCCCGAGACCATCGGTAAGACTGTCCGCGAACTCGATCACCTGTCGCGGATGGGCACGCAGATCACGTTCTTTCGACTCGGTGACGATCCGGGTCTGGCGAACTTCATCGACCGCGTCGCCCGGCGTATCGGTGGCCGAGTGGTCGCGCCGGAACTCGACGGTCTCGGCGCCGCCGTCGTCGGTGATTACCTGCGTGCGCGTCGTGCCAGATGAGGTCACGCCAGCCGAGTCATGCGAACGCTCACGTCTAGACCTGAGCTGCCGCCGCCGGTGACGATCCCTTTGACAGGAGTGACGTCGGCGTAGTCACGACCGGTGCCCACGACGACATGGTTAGTACCGATCTCGATCGCGTTCGTCGGATCGATGCCACACCACTGACCGGTCCAGGTCTCGATCCAAGCGTGGGACTCGCCGTCTACTGCCTCACCGATCTCCGAGTCGGACCGGGGAAGAAGATACCCGGACACGTAGCGAGCAGGGATTCCCAGGCTCCGGATCATCGACAACGTGATGTGGGCGTAGTCCTGACATACACCTGCGCGCCGGTCCCATGCGTCTGGAGCTGTCGTGTAAACCCCTGTGCTCCCCGGACAGTACGTCATCTTGTCGTGTACGGCGGCGACAACGGCCACGACCGCGTCGGCCGGTGTCAGACCGCTGGTGACGCCCCGTGCGAAGTCGGCCAAGTCATCGGTGAAGGGCGTGTAGTCGGTCGCTGCGAGCATCTCGTCGAAGTCGTCCGCGACGGTGTCCGCATGCAGCGCGGTCCAATCTATCGCGTCGGTGCGAGGCACGGCGTCTGCGGTCTCGACGACGGTGGTGCCTGTCACTTCGAGGCGATCGTGCGGAGTGTGCACATCGAAAGCGGTGACAAAGGTCCCCCAATAGTCGGTGTACCGAAATTGGTGGACTGGAGGTGAGGTGTCGATGTGCGACGCGACGACATTCTGATGGGAGTCGGTGCGAGGGGTGAGTCGGGCTTCGTTGTACGACGACGCGACGGGCGAGGTGTACGTGAACCCGGTGGTGTGGACGACACGGAGTCGGGCAGTCATCGGACCTCCAGAGACAGGCTCGCGTCAGTCCACGAGACGAAGGGTGCAGGGTGGAAGTGCTCCGCCGATATCGACTCGCTGACAGCACGGCACGTGTCTTGCAGAAGGCTGAGATGTGCGGACAGGTCAGCGGTCAGAGTCGACGCGTCGACGAACTCGAGAGAGCTACGTGCACGCCCCAGGAGCGTCCGAGCTCTGGATTGAGCGCCTACGCGGTCCGGCGTCCGGTCGAGTGCCGCGAGATTGAGTTCCGCCGAACGGAGAGCGTGGAACACCGAACGTGGAAACAGTCGATCCAGCAGGATGAACTCGACGACGCGTTCGGCGTCGAGGCTCCCGCGATGTGTTCGGATGAAGGTGTCCTGCGCGCCGGCCGCGATGAGGACGCTCATCCACGACGCAGCGCCTCCCGCCCCACCGGATCTCGCGTGAAGCATCCGGACGATCATGTCGACGCGCTCGACCGAACGACCGACGAGCAGGTAGCTGTACCCGTCGTCGTGACTGAGGGTTGCGTCGGTCAGTCCGGCGAACATCGCGGTCCTCGCTTTGACATAGCTGAGGAACTCGTGCGGTCCGAGCCTTCTGGCCCGTAGTTCGGCTTCGCCGAGATCGTTGTAGGTAGCGTTCAGGCATTCCCACATCTCGCTGGATATCACTTCGCGCGCACCGCGGGCGTTCTCGCGGGCGGCCCCGATCAGTCCCACGATCGACCTGGGGTCCGATCGGTCGTAGGCGACCTGTTCGGTGAGACTCCACACCGTCCGCTGCCGATCGAGCTCGGGTGTGAAGCCGAGGACCGCGGTGACGTGCTCGACGGCGGACTCCACATCGGTGGTCGGGTCCTCGAGGAGTTGGTGAACGGCGACGTCGAGGATGCGTGACATGTCGTCGGCTCGTTCGGTGTACCTGCCTATCCAGTACAGCGATTCGGCGTTTCGAGAGAGCATCATCGGGAACCTCCGGTACAAGACGACTGCTGTTGCTGGCGCTCCTGTTCGGCGACAATCGGCGCGGAAGCGGACGGCATCGGACGGAGGAGTTCCAATTGGCCGTCGACAGCGGCTGGTCCAGGAGATGTCGGCTTCGGACGGGTCGCCAGGACCCACGTGTCTTTGGATCCGCCTCCCTGGGACGAGTTGACGACGAGGGAGCCTTCGTTCAGTGCGACCCGCGTCAAACCGCCGGGAAGCACCCACACCGACGAACCGTCGTTGACGGCGAAGGGACGAAGGTCGACGTGCCGCGGTGCGAGTCGATCGTCGATCATCGTCGGGTTGGTCGATAGAGAGATCATCGGCTGAGCGATCCAGCCGCGCGGGTTGGCCCGGATCGCCGCGATCGCGGACTCCCTTTCGGCGGGTGATGCGTCCGGACCGAACACGATTCCGTAGCCGCCGCTGCCTTCGACCGGTTTGACGACGAGCTCATCGATGCGGTCGATCACTTCTTCACGTTCTTCGGGCAGCCAGCACCGAAGGCTCTCCACGTTCCGCAACACGGGCTCTTCACCTAGGTAGTACCGGATGATGTCGGGCACGTAGGTGTATATGAGCTTGTCGTCCGCGACTCCGTTGCCGACGGCGCTTGAGATCACGACGTTGCCTTCACGCGCCGCGTTGACCAGGCCCGCCACACCGAGCATCGAGTCGGGGCGGAACTGCATCGGATCGAGGTAGTCGTCGTCGATGCGTCGGTACACGACGTCGACGCGGGTGTCGCCCGCGGTGGTTCGCATGAAGACCACGTTGTCCCGACAGAACAGGTCACGTCCTTCGACGAGTTCCACGCCCATCTGCCGGGCCAGCAAAGAGTGTTCGAAATAGGCGGAGTTGGCTACGCCTGGGGTGAGCACGACGACGGTCGGGTCAGCGACATTCGACGGCGCCGCCGCCCGAAGAGCTCGCAGGAGATGGCGCGGGTAGTCGCCGACCGCGCGCACGGCGTGGGTCGAGAACAGGTCTGGGAAAATTCGCGCGATGGTTCGCCTGTTCTCCATCACATAGGAGACTCCAGACGGTGAGCGCACATTGTCTTCGAGAACGCGGAGCTCACCCTCCTCGTCGCGGATCAGGTCGATCCCCGCAACGTGGATACGGACTCCGTTCGGCGGCCTGATTCCTGCGGCCTGCCGATGGAAGTGTTCACACGAGTGGATGAGTCTCCGCGGGAGCACACCGTCGGCGAGGATCGCCTGTTCTCCGTACACGTCGTCGAGGAACTTCTCCAACGCCTTCACGCGTTGGGCGACCCCGCGTTCCACGGTCTTCCACTCGGCCGCGTCGATGATCCGGGGAATCGGATCGAGGGGAAGCGGCCGTTCGGTGCCGGAGAGCGTGAAGGTGATCCCCTGGTCTGCCAAGGCCCGATGCAGGGCGTCGAGGCGAGCACGTAAGTCGGACGGTTCAAGTGCCCGCAGAGCACCGTCGATACCGCGGTACGGCGGACGCACGCTTCCGTCGCGTCGATACATCTCGTCCACTGCATCGGCTGTTGGGAGATACGGTGCGACAGGAGTCGGAGCCGTCGAGGACTGCATCGAGGCGTTCATGAACGCATCGTGCTCTCGGAATATTGCGGAAGCAGTCGGAAATGTTGCCGCTGAGTAACCATCCGCACGGTGGTAGTGATAGGTGAGTGAGCTTCTCGCGTTCCGAACTTCTGAGTTACGCCGACACGACCGTCCCCGACCTGATCGGACCCGACTGCCGATTGTTGATCTCCGGCATCAACCCGGGACTGTGGACGGCTGCGACCGGCGCGCACTTCGCGCGGCCGGGCAACCGTTTCTATCCGGCGCTGTACACCGCGGGAATCACGGACCGACTCATCGACGCATCGGCCGGTATGAGCGAGGCCGACGCCCGCGCGCTGACAGACGCCGGTGTCGGGATCACCAACGTCGTCGCACGCGCGACAGCGAAGGCTTCGGACCTGAGTCGCGACGAACTGGAGGCCGGCGGTCGCAGGCTCGTCCGCACCGTTGAACGAGTGCGTCCACGGGTGCTGGCAGTGCTCGGCGTGACCGCCTATCGATCAGCTTTCAGGGAGCCGAAGGCGGCCGTCGGCGAGCAGGACCGCCACATCGGCGACACGACGATCTGGGTGCTGCCCAACCCGAGCGGACTCAACGCCCACGAGACCGTCGCGACACTCGCGGCCGCGTATCGGAGCGCTGCATGCGCCGCGGGAATTGTCTGATCCGACGCAGATCGGGGATTCTCGGCAGAATGGCCGGATGAGAATGTTCCTCAGGAGAGCTTCTGTCGTAGTCGGAGTCGCCGCGCTGACAACGGCGCTCGTCGCCGTCGGAATCCGGTACTGGCCGGGTGGGAATGTGCCGACGATCGCGGCGGCATCGGTGTCGCCGTACGTGTTCGCGATCGCGATCGTCGTCGCAGCCGCCGCCGTGTTCGCGCTGCGCGGCCGTACACGATGGGTCGGCGGAACGATGGTCGCAGTTGTCGCGGTCTCCGGTGTCGCGGTGCACGCACCTCTCTTCGTATCGGACGACCCGCCGACAGGGGAGGCGCTCACAGTGCTCACCTCGAACATCCAGTTGGGAATGGGCGACATCAGCGAATTGGCGTCTCTCGTCCGGAAGAACGAAGTCGATGTTCTCGCGGTCGAGGAGCTGACCCCGGACGCGGTGCAGCGGATATCCGAGTCGACGATCGCACGGGATCTGCCCTACTCGTTCGTTCGGCCTCGCACGCTGGCCGGTGGAACCGCGATCTACAGCAGGTATGAGCTGTCGGCGCCGGCCTCACTCGACGGCTTCGGGTTGGAGAATCTGACAGCGGTCGTCACGGTGCCGAACGTCGGCGAGGTGCAGGTGTTCGCCGTCCATCCGGTGCCGCCCAGCTTTCCGTCCGATTGGGCAGAGGAGCTCGATCGACTGCGCGCCGCAATCGGATCGGCGCCCTCGGAACGGCCGGTGATCGCGCTCGGCGACTTCAATGCGACCACCGACCACACGCAGTTCCGACGACTCCTGTCCGGTGGGTTCGCCGACGCAGCGGACCTCGCGGGCGCAGGCCTGCTGCCCACCTATCCCACCGACAAGTGGTACCCGCCGGTCGTCGGCATCGATCACGTCCTCCTCCGCGGATTCGGAGCGTCCGCGGTGACGACACACACGATCTCCGGCGCCGATCACCGCGCAGTGCTGGCGACCATAGGCGCGGTTTCGATTACGCGAGCAGCAATGCGATGAGTGCGATGACCGGGATCGACAAGACCGTGGTGATCAGCGCGGTGTCGCGAGCCAGAACAACACCGCGGCCGTACCGGGTGGCGTAGACGAGCACGTTCTGCGCGGTGGGCAGGGCCGCGATGACCACCTGGGCGAACAGATCGTGTCCAGACATGCCGAACATCCACCGGGCGACGACGTACGCGAGTGTGGGCATCACGATCGCCTTGAGGAACGACGCCACGGCGACGTCGCGTCGGGGACTCTCTCCCTTGGCGAAGATCGTGGTGCCGGTCAGGGTGAGGCCGAAAGTCAGGAGCGCGAGCGGCACAGACGCCTGGCCGAGCATGTCCGCGGGTTCGAGAATCGCCTGCGGCGGCGTCCATCCGCTCAACGACAATGCGAGACCGATCACCCCGCCGATCAGGATCGGGTTGCGTAGCGGGACGGCGATGGTCTTCCACACCGACCCGCGATGGGCCGAGTCGAGGGCCGTCAGGTCGAGCGTCGCGAGCGCGATGGGGGAGTAGAACACGATCTGAAACAGCAGGAGAGGCGCGATGAACGAGGCGTCGTCGAGCACGAAGATCGCGATCGGCAGGCCGAGATTGACGCTGTTCACGTACGACGCCGACAGTGCTCCGATCGTCACTTCGGGGATAGGCCGTCTGAGCCAGAAGTGCGCCACGATCAGGTAGATCAGGCCCATCATCAGCGCGGAGACGGACGCGACGGCGAGCGTCGGGGAGAACACCACCGACAGGTCGCTGGTGGCCAGCGAATGCATGAGCAACGCGGGGGTGCAGACGAAGAAGACGAGGCGGGCGAGTGTCGTCGACGCGTGGTCGCCGAGAGCCCCCGTCCGCCCCAGGATGTATCCGAGGCCGACGACGAGGAAGATCACCGTGAACCCCGAGATGACGCCAGACACGCGGGCAACAGTAGGCCCGCTCGGCTCGTTTTGCCACAAGGGCTCTCGGCCGGTTAATCTGTTCAGGTTGTGTGCCGCGGACGGATTGCCGTGGATACAGGCGATCAGCGGGTTGTGGCGGGTCGGGAGAGACCCGGACCCATGCCCGCGCCGAACGTGAGGAAGGCGAGAACCATGGCAGTACCGAAGCGCCGGATGTCGCGGGCGAACACCCGTAGCCGTCGTTCGCAGTGGAAGGCGGATAACGTCACCCTGCAGGAAGAGAAGATCAACGGCGTGTCGCAGCGTATGCCGCGTCGCCTGGTCAAGGCTGTCAAGCTTGGCCTGGTCGATCTCGACCGTCGCTGAGCGTAGCTCGCGGCAAACTGAACTACAAAGGCTGCGGCCGGTGGGATCTCCCACCGGCCGCAGCCTTTTGTCGTCACAAAGAAGTCTCGATGCGGTCACGACCCCGATGTCCCGGGTGGCTGCTGCGTAGGTTGGGCACGGAACGAAACCGGAAACTCACGTAACGCAGACACAGTTCGTCAGGGGAGTGGTTGTGACGCAGGTTCGCCAGTCGACATCGGATCGTCCGGACGGCGCGGGGCCGGTCGTCCCGCCCCCGATTCCGGTCAACAAGAGGGTGTTCTTCGGGGCGAGCGCCGGAGTGATCGCGATCATCGTCTGGGCGCTCGTCGACACCGCCGGTGCGGACCGCGTGATTCAAGCGGCCGTCACCTGGGTCGCGGACGAACTCGGATGGTTCTACATCGCACTGGTGGTCGCGGTTCTGCTGTTCGTTCTGTGGGCGGCCTTCTCCCGGGTCGGTGGCGTGAAGCTCGGACCGGACCACTCAAAACCCGCATACCGACTCTTCTCGTGGACTGCGATGCTCTTCGCGGCCGGGATCGGCATCGACCTCATGTTCTTCTCCGTCGCCGAACCGGTGACGCAGTGGACGGCGCCGCCCACCGGGGACGGGCAGACGTTGGAGGCCACTCGCCAGGCCGTCGTATGGACGCTGTTCCACTACGGAATCATCGGGTGGGCCCTGTATGCACTGGTAGGCATGTCGTTGGGCTACTTCGCCTACCGGTACAACAAGCCGCTGAGCTTGCGGTCGGCGTTGCAGCCGATCTTCGGGGACAGAGTCGACGGACTCCTCGGCGATTCCGTCGACATAGCGGCACTTCTCGGGGCGATCTTCGGTCTGGCCACCAGCCTGGGCATCGGCGTCGCGCAGCTCAACGTCGGTCTCGACGACCTGTTCGGAATCGCGCAGAGTCACTGGGCGCAGGCCGGTCTGATCGCGGTCGCTGTGATCATCGCGATCCTGTCGGCGGTGTCCGGCGTCGACAAGGGCGTGAAGCGGCTGTCGGAGATCAACGTGGTGATCGCGATCGGACTGCTGCTCTTCATCCTGATCGCCGGATCGACGACCTACCTGATGAACGGGCTGGTCCAGAACATCGGCGACTTCGCGAGCCGATTCCCGTCGATGGCCCTCGACACCTTCGCATACCAGGACACCGGCGAGTGGAAGGCGACGTGGACTCTGTTCTTCTGGGCGTGGTGGATCGCGTGGGCGCCGTTCGTCGGACTGTTCCTCGCCCGGATCTCCCGCGGCAGAACCATCCGACAGTTCGTTCTCGGCACCCTGACAGTGCCGTTCGCGTTCATCCTCATCTGGATCTCCGTCTTCGGGAACAGCGCACTCGAGGTCGCTCGACGGGACGGAGACTTCGCGACGACCGCCGTCGAGACCCCGGAGAAGGCGTTCTACGCCCTGCTGCACGAGTACCCGGCTGCACCGCTGCTCGTCGTCATCGCGACATTCACGGGACTGCTGTTCTACATCACCAGTGCCGACTCCGGTGCGCTCGTGATGGCTCACTTCAGCTCCCACATCTCCGACAACGAGTCGGACGGTGCGAAGTGGGTCCGAATCTTCTGGGCCCTCGCGACAGGCGGTCTGACGATGGCGATGCTGCTCATCGGCGGCATCACCACTCTGCAGAACGCGACGGTCATCATGGGCCTGCCGTTCGCGATCGTCGTCGCGCTGATGATGCTCGGCCTGTTCCGAGCGTTGCGCGCGGAGGGGCACTGGGTCGCGTCGCGTCGCGAGGCGATGACACATGCGTTGTCGCATCGTGCGTCGGGCGGGACCGCCCTCAACTGGCGGCAGCGGGTCGAGCGCCTGGTTCACTATCCGGACCGGGACGATGTCGCGCGGTTCTCCGAATCCGTGGTGCGGCCCGCGCTCGCCGACGTCGCGGACGAACTGGTGCGATCGGGGATGTCCGCCGTGGTCGGATCGGCGTACGTCGAGGCCTACGATCTGACCAGTCATCATCTCGACGTCGACCTCGGCGACGGACCGACATTCCACTACCAGGTGTATCCCACCCGGCATCCCACCCCGGTGTTCGGCCGGACCCCGGAGAGTCGCGACAAGTTCTTCCGGCTCGAGGTGTTCACCGCTCAGGGCAGCGAGGGCTTCGACGTGTACGGCCTGACCAAGGCCCAGATCAGTTCGAACGTGCTCGATCACTACGAACGACACCACCACTACATCGAAGGCGTCAACAGCGCGTCGGCGACGGTCTCCAACGAACAGACAGTCGACTGGTCGGCCGACTTCACCGAAGAGATGCTCGAGCCGGAACAGACCGACCCCGGCGAACCGGACCGACAATCAGCAAGCGGACAGACCAAGGAGGTCAAGTGAACGCACAGACCCTGTTCGTCGACGGTCGGTGGGAGGCCGCGGCCGACGGCGAGACTCGCGAGATCCGCTGTCCGGCGGACGGATCGCTGGTCGGAACGGTCAGTGAAGCCGGGTCGGCGGACACGATCAGGGCGATCGAGGCCGCCCGGCGGTCATTCGACGATCGACGGTGGGCCTCGGTGTCGGCCGGAGAGCGCGGTAAGCTGCTCGCCCGCCTGGCCGCCGGGATCCGGGAGCGACGGGAGGAGTTCGCACGCGCGGAGTCGTTGGACACCGGCAAGCGGATCGTCGAATCCCGGATCGACATGGACGACATCGCGAACTGCTTCGACTACTTCGCAGAACTCGCGTCGAAGGACGCCGGACGGCTCGTCGACGCCGGATCGGAGAGTGTGGTCAGTCGGATCCAGTACGAACCGGTGGGTGTGTGCGGGCTGATCACTCCGTGGAACTACCCGCTGCTGCAGGCCGCGTGGAAGATCGGGCCCGCATTGGCCGCCGGGTGTTCGTTCGTCCTCAAACCCGCGGAACTGACACCGCACACGGCGATCCTGACGATGCGTCTGCTCGACGAGCTGGGACTGCCCGCAGGCGTGGCGAACCTGGTGACGGGTGCAGGCGCGACGGCGGGTCCACCCCTGTCCGGTCACCCCGACGTCGACCTCGTGTCGTTCACCGGCGGCCTCGTGACCGGTCGGATGATCGCGGCGTCGGCGGCCGCGACGGTCAAGAAGGTGGCGCTCGAACTCGGCGGCAAGAACCCCAACGTCGTATTCGCCGACGCCGACTTCGAGGCGGCCGTCGACAACGCTCTCAACGCCGCATTCGTCCACTCCGGGCAGGTCTGCTCGGCGGGCGCGCGCCTCGTCGTCGAGGAGTCGATCGCCGAGAGGTTCGTCGACGCGTTGGTCGAGCGTGCAGGTCAGATCACACTCGGCGGACCGTTCGACGACGCCGCGGAAACCGGTCCGCTCATCTCCTCGGCGCACCGAGAGAAGGTGCACGCCTATGTTCAGGCGGGCGTCGCCGAAGGGGCTCGTGTCCGGTGCGGCGGTGACTACGCGACGGGAACCTCGGGGACGAGCGACCTCGATGCGGGCTTCTACTACCGGATGACGGTGCTCGACCAGTGCACGCGGGGCATGTCGGTGGTGACCGACGAAGCGTTCGGCCCCGTCGTCACCGTGGAGACGTTCACCGACGAGGACGACGCCGTCGCCATCGCCAACGACACGGTCTACGGCCTTGCCGGCGCCGTGTGGACGCAGGACGCGGGCAAGTCGCAGCGCATCGCGAACCGCCTGCGACACGGCACCATCTGGATCAACGACTTCCACCCGTACCTGCCGCAAGCCGAGTGGGGCGGGTTCGGGCAGTCCGGCGTCGGGCGAGAACTCGGCCCCACCGGGCTGGACGAGTACCGCGAGGCCAAACACGTGTACCAGAACATCGCACCCGAGGTCACCGGCTGGTTCGTTGACCGACGACACGAGGAGGACTGATGAGCACGGATTCATTCGACTACGTCGTGGTCGGCGGCGGCTCCGCCGGCTGCGCGGCCGCTGCACGCCTGTCCGACGACCCGTCGGTGCGCGTCGCACTGATCGAGGCTGGCCCCGACGATCGAGGCGTCGACGAGGTGCTTCGGCTGAACCGATGGATGGAACTGCTCGAATCCGGCTACGACTGGGACTACCCGGTCGAACCGCAGGCGTCGGGCAATTCGTTCCTGCGCCACGCGCGCGCCAAGGTGCTCGGCGGCTGCTCGTCGCACAACTCGTGCATCGCGTTCTGGCCACCGCGTGAGGACCTGGACGAGTGGGCGACGACGTTCGGCGCCACGGGGTGGAACGCCGACGCCATGTGGCCGATCCTCGCGCGCCTCGAGACCAATGAGGACGCGGGGCCGGACGCTCCGCACCACGGCGGCAGCGGTCCAGTCCACCTGATGAACGTGCCGCCGAACGATCCGTGCGGGGTCGCGCTGCTCGAAGCGGCGGCGCAGGCAGGGATCCCGACCACCCGCTTCAACACGGGAACCACCGTCACCCGCGGTGCGAACTTCTTCCAGATCAACCGGCGCGCCGACGGCACCCGCTCGTCGTCGTCGGTGTCGTACATCCATCCGATCGCGGACCGGTCGAACTTCACCCTTCTGACCGGGCTGCGGGCCACGCGTCTGATGTTCGACGGCACCCGGTGCGTCGGGGTTCAAGTGGTCGACAACCAATTCGGGCGTGCTCGAACGATCACCGCCGAGCGGGAGCTCATCCTGTCGGCCGGCGCCATCGACACCCCGAAGCTGCTCATGCTGTCCGGCATCGGACCTGCGGCGCACGTGGCGGAGCACGGGATCGACGTCCTCGTCGACTCACCCGGGGTCGGGCTGAACCTGCAGGACCATCCCGAGGGAGTCATCTCCTGGGTCGCGAAGCAGCCGATGCCCGTCGACTCCACCCAGTGGTGGGAGATCGGCGTGTTCGACATGGTCGACGACGGCTTGGATCGGCCGGACCTGATGATGCACTACGGCAGCGTGCCGTTCGACATGCACACGGTCCGGCAGGGCTACCCTACAGCCGACAACGTGTTCTGTCTGACGCCGAATGTGACGCACGCTCGATCGCGTGGGACCGTCCGACTTCGGTCCCGCGACTTCCGCGACAAGCCGCTCGTCGATCCGCGCTACTTCAGCGACCCGGAGGGATACGACATCCGAATCATGACCGCGGGCATCCGTCGGGCCCGCGAGATCGTCGCCCAACCGGCGATGGCGAAGTGGGCGGGCGACGAACTGTTCCCCGGTCCGGGTGTGGTCGACGACGCCGATCTCGCAACGTACATCCGCGCCACCCACAACACCGTCTACCACCCGGTCGGGACGGCGGCGATGGGATCCGCGGACGAGGCGCCCGTCGACGCCCGACTACGGGTCAAGGGCGTCGACGGGCTCCGCGTCGCGGACGCGTCGGTGTTCCCCGAGCACACGTCGGTGAACCCGAACATCACGGTGATGATGATCGGTGAACACTGCGCCGATCTCGTCGCGGCGGACCGCTGACGGCGGCGTTACTGCGCCAGCAGCTTGTTGACTCCGCGGTTGAGGACGTTCGGGATGAACTTGGCCGCGTTGCCGAGGAGTGTGGTCTGCACTCCCACGGAGTAGCTGGTGCGTGACAGGAGACGGTCGACGGTCGACGGATGCACCGACTCCCACACCTTCGCGGCGACGTCCTCGGCGGTCAGCCGGACGCCGAGGGTGCGGGTGCTCTTCGCATCCGTGTCCTCGGCGAGCGCGGTCTGCGCCCAGAGCGGCCAGATGGAGACCACCCGGATGTCGTCCTGCTGCCATTCGAGTTCGAGGGCTTCGGTGAGGCCCGCGACGAAGAACTTCGTCGCGCTGTACGTCGCGATGCCCGGCTGTCCGTAGATGGCCGAGGCCGACGCGATGTTGACCAGGTGGCTGTCCGGCGTCGCCTTGAGATACTTGTGCGCTGCGCGGGCGCCGAGTGTGACGCCGAGGGCGTCGATGTCGATCTGCGCTTTGATCGCCTCCGGGCTGATGTCGGCGAGATTGCCCGACAGCAGAATGCCCGCGTTGTTGTCGAGGACGTCGAGCTGTCCGTCGGTGTGCGAGGTGAAGTCGGCGAGGGCTGCGTCCCACTGGTCGGGGTCACGGACGTCGAGGACTCCGGTGATCAACTCGGGGTCGTCGGCGGCGGCCGCTGCGAGGGCGGTCTTGTCCACGTCGTAGATGCCGACAGTCCAGCCGTGAGAGCGGAACAGTTTGGCGGTGGCGAGACCGATTCCGGCGGCTCCACCGGTGATGACGATCGACGGCATGACGTTCTCCCTCTGTGTGCTGACCTGCATCTCTGTCCCATGAACCCTACTTACTCGCGGGTAGGGAAACTAGGGCCTATGAAGCTCATCACACGCGTGTTATCGTGACAACAAATATTGTCACATCGATTGATGGGAGTTCGAGATGACCATTCTCGAGAACGCCTCGATGAGCACACCTGACCGTGGGGTGGACGAAGTGTCGCAGCGACTGGTGGAGTCCGCCGCGCGACTCTCGCGAAACGCGATGACGGAGATCGACTGGTCCGAACCGATGGACCCGGCGCACTACGGCTGCAGCCCGGAGTGGTCCACGTTGTACGGGACCGACTACTGGAACGAGCTGACCGTCGAGCAGCAGGTGACACTGACTCGGCATGAGTTCGCGTCGATCATGAACGTCGGCATCTGGTTCGAGATGATCCTGCAGGAATTGGTGCTGCGCGATCAGTACCTCGGCCGATACCACGAGCCGGAGTTTCAGTTCGCGCTCACCGAGATCGCCGACGAATGCCGCCACTCGATCATGTTCGCGAAGGCGTCGTCGAAGATGGTCGGTACGTCGTATCACCCGCCGCGTCGCATCGGTCGTCTCGGAAAGATCTTCCAGCACACGGCACGCGGAGCGGTCTCGTACGCCGGCATTCTGGTCGCCGAAGAGATCCTCGACGTGTTCCAGCGCGGCTGCATGCGCGACGAACGAGTGCTCCCGTTCATCCGCACGATCAACGAGATCCACGTGCTCGAAGAGTCTCGGCACATGAAGTTCGCCCGCGAGCAGGTCCGCGAGTCGATGGCAGGCATGAGTCCGCTCAAGCGGCGATTCTGCGCGCTCTACACCTCCCTCGGTGCGCTGTACATCGTGTCGAACCTGGTCCAGCCGCAGGTGTACGCGAACGCGGGACTCGACGTGGACCGTGCGCTCGCCGAACGTCGCACCAACAAGCACTTCCACGCGATGGTCCGCAGCAACTGCACGCATCTGATGGAGTTCCTCGACGACGTGGGGCTGCTGACGCGGGCCGCGCGGCGCAACTACCGCCGCGTCCACATGATCTGATGGCCCACGTCATCACGCAGTCGTGCTGCAGCGACGCCGCGTGCGTCTCCGTGTGCCCGGTGAACTGCATTCACCCGACTCCCGAGGAACGAGGATTCGGGTCGTCGGACATCCTCCACATCGATCCGGTCGCGTGCATCGACTGCGGGGCGTGCGCAGACGCGTGCCCGGTCGACGCGATCTACCCGGCCGATCGCCTCGGCGAGCGGGACAAGGTGTTCATCGAGGTCAACGCCGCCTTCTACCGCGACAACCCGGACATCTCATCGGGATGGTCGGACATCGTGTACCCGGTGATCCCTCGTCTGCCGGACGGACTCCGAGTGGCAGTGGTCGGCACCGGCCCGTCGGGCGGGTACGCCGTCCGCACGTTGATCGGACGTACCGACGCCGATGTCACGGTGATCGACAGGCTGCCGACGCCCGGAGGTCTCGTCCGCGCAGGCGTCGCACCCGATCACCCTGGCACCAAAGGCGTCCTCCGGACCTTCGACCTGCTTTATCGCGACCGGCGGGTCCATCTGCTCGGCGGTGTCGAGATCGGCGACGGCCCATCCGCCGTCACCCCGGCGGAACTGGCCGACCACTTCGACGCCGTCTTCTACGCGGTCGGCGCACCCGACTCCAGAGCGCTCGGAGTGCCGGGTGAAGACCTGCCCGGTTCGACGGCCGCCACCGATCTGGTCGCCTGGTACAACGCATATCCAGGTGCGGAAGGGCCGCCGATTCCCGAAGACGGAGTGGGACGCGCCGTGATCGTGGGAACCGGCAACGTGGCTCTCGACGTCGCGCGAATCCTGGTGTCGTCGCCGGACGCGCTGGCCGCCACCGACATCGCCGACCGGGCACTGGCCCTCCTGGAGAGACAGGACATCCGGGAAGTCGTGCTGCTCGGTCGACGAGGTCAGGCCGACGCCGCGTACACAGCAGCCGAGTTCCGGGCACTGCAAGAACTTCCAGGGGTCGACGTGATCGTCGCCGACAACCCCGACGGGCTGGGACTCGACGGTCCGCCCGTGCCCGAACGGCGACGAATCGTCCTGCTGTTCCACAGTGCCGTCGAACAGATCTCCGCGGGTGATCGAGGACAGGTCAGAGCCGTCAGTGTGACGACAGGCGACCTGACGCACGACATCACCACCGACGTCGTCGTCCGTTCCATCGGGTACCGCGGGGTGCGCCTCGACGGTCTGCCCTTCGACGACGCACGCGGCGTCATCCCCAACGCCGACGGCAGAGTGATCAACGAGACAGGCGAAGCGATCCCCGGCGTGTACGCCCTCGGGTGGGCGGCGCGCGGGGCCATCGGAGGGATCGGCGCCAACAAGGCGCACGCGATCGCCACCGTGGAGGCATTCATCGACGACGCCGCGGCAGGGCGTCTGCCCAGGACCGCGCACGGTCCGGACGACTTCCGCACGCTCGTGCAGAACAGGTCGCCCAACCTCGTCCGATACCGCGGCGTGCGGTCCATCGATCGCGCCGAGCGGGCGAGGGGACAGGCTGTCGGACGCCCGCGGATCAAGTTCACCGAAGTGTCGGACATGCTCGCGGTGGCCCGCAGGCGACGGTGACCCGCGTGTTTCTCAGCAGGATCTGAAGTAGAGACGATAAGACTGTAGGCATGCGCATACTCGTGGTCGACGACGATCGGGCCGTCCGAGAGTCCCTTCGTCGGTCCCTGTCCTTCAACGGCTACACCGTCGACACGGCGGGCGACGGCCTCGAAGCACTCGAGAAGGTGATCGCCGATCGCCCCGACATGCTGGTGCTCGATGTGATGATGCCGCGCCTGGACGGTCTGGAGGTGTGCCGCCGACTCCGGTCCGCGGGCGACGACCTGCCGATCCTGGTGCTCACCGCACGCGACTCGGTGTCCGAGAGGGTGGCCGGACTCGACGCGGGCGCCGACGACTACCTGCCCAAGCCGTTCGCCTTGGAAGAACTCCTCGCTCGAGTCCGGTCGCTGCTGCGGCGCACGGCGCGGGAGGACGAGGAGGGATCGGAAGCGGTCAGCTTCACCGACCTCACCCTCGACCCGGTGACTCGTGAGGTGACACGAGGCGAACGTCAGATCAGCCTGACACGAACCGAGTTCGCGCTCATGGAGATGCTGATGGCGAACCCCAAGCGGGTCTTGACGCGCAGTCGGATCCTGGAAGAGGTGTGGGGTTACGACTTCCCGACCTCGGGCAACGCTCTCGAGGTGTACATCGGCTACCTGCGGCGCAAGACCGAGGCAGACGGCGAACCGCGACTCATCCACACGGTGCGCGGCGTCGGCTACGTGCTCCGTGAGAGCTCCGCACCCTAGATGAGTTTCCTGACGAGCCGAGCACATCGACCGATGCGTGCGCCGAACGCACTGACCCGATCGGTGTCGCTGCGGAACCGCGTCGCGCTGCTCGCCGCCGCGGTCGTCCTCCTGTCGGCGACCCTCATGGCGGGCGCGGCGTACTTCGTCGTCTCCCGATCGCTGTACCGCGACGTCGACACGCAGCTGATCACCCGCGCCGACGGGATGACCGTGCTGTCGAAACTGGGGCGCCTCAGCAACGGTCCAGAGGATCTCCTCGCCGGAACAGTGTTCTCGACGTCGATCTCGATCGCGCTCGTCGAACCGACAGGACACACGCTGATGCTGGGTGAAGTGCCGTACGGCGACACCGAACGACAGATCATCGGATCGGTGAACCCGCCCGGAAAGCTGAACCAGAGTCTGCGGACCACGTCGAACCACCGGGTGCTCGCCCGCAAACTGTCGAACGGCAGCACCCTGATGCTCGCCGAGTCGCTCGACCGCACCGACGCCATCCTGAAACGGCTCGCATCTGTGCTGTTCGTCGCGGGCGGGGTGGGAGTGGCGTTCGCGGCCCTCGCCGGAACAGCGGTGGCGCGGGGCGGTCTGCGTCCGGTGGGTCGCCTGACCGAAGCCGTCGAGCGAGTCGCGAAGACCCAGGACCTGAGACCGATACCGGTGACCGGCACCGATGAGCTGGCCCGCCTCACCGAGAGCTTCAACACGATGCTCGGCGCGCTCGCCGAATCCCGCGACCAGCAGGCGCGGCTGGTCGCCGACGCAGGTCACGAGTTGAAGACGCCGCTCACGTCCCTGCGGACCAACTTGGAACTGCTCATAGCCTCGTCAGCGCCCGGTGCGCCACCGATCCCCGCCTCAGACATGGTGGAACTGCGGTCGGATGTGATGGCTCAGATAGAGGAACTGTCGACTCTGGTCGGCGACCTCGTCGACCTCGCTCGCGACGACTCACTCGACACCGTCCACGAAGAGGTCGCACTCGAGTCGGTCATCGACGATGCGCTGCTCCGGGTCCGACGCCGTCGTGCCGACATCGAGTTCGATGTCCAGACGTCGCCGTGGTTCGTCTTCGGTGAGGAACACGGACTGGCACGTGCCGTGCTCAACGTGCTCGACAACGCCGCCAAGTGGAGCCCGCCGGGACGCACCGTCCATGTGCGTCTTCATCAAGTGGGGCTGCAGACGGCTGAACTGTCCGTCGCGGACGCCGGGCCGGGTATCCCGCCGGAAGACCGTGAGCGCGTGTTCGAGCGCTTCTACCGTGCCGACGCCACTCGGTCGATGCCCGGATCGGGTCTCGGGCTTGCGATCGTCCGGCAGGTGGTGGTGCGCCTCGGCGGTTCCGTCGTCGCGGAATCGTCGTCGGAAGGCGGCGCCCTGATCCGCATGCGCCTGCCGGGGTCGGCGCTGCACACCGAACCCGACCCTGTTGTCGTCCGTCGATGAAAAGCAGGCGGCGTCGGTCATGGGACGGATTCCCAGGATCCTTTGACCGACTTCACAGTCTCCTGGCCTAGGCTGACAATCATGACTGACGGCGGATACCGCGACCCCTCGGATCGACAAGACGACTTCACGGCGCAGAACAATCCCGCGCCGACTCCGTACTCGAAGCTCCCGCCGCTTCCCGGGAGCGACGCCGGTGCCGCTTCGAGCCCGTTCGACGCCCCGACCGGCGTCACCTCGACCGGTGGATTCGCCGCCCAACAGCCGACGACCGTGACCCCCGCGTACCAGGCGCCCCAATATCAGGCGCCTCAGCATCAGTCCGGGGCTTACGGGGCCGCAGCTACGACAGCACCGTACGGCGCGCCGTCCACCACGCCCTACCAGCAGCCGTACGGCACCGGTCAGTTCGCCGCCGCGTCGCCGAGCGGACCGCCGACGGGATCGCTTCCGCCGATCGGCTCGGATCCGGCTCCGGGGGGCGGCTCGGGTCGCGGCGGGTCGGGTAAGAAGCTCCTCGTGGGCGCCGCCGTCGTCGCGGTGCTCGCGGGCGGCGTCGGCGGCGGAGTCGGGTACCTGGTCTCCGACCGCAACGGCACGTCGTCGAACACCGACACCTCGATCGCGACCGGCCCGACGCAGACCGCGCAGCCGCCCGCCGCTCCCGGATCGGTCCAGGAGACTGCGGCGCGTGTACTGCCGTCCGTGGTGTCGATCACCGTCTCGAACGGACGTGAGGTCGGCTCCGGCTCAGGTGTCGTGCTGTCGGACGACGGCACCATCCTGACCAACAACCATGTGGTCGGCGGACCGAACATGCAGGTCCTGGTCAGCTTCAGCGACGGGTCGCGTGCCAGGGCCCGTGTGCTCGGCGCCGATCCGGTGTCGGACGTCGCCGTGATCAAGGCGGACAAGACCGGCCTCACTCCCATCACGATCGGAAAGTCCGACAACCTGACCGTCGGTCAGAACGTGATCGCGATCGGTTCGCCGCTCGGCCTGGAGGGCACTGTCACCACCGGAATCATCTCCGCACTGAACCGTCCGGTGTCGACGTCCGGCGCGGACGGCCAGGACTCGGTGATCGATGCGATCCAGACCGATGCTGCCATCAATCCCGGCAACTCAGGTGGCGCGCTGATCAACTCGGCTGGCGCCCTCATCGGCATCAACACGGCGATCGCCACGCTCGGCGCGAGTACGGGTTCGGAGTCGGGCAGCATCGGTCTCGGGTTCGCGATCCCCGTCGACCAGGCGATGCGAGTCGCCAACCAGTTGCGCACCTCCGGCAAGGCGACCCAGGCGAACATCGGTGTGTCTGTGCGACCGGCTGCGGATCTGGAGAAGCCCGGAGCAGTCGTCGCGAACGTCGTCCGCGGCGGACCCGCGGAACGCGCTGGGATCCCGGTCGGTGCACTCATCACCGCCGTCAACGACCGTCACATCACGTCGGCGGATTCTCTCGTCGCCGCCGTACGTTCCAACGCTCCGGGGGATACGGTGAAGGTGACGTACACGGTGAACGGAGACAGCAAGACCGTCGACGTCACCCTCGGCACGCTATGACATCCAGAGAGGCAGACATGACTGACATCCTCGACGACCCCGATGCGCAGGCCGCGGACGCGGCCGCCCGGTCGACAAGCCCGGGACTCGCAGCCACTGCGCCCGGAGATGGATTCGCCCGCTCCCTGGTGGTGGTCGTCGACGATCGAGTCGCGCACGGCGAAGGCCCCAGTTCACTCGGTCCCCTCGTGGGCGAACTGCTCGAAGAGGCCGGATTCCACGTCGACGCCACCGTCACCGTTCCCGGCGACGAGATCGAGATCCGGAACACCCTGAACACCGCGGTCATCGGTGGTGTCGACCTCGTGGTGTCGGTCGGCGGCGTCGGCGTCGCAGCTCGCGACGTGACCCCGGAAGCCACCGAACCTCTCCTCGACCGTCGTCTGCAAGGTGTCGAGGAGGCCATTCGCAGTTCCGGCCTGTCCGCGGGCGCCACCGACGGTGGACTCTCACGTGGCCTCGCCGGCATCTCCGGCCAGACAGTGGTGGTCAACATCGCCGACTCGCGCGCCGCCGTCCGCGACGGCATGGCGACACTGTTGCCGCTGGCCCGGCACGTGATCGGGCACATCAGTGACATCTGACGAAGCCGACTGGGAACGCCGACGCCGCCTTGACGCGGTGTTCGGCGACGACCTGCCGGAGCAGATCACGGAGCCTGGTGAGCGTCGGCACAGCGGTCGCGGCCGCGAGTGGTACGACGAGAACCGTCCACCACATCACGGATGAAACACTCAAAGGACGGCCTCTCGGATTCGAGAGGCCGTCCTTTGAGTGTGGCTGGATTCAGCTCGGGAACAGCTGGCTGAGTTCGGCGAACAGTGCCTGGTTGAGACGGAAAGCGACCTTGACCTCGTCGACGAGACGGGCGCGTTCGTCCGCGGTCAGCGTCTCGCCGATCTTGTCGAGCTGATCGCGGTAGGCGTCCTTGTACGGCTTGACCTTGCCCACCTCGTCGAACGCGTAGAACGCGATGCCCGCGCCGTCGAGTTCGAAATTGCGGTCGAGGATGCGGCCGATCGCCTGTCCGCCCGACAGATCGCCGAGGTACCGGGTGTAGTGGTGCGCGACAAAAGCGCCGGGCCATTCTGCGGAGGCGTTGACACGGGCCGTGTATTCAGCGGCGGCAGGCGAATCGAGGACGTCGTCGGTGCTCTCCGGCGCCCAGTGGGCGAGGTCGGTGTCGATGGTGGCGAGCCGGTTCAATGCGGGATCGACGACTTTGGATGCGATCGGATCGTCCGCGAGTGCAGCCGCTGTCGACTCCAGCGCAGCGTAGATCGGGCGGAGTCGCCGCAGGTACGCGACGTACCCGGCGGCAGGCATGCGTCCGTCGAGGAGCGCCGACATGAACGTCGATCCTTCGGCCTGCTCGTGCTCGACGGCAGAGCCCTTTTTCATCGCTGCGGACAACGTGTCCTCAGTAGCGACGATCGTGGGTGCGTCGACGGTCATGCGGGGCCTCCATGGATAAGGACGGTCAATCGTGGAGGTAAACCTAACATCGGTGGGACGAGAACACGAAGAAGGCTCCGTTCCGGCACAAAACGGAGCCTTCTTCGATGTCGATCCCGGTGTCAGCGCGAGTGGCGCGGCCCATCGTTCGGGAACTGTCCCTGCGGGAACTGGCCACCCTCGGGCGGCGGCGGGTACTGGCCCGGCGCGTACTGACCCGGAGGAAGGTTTCCGGGCGGCGGGTACTGGCCCGGTGCCGGATTGGGTGTCGGGAAGCCTCCGCTGGGCGGACCCGCCGGAGCCTGCGGCTGGCCGTACGGCTGTTGGGCCTGCGGGGGAGCGGTGAACTGCTGTGTGACGCCGGGCTGGCCGTAGTTGGGCTGCTGCGGCTGCTCCGGGAATGGGGAGCTGGGCTGTTCTGCGGAGTCGAAACGTGCCGCGTCCTCGCGGGCGCGCAGCTCGTCGCGCAACCGTGTCTCCTCGGCTTCGGCGGCAGCCTTCGCGGCGGCGGTCTCTGCGGCCTTGCGCTCCTTGGCGGTCGGGTCGAGCAGGTCGCGGATCTCGGTGAGCAGCGAGACCTCGTCCTCCTCGACCTCGGCGTCGCCGAGCTTACGAAGCTCGGACAGCTTGTTGTAGGGCATGACGATCAGGAAGTAGACGACCGCGGCGACGATCACGAAGTTGATCAGTGCGGTGATCACCGCGCCGAAATCGACGAAGGTCTCGGGCATGCCGTCGCGCAGGCGGATACCGAGGCCGGCGTAGTCGGTGCTGATCGGAATCGATGCGATCAGCGGGTTGACGATCTTCTCGGTGAATGCGGTGACGATGGCGGTGAATGCTGCGCCGATGATGACCGCGGTGGCCAATTCGACGACGTTCCCCCGCATCAGGAAGTCTTTGAATCCTTTGAGCACGAGGCTCCCCCTAAAGTTATTCGTTGTGCCGTGACGTCGCTGAGTCTAATGCAGCATCGCTGTCATTTCGCGGCAACATTCGGCGCGTTATCGAATTTCAATGCAATACAAAAGTGATCTGTTCACGAAGTCCGGCCGATGCGACCCGGTGAGCAGCCGCCGCGGGCAGCGCGACGAGAACCGGCCCGGGGCGGCCCGAACCGTCGGTCTGGGGGGAGAGCGCGACCGTCGCATCCCGTGCGAGAACGTCACCGTTCTCGGTGAGGAGATCGACGGTGTCGCCCGGCCGGATGAAGGCCGTCGACGACTCGTCCGCGGGCCGCACCGGCACGAGCCGGGCCTGGTCGTCGCCGGTCATCTCGGCGGGCAGACGGGGATCCAGAAGGCGATGACGTGTGATGATCTCCCCCGCGTGGATGGGTCCGGTGACGTGACGGCCGGCTATCGCATTGACGTCGGGAGGGTCGTCGGGCATCAAATCGTGAGGCACCGGTGCCACCCGGACGTCGTCCGCGGTGACGATTTCGCCCGGCTTCAAGTCTCGCGCGGCGACGAGGGCGGTCGGAGAGGTCGGGGTCCGGTTGTCGATGACCGTCAGGACTCCGGCGCCGACCATGAGGAGCGCCGCGACACAACGACGGAATGCGACGGACCTCACCCAGGTGGGGGCGGTGAGTTCTCGGACTCGGTCGATCGGCGTCGGATTGAGGGTGTGTGCACGGCGGTCATCACTCATGTCGGAAATGTACGTCGGGGCGGTATTGTCGAACGGCCCGAGAATCGAGTTGTGGACGAGTGTGTCGAGTTGTTGCCCTCATCCACAGGGGCGGCGTCTGAGAAGGTGGACGTATGGAACAGACGCCTGCGAAAACTGGATCGATTGATCGTTTGAGGGCGTGGGTAGGTGCGGACACCACGGGCGGGGCCCTGTTGATGGCCGCCGCTGTACTCGCTCTCGTGTGGGCCAATTCGCCGTGGCGCGACGCGTACCACGACCTCCTCGCCGTGACAGTCGGCCCCGAATCGATTCACCTGAATCTGACGCTCGCCCAGTGGGCCTCGGACGGTCTGCTCGCGATCTTCTTCTTCGTCGTCGGCGTCGAACTGAAGCAGGAGTTCGTCGCGGGCAGTCTGCGCAATCCGCGGAGTGCGGGGGTGCCGATCGCGGCCGCAGTGGGCGGGATGATCGCCCCGGCTCTGGTCTACGTGGCGATCGTCGGGTCGTTCGAACCGGAGGCGCTGCGCGGCTGGGCGACGCCGACAGCCACCGACATCGCATTTGCGCTCGCGGTCCTCGCCGTCTTCGGCCGAGGCCTTCCGGTGGCCCTGCGGGTGTTCCTGATGACGCTCGCCGTCGTCGACGATCTCCTCGGGATCGCGGTGATCGCCACGGTGTACACCGACTCGATCGATTTTGTGATGCTGGCGGCGGGCCTCGCCTGCGTCGCGGTGTTCGGAGTCGCCGCGAGAATGGCACGGATCCGCGTCTGGGTTCTGATCCCGCTCGCGATCGCCGCCTGGGGCTTCGTGCATTCGTCCGGTGTTCACGCGACCGTGGCGGGCGTGCTGCTGGGCTTCACCGTGCCGGCGATCGCCAGGGAGGGGGAGCGTCATCCGCGAACCGAGTCGATCGGCGAGCGGGTGACCCCCTATTCCACCGCGATAGCCCTGCCGCTGTTCGCATTCGCATCTGCGGGCGTGACCGTTGTCGGGCTCGGGCACATCGTGCAACCGGTGAGTGTGGGCATCTTCGCCGGCCTCGTCGTCGGAAAGGTGATCGGTGTGATGGCGACGGTGGCGATCGTCACCCGGATCACGCCTCTCCGTCTGCCGGACGCCATAGGTCTCCGCGATCTCCTGCCCGTCGGGCTGCTCACCGGCATCGGGTTCACGGTTGCGTTGCTCATCGCTGAGCTGTCGTTCTCCCCGGAGTCGGGCCTGTCTGCCGACCACCAGCCTGCAGCGAAGGTCGGCATTCTCCTCGGGTCGCTCGTCGCCGCGGTCCTCGGCGCGATCCTCCTGCGCTGGGACGCCTCACGGGCACGCTCCGACGACGAGAACCGCGACGGAGTGCCCGACATCGACAAACGAGTCATCTGACTCTTCCGGAAACGCTGTCTCTCACCGTCGGCGGCGGTTTCCGGTCCCACGGCGGGAATCGCCGCCAAAGTTCTCCAGGGCAGACAACGGCAGCCCCTCGACCGATGTCGAGGGGCTGCCGTCAGAGGAACCAGGGGAGTGAGGTCAGACGTCGACCTTCTCCTTCTTCAAAGTCGGCGGAACGTAGGTCTCCCAGAAGGTCGCACCGATGATGCCGAGCTTCTGCGGGTCGAAGACCGGGTCGGCCCCCATCTTCTTCTGCTGCTCGTAGTCGCGGAGCGCCTTGTACGCCGGAGCCTGCAGGATCAGGATGCCGATGATGTTGAGCCACGCCATCGTGCCGACACCGATGTCGCCCAGCGCCCAGGCGTCCTCCGCGGATGCGATCGCACCTGCCAGAACCGACAGGCAGATCACGAGCTGCAGCAGGCGAGTGACGTTTCCGCCGACGGTGTCGGCGAGGAAGCGGAACGGCTTCGTCGCGGCGTTGCCCAGCATGTACCGGAGGTTGGTCTCGGCCATGTAGTAGTAGGCGACGATCGTGGTGAAGCAGAAGAACGCCAACGAGATCGCGACGAACGACGCGCCCGCGCCGTCCCACAGGGTGTCCATGCCCGCCTGCACATACGACGCGCCGGGGCCGTCGCCTGCCACGACGCCGGACTGGTCCAGCACTGCCGACGGGCGCATGATGTCGCCGTCGGCGGACTCGCCCGAGTAGACGCGGTAGGCGCCGGTCGACAAGATCAGGAAGCCGGTGGCCGAGCAGACGAAGAGCGTGTCGATGTAGACGGCGAAAGCCTGGACGAGTCCCTGCTTGGCGGGATGGCTGACCTCGGCTGCCGCCGCCGAGTGCGGTCCGGTGCCCTGGCCCGCCTCGTTCGAGTAGATGCCGCGCTTGACGCCCCACATGATCGCCGAGCCGAGGATCGCACCGAACGCCGCGTCGGCGCCGAAGGCGCTGGAGAAGATCAGGCGCAGGACTTCGGGGATCTCAGAGGCGTTGGCGATGACGACGATGATCGCGATGAGGATGTAGACGATGGCCATGAACGGGACGACGATGCCCGCGAACGTTGCGATGCGCTTCACGCCGCCGATGACGACGAAGGCCAGCAGCAGCATCGTGATGGCGCCTACCAGCCACTTCTCGGTGCCCCAGGCGTTGGCCGCGCCCTCGGCGATGGAGTTCGACTGGATGTTCGGCATCAGGACACCACACGCGATGATCGTGACCGCGGCGAACACCATGCCGTAGATCTTGAACGGCGTCGACGCCTTGGTGTGGGCCAGTGCGCGGCTCAGGTAGTAGGCGGGACCGCCGCGGTACTCGCCGGTCAGCGGATCCTTGACCTTGTAGATCTGGCCGAGGGTGCATTCGACGAACGAGGTCGATGCACCCAGGAAGGCGACAGCCCACATCCAGAACAGCGCGCCCGGTCCGCCGAACGCGATCGCGGTCGCGACGCCGACGATGTTGCCTGCGCCGACACGTCCGGCCAGCGACATCGCGAGGGCCTGGAACGACGAGACGCCCGACTCCGACTTCTCGCCGACGAACATCAGCTTGATCATGTGGCCGAAGTGCCTGACCTGCAGGAAGCGGCTGCGGATCGAGAAGTAGACGCCTGCGCCGAGACACAGGAAGATCAGGCCTCTACTCCATATCCATTCGTTTGCGGTGGCGAGCAGTTCGCTCATCAAGGCTCCATGTTCGGTGGTGTTCGTAGGTGTGGACGACCACCAGAATGGCATGACGTGGGTCACAATTCCCAAATCTCCGGGATGTTGCCGCCTGTCGGGCTGGCACTCGGAATGACGGAGTGCCAGGACCGGTTACACTGAGTGTTCTGACCGACCGGAGGTTTCCCGTGCCAACCTACAGCTATGCGTGCACCGTGTGCGACAACAAATTCGACATCGTGCAGTCGTTCTCGGACGATTCGCTGACAGTCTGCCCCGAATGCGGTGGCAAACTGCGGAAGCTGTTCAACTCGGTCGGCGTCGTCTTCAAGGGAAGTGGTTTCTACCGCACCGACTCCCGCTCGGGATCGGGCTCGCTGCCCGCCGCGTCGTCGACGTCGGACTCGAGCAGCAGCTCCACCTCATCCGACTCCGGCGCGGCGAGCGCCTGACTCGGCTCACGGGTGCGGCGTGCGGAGGAACCCGCCGCCTGGCGTGAGGACCCAGTCGACGGGGACGTCGTTCGGTTCCTGCGGGATCGAGTCGAGTAGTTCGTCGTCGTACACGACGGCGATGATCGGCGCGTGCGTGGCGGCCAGCGTCCTGTCGTAGTAGCCCGCACCGCGCCCTAGTCGACCGCCCGCACGGTCTGCGCCGATCGCCGGTACCAGGATCGCCCGCGCATCGGCCACCGCCTCGACGCCGAGAGAGTCGGCGGGTTCGAGGAGATCCCACCGTCCGCGGACGAGAGCATCCTCGCCGCGGAACTCACCCCAGTGCAGCGCAGTCGGCTCGCCGGGAGGGACCACGGGTAGCAGTACACGCAGACCGCGGTCGACGAGTGCCTCGAGCATCGCGGTCCCGCCGGGTTCGTCACCGACTGCGACGTAAGCGGCGACGGTGTCGCCCGGGGCCACCGGGACCGGCAACGCGTACATCCACTCGGCCAATTCGGCGTTCACTTGCGCGATCACGAACGGGGACATCCGTCCGCGTGCGGCAAGCAGGTCGGCCCTTCGGTCCTTCTTCATCGCAGTCACGATGTCGGTGCCCTCTCAGCGAACGTCCAGTGGTGCGTGGCCGATCCTGCCAGAACCAGCCTTTAGAATCGGAACCATGTCCAATCCCGTCTCGTCCTCGTCCGGTGCGATCGGTCAACCTCGCATCCCGCACACCGCAGTGGTGCCCGCGGCCGGCCTTGGGACCCGATTCCTGCCCGCCACCAAGACGGTTCCCAAAGAACTGCTTCCCGTGGTCGATACGCCCGGCATCGAACTCGTCGCCGAGGAGGCCAAGTCGGCAGGCGCCGAACGGCTCCTCGTGGTGACCTCACCCGGCAAGGACGGCGTCGTCGCGCACTTCGTCGAAGACCTCGTTCTCGAGCACACGCTGGCCTCTCGCGGCAAGGAAGCGATGCTCGCCAAGGTGCGGAACGCGCCGTCCCTGCTCGAAGTGGCGTCCGTGATCCAAGACCAGCCGCTCGGCCTGGGACACGCAGTCGGCTGCGTGGAACCTCAGCTCGCCGACGACGAGGACGCCGTCGCCGTGCTCCTTCCCGACGACCTCGTCTTGCCCGGGGGCGTGCTCGGCCGCATGGCGCAGACACGAGCGCGCTACGGCGGCAGCGTGTTGTGCGCGATCGAGGTTCCCGACGAGAAGATCAGTGCGTACGGCGTCTTCGACGTCGAGGACGCCGATCCAGTGTCGCCCGACGTTAAGCGGGTTCGCGGAATGGTCGAGAAGCCACCGGCAGACCAGGCGCCGTCGAATCTCGCAGCCGCAGGCCGCTACATTCTCGACCGCAAGATCTTCGACGCGCTGCGCGAGATCACGCCGGGTGCCGGCGGCGAACTGCAGCTCACCGACGCCATCGCTCTGCTCATCGAGAAGGGCGAACCGGTTCACGTGGTGGTGCACCGCGGCACCCGCCACGACCTCGGCAATCCCGGCGGGTACTTGAAGGCTGCCGTCGACTTCGCGCTGGACCGCGACGACTACGGTCCGGAACTGCGCGCGTGGCTGCAGGACCGGCTCGCCCAGAGCTGAACTCCGCGCGCCTGCACCGGTCCCACGGTTGTGGGCATTACCCTGGCGGGGCCAGGACACGACAGGAGAGACGATGCGATCGGTCGAGGACCATTTGAGCCTCGTGACTGCGTCAGTGGTGGCACCGCGGCCGATCCAGGTCGCGATCTCCGAAGCGCAGGGACTGCTGTGCGCGGAGGAAGTGGTCACCACTGATCCGCTGCCGGGGTTCGACCAGGCCGCCATCGACGGTTACGCGGTGCGTGCGGTCGACGTGGCGTTGGCAGGCGCCGATGAACCCGACGACACCGCCGACCTCGACGACGAACCCGTCGATGTCAGTGTGCTCGAGGGATCGGGTCGACTCGTGGTCCGTCTGCCGGTCGTCGGCGACGTCGAACCCGGGTCGCGCACGCCCACCAGGCTGCAGCCGGGCCAGGCGGTTCGGGTGGAGACAGGCGCTCCGTTGCCGACTCTCGCCGACGCCGTGGTGCCGCACCGATGGACCGACGGCGACGATGATCGGGTGATGATCGGCCACTCCGTGGAGAGCGGCGACTACGTGCGGCGTGTCGGTGACGACGTTCAGCCAGGAGACGTCGCGGTCCGGACCGGTACGGTCATCGGGGCTGCTCAAGTCGGCCTGCTCGCAGCTGTCGGCCGCGCACGGGTGCTTGTCCATCCGCGTCCGCGAGTGGCGGTCATCGCGGTCGGCAGTGAACTCGTCGACATCGACCGTGATCCGGGTCCCGGTCAGGTGTTCGACGTCAACAGTTATGCACTCGCCGCGGCCGCCCGTGATGCGGGTGCAGAGGTTCATCGTGTCGGGATCGCCGACCGCGATCCGGACCGACTCCGCGAAGTGGTGGAGGCGCAGACCATCCGCGCCGAGATCGTGGTGATCTGCGGTGCCGTCGGCGGCGCCGCGTCGCGCATGGTGACCGAGACGCTCGCCGGGCTCGGTGATCTCGAAGTGGGTCGTGTGGGCATGCATCCCGGCTCTGTTCAGGGGTTCGGGCGCCTCGGCCGTGACGAGATCCCGACCTTCCTCCTGCCGTCGAATCCGGTGAGCGCCCTCGTCACGTTCGAGGTGATGGTCCGACCGCTGATCCGCATCGCGCTCGGCAAGAGGCAACCGATGCGTCGGACGGTCACCGCACGCTCGATCGGACCGATCGCGTCCGTCGAAGGCCGACGCGGCTTCCTGCGAGGTCAGCTGATGCGCGACGAGCGGTCCGGCGAGTACCTGGTCCAGGTGATCGGGGAGTCGGAGTCGGGCACGTCGCATCTGCTCGCGGAGTTGGCAGAGGCGAACTGCCTGATCGTGATCCCGGAGGACGTCGAAGACGTGAACACCGGTGACCGTGTCGAGGTGTCGTTCCTGGCCGAGCGCGGCTGACCGCGAACCCGGACGAATAGACTCACAGACGTGTTCTCTTGGCTGGTCGACTCTGCGAAGCATCCCGGCTGGCCGTCAACGCTCGGGCCGGTGCGCCTGCACGCGGGTCTGCTGACCCTCCGGCCGGTGAGGATGCGCGACGGCAACACCTGGAGTCGACTCCGCATCAGCAATCAGAACGAACTCCTCCCATGGGAGCCGACCGGCGTCGGCCAGTGGGAGCGTCGCCATCAGGCATCCGCGTGGGCGCCCCTTCATTCCGTCCTCAAGAGCGAAGCTCGACGCGGAGTGATGCTTCCGTACGTCATCGAACTGGACGGTCGGTACGTCGGCCAGCTCACCGTCGGCAACATTCAACGGGGTGCGGTGCTGAGCGCGTGGATCGGCTACTGGGTGGATCGAGAACACACCGGACGCGGAATCGCGCAAGCGGCCGTCGCGCTCGGCGTGGACCATTGCTTCGGGCCGGTCGGGCTGCATCGCCTCGACGCGACGGTCCAGCCGGACAACGTCGCATCGCAGGCGGTGCTGAAAGCGATCGGCTTCCGTGAAGAGGGTCTGCTGAAGCGGTACATGGACGTGAATTCACGTTGGCGCGACCACCTGCTGTTCGCGATGACGTCGGACGAGGTGGTCGGCAGTGCCGTCGACGGTCTCGTCCGATCGGGGCGCGCGTTGGGTCGAGTGTGAACCTCACCGCGTCTCGCTGTGGCTGATGTGATTACTGTGAATCCTGTGATTTCGCTGGTGTTGCGGCGCGCCGCCGGGACTGAAAGCCCAAGCGTCCCTAGGGTGTCCAGTGGAGACTCGTCACTCGACTCGAAGAAGGAGGTCGCCCGACATGCCTAACTCCTCCGTGCTGTGGGTGTTCCTGATCGTGGTCTGGCTGTTCGTGCTGGTGCCGATGGTGCTGCGTGGCAGGCCGGAGGCTCGCAAATCGACTGCTACGGCCGCGCAGACCCGTGTGGTGCACCGTGGCGGCAGTCGTGGGGCCGCCGCGCGTCGTCGCGCCACGCAGGCGCGATCGACTCGCGCCGAGGGCGCAGCGAAGCGCCTGGCCGAACGGAAAGCGGCCGCCGAAGCCGCGTCCGAGTCGACTGACGACGCCGTCGACGAGACCCCTGACGACCTCGTGACCGACGCCGACGCCGAAGTTCTGGACGCCGAGATCGTTGATGACGAGACCGTTGACGACGCGACCGACGCGGCAGCCGACGTCGATTCCGACGTACTCGATGCCGAGATCGACGAGACGGGGACCGATGACGCGGCGGTCGACGAGACCGATCTCGACGAAGCCGCCGACGAGAAGCCCGTCACCCTGCGCGCCGAAGCCGAGAGTCCGCTCGAGGTGACCGACGTGTTCGAGCCGGTGGGCGTCGACGTGGTCGACATCGACCGGGCCCAGGCTGCACGTGCCGACGTGGTGACACCGCACGACGAGGACGATGATCTCGACGACTCCGATGCCGCGTTCGACATCCTCGACGACGAGGAGGACGTCGAATCGGCGGAGGCGGAGGCCGACGACAACGACCATGTCGCTCCCACGCCGCGCGCGATGCGGGGCACCGGCGGCTACGGACCGGGACGAGCGCAGGACTATGACGAGGCCTCGTACCGCGAGCGGCGCCGAGTGCTGGCGACGTTGACCGTGCTGACGACCGCTGCCATCGTGTCGGCGTTCTTCATCCAGCCGCTCGGCTACGTCGCGGCGGGTGTGATGGTCGCAGTCTTCGCCATGTATCTCGTGTTCCTCCGTCGCGCTGTTCGGGCCGACCAGATCCGTCATGCGCAGCGCATGGCGCGGCAGCGTCGTCGGCGAGCCGAGGACGAGCGTGTGGAGCGTGTCCACGCCGAACCGGGTTACGTCGCGCCGCCTGCCCGCTTGCGTCGTCCCGGCGGGGCGATCGTCCTCGAGATCGACGACGGGGATCCGGCGTTCGAGCACCTCCCGACGTACGACTTCGCCTACCGCGAGGACTACGGCACCGACTACGACGACGTCGCTCACCGCACTGCCGTCTGACCCTGGCCGACGGGCGCGCGACAAGCGCGCACACGGGCTCGGTGCTCTACGCTGGACACATGGCTGAGGACACGCAGTGGTACTACCAGATCTCGACTGGCGCGGTCACCCAGGGCAAGGTCGGAGACGTCTTCGACCGCATGGGGCCGTACCCCGATGAGGCGTCGGCGCGTCGCGCGCTCGAGATCGCAGCGGCGCGTAACGCGGCCGCCGACGCTCAGGACTCGGACGACGACTGATGGCGTTGACTGACGCCCGACTGGTTGCTGTTCTCGACCGGACGGTTGCGTCGATCGATCAGATCCTCGACGTCCTGGCGACCGCTGACGTCTTCGACTTGAAGCGGCGATCCTGCGTGCTCTCAGCCGTCGATTGGCCCGGCACCAGGGGCTGGAACGAGCTCTCGATGAACGAGCGCGCTGACTGGTGGGTCACTCGAGTCGGTGCGGTGACCACGACGGCGGTGGCGTTTCCCGGGATGTTCGGTGTCTGGGCTCGCTGGCTGCCGATCGGCGCGTATCTCGGCGTCGCAGGCCAAGCGTTGGTGCTGAGGGCGGTGTCGCGCGAGTACGGCGTCGACACGCGTGAGGCGGGCGTGGTGATGCTCGGTGAGATCCTCTTCAAGCGCGACCTCTCGCCGGTGGTCGCCGGGCTCGACGACGGGGGCGATCCGATCGTCGCCCCGGATGCCGACAGCGTGGTCGAGGTGACGGTCGGTATCGGCCGGACCCTCTACGATCTGTCATCGGCGTTGGGCGCGCGACCGGGACCTCCCGCTGTGGCTCGTTGGGCGTCGATGGTGCCGCTGATCGGCGGTCCGATCACATACATCGGCGAGCGGATTGCTCTTCGACACGCTGTTGACGCGGGCCGGAGATGGATCGTCGAGCATCCGACGACGGTGAAGGCGCCTGCGGTCGGTCACTGACCATCGGGAGCGAGGCTGTCGAAGCGACGTTCTACGACGCGGTACTGCCCCGACTCGTTCCGTTGATAGGCGATCCGACCTGTGCTGGTGGTGTGGCTGGAGACGGTGGTCCAGATGGTTTCCGTGGTCATGCCAACCACGATGATGCAATGAGTCAGATCAGATCAACCATTACACCTTCAGGCGTGCCCTGGATCGGTGGCGGCTGACGGCGTCGGTGTTGCCGCATCGTGCACTGCAGTATGTGCGCCTGCCGTTTCGGCTGGTGTCCACGAAGACCCGATCGCAGTCCGAGCGCGCGCAGGCGCCGAGTCGTCGTCCGCCTGCCTCGACGGTGAAGACGGCGAGTCCGCCGGAGGTCACGGCCATCACGCGGCTCACCACGTCGCTGTCGTCGGGCGCGAAATGCAGGTGGGGGCCGAAATGCCCGTGGGTGGTCAGGTACACCTGACCGGCGCCGTCGACGAGCAAGGCATTGATCGCGTCGCAGGTGGCGTCCTCGTCGACCGCTTCGAACACGGTACGCAGGCGCACGGCCCATCGTCGTAGTTCGGCGAGCCCGCCGTCGTCGAAGTCTGGCCGTCGGATCGTGTGTTGGGCGAAGACCGCTCCGACACTCTGGGCCGACCACCCTTCGCCGATGAGGTTGACCAAGTCCGCCGATAGCAGCGGACCGGTCATGTTGTCATGGTCGAAGCTCACTGGACCATTTCACCATGCCGCAGGGTCGACGGCGGTCAGCCTCGGCGCAGGCTGCGAGTGAGCCACGCGGACAGCGGCGGTTCGAGATGCCGGAGATCGGTGACGTCGGGGTCGTCGAGGGCGTCGGATGCGAGCTGGCGGAGCGCGTAGACCATCGCGAGGAACACGCTGGTCGGAAGATCCGGGTCGAGCGACGGATCGAGTTCGGCGAGGCGGCGATGCTCGTCTCGTAGAACGGTGGCGATGAACCCGAGTGCGTCGCGTCGTCGTCGACGGGATGCCGGCCCCGCGGCGTCGAATTCGAGTTGGAAGGTGCGGGCGACGACGAGGTCGAACTGGAGCGCTTCGAGGTACGACAGGATGACCGTCGGAACCTCGTGGCTCACGTCGGTCGCGCGGAGTCGTTCGGTCATCGTGCTGACGAGCACGGTGATGAACCGCTGGTAGGCGGCGTCCGCGCAATCGTCGAGATTGTCGAAGCACTCGTAGAAGGCGGTGCGCGACATGCTGCTGCGTGCGACCACGTCGCGGACCCCGACTGCGTGATACCCCCGGGCCGCCACCAACTCCGTGTACGCGATCATGAGCCGCTCGCGTTGGATGGTCTGCACTTCGTCTCGTGTCAGCCCGTGGGGGCCGCGGGGCAGCCGTTGGGGCGTGGTGAAGAAGGCCCCCTCGGTGATCCGCGGGATGTCGGGATTTTGTGGACTGGCACTCATCTGAAAGGCTCCGTGTATAAAGTAACGCTGCGTACTTTACTCGTTGGTCGTCATAGGGAAGGGGAACGTCGGTGTTCTCAAAGGTAGTCGGGCGGGGCAAGACTCTCGCCGCGATGGTCACCATTGTCGCGGTGGTCGGAGGGGGAGTCCTCGCACCGGAGGCGTCGGCGTCGCCCACAGCGCCGCTCACCGCGACATCGATGATGTCGACGGTGCGCGACCTCGTGGACATGGGGCCGCGTACAACGGGGTCGCCCGCGGGGCGTCGTGCGTCCGACTACGTCGCGCAGCGGTTTCGCGACGCAGGACTGACCGACGTGCATTTCGAGGAGGTCACGTCGTACGACTGGAAGCCCTCGAACGCAGGTCTGCGTGTCGGCGCCACTGCGGTCGACGCCTTCCCCGTATCGCACTCCTTCATTCCCGCCGACGCCGGACCTGGGGTGCGGTCGACCGGAGCGAACGGACTGACCGCGCCGGTCGTCGACATCGGTCGCGGCAAGATCGACGGCCGCAATGTGCGCGGCAAGATCGTCATGTTCGATCTCGCGTTCATGCTGCCGACCGCGGGACTGCTTCCGTTGGCCGAGTACATCAACGATCCCGACGGCACCACGTTCGACCCCGACGTCATGTTGAGCGCGAACCCGTACCTGACTTCTCTCGAGTCGACGATTCGTGCTGCTCAGAACGGTGGTGCCGTCGGTTTCGTCGGTGTTCTCAGTGACTACTTCAACTCGAACCGCTACCACAACGAGTACTACCGCCAGCTGGCCATGCGGATCCCGGGCATGTGGGTCACGCGGTCGGCGGGCGCGCGGATGCGGGGCCTGCTCGCCAAGAACCGGAACCGTGCGCGGATCGACCTGACCGTGACCCGCAGTGCAGTCACCGGCCGGACTGTCATCGGCATGCTGCCGGGTGCGACGACCGACACGGTGATAGTGCAGTCGCACCACGACTCCGTGACCACTGGCGCCGTCGAGGACGCCACCGGTACCGCCGAGGTGATCGCGCTCGCCGAACACTACGGCCGCCTCGCGCGCACTCCGGGCAAGCGTCCGCGACGCAAGAGCATGATGTTCGCGACGTTCGACACCCACTTCACCGGGTACCAGTCGCATCAGGCGTTCGTCGACAAGTACATCGTGCGTAAGCAGTCCAAGTGGAACATCGTCGCCAACACCACGATCGAGCACGTGGGGCGCCGCGCCAAGCGTGCATCGAACGGTCAGCTCGTCACCACTGATCAGCCGGAGACGAAGGGGCTGTTCGAGAACGTCAACCTCGCACTGAAGGCTGATCTCGCGTCGTCGTTGACGCGGAACAACGTGCGGTCGACGACGATGCTGAACGCCGCTCCGTTCCAGCTCATCCAGATGGGCATCCCGACCGACGCGTCGTTCCTGCTGGTCGCCGGGGTGCCAGTGGTCAGTTTCATCTCCGGCCCGCTGTACATGTACGACGACGCCGACACCATCGACAAGGTCGACGTGGGGCAGATGGCGCCCGTCGCGCGCTTCTTCCGCGACACCCTTGACAAGCTGGATCGTGAGCCCGGCCGCGCCATCGGATTGATTCCGGGTTCACGATGATTCGCGCGGCGGCGGGTGTGGTGGCGGCAGCCCTTGTCGTGTCGCTTGTCGGGGCCGGATCTTCGGACGCATCGCCGGTGGTGCTCACTGAGCGGGTCGTGACTGATCCCGTCGTCGCGTTGCCTGCCGCTGCGTCGACCACTGTGATCCGATACCGATCGACATCGGTGCGAGGGCGTCCGACCACGATGTCGGCCACCCTCCTGCTGCCGCGCTCGAAGCCTCCGACAGCGGGGTGGCTGCTGGCGGTGTGGAGTCACATGACTGTCGGTGGCGCCGACAGATGTGCACCGTCGGTCGCGCGGCGGGGTGATCCGGAGCTGCCGCACATGACGTCGGGCGACCAGATCGTCGGAAGACTGCTGCGTGCAGGCTTCGCCGTGGTCAGGCCCGACTTCGAGGGCATCGGAAGCCCCGGTCCGCATCCGTATCTGATCGGGTCGTCGTTGGCCACATCGGTGATCGACGCTGCGGCGGCGGTTGTCGCATTCGATCGGCGGATCGGGCACGAGGTTGTTGTCGCAGGCCATTCCGAGGGAGCGGTGGCGTCCCTGTTCGCGGCGGCACAACCGGCGTCGCGGTGGGGGAGTCTGCGGCTCAAGGCGGTTGCTGCGGTGACCCCGCCGACTCAGATGGGGGCGATCGTCGACTCCGTTGCCCAGTCGCCGGTCGGCGGCGGTCTCGGTCTCATCGCCGACCTGACCGGGCTCGCTGCGCTGCTGGTGTCGGGGGCGTCGGCTGCCGACCCCGCTTTTGAGCAGTTGGCGCGCGACGGTGGGCTGAGTAGGCGTGCGCTCACGCTGATGCGCCACATCGACGACCGGTGTTACGGCGGACTGACGGCGGACGACTCGTTCGGCGGCATGGCGCCGTCGGCGATGCTCGGTCCGCGAGGTGCACGCCTGAAGTCTGAACTCGTCCGCATAGTCGAGGCCAACGACGTGGCAGGGCTGCGGCTTCCGGTTGGCCTGCCTGTCCGGATCGATGCAGGCTACGTCGACGGAGTAGCGCCGTACCCGCTTGTCGCGGGGCTGGTCGACACCTACCGCTCACGTGGATCGCAGGTCGCGTTCGTCGGCCATCCGGCAGGGCACACGCCCGTTCCGACCTCACAAGGGGCTGCGGAATCGATTGCGGCGTGGTTGGTTCGGCGCGGTCGATGACCTGGCGGACTCTGCCCGCCAAGGCATCGTGGGCCTTCTCACGGATCTGGGGATAGTCGAACTCTCGACCTACGTGCGGGCGTTCTTTGAACTCCGCAAACACGCCGCGGCGGCAGACCATGCGACCGCTCAACTGGAAGGCGTCAGGTGATTGGAGCACTACTTCATTGAAACATTGGTGGCTGGCGGCTGCCCATTGCAAATGGGTGACTTCATTTGCTTGGCCTTCCAAGTTTCAAAGCTTGGTGACGTGATCTTATCATTAGTCTTTGTTCCGTCGACTGCGTACACATATGCCTGAACTGGCTCGCAAAAGAATACCGCTGCCACAATAAAGGAGTTGCTGACAGCTTCTTCGCCTAGCTCGGAGGATTTCTCGAGCACGATGTCTGTCACAGAGTTCGTGGAGAACGATGTTACTTTCACGCCGTGGTCGAATCCCCAGAAGTTGCGTTCGAGTTCACCGACGGACTTGCCTTCCAGAGATGAACCTTTGAGAACGTTCTGTGTTGATGGCGGCGGCGTGTCCGGAGGTGTTTGCTGTGTGTCGGAACACCCGCTGATTAGAGTGGCGCTGATGGTCAGTGCGGCGGATATAGATGAGATCTTTCTCACTTGGAAACTCCGTTTGTTTGGCGCAGGGCACGTTGACCCTGAGCAAGGACTGAACAGTCCTGGTCCGGTCGAAGATCTTGATTAGGCCACCTCGGGTGTCGAGGCGAGGTCCTGACGGTAATGCTTCTCGTGCTCGGTCGGCGAGGTGTACCCGATCGACGATCTCCGCAGTCGGCGGTCGACCTCCGCCGCTGCGAAAAACGCTGACGCCGTCCTCAAAATCTCGTTGGCTCTTCGCAATTCAGCATTCTCCCTCCGGAGAGCCTCCAGCTCCGCCGAGACATTCGAGCCCGATTCTGCATCGCCTGGGACGCCGGCTGCTTCCCAGCCGATGGGCCTCATCCTGGTCGACCGGTCGACGATGCCGGTGTTCCTGTCACTCGCCTCGTCGACATCGTGGATTGGTGTCGGTCTCTGGTTGGCCTGACCCCAGCACGACAACACCCCCCGGCTTCCGTATCACGCGGAAGTCGGGGGCTCTTGTCGTCACCGAAGCAGCCAGCGCCAACTGGAGATGCTCAGGTTCGAAACGATCGATGCAGGTCCCAAATTCCGGGCTCTACGATCATTTCAGCATCGGTCCCTATCGGGAAGGTGTTGACGAGACAATTGCTGGCCGCTCAGTTCTCTGAACCAGCTCCAAGGATCTTTCCCGCGGTATCCCACAGTTCATCCTGGTCGATTGACCCCCGCGGATACCCGATCTGGATGAATGCTCGATCTGAGTCGAGTGACCAAACTTCAGTTTCGTCGTCCTTACGAGTGGTGAATGCGAACTCGCCTAGCCTTTCGCGATCCCGTTCCGGCACTCGAGCCACAGTAAACATCGGTGCTCGATAGATCTCATTCTGATTGTTGAAATCCGCAGCGGTGACTGGGCGCGTCCGCTGAACTGCCCGAATCCAGGCGGACTGTCCCGACAGCTCGCCAGCCCCGTGCATATTGACGCATATTAGAGTTGTCGAGTCTATGTCCTCTTCTTTGCACTGGCGAAGATATGGG
>NZ_BAOP01000016.1 GCF_000344135.1 Gordonia malaquae NBRC 108250 | reverse complement strand
ACGGTCCGGTCAGCGCAGGAGGCTGGCGCGGAGAGAGTTGATGTCGGCGTCGGTCAGGCGCAGACCCTTGCGGATGTAGCCGTCCATCGAGCCGTACTTGCGGTTCGCCGCCGCGAAAGACGTGTTCAGCAGGCCGATGTTGACTCCGTTGAGGACGTCGTTCGGCGATGCGTGACGGAATCGGTTCGAGGCGAGGAAGTCTGCCTTGATCGTTCCGCGGTCGACGCCGAGGATCGTCAGCAGTGTTGCGGACACCCAGCCGGTGCGGTCCTTGCCCGCTGAGCAGTGGAACAGCGTCGTCTGTCCACGTGCGGCCGTCGATTTGATCGCGAGGAGTGCACGGCGGATCTCGGTGCGGGCCTGCTTGTCGGTGACAAAAGCGGAGTAGGCCTTCTTCAGGTCGACGAGAGCGATCGGCGGCAGTCCGCCGAGGACGTCGGCGTTCACCGTGCGGGCGCCGGGAACGGATCGGTTCGCCTGGAAACGCTTCTCGAGTCCAGTGCGCAGATCGACGATGGTCGTGACGTGACGCTTGGTGAGCTTGCGCGTGTCGGCTGCGGTGATCTTCGAGAGATTGTCGCTGCGCAGGACGCGATCGTTGACGTGCTTGCCGCCGAGCCCTCGGTAGCCGTCGAGAGTACGAGTGTTCTGTGTTCCGGTCAGTCCGATCTCACGGCCGGGTGTGAAGACCGCCGACGACAATGCCGGGTTCGCGCCCGGAGTCGCCGCCGCGGGCGAGACGACAACGGTCGCGGCAACAGGTGCGGCGAGAAGCGAGGTGGACAACGCGATCGCCGCGGTACGACGACGGAGGGAGAAAGTGTTCACGACGATCATGATGCACCTGATCCGCGACCCGCGCAGGGCAACTGTTCCCGCAGACAATATGAGTGCACGCATGTACACTCAATTCTCATGACCGCAGTTCACGATACGCTCTCCGACGTTCGCACCGACGAAGTGCGTGCGCTCACCGACCTCGCATTCACCGAGATCGGGGTCGCATTCGGAGGAGTGCACCGCACACATCGCGGCATCTCCGACCGTGTGTTCCGCTGCGTCGGACTGGTCGCGGGCCGAGCGTCCGATCCGGTCAAGACGGTGCACGACGCGATCACCGACGGTGTCTACTCGGCGATTCGAGCAAGCACCGGCACGGCGGCGACTGTCGGAGGGGCGGTCGCCGACCTGCCGCTCGCGGTCCCGCCGTCGCACACCCGAACCGGTGCCACGGTCATCGCGGCGGTCACCGGACTCATCGGCGACGACCTCGCAGACCGTCGGTCCGTTCTCGCCGACGGTGGGGTGACGCTCCGAGTGGACGGCGCCCCGGTGGAGTTCGGAAACGATGCGGTCGCCGCGGCGTATCCGGGGGCGACGGGCAAGATCATCGTCTTCGTGCATGGACTGATGGAGACCGAGCACGCATTCGAGATCGGGGAGGGGCCGCACTACGGGCCGCTGTTCGCCGAACTAGGCCACACTCCCGTCCACGTCCGATACAACTCCGGCCGCCACATCTCGGTGAACGGCCGCGGACTCGCGCAGCGTCTCGACCGACTCGTGCAGGACTGGCCCGTCGACGTCGAGCAGATCATTCTCGTTGGACACTCGATGGGCGGACTGGTGGTGCGCAGTGCCGTTCATCACGCCGATCAGGTCGGCCATGGCTGGGTCCGCCACGTCACCGCCACGGCGAGCCTCGGAACTCCACACCTGGGCGCGCCGCTGGAGAGCCTCGCCCACTACGGCAGCGCCGCGCTGCTGGCGTTCCGTGAGACAGCGTCGTTCGGCACGCTCCTGCGGCGGCGGAGTGCCGGCATCCGGGATCTGCGCGGAGGCAGCCTCGTCGACGCAGACTGGGAGAACCGCGACCCCGACGAACTCGGCGCGGCGATCGCCCAGGAGATTCCGCTGCTCCCCGGCGTTGATCACTACTTCGCGTCGGCGACGATCACTCGCTCGCCGCGCAACCCGATCGGCCGTCTCATCGGCGACGGGCTCGTCCTGCGGCCGAGTGCGAGTGGGGAGAACCGCGCCCGCCGGATCGGATTCGACCCCGCAAACGGAGTGCACCTCGACCGCGCCCATCATTTCTCGCTGCTGGCGAACGAAGACGTCGCGATCGCGCTGATCGACTGGGTCGGCTGACGCCTGCGTCCGACGCTGCGGGACAATGGCGCGACAGGGTCCGGCACTCGCCGGACCGCAGATCCGCTTGTCAGGAGTCCAACGGTGTCCGAACTCGTGCCGCTCAAGGTGCAATTGGTGGCCTCGACGCAGTTCACGCCGCCCGCCGACATCGACTGGAGCACGGACACCGACGGCGGGGAAGCGCTCATCGAGTTCGCCGGACGCGCGTGCTACGAGAGCTGGGACAAGCCGAACCCGCGTACGGCAACGAACGCCGGATACCTGCGACACGTCCTCGAAGTGGGGCACACCTCCCTGTTCGAGCACTCGAACGTCACCTTCTACATCACGGGCATCTCCCGGTCGTGCACACACGAACTCATTCGTCATCGACACTTCTCGTATTCGCAGCTCTCCCAGCGCTTTGTGCCCGAACACGACTCCAACGTGGTCGCTCCGCCCGCGATCAGGGGAGACCAGCGTCTTGAAGAGTTGTTCGTCAAGGCCACCGACGCGTCGCGGGCCGCGTACACCGAACTCCTGACCGAGCTCGAAGCCAAGTTCGACGACGTCCCGAACGCGATTCTGCGACGTAAACAGGCCCGTCAGGCGGCCCGCGCGGTGCTGCCGAACGCGACGGAGACCCGGATCGTCGTGACCGGCAACTATCGGGCGTGGCGCCACTTCATCGGCATGCGCGCCACCGAGCACGCCGACGTCGAGATCCGCCAGCTCGCCGTCGAATGCCTTCGGCAGCTCACCGGCATCGCGCCGACCGCTTTCGGAGACTTCGAAATCGGTGAACTCGCGGACGGAACCCACGTCGCGACATCACCCTTCGTTTTCGAGGGCTGACGGTCGATCGCACCCGCCCAGGCGGTAGCCTGAGCGGCATGGAAACCGCAGACGCAGGGCGCGTGAAACACCCGTTTGGAACGGTCTCGGTGGCAATGGTGACCCCCTTCACGTCGAAGGGTGAGGTCGACTTCGACAAGGCGGCTGAACTGGCCGACCAACTCGTCTCGCGAGGCTGTGACGGCCTCGTCGTCTCCGGCACCACAGGAGAGTCTCCGACGACCACCGTTCCCGAGAAGACCGAACTCCTCAAGGTCGTCCTCGACGCCGTCGGCGACCGCGCCCGCGTCGTCCAGGGCGCAGGCAGCTACGACACCGCCGAGACGATCCGCCGCTGTCGCGACGCCGCAGAGATCGGTGCGCACGGACTGCTCATCGTGACCCCGTACTACAGCAAGCCGCCGCAGGCAGGCGTGTACGCGCACTTCACCGCCGTCGCGGACGCCACCGACCTGCCGGTGATGCTCTACGACATCCCGCCGCGATCGGTGGTCCCGATTGAGACCGAGACGATCCTGCGTCTGGCCGAGCACCCCAATATCAAGGCCGTGAAGGACGCCAAGGGCGACTTGCACGCCGGCGCGACGATCATGGCGCAGACCGACCTCGAGTTCCTGTCCGGCGACGACGGCATCAACCTGCCGTGGCTGTCGGTCGGCGCCTCCGGATTCGTCAGTGTGATCGGCCACCTGGTCCCGGACCGGCTCGCTGCCTTGCGTGACGCGGCGGCGGCAGGCGACCTCGACCGAGCGCGTTCGCTCACCCGCTCGATGGCGCCGCTGGTCGACGCGATGGGTCGGCTCGGCGGAGTGACGATGGTCAAGGCCGCACTACGGATCACCGGCCTCGACGTCGGCGACCCGCGACTGCCTCAGGTGGCTGCGGACGGCCCGCAGATCGAGGCGCTCATCAACGATCTGCGCACCGCGGAGGTGATCTGACATGGCAGGCTCACAGCGTCGTCGTCGCGCCGGACGTCCGGCAGGACCTCCGAGCGAGACCCAGAAGCCCACGAAGAAGGCCGGCCCCGCCGTTCCCGAGGCGACGGGCATCGGGGTCACCGGCGACATCATCGACCGCCTGACCGCGCCGAAGCCACTGGTCAAGGGCGGCCTCCGCGTTGTCGCACTCGGCGGCATCGGCGAGATCGGCCGCAACATGACGGTCTTCGAGTACGACGGCAAGCTGCTCATCGTCGACTGCGGTGTGCTCTTCCCCGAAGACCAGCAGCCGGGCGTCGACTTGATCCTTCCCGACTTCAGTTACCTCGAGGGACGCACCGACGACATTGAGGCCGTCGTCCTGACACACGGCCACGAGGATCACATCGGCGCCGTCCCGTTCCTGCTGAAGCTCCGCTCCGACATCCCCGTCGTCGGTTCGCGATTCACCCTGGCACTGGTCGCCGCGAAATGCCGCGAGCACCGTCTGCGGCCGAAGCTCATCCAGGTCGCCGAGGGCGACCGCCAGGACTTCGGCGCCTTCGACTGCGAGTTCTTCGCAGTCAACCACTCGATCCCGGACGCCGTGGCCGTTGCGATCCGCACTCCCGCAGGCCTCGTGCTGCACACCGGCGACATCAAGCTCGATCAGCTGCCGCTCGACGGCCGCCTCACCGACCTCGCGGGCTTCTCGCGACTCGGTGACGAGGGCGTCGATCTCTTCCTCGTCGATTCCACAAACGCCGAGGTCCCCGGCTTCGTGACGCCCGAGCGCGACATCGGCGGCGTCCTCGACAACGTGATCGGCAAGGCCAAACAGCGGGTCATCGTCGCGTCGTTCGCGAGCCACGTCCACCGCATCCAGCAGATCGTCGACGTCGCGCACCGCCACGGCCGCCGCGTCACGTTCGTGGGTCGTTCGATGGTCCGCAACATGCAGATCGCGCAGGATCTCGGCTACCTGTCGGTGCCCGAGGGTGTCGTCGTCGACATGGACACGGCCGCCACCCTGCCCGACCACCGCCTCGTCCTGATCTCGACCGGCTCGCAGGGAGAGCCGCTGTCTGCGCTGTCCCGGATGGCTCGTGGTGAGCACCGGCAGATCAACGTGCGCGCCGATGACCTCGTCGTCCTCGCGTCGTCGTTGATCCCCGGCAACGAGAACTCGGTGTTCGCCGTGGTCAACGGGCTTGCGAAGCGCGGCGCAACCGTCATCACGCAGGCCAGCGCCAAGGTTCACGTGTCGGGCCACGCGTCCGCGGGCGAACTGCTGTACCTGTACAACGCGGTCCGGCCGTCCAACGCGATGCCGGTTCACGGGGAATGGCGGCACCTGCGCGCCAACGCGGCACTCGCCGAGGCCACGGGCGTGCCCTCCGACCGCATCGTGTTGGCAGAGGACGGCGTGGTGGTCGACCTCGTCGACGGTCGCGCGCAGATCACCGGCCGGGTGCCGGTGGGTCACGTCTACGTCGACGGGCTGTCCGTCGGCGACGTCGGCGACTCCACTCTGTCCGATCGCCTCGTTCTCGGTGAGGGGGGATTCATCTCGATCTCCGTCGCCGTCGACACCACGACCGGTGTCGCGGTCAGCGCCCCGAAGGTGGACGGCCGAGGCTTCTCCGACGACCCGACAGCGCTCGCCGAGGCCGTCGTGCTGGTGGAGAAGACGCTCACCGAACTCGCCAACGAAGGCGTCACCGACACGCACCGGATCGCACAGGCCGTCCGCCGAGTGGTCGGCCGCTGGGTGGCGGGCAAGTACCGCCGCCGACCGATGATCGTGCCGACCGTGATCGCCGTCGGAGACGACTAGCGGTGTCCCTCGCCCGAGACGAACGCGCGGCTCTCGTCGCGACGCTCCGGAACGTCGGTCCCGACGCTCCGACGATGTGTGAGGGTTGGACGGCCCGTGACCTGGCCGTCCACCTCGCCATCCGGGAGCGACGCCTCGACGCGGCGGCCGCGATGATCCTTCCTCCGCTGTCCGGGCACGCTCGGTCGGTCGAGGCGTCGTATGCGGCGAAGCCGTGGCCGGTGCTGATGCGGACGGTGCTCGACGGTCCGCCCTGGTACTCGCCGTTCCGGCCGCTCGACTCGGTGCTCAACCTCGCTGAGATGTTCGTCCATCACGAGGATCTGCTGCGCGGGGGAGCGGACCCCACGGGCCCGTTCCTGCCGCGGAAACTGTCGTCGGCGATGAACCGGGCGCTGGAGACTCCGCTGTCGCTGGTGGGACGTCTCACGCTGGCGAAGGCGCCTGCGAGAGTGACCCTCGGGTCGCCGGACGGGCGGGAACTGTTGACCGTCGGTCGTGGGGAATCGGTCGCCGTGACCGGCTCGGTCGGCGAATTGCTGCTCTTCGCATTCGGTCGCGCGCCCGTCGACGTGACGGTGACCGGACCGCAGGCTGCGGTCGACGCCGTCCGGAAGAGCGAACGGTCCGTCTGACGCCGGCGAGGCCTCAACGTCACGAAAAGAACACGACCTGTGCCGTTCCGGTGTTGCGGGTGTGACTGTTGTGACGCAGGGGCACTAGTCTGGACCCATGGCTTCTCAAGCAACCACGCGTCGACGTGCGGCTGCCGGCACCTCCACGCCTCGGGCGGCTGCGAGCCGGAAGCCCGCAAGCAATCGGCAACCGCAGAAGGATCGTGCACAGAAGGGTCGCGGCGGGCAGCCGCAGTCGCGCGCACGCAAGGCGCCCGCGGGTCGGCAGGCGCCGCGCACTCCTGCCAAGTCTCAGGACCTGCATCGTCCGTCTGTCGTTGTGACTGTCGGCCACGGCGCCGCATCCGCGTGGACCATGCTCGCCAAGGGGATCGGGAACCTCGCGCGAGTCGGGTCGCACCGCGATGACGAACCGTCGGCCCGGCGCGACGGGGTGGCGCTGGCGATTCTGTTGCTCGGAGTCGTCGCCGCCGTCGGAGTCTGGTTCCATGCGCTCGGACCGGTCGGTGCGTTCATCGACACCCTGATCAGGGCCTGCGTCGGATCGCTCGCGTACGCGGTGCCCGTGGCCCACCTGGCGCTCGCGGTGTGCCTGATGCGTTTCGCGCCGAACCCGGACCGCCGTCTGCGCAATGTCGGCGGCACTGTGCTGCTCTCCATCGCTGTACTCGGGATGACGCATCTGATTCAGGGCGCACCCCGCGACTACGACGGCCGAGCCGACGCGGCGGGCTTCGCGGGCTACGCGGTAGGCGGTCCACTCACCGATGCGGTCACCGTGTGGCTGTCGGTTCCGGTGTACCTGGTGGCCGCTGCGTTCGGCGTGCTCGCATTCAGCGGCCGCACGCTGCGCGACGTGATCCACGGCGCACAGGAGTACCTCGGACTCGGCCGCGACTACCGCTACGGCGACGACGATTACTACGACGACGAGTACGACGACTACGACGAGTACGAGGACGACATCGCAGACGACGATGTCGACGCCTCGCCGGACCCGGCTCCGTTCGACATCGGCGACTCGTTCGACGACGCCGACGACGGTTACGGCGATCCGTACGACAACTACCCGCCCGACGAGCGTCGTCAGCCACAGGAGCGACGCGCACGCGGCGACCGGCCGACGCGGGAGCGGCCCACTCGGACGAGCAGTCGTGCGGACCACGACCGCGCGTCTCGGACGTCGCCGTCGGTGTCGGGTCGGCGCACCGCGGGGGAGGACCGTGACGCGCACATGCCGGATCTGGTGACCGAGCCGATCCTGCCCGACACACAGATCACCGAGCCGATCGGGCCGCTCGCGGACCTGGATCCCGTACCCGCTCCGGTTGCCGAACCCGCGCCGCGTCGACGTCCCGCGCGTCGTGAGCCGGCGCCGACTCCGCCGCCCGCACCTCGCGCTCCCGCAGCGCCGCGTGCGAACGACAGCGGTTACGAACTACCGCCCGCCGATCTGCTGATCGCGGGAGACCCGCCGAAGACGGGGAGCTCGGCCAACGAAGACATGATCGACCGGATCAACTCCGTCCTCGAACAGTTCAAGGTCGACGCGGCCGTGACCGGCTACACCAGGGGCCCGACTGTCACGCGCTACGAGGTCGAGCTCGGACCCGCGGTGAAGGTCGAGAAGATCACGCAGCTGCAGCGCAACATCGCATACGCGGTCGCGACCGACAACGTGCGCCTGCTGGCGCCGATCCCCGGCAAGTCGGCCGTCGGCATCGAGGTGCCCAACTCCGACCGCGAAATGGTGCGCCTGGCCGACGTCCTCGACGCGCCGAGCACCAGGCGTGACGATCACCCGTTGATCATCGGCCTCGGCAAGGACATCGAAGGTGATTTCGTCAGTGCCAATCTGGCGAAGATGCCGCACCTGTTGGTCGCCGGTTCCACCGGCTCGGGCAAGTCGAGCTTCGTCAACTCGATGCTCGTGTCGCTGCTGACCCGCGCGACGCCCGAAGACGTTCGGATGATCCTGATCGACCCGAAGATGGTCGAATTGACGCCGTACGAGGGTGTTCCGCACCTCATCACGCCGATCATCACCGAGCCGAAGAAGGCTGCCGCGGCGCTCGCATGGCTCGTCGAGGAGATGGAACAGCGCTACATGGACATGAAGATGTCCCGGGTGCGTCACATCAACGACTTCAACGAGAAGGTGCGGTCGGGTGAGATCAGCACACCGCTGGGCTCCGAGCGCGTGTACAAGCCGTACCCCTACATCGTGGCGATCGTCGACGAGCTCGCCGATCTGATGATGACCGCGCCGCGCGATGTGGAGGACGCGATCGTCCGCATCACGCAGAAGGCGCGTGCAGCCGGCATCCACCTGGTCTTGGCCACCCAGCGCCCGTCGGTCGACGTCGTGACCGGTCTGATCAAGACGAACGTGCCGTCACGACTGGCCTTCGCGACGAGTTCGCTCACGGACTCCCGCGTGATCCTCGACCAGCCGGGCGCAGAGAAGCTCATCGGCATGGGCGACGGACTGTTCCTGCCGATGGGCGCCAACAAGCCCATCCGCATGCAGGGTGCGTTCATCACCGACGAGGAGATCTCGGCGGTCGTCGAGTTCACCAAGGAGCAGTCGGAGCCCGAGTACACCGAGGGCGTGACCTCCGCCAAGGCGTCGGACAAGAAGGAGATCGACTCCGACATCGGCAACGATCTCGACGACCTGCTGCAGGCGATCGAACTCGTCGTGTCCAGCCAGTTCGGGTCGACGTCGATGCTGCAGCGCAAGCTGCGCGTCGGCTTCGCGAAGGCCGGACGACTCATGGACTTGATGGAGACACGCGGGGTCGTCGGGCCGAGCGAGGGATCCAAGGCGCGCGACGTTCTGGTGAAGCCGGAGGACCTGGCCGGGGTGATCGCATCCATCACCGGTGGCGGGTCCGACGACGGTTCGCTAGACTGACGGTGATCAGGAGGGGAGTATCCCCTTACCTATGGCGTCTCCGTCAATACGGACGTGCCGCGGACATCCGCCGATCGGATGTCGGGCTCGCTCCCGGAGCGCCGCCGTCACTCCGATGACGGTGGGAGAGACCTCCAGCATCGCTCAATCGAGCTGAACGCTGGAGGTTTTTTCATGCATGTTTCTCTGACCACCTGGATCGTCACCGGGTTGGTGATTCTGGGGCTCTTCGTCTTCGACTTCTTCGCCCACGTCCGCACGCCGCACGAACCGACACTCCGTGAGTCGGGATTCTGGTCGGCTGTCTACATCGCCATCGCCATCGCCTTCGGCGGATTCGTGTGGTGGGAGTGGGGCGGAGTGTACGGCGGGGAGTACTTCGCCGGGTACGTCACGGAGAAGGCGCTGTCGGTCGACAACCTGTTCGTGTTCGTCGTCATCATGGCGAAGTTCGCGGTCCCGAAGATCTACCAGCAGAAGGTCCTCCTGCTCGGCATCGTGATGGCGCTCGTGATGCGCGGCGCGTTCATCGCAGTCGGTGCGGCCGCGATCAACACCTACAGTTGGGTGTTCTACCTGTTCGGGCTGTTCCTGCTGCTCACCGCCGTTAAGCTGCTCACCGAGAGCGACGCGCCCGTCGAGCACGAGAAGGAGCGCGAAGGCCGCCTCGAACGAATGGTCAAGAAGTTCTTCCGGACCTCTGACACCTACGACGGCGACCGTCTGATCACCAAGGTCGACGGCAAGCGCATGATCACCCCGCTGCTGCTGGTCTTGGTGGTCATCGGCTTCACCGACGTGCTCTTCGCGCTCGACTCGATCCCGGCGATCTACGGCCTCACCCAGGAGCCGTACCTGGTGTTCACCGCCAACGCGTTCGCGCTGATGGGACTGCGCCAGCTGTACTTCCTGCTCGGCGGACTGCTCGACAAGCTGATCTACCTGTCGTACGGACTCTCGTTGATCCTCGCGTTCATCGGCGTGAAGCTGGTGCTGCACGCACTGCACGAGAACACTCTCGGCTTCATCAACGGAGGCGAGTCGGTGCACGTCCCGGAGATCTCGACTCCGCTCTCGCTCGCGGTGATCGGCGGCACCCTACTGGTGACCACCGTGGCGAGTCTGGTGGTGTCCAAGCGACGCGACGCGTCGGTCTGATCAGACGAATCTGCTCCGACTCCGCGACGGTCGGATCACGGAGGGCGTAGCTTCCTGGTGGACGACCCACCAGGAGGCTCCTCATGAAGTTCACTCGTCTGTGCTCCATCGCGGTCGTCGCGTTCACCCTTGCGGCGACCGCGACTGCAGTACCGGCCGTCACTCACGCGGAGCCTGCCGCCGGATCGGGCATCCGGGTGGCAGCCGCCACCGACGACTGGCGGTGCACGGTCACCTTGACGATGAAGAACTACACCAATGCCCACAACTGGTACACGCTGGACTACTGGTTCGCTCAGGAGGACCAGCCGTGGGCGCCCAGCGACGCCGAATTGATCAGTGGCTACAACAGGAATCCCGGTTACCCGAATCCCTTGCCGGCGCCGTGGCGGCTGATCGCAGGCGCGAAGGAGGCGGTGGGGCGGTACACGCCGCCGAACGATGAGGCCGCAGCGGCGAACCTCGGATCCCTGCGCAGCGCCGTGCCTGCCGACTTCCCAGCTGAGCAGCGGTACGGGTACGGCGGCGTCTACACGAACTTCAACGCCTCGGCTCTGACGACGCCGTACACCACGAAGGTCACGTTCGATCTGCGGACCGTCACCCCGGCCCCTCCGGTCACGAGCGACGGTACGTACACGATCCGGTACCGCGTGTACCTCGGCCCGCAGACTCAGGCACTGGCGTTCTGGAAGCCCCGATCGATCACGGTTCGCGGCTGCAAGACCCCGACTGGCAGTTCCCTGGGCAGTTCCGACGGCTCGTGGGGATCGTCGGTGGGCTGACGGGTCAGAACGGTCCGAAGACCTGCTTCCATTCCGTGACGCGGACGGCGGCGACAGCGTCGGCGAGAGCGAACGGGTCGCGGCCGAGCAATTCGCGTGCGGCCTGCTCGTCATCCGCGGTCACCATGAGTGCCGCGCCGGTGCCGTCGACGAACGGGCCGACGAACTGGAGTTCACCGGTCTCGTGAAGGGCTCCGAGGAACTCGCGGTGAGCGGGACGGTGTTCGTCCCGGACTGCGGCCTTGTCGGCGGCGTAGGTGTACTCGACGTGGAACAGTGGCACTTCGGTCTCCTGAGGTCTAAAGGTGAGCGAGCATACGGGTGTTGCCGAGCGTGTTCGGCTTGACGAAGCTGAGGTCGAGGAACTCGGCGACACCGGTGTCGTACGACCGGGTCATCTCCTCGTAGACCTCCTTCGTGACCGGGGTCCCGTCGATCTCGACGAAGCCGTGTCGGCCGAAGAAGGTCGTCTCGAACGTCAGGACGAACACACGCTGGAGGCCGAGGCTGCGCGCCTCGTCCATCAGTCTGGCGACCACTCGGTGACCCACGCCGCGGCCCGAGCACTCCTTGGCGACCGCGACGGTGCGCACCTCGCCGAGGTCGGACCACAGGACGTGCAGGGCCCCGCACCCGACGACGGTGTCGTCGATCTGCGCCACCCAGAACTCCTGGACCGCCTCGTACAGGGTGACGAGGTTCTTCTCCAGCAGGATCTTGCCCGCGTAGACGTCGATCAGCTCTTTGATCCGGGGAACGTCCGAGGTCCGGGCTCGACGCACGACGACCTCCGACGACCCGTCGGGACGTGGCGGCGGTTGCTGGTGCGACATGGAAAACAAGAATAGTCGCAGGTATGCGTCTGCCCGGCAGCGGTCGCCGGACGGCGTGCCGATAGGCTTACGTCCGTGACTGAACCAGTGCGCCGTGTCGACGGTGATCATGCGTCGGCGGTGCCGCCGGTGATCAATGTCGCGAACGCGTTGACGATGTTCCGCATCGTGCTGGTGCCGGTGTTCGTGGCGGCGTTGTTCATCGATTCGGGAGAATCGACGATATGGCGCATCACGGCGTTCGTCATCTTCGCGGTCGCCGCCATCACCGATCAGGTGGACGGCCGGATCGCCCGTGGATGGAATCTGGTGACGGATTTCGGCAAGATGGCCGACCCGATCGCCGACAAGGCGTTGATCGGCGCAGCTCTTCTCGGACTCTCCATTCTCGGCGTCCTTCCGTGGTGGGTGACGATCGTCATCCTCGCCCGCGAGATCGGTGTGACACTGCTGCGGTTCTGGGTCATCAGGCACGGCGTCATCGCGGCGAGCCGAGGCGGCAAGCTGAAGACACTGCTGCAGGCGGTGGCGATCGGCTTGTTCACGCTCCCGGACGTCGGAGCGCTGCACACCGTCGGCTGGGTCGTGATGGTCGCCGCGGTCGTGGCGACTGTCGTCACCGGGCTGGATTACGTGTGGCAGGCGATCCGGCTCCGCAAGTCGGGGTCGGCGTCGGCATGAGGTCGGTCCGACGGCCGACGAGGAACACCGCGGCGGCGACGAGCGTTGGTAAATTCGGATAGTGTCGTCGACACGGCTTGTGAGAATGATTTCGCGACCTGAGAGTGCGGGAGGAGTACACGTGACAGTGCTGCTGCGTGAGGCGATCGGCGATCAGTTGCGCCGTGTGCGGACCGGCCAGGGCCGAACACTGCGCGACGTGTCGACCGATGCGCGCGTCAGCCTCGGCTACTTGTCCGAGGTGGAACGCGGGCAGAAGGAGGCGTCGAGCGAACTGCTCGCATCGATCTGTGTCGCACTCGAGGTCGAGATCAGCGACGTGCTGCGCGATGTGGCGGGCGCCATGGCGCCGGTCGCGACCCTGCAGACCGACGCGCTCGTCGAGGTCATCGCACCGCAGGGTGACGCTGCAGCTGCGCTTGCCGCGGCCTGAAACACGCATTCATCCGAGCAACTTCTCCGCATCGAAACTCGTAAGGAACTAGGCAATGGCGAACCCCTTCGTGAAGTTCTGGAACTACATGATGGCTCTGGGCAACTCCAAGATCGACGAGCACGCCGACCCGAAGGTCCAGATCCAGCAGGCCATCGAAGACGCACAGCGGCAGCACCAGGCGCTGTCGCAGCAGGCAGCCGCTGTGATCGGCAATCAGCGCCAGCTGGAGATGCGACTGAACCGCCAGCTCGAGGAGATCGAGAAGCTGCAGGGCAACGCCCGTCAGGCGCTCACTCTCGCCGATCAGGCCGCCACCGCGGGCGACGCCGCGAAGGCTGCGGAGTACACGAACGCCGCAGAGGCGTTCGCCGCGCAGCTGGTGACCGCAGAGCAGAACGTCGAAGACCTCAAGGTGCTGCACGACCAGTCGCTGACCGCGGCCGCACAGGCCAAGCAGGCCGTCGAACGCAATGCGATGGCCCTGCAGCAGAAGCTCGCCGAGCGGTCCAAGCTGCTCAGCCAGCTCGAGCAGGCGAAGATGCAGGAGCAGGTCAGCGCTTCGCTCAACAGCATGAGTGAGCTCGCTGCGCCGGGCAACACCCCCAGCCTCGACCAGGTGCGGGACAAGATCGAACGCCGTTACGCGAACGCTCTCGGATCCGCGGAACTGGCCAAGGGATCTGTCGCAGGCCGCATGGCAGAAGTCGAAGCCGCAGGCGTCCAGCTCGCGGGCCACGCCCGTCTCGAGCAGATCCGCGCCAGCATGAACGGCGGATCGCTCACCGCAGGCACTGCGCCGGCCGCAGGCCAGGTTGCTCCTGCTCCCGCCGCACCTGCTGTGGACACGGAGAAGCACTGACCCGGATCGCGGTGGTGGCCGGCTCCGACGCCGGCCACGCCTTCCCTGCGCTCGGACTCGCATCGAAGCTGGTCGCCGCAGGCGACGAGGTGATCGTCTACACAGGTGGTAGATGGGTGTCCGAGGAGTCGCGTTCCGGGGCGAGCGTCCGGGAACTGCCCGGCCTCGCCGCACTGCCGGGGGAGGACGACGACGATGCGGGCGCCAAACTCAGCGCGCGTGCCGCCCGCATGGCGCTCGCGCTGGCGCCTGAACTTGCCGAGTCCGGTGTCGATCTGGTGGTCAGCGACGTGATCACCCGCGCAGGCGGATGGGCCGCCGAACTGCTCGGCGTCCCGTGGATCGAACTGTCGCCGCACCCGTTGTACGAGCAGTCGTGCGGGCTTCCACCGATCGGAGCCGGCATGGCGGCTGGAACCACTGTGACCACGCGTCTGCGTGACACGGTGTTGCGGTCGATGAGCGCCCGCGCGGTCGCGTCCGGGGAGCGCGCCACAGCGGTCGCTCGACGCGGAATCATGCTTCCTCCGGCGCCACGGCCCGCGGCTCGCTTCGTCGCGACCCTGCCGGGCCTGGAAGTGCACCGTCCCGACTGGCCCGAGCGGACCCACCTCATCGGACCGCTTCTGCACGAGCCCACCGATGCGGTGTTCGATCGTCCGCCCGGCGACGGACGTCTTGTCGTCATCGCCCCGTCGACGGCACGGTCCGGCGAAGCCGACCTGGGCGCCGCGGCGTTGGAAGGCCTCTCCGATCTATCCGTCGAACGTCCGCTTCGCGTGGTGTACTCGGCCCTCACGCCGCCCCCGGCGGACGTTCGGGCGCCGTCCTCGCTCGTCGCCGGAACGGCTCGTCAGGACGAGGTCCTCGCCGATGCCGCGGTCGCTGTCTGCGGCGCCGGACACGGGATGCTCGCCAAGGCCCTGCTCGCCGGAGTGCCTGTCGTGACAGTCCCGGGTGGCGGCGATCAGTGGGAACTGGCGAATCGAGTGTCGCGCGCCGGAGCGGGTGTCATCGTCAGACCTGCGACTCCGGCTGCGATAGCCGCCGCCGTGAAGCAGGTACTCGACGATCCCTCGTACACCGACAACGCTCGGCGGATCGGGGCGGGAGTGGCCGCGACCGTCGATCCCGTCCCGATCGTTCGCAGAATCCTCACGAAAGCGCCCTTGACATGCGTCTGACAGAATTCAACGAGATGGTCGGGATCGAGTTCGGACGTCTGCGGTCAGATGCGATGCTCGTCGACCACGTGCTCATCGAACTGGGCGGCCGCACGGGCGCCCAGGCCATCGCCGACGGCGTGGATCCGCGCGACGTGTGGCGTGCACTCTGCCGCGACTTCGAGGTCCCACCGGAACGCTGGTGAGGTTCCATCACACGATGTTCGGGCGTGTCGCTTGCAGTCGAACATCTGTTCGCTAGACTGCAGTGGAACCGAATCACCGTTCCGTGCGTCCAACCTTGTATGAAGACGATCAGCAAGGTCCCGGACATCAGCACTACGACGCAGACTCGGAACGGCTCGACAAAATTGTCGGAGGTCGGCTCTACGGTGGTCACAGAACCGCCGGATGAGCCGGAGAAAGACCAGAACGAGGAGACCAACATGGCACCCGTCACCGATCGACAGAAGGCGCTCGACCTCGCACTCGCGCAGATCGACAAGAACTTCGGCAAGGGCTCGGTCATGCGACTGGGCGAAGACACCCGTCCGCCGATGGAGGTGATCCCCACCGGTTCGGTCGCGCTCGACATCGCGCTGGGCATCGGAGGTCTGCCCCGCGGCCGCGTCGTGGAGGTCTACGGCCCGGAATCGTCGGGTAAGACCACGGTTGCGCTCCACGCGGTCGCGAACGCGCAGGCAGCAGGCGGCATCGCAGCGTTCATCGACGCCGAGCACGCTCTCGATCCCGACTACGCGGCCAAGCTGGGTGTCGACGTCGACGCGCTTCTCGTGTCCCAGCCGGACACCGGAGAGCAGGCGCTGGAGATCGCCGACATGCTGATCCGCTCGGGCGCTCTCGACATCCTCGTCATCGACTCCGTCGCGGCTCTGGTGCCGAAGGCCGAGATCGAAGGCGAGATGGGCGACAGTCACGTCGGCCTGCAGGCCCGTCTCATGAGCCAGGCCCTCCGCAAGATGACCTCCGGTCTGAACAACTCGAACACCACTGCGATCTTCATCAACCAGCTTCGCGAGAAGATCGGTGTCATGTTCGGCTCGCCGGAGACCACAACCGGCGGCAAGGCGCTCAAGTTCTACGCTTCGGTCCGCCTGGACGTGCGTCGCATCGAGACACTGAAGGACGGCACCGACGCAGTCGGCAACCGCACGCGTGTCAAGGTCGTCAAGAACAAGGTCGCGCCGCCCTTCAAGCAGGCCGAGTTCGACATCCTGTACGGACACGGCATCAGCCGCGAAGGCTCGCTGATCGATCTCGGCGTCGCCGAGGGCTTCATCCGGAAGTCCGGCTCGTGGTTCACCTACGAGGGCGACCAGCTCGGCCAGGGCAAGGAGAAGGCCCGTACCTTCTTGATCGAGAATCCCGACATCGCCAATGAGATCGAGACCAAGATCAAGGACAAGCTCGGCATCGGCCGCCGCGACGCAGTCGACGCCGACGCCGTCGCACCCGAACCCGTCGACTTCTGACCTCGTCCATGGTGGAGCGTAAATCCACCGGCTCGGGCCCGTCCGCCTGGGACGCCGCACTGCGGCTCCTCGGTGCACGGGCCCGCAGTCGTCAGGAGATGCAGGATCGGCTCGTCGCACGGGAGTTCCCGCCGGACGAGATCGAACGGACCATGACTCGACTGGACGAGTGGAAACTGCTCGACGACGAAGAGTTCGCGCAGCAGTGGGTCCGGTCGCGCAGCGCGACGTCGCAACGAGGCAGGCTCGCACTCAAACGGGAGCTTCGGACCAAGGGAATCGACGACGACGTCGCCGCGCAGGCGCTCGAGACGATCGACGCCGAAGCCGAACGCGAGATCGCGTACTCTCTCGCCGAGAAGAAGCTCACATTCGACGCCGACGATCTCGCCGACCCGGCAGTGCGAGCGAAAGCGTACCGTCGGCTGACCGGGGCGCTCGGACGCCGCGGGTACCCGCCGGACGTGATCACGTCCGTGGTGAAGGACGTGATCGCCGCCCGGCGGGACGCCGTGGACTGATCGATCAGCCGCCCACGTCGGCCTTCGGTGCGTCGGCGTCGATCGCGGGCAGCTTGCCCGACTTCCGCTTGCCCTCGCGAAGGCGCCGCTCCATGCGGCGAGCGAGCGTGGTGAGCGCGAAGTTCAACACGATCATGATCACCGCGACCACGATCAGCGACGGCAGGTAGTTCCCGAAGTACGACGCAGCCTTCTGCCCGGATCGGACCACCTCGATGTAGCCGATCGCGTAACCGAGGGCGCTGTCCTTCAGCGCGATGACCATCTGCGACACGAGTGCGGGCAGCATGGCGGTCACGGCCTGGGGGAGCAGGATCAGGCGCATCATCTGCGACTTGCGCATGCCGATCGACTTCGCGGCCTCGGACTGCCCCTTCGGGAGCGATTCGATGCCCGCCCGGAGGATCTCGGCGATCACCGAACCGTTGTAGAAGGTCAGACCGAAGACGACGGCCGCGAACGCCAACTGCGACGACGGGACCACCGCGTAGGCGGCGAAGAAGTAGTACGCGAAGTAGATCAGGATCAGCACGGGGATCGCGCGGAACACTTCGACGAGCACGCCGGAGACCTTCCGCACCCAGGCGTGGTCGGACAGACGGCCGACGCCGAGGACCGCGCCGAGGACCAGGGCGAAGACGACGGAGAGAACAGCGGCCTTCAACGTGCCGAGGATGCCCGGGAGGATCCACGTCGTCCACGTGCCGGCTTGCGTGAACGGCTCCCACTTCTCCGAGGTGAGCTGGCCGTTGTCGTTCAACGCCATGACGATGTACACGATCACGGCCACCAGCAACGCCAGGAAGACGACGGTGCTGATCATGTTGCGAGTGCCGGCGCGTGGGCCCGGTGCGTCGTAGAGGACGGTCGCCTGCTGGCTCATCGCTTGACCGCCCATCGCTTGGCGGCCCATCCGAAGACGGCGCCCTCCGACAGGGTGATGATCATGAACCCGACGGCGATGATCGCGAAGATCGCCATGATCTGGTCGCCGTTGGTCTCCAGCTCGGTCTTCATCAGCAGCGACGCCTCAGCGACACCGATGACCGATGCGATCGTCGTGTTCTTGGTGAGCGCGATGAGCACCGAGCCCATCGGTGCGATGACCGTTCGCATGGCCTGCGGGAGGACGACAAGTCCGAGCACCTGCGGGAACGACATTCCGAGTGACCGTGCGGCCTCGGCCTGCCCGAGCGGAACCGTGTTGATGCCGGACCGGAGAGTCTCGCAGACGAAGGTCGCCGTATAGAGGACGAACGCGAGGATCGCGAGCCGGAAGTTGTTGTTCACGATGAAGTCGCTGTCCTCGGGCGCCAGCGCCAGACCCAAGTTCTGGTACAGGCCGACGGAACAGAACAGAACGATCAGAGTCAGCGGGGTGTTGCGGACGATGTTCACGTAGGTCGTTGCGAACCCGCGCATGATGGGAACGGGCGACACGGCCATCGCGGCGAGCAGCGTTCCCCAGATGAGAGCTCCGACGGCGGAGATCAGCGTCAGTTTGATCGTCATCCAGAAGGCGGGCCACAGTGCCGGGCCCATGGTGTCCCAGAGTGTGGACATCAGGCGGCTCCTTCACAGGGTGTGGACTTGCTTGTCAAGAATTCGAGATCGCCGACTGTCGGCAGGAGGTCGTAGTCGACCTTTGGGTCGTCGGCGCGGCCGGCGAACGCGTCGACGTCCTTGTCGCCGAGGTTCTCGCGCAGCGCGATCTCCCACGGGGACTGGCCGCCGGGCGGCGCAACGAGCATCGCAGTGAGCGCCCTGTTCACGGCGTCGACCGCTTCCGGGTACTCCTGCGCCATGCCGATGCCGTACCGCTCCTTCGAGAACGGCGCTCCGGCCTTCTTGAGTGCGTCCTTGACACACGCGTCCTTCGGGTAGGTCATCGAGACGAGCTTGAACTCCCCGGGGTACCGATTGGAGTATCCGGCGAGGATCGTCTCGTCCGTGGTCAGCGCGTCGACTTTGCCTCGGCGCAACGCCTCAACACAGGACGAGTATGAGTCGTACTCCTGCAGCTGGACTCCGCTCAGCTGAGCCTTCACGTTCTGCGCGGGCGTCGATCCGGACACCGAACAGAGCTTCTTGCCGTTGTTGAGGTCGGTCAGCGAGGTCAGAGTGTCGTCGTCCTGCCGAACGAGGAGCCCCTGATAGGTGATGAGGTACGGGCCCGCGAACGCCACCTTCTTGGAGCGTGCGGCGTTGATGGAGTAGGTGGCGGCGATCATGTCGACCTCGCCGTTGTTGATCAACGTCTCGCGCTGGGCGGACGGAGTCTCGCGCCACGAGATCTCCGGGTGGGCGACGCCGAGCTCGTCTGCGATGTGGTTCACCACGAACTCCGACACCTCGGGGTCGAATCCGACCACCGATGCGTCGGGCTTCTGCATGCCCATGCCAGGCTGATCGAACTTGGTTCCGAGGATCACCTTGCCGTTGCGGATCGAGTCGAGCAGGTTGCGCGGTTCGGAACTGCCGCATGCGGCCAGTGCGGTCGCCAGCACGGCGATCACCGCCGCGACGACCGCCAGTCGTCGTAGGGGAGAGGGTCTGCTCATGTCAGTGCCCCAGGATCTTGGACAGGAAGTCCCTGGCCCGTTCGGACTTCGGTGCGGTGAAGAAGCTCTCCGGATCGGTGTCCTCGACGATTGCGCCGTCGGCCATGAAGATGATCCGGTCGGCGGCCTTGCGCGCGAAGCCCATCTCGTGGGTCACCACGACCATCGTCATGCCCTCGCGGGCCAACGACACCATCACGTCGAGCACTTCGGAGACCATCTCGGGGTCGAGCGCCGACGTCGGCTCGTCGAACAGGATCACCTTCGGGTCCATCGCGAGCGAGCGGGCGATCGCGACGCGCTGCTGCTGCCCGCCCGACAGTTGCGCCGGGTACTTGTCCTTCTGCTTCGTGACACCGACGCGGTCGAGGAGTTCGAGGGCGTGCTTCTCGGCGTCTGCCGAACTGACTTTGCGGACTTTGGTCGGGCCCATCGTGACGTTCTGCAGGATCGTCTTGTGGGCGAAGAGGTTGAAGGACTGGAAGACCATGCCGACGTCGGATCTCAGTCGGGCCAGGTCCTTGCCTTCGGCGGGAAGCAATTCACCTTCGATCCGGATCTCGCCGCTGTCGATCGGTTCGAGTCGGTTGATGGTGCGGCAGAGAGTCGACTTGCCAGAGCCTGAAGGCCCGAGCACGACGACCACTTGGCCGCGTGGGATCTCGATCGTGATGTCTTGCAGCACATGGAGGTCGCCATAGTGCTTCTGAACATGCGTCATCGAGATCATCGGTGTGACGTTCGAGTCGTTCATGTGTACCAACGTAGTTGTGGCAACGGCCACAGGTCTGCAGGACGGGCGAAGAACTGTGTTTCAGACGTGTAAAGATCGGCGTCCGGTCGATTTGCCCCGCCACGTAATCTGGAGGGGTGAGCAGTGCAGCGATGAAGTCGTATTCGGTACGGACCTACGGGTGTCAGATGAACGTCCACGATTCCGAGCGCATCGCGGGACTTCTCGAGGACGCCGGATACGTCGCCGCTCCCGACGGTGACGACGCAGACCTCGTCGTCTTCAACACCTGCGCGATCCGCGAGAACGCCGACAACAAGCTGTACGGCAACCTGTCGCACCTGGCACCGGTGAAGTCCGCTCGGCCGGGCATGCAGATCGCCGTCGGCGGGTGTCTTGCACAGAAGGACAAGGACGTCGTCCTGAAGAAGGCGCCCTGGGTGGACGTCGTGTTCGGCACACACAACATCGGATCGCTGCCCGCATTGCTCGACCGCGCCAGGCACAACGAGGAGGCGCAGGTCGAGATCCTCGATTCGCTCGAGACCTTCCCGTCGACTCTGCCCGCACGTCGAGACTCGGCGTACTCGGGCTGGGTGTCGGTGTCGGTCGGCTGCAACAACACCTGCACGTTCTGCATCGTCCCGTCACTGCGCGGCAAGGAGGTCGATCGTCGGCCGGGCGACGTGCTGGCCGAAGTGCAGGCACTCGTCGATCAGGGGGTGCTCGAGGTGACGTTGCTCGGTCAGAACGTCAACGCCTACGGCATGTCGTTCGCCGACCCGGACACACCGCGCAACCGCGGTGCGTTCGCCGAGCTGCTCCGCGCGTGCGGCGACATCGAGGGCCTCGAGCGCGTCCGCTTCACGTCGCCCCACCCCGCTGAGTTCACCGACGACGTGATCGAGGCGATGGCGCAGACTCCCAACGTGTGCCCGCAGCTGCACATGCCTTTGCAGTCGGGTTCCGACCGGGTGCTCAAGGCGATGCGACGGAGCTACCGCAAGGCCAAGTACCTCGGCATCCTCGAACGTGTCCGCGAGGCGATGCCGCACGCCGCGATCACGACCGACATCATCGTCGGGTTTCCCGGCGAGACCGAGGAGGACTTCGCCGAGACCCTCGACGTCGTCGAGAAGGCCCGTTTCTCCAGCGCGTTCACGTTCCAGTATTCGGCGCGTCCCGGCACGCCCGCTGCGACCATGGCCGATCAGGTTCCGCAGGAGGTGGTGACCGAGCGGTATCAGCGTCTCATCAAGCTGCAGGAACGGATCTGTCTGGAAGCGAACGAAGAACTCGTCGGCACTGACGTGGAGTTGCTCGTCGTCGCGGACGAGGGCCGCAAGAGTTCGGCGACGGGCCGGATGACGGGCCGCGCACGAGATGGTCGCCTGGTGCACTTCGCCGTCGACGACCGCACCGCTGTCCGGCCGGGCGACATCGTGACGAGCACGATCACCGAGGCCGCACCACACCACTTGATCGCCGACGCCGGCGTCGCCTCGGTCCGGCGGACTCGGGCGGGCGACGCCCATCAGGCGGGAACCACACCCACGACGGCACCGGTCGGCGTGGGACTCGGCATGCCGATGGTCGGTGCGTCGCCGATCATCGAAACGGCTTCGGCCTGCGGAACTGGAGGATGCGCATGAGTGCGGACGAGACGTCGACGTTCGGCGAATACGAAGACGACCTGAAGAAGGCCGAGCAGAAGGTCGCGGGCGAGATCGATCCCGGCGCGCGTGCCGTGGTCGTGGCCGTCTGCGTGCTGGTCGCACTGCTGTCGGTGATTCTGCCGCATGCGGGCGCGGCCAACGGGCTCGACGTGATGACGATGTCGGACACCGCGCACGCCGAAGCGATCGCGCTTCCGTCGCGCGTGTTCGTCTACCTGCTGGTGATCTTCGGGATCGGCTTCTCGATCGTCGCACTGCTGACCCGCCGGTGGGTGCTGGCCTGGCTCGCGCTGTGCGGCTCCGCCGTGGCATCCGTTGCCGGCATGCTTGCGATCTGGACGCGGAACACGGTCGGCGTCGCCGACTGGACAGTGCCGTCGGGTGCGGGGATCGGACTGCTCCTCGGCTGGTTCGCCGTGATCGTGCTGACGTTCCACTGGTCGCGCACAGTGTGGGCCCGCAGCAACTACCACCTCGCATTGGAGGCAGAGCGCCGCGAGAAGGCGGCGGAGCAGGAAGCAGCGGGTCTGGCTCTCCAGCGGAAGTCGGGCACCGGAGGCAACTGACGCCCGGCGCCCGACTTCGACCGGCTACCGGTCGGAGAGTGCGGACTGAGCGGTGCCCGCCCAGTCGCGCCACTGCGCTGCCTGCTCGCGGAACTTCGCGGCGTCCCGGTCCTTGCCTGCCTCGGCTGCCTTCGCCGCCTGCTCTTCGAGCTTCTCGGCGCGCTCGGTGAACTGCGCGGCACGTGCCTGCGCTTCGGGATCGGTGCGGCTCCAGTCGGCGTCCTCCGCGTCGCGCAGCGCCTTCTCGAGAGCGCGGACGCGACCTTCGAGAGCGTGCATCTGCTCGCGGGGGACCTTGCCGATCTCCTCCCACTTGTCGCGGAACGCGCGGAACTGAGTACGTGCCGCTTCGAGGTCCTTCTCCGGATCGATGGACGCCTCGGCCTCGGTGAGGAGTTCGAGCTTGACCTTCGCGTTCTCAGCGAACTCGGCGTCGCGTTCGGAGTTGACGGCGTTCCGCGCCGCGAAGAAGACGTCCTGTGCTGCCTTGAAGCGCACCCACAGGGCTTCGTCGGCGTCGCGGGGCGCTCGCCCTGCGGCCTTCCACTCCTGCAGGAGATCGCGGAAGCGGCCCGCGGTGGGCCCCCAGTCGGTGGATGACGAGAGGGCCTCCGCCTGAGCGATCAGTTCCTCCTTGCGCGACTTGGCGCCCGCACGTTCCCGATCGAGGTCGGCGAAGTACGCGCCGCGCCGACGATTGAACGCGTCGCGCGCCTTGGAGAACCGCTTCCACAGCGCGTCGTCCGTCTTGCGGTCGACGCCCTTGATCGTCTTCCACTCGTCGAGGATGGCGCGTAGACGGTCGCCGCCGGTCTTCCACGACGTGCCCTCGGAACCGATCTGCTCGGCCTCCGAGGCGAGTTCCTCCTTGCGGGCGATCGCCGCCGCGCGCTGTTCACCGCGTTCGGCCTTCACCTCCTCGGCGACGCCGTCGGCATTCGCGACGATGCCGCCCAGGCGTGCGGCGAGTTCGTCGACGTCACCGATGACCTGAGCGTTCGGCAGCTCTTCAAGGAGGTGGGCCGCGGCGGTCTGTGTCTTGCGGGGATCACCGGACCGCGCCGCAAGACGTTCCTCCAGGATCTCGACCTCGGTCGCGAGGTCGGCGAACTTGCGCGCGAAGTGGGCCAGGCCCTCGTCGACGGTTCCCGCCTGCCACGACCCGATACTGCGTTCGCCCGACGAGGTGATCAGCCACACGGTTCCGTCCGCGTCGATGCGGCCGTGCTTGGACGGATCGCCGACGGCTACGTGGTGCACCGGGACCGCGGGGGTCGGGGCGCCGTGCGGACGAGGGCCGGGCTTCGGCCCGGACGTCGACGGACCTGGCTTGGGGGCTGGGGTCGGGTTGGTCATCTCGGGTGTCCCTACTGCTATCGCCGCGCGTCACGGCTGCCGATCACTACGGACTTCATTCAAGCAGGTCAGATCCAGGCGCGGGGTCGCCCACCGCAGATTTGGGTAAAGCTGCGGCGATGCCGGTACGGTCGGTCCCGTGCTTGCCCAGGTTGCGATCGTCCCGAGTGCTCCGGTTCTGCTCCCCGAATTGTCCGGTCCGGATGCGCCCGAGGTGATCGACGTCCGCGCAGCTGCACTGGCGGCCGCGGAGAGTCTCGGCACCGCGGCGGAGAGGTGGGTGGCGATCGGCGCCGACGGTCCGAACAGGCGTTTCTCGTCCTACGGCGTCGACGTTCCGGTGACGCTCCGGGCCGGAGGCGACGACGAGCGGTCTCCACTGTCGATGCTGATCGCCGCATGGCTGCGCGGTCAGACGTCGCCGGCAGCGTCCATCCGGCCGCTTGTGGTGGATCCGTCGTGGACGCCGCAGGAGGCTGCGTCGGCCGGGTTCGACCTCGCCGCGAGTATCGGCGACTACCCGATCCCGGTCGGCGTGTTGGTCGTCGCCGACGGCGCCACCGCGTTGACGCCGTCGGCACCGGGCGGTGGTGACCGCCCATCTGCGCACGCGCTGCAGCGAACCGTCGACGACGCGATCGCTTCGGTCGATCTGGAGGCGTTGGCCGCTCTTGATCCCGCGGCGTGCGAGGCCGACGGCGTGGGTGGGCGAGTCGCTCTGCAGGTCCTCGCGGCGTTGGCGCGAGGACACGAGATGACGTCAGAGCTCCGGTACGCGGATGCGCCGCTCGGTGTCGGGTACACGGTCGCCACATGGACTCCCCGGTGATCGCCCCGATCGCGATCGTCGGGCCGACGGCCAGCGGGAAGTCGGCACTGGCCCTCGACCTCGCCGAGCGGTTCGGCGGGCAGATCGTCAACGTCGACGCGATGGCTCAATACCGTGGGATGGACATCGGGACCGCGAAGCCGCCGGTCGACGAGCGTCGCGGCATACCTCATCACCTGTTCGACGTACTCGACGTCACCGAGACGGCGACGGTCGCGGGGTACAAGGTTGCGGCGACCGTGGTGATCGAGCGGCTGTTGGCGGACGACGTCACGCCGGTCATCGTCGGCGGATCGATGATGTACGTGCAGGGACTGCTCGACGACTGGGAGTTTCCCGCCACCGATGCGCAGGTGAGAGCTCGGTACGAGGCGGAGCTCGACCGCATCGGGCCACTCGCACTGCACGCGCGCCTCGGCGAGGTCGACCCCGCTGCGGCGTCGACGATCCTCGACACGGACGGCAGACGGATCGTGCGGGCGCTCGAAGTCGTCGAGATCACCGGCCGGCCGTTCGCGGCCTCCGCGCCGACCATCGGGGAACCGCGTTGGGGCACAAGAATCCTGGCGATCGACCGCGAGCGGGACGTGCTCGACGCGCGGATCGAGGAGCGGACGGCCCAGATGTTCGCGTCGGGCTTCCGCGACGAGGTCGTCGCACTGTGTGAGCGGGGCCTGCGCGACGGGAAGACCGCATCGCAGGCGATCGGGTACGCACAGATGCTCGCTCACCTCGACGGCGAGTACGATCTGGACACGGCACAGGAGCTGACGTTCATCGGCACTCGCCGCTACGTCCGCAGACAGCGGTCCTGGTTCCGGCGCGATCACCGCGCGATCTGGCTTGATGCGGCGTCGCCGACACTGTTCGCCGAAGCCCTCCGGGCGCTCGACAGGTAAAATCGCCTGCATGACTGCCGCGCCCGCACTCTCGTTCGTCAAAGGCCATGGAACCCAGAACGACTTCGTGGTGATCCCGGACCCGACGGTCTCCGTCGATCTGACGACCGAGCTGGTGAGCGCACTGTGCGACCGGCAGCGAGGCATCGGCGCCGACGGAGTGCTGCGCGTGGCCACCGCCGGTGCACTCGTCGGTGCAGGCGTGATCGACGCACTGCCGGACGGTGTCGCTGCCGACGACTGGTTCATGGACTACCGCAACGCCGACGGATCGATCGCCGAGATGTGCGGCAACGGGGTCCGCGTGTTCGCCCATTACTGTCGGGCGGCCGGGCTCGTCGACTCGGACACGTTCCCCGTCGGTTCGCGGGCCGGGTCTCGGCCGGTGGTGGTCCACCGCTTCGACGCTGTCGACGCCGATGTGAGTGTCGCGATGGGCCATGTGCGACTCGACGGACCGAGCGCGGTCGGGATCGCCCGAGGCCGTTACATCGGTGAGCGAGTCGACGTCGGCAATCCGCACCTGGCGTGTGTCGTCGAGGGCCTCACCGTCGACTCACTCGCTGCGTTGGATTTGACGACCGGAGCGCAGCTCGATGCCGACGTGTTTCCGAACGGCGCCAATGTGGAGATCCTGACGCCGCTCGCACCATCAGAATCCGACGTCGACTTCACCGCGCACATGCGGGTGTTCGAGCGGGGCGTGGGGGAGACACGATCGTGCGGCACCGGCCTCGTCGCGGCGGCGAGCGCCGCGCTCCACGGGATCGGGCGCGACGCCGGAGTCGTTGGCATCACGATTCCCGGCGGTGACGTCGTGGTGACCGTCGCCGACGGCGCTGCCGTCCTCCGTGGACCGTCCCGGCTTGTGGCCCGCGGCGAGCTCAATCCCGGCTGGGCGGTCCTCTAGACGGCCCGGCCGGGAAACTCACGTGCATCGTCCCTGCCTCACCGGGCACAATGGTGCACAGAATGACTGAAACTCACATCGACACCCCCGAACATCCCACCACCGGTGAACTCGCGCTCGACGATCGCGCGTCACTGCAACGTGTCGTCGGACTGTCCACCGAACTCGACGACGTCACCGAGGTCGAGTACCGCCAGCTCCGACTCGAGCGCGTCGTGCTCGTCGGCGTCTGGACGTCCGGCACACTCGCGCAGGCCGAAGCCAGCCTCGCCGAACTCGCTGCACTTGCCGAGACCGCGGGCTCCGAGGTTCTCGAAGCCCTGTTCCAACGGCGGTCCAAACCCGACCCGGCGACGTACCTCGGGTCCGGCAAGGCACAGGAGGTCCGCGAGGTCGTCCTCGCCACCGGCGCCGACACCGTCGTCTGCGACGGCGAGCTGACTCCCGCTCAGCTGACCGCGCTCGAAAAGGTCGTCAAGGTCAAGGTGATCGACCGCACGGCCCTGATCCTCGACATCTTCGCCCAGCACGCCACGTCGCGCGAGGGCAAGGCGCAGGTGTCCCTCGCCCAAATGGAGTACATGCTCCCGCGTCTGCGCGGCTGGGGCGAGTCGATGTCCCGCCAAGCCGGCGGTCGTGCCGGCAGCAACGGAGGCGTCGGCCTCCGCGGGCCCGGTGAGACCAAGATCGAGACCGACCGCCGCCGGATTCGTGAACGAATGGCCAAGCTCCGCAAGGAGATCCGCGGCATGAAGACCGCGCGCACCGTGAAACGCGCGGCCCGCCGTCGGGGCACCGTTCCCGCGCTCACCGTGGTCGGCTACACGAATGCGGGCAAGTCGAGCCTGGTCAACGCCATGACCGGGGCCGGCGTGCTGGTGCAGGACGCGCTGTTCGCCACTCTCGACCCGACGACCCGCCGCGCGGAACTCGCCGACGGCCACGAAGTGGTCTTCACCGACACCGTCGGCTTCGTCCGACACCTGCCGACTCAGCTCGTCGAAGCGTTCCGGTCGACGCTCGAAGAGGCGGTCGACGCTGATCTGCTGATCCACGTCGTCGACGGCGCCGATCCCTTCCCGGATCTGCAGATCTCCACGGTCCGTCAGGTGCTCCGCGAAGTGCTTGAGGAGGAGAAGCTTCCTCCGCCGCCGGAGATGTTGGTGATCAACAAGATCGACGCGATCGACGATGTGCGCATGACCACCCTGCGTGCGGAGTTCCCCGACGCGGTCTTCGTGTCGGCGCGCACGGGCGAAGGGCTGCCCGGCCTGTTCGACCGCATCACCGCGTTCGTTCAGCGTGACGACGTCGAAGCAGACCTCCAGGTCCCGTTCGCCCGGGGCGAGGTGATCTCGCGGCTCCACCAGTACGCGCATGTGCTGTCGACCGAGCACAACGCCGACGGCACTCGTCTGCACGTGCGCATGCCGTCCGCGCTCGCCGGAGAGTTCGCCGACCTGATCGTTTAGGAACAGAGAAGGCGCCCGCACGGATGCGGGCGCCTTCGGCGTTGGTGTCGAAAGAGAGGCTCTATTCGGCGTCGAGGTCCTTCGCGACCAGAGCCGCGATGGTGTCCACGGCGGCCTGGTCGTCACTCTCGACGGTGATCGTCGCGCCCTTCTCGGCGCCGAGCGTCATGATCATCAGTGCACTGCCAGCGTCGACCGGGTCGCCACCGTCTGCGGCGAGGGTGACCGACGAGCCGAGGGCGGCCGCGGCTTCTGCGATCAGAGTCGCCGGGCGAGCGTGGAGACCGACTGCGGAGCCGACGGTCACGGTGGTGCTGGGCATGTGGTGCGCCTTTCGGATTGTTTTACTTCAGGGTCAAGCGGAGTCGGAGTCAGGCGGTGGCGGCGGCGGGAGCGGTGTCCGCTGCGTCGTCGGTGGCGCGTGGCTTGATCTGCTTGGCGGCGATCACCGCGAACGCGGAGACAACCATGCCAACGAGGATAGCGATCAGGAACTTCCACCACGTTCCGTTCATCGCGAAGAGCACGAAGACGCCGCCGTGCGGAGCACGCAGTTCGGCGCCGAGCGCCATCGACAGGCCGCCGGTGACGGCGCCGCCGAGCATCATCGACGGAATCACGCGCAACGGGTCGGCCGCGGCGAACGGGATGGCGCCTTCGGAGATGAATGACGCGCCGAGCAGCCACGCCGCCTTGCCGTTCTCCCGCTCGGGTTCGGTGAACAGACTCGGTCGGAGCGTGGTCGCGAGCGCCAGGGCCAGCGGCGGGACCATGCCCGCGGCCATCACTGCCGCCATGAACTGCCACTGGCCTGCGCCGGCGTCGGCGGCGGCGAGACCGGCCACGCCCACCGCGTATGCGGCCTTGTTCACCGGGCCACCGAGGTCGAAGCACATCATCAGGCCGATGACGATGCCGAGGATCACCTTGGAACTGCCCGACATCGAGTTGAGAGCGTCCTCGAGCGAAGTGTTCACCCACGACAGGGGACCGGCGAGCAGCATGTACATGATCGCGCCGGTGATCAGCGTGCCGAGCAGCGGAATGATCACCACCGGCTGCAGTCCACGAGCCCACTGCGGGAGTGGAAGCTTCGAGAGCCACAGCGCGACGACACCCGCGATCAGACCTCCGACGACGCCGCCGATGAATCCGGAGCCGACCGTGACGGCGATGACACCGGCGGTGAAACCGGGCGCCAGGCCTGGCCGATCGGCGATCGCGTACGAGATGTAGCCGGCGAGGACGGCGACCATCAGGCCCATCGCGGCACCGCCCACCGCGAAGCTGACACCGCCGATGTACTCGGCGAGCCCTCCCGAAGGCAGGTCCCAGAGGGTGTTGTTGAGCGCGACGTACGCGCCGTTCGACAGGCCCGAGTCGCCGTGTGAGTTTCCGATCTCGTATCCGGCGATCAGGAATCCGAGAGCGATGAGCAGACCGCCTGCCGCGACGAAGGGGATCATGTAGCTGACGCCGGTCAGCAGCGCCTGCTTCAGGCGTCCGCCGACGCCGATGCCGCCGTCGTTCGTCTCACTCGTGGCGTCGGCGCCGTCACCGGCCGCGACGCGACGTGCGTGCGGGTCGGTGGACGCTGCCACCGCTTCGCCGATCATGGTGTCGGGTTCGTTGATCGCGCGCTTGACGCCGGACTCGATCACCGGTTTGCCGGCGAACCGCTCGCGGCCCTTCACACCGACGTCGGTCGCGAAGATCACCGCGTCTGCAGCGGACAGTTGGGCCGCGGTGAACGGTGTGGTCCCGCTGGATCCCTGCGTCTCGACGGCGAAATCGACGTCGGCCCGTTCGGCGGCGAGTTTGAGGGCGTCCGCGGCCATGTAGGTGTGGGCGATGCCGGTGGGGCAGGCTGTGATCGCGAGAATCGACGTCTTGCCCGTCGGCTCGGAAGCGGGTTCTGGAGCAGGTGCCGGAGCGGCCGGTTTCGGAGTGACGGCGTCGGTGACGAGCTCTACGATCGTGGTGTCGTCGGGTGCGTCGCGCAGGCTCTGGACGAACTCCGGGCGGACCAGAGCGCGTGCGAGGGCGCTGAGCACCTTCATGTGCTCACTGCCCGCGCCGGCGGGCGCAGCGATCAAGAAGACGATGTCCGCCGGTCCGTCCTTCGCTCCGAAGTCGACGGGGCGGGACAGTCGGGCCATCGCGAGAGTCGCGGAGGTGACCGATTCCGCGCGAGCGTGGGGGATCGCGATGCCGCCCGGCAATCCGGTCGGGGAGCTCGCCTCGCGGGCGAGCGCACCAGCGATGAGATCGGACGGGTCTGCGGAGCGGCCGGCGTCACCGACGAGCGCCGCGAGGGTGCGGACTACAGCCTCGGTGTCGGCGCCCGCGTCGGCGTCGAGCAGCACCAGCGATGGAGCGATGATGGGATCGGACATTGTCTTCTACCTTGCTGTGGGGCGGGGAGGGGGTCTACAGGCGGGTGACGGTGATGCGTGCGTGGTCGAGCAGGTCTGGGGTCGGTGGGGTGGTGCCGGGCAGTGACGCGGCGGCGGAGCCGTATGCGACAGCCCGCGCGAGGCGATCGGCCGGGTCGGCGCCGGCGTGGTCGGCGATCAGATAGCCGGCGAGGGAGGCGTCGCCTGCCCCGACGGTGCTCCGGACCCGCACCTCGGGCGCCGAGGCGAACCAGGCTTCGCCTCCGACCGCAAGCACGGCGCCCGCGCCGCCGAGAGTGGTGAGCACCGCTCCACGGGTGGATTCGGCGAGTGCGATGGATGCGCGCGCCGCCTCCGAAGGATCGCCGTCGGCCGCGGCGGACTCGAGTGCGACGGGATCCGCGCCGGTCAGTTCCGCAAGTTCCTCAGAGTTCGGCTTCATCAGATCCGGGCCCGCAGCCGCCACGTGACGCAGAGGAGCGCCTGAGGTGTCGACCGCGATGTGCACGCCGACGCCGCGAAGCGCGCCGATGACGTCGGCGTACCAGGTTGCGGGCAGACCGGGCGGGAGTGAGCCGCAGAGCGCCAACCAGTCCGCGTGGGCTGCATGCTCGACGATGGCCGTCATCAGGGATTGCGCCTCGGCGGCGTCGAGCTTCGCGCCGGGTGCATTGATCTTGGTGGTGACGCCGTCGGGGTCGGCGATCGTCAGGTTCACCCGGACGTCTCCGGCCACGTCGATCGCGCTGTGCGGCAGGCCTGCTCGTTCGAGGTGATGGACGAACGAGTCGCCCGCGTGCGCAGGCGCCACAGCCATCGTCGGAAGCCCTGCGGCATCGACGACTCGGGCCACGTTCACGCCCTTCCCGCCCGGCTGGTCGACAACGCCGACCGGTCGGTGGACGCCGCCGGGTGTCAACGGCCCGTCCAGTTGAACCGTCCGGTCGATGCTCGGATTGGCTGTGACTGTCAGAATCATGCGACGACCACCTCGATGTCGTGTTCGGTCAGTGCGGTGACGAGAGCCGGGTCGATGCCGGCGTCGGTGACGAGGACGTCGACGTCCTCCAGGCCGGAGAAGCCGACGAGTTCCTGGCGGTTCATCTTCGACGAGTCGGCCAGCACCACCACGCGGTCGCAGCAGGCGATCATCGCCCGTTTGGTCGCGGCTTCGTCGGAGTCTGGAGTGGACAGGCCGTGATCGGCGGTGAGCCCGTTTGTGCCGATGAACCCGACGCTCACATGAAGTCGCGCGAATGCCTCGACGGCATCGGCGCCGACCGCAGCCTGCGTCTTCGGTCGGAGTCTGCCTCCGATCAGCAGCACCGTCGACCGTGACAATCCGGTGAGCGACGACGCGATCGGCACGCTGTTGGTGACCAATTGCAGGCGTGCGTCACCACTCACCGCAGTCGCGGCCTGGTATGTGGTGCTCCCGGCGTCGAAGAGGACCGAACCACCGGTGGCGGGCAGGAAGCGCTGCGCCGCGACGCCTATCGCGGCCTTCTCGGACTGACGCGCGGCCTCCCTCGACGGGAGGTCCGGTTCGTCGACGACGGCGGCGACGTCGAGTCGCACTGCTCCGCCGTGCACACGCATCAGGCTGCCGGAACGCTGCAGGACCGCGAGGTCGCGCCGGACGGTCTCGCCGGTGACTGCGAATCGTTCAGCCAGCTCGGCGACGGACACGCGGCCGCGTTGGCGGACTTCGTTCGCGATCGCCTGTTGGCGTTCTTCGGCGTACATGTGACGACTCCTGGTCAGCTGAGCACTTGTGTGTTGATGCATCTTCGTTTGCTTGGATTCCATCTTTGTTTACTCCCGTATCGTCGGGTGCGTCAAGGACTTCTTGTAATCTCTCTCACATGAGCCAGATCGATGCCGCGCCCGTGCAATCCGCCGACAACCCGTTCGCCGCCAGTTCCGTCGTGACCGGGACTCCGGTGGTCGGCGGGCTCGCATACGGCCCGATCATCCGCATCGGTGAGCGGCCGACGTACGACGCATCGGCCGCGCCCGTGGCCGACACCGAGCGCGAGTCCGAGGCCGCACGTTTTGTCGATGCCGCGACAGTGGTGGCCGCACGCCTCTCCGAACGGGCATCGCACAGCACCGGCGTCTCCGCTGAAGTCCTCACTGCCACAGCGGGTCTCGCTCGCGATCGCGGGTGGATCGGCGCGGCGTCCAAGCTCATCGCCGCGGGCAGCCCGGCGCCGGCCGCCGCCGCCGCGGCCACTGAACAGTTCGTCGAGATGTTCACCAAACTCGGTGGCCTGATGGCGGAGCGAGTGACCGACCTGCGCGATGTCCGCGACCGGGTGATCGCCGAACTCCTGGGCCTTCCGGAGCCGGGGATCCCGACGCCCGAGGTGCCGTCAATCCTGTGCGCCGACGATCTGGCGCCTGCGGACACCGCCGGACTCGATCCGGCGGTGGTTGTCGGATTGGCGATGCGGCTCGGCGGACCGAGCAGTCACACGGCGATCATCGCCCGCCAACTGGGCATCCCGTGCATCGTCGCCGCGGCCGACCTCGACGACATCCCGACCGGCGCGCACGGTTACGTCGACGGCGGCACCGGAACCATCGGTATCGACCCTGATGAGGACTTGATCTCGGCCGCGATCGTCGCGGCGCGCGACACGGCGGAGAAAATCGCCGCGTGGCGGGGTCCCGGTGCAACGGCCGACGGAGAGCCGGTCCTCATTCTCGCGAACGTGGCCGACGGCGTGTCGGCGCGGGCCGCGGCAGACGCGCCCGTGCAGGGTGTCGGCCTGTTTCGGACCGAGCTCGCATTCCTCGACCGTGCGACCGAACCGACGCTCGAGGAGCAGACGGCGCTGTACCGCGAGGTCATCGATGCATTCGACGGTCAGAAGGTGGTGATCCGAACCCTTGACGCGGGCTCGGACAAGCCGCTGAAGTTCGTCGCGAACACCGACGAGCCGAATCCGGCGATGGGTGTGCGTGGGAACCGGATAGTCGCGACGTACCCGGAGATCCGCAACGGGCAACTCGATGCACTCGCCGCCGCGGCGAAAGGGGCCGGGGCGGTTCCGTGGGTGATGGCGCCGATGATCGCGACGGTCGACGAGGCTCGCGAGTTCGCCGGTCAGGTGCGTGGTCGGGGCATGGTTCCCGGCGTCATGATCGAGGTGCCGTCGGCGGCGATACTTGCCGACAAGATCCTTGCCGAAGTCGATTTCGTGTCGGTCGGGACGAATGATCTGACGCAATACACGATGGCCGCCGACCGCATGTCGCCTGAACTCGCGTCGCTCACCGATCCATGGCAGCCTGCTGTTCTCGCACTCATCGAGATGATCGGACGGGCAGGAGAGAAGCACTCCAAGTCGGTCGGCGTCTGCGGCGAGGCTGCGGCTGATCCCCTGCTGGCCTGCGTACTCGTCGGGCTCGGCGTGCGATCGTTGTCGTCCGCCCCGGCGGCGTCGCCCGCGGTGGGACTCAAGCTCGGCGGCGTGACGTTGCAGCAGTGCCGTGACGCCGCGACCGCAGCGCTCGCGGCGACCAGCGCATCCGGCGCGCGCGATGCCGCGCGTGCCGTGGTCGGCGCCTGAGGACCGGCGCCGACCACCAGCGGTGATGCGTCAGATACGACGCATCACCGTGACGACCTTGCCGAGAATCGCGGCGTCGTCGCCGGGGATCGGCTCGAAATGCTCGTTGTGGGGGAGCAGCCACACGTGGCCGTCCTTACGCTTGAACGTCTTCACCGTGGCCTCGCCGTCGATCATCGCCGCGACGATGTCGCCGTTCTCGGCGACGTTCTGCTGACGGACGACCACCCAGTCGCCGTCGCAGATGGCGGCGTCGATCATCGACTCGCCGACCACGCGAAGCATGAACAGCGAGCCGTCGCCGACAAGTTCCTTGGGCATCGGGAACACTTCTTCGACAGCCTGTTCGGCGAGAATCGGGCCGCCGGCGGCGATGCGGCCGAGCACCGGCACGAAGGTCGGCGTCGGCAGCGACTCCGACGAGTCGTCGGCGGGAGGCGTGCGATTGTCGTCTCGGACGTTCACCGCGCGCGGACGATGCGGATCGCGCTTGAGGAGACCGCGGCGCTCGAGTGTCCGGAGTTGATGCGCCACCGACGATGTCGACGTGAGGCCGACGGCTTCGCCGATCTCGCGGATGCTCGGCGGGTAGCCGCGCTCCCGGACCGACTTCCGGATCACCTCGAGCACTTCACGCTGACGCTGAGTCAGCGACGCCTCCAGGGTGGAGGTCGAGAGCAGGGGATCGGGATTGTCCGCCATCGTCGGTCCTTTCCATTCGAACATCGCATGTGAACTGACCTCGACGTTAGTCGACTGGACCACAGATTTCAAACAATTGTTCGACGTGTTGCTGACTTTGTCGGACCCATGGTGTTAACTATCGAACAAAGGTTCTTCGAACAGTTGATCGAACAGGAGGCTCCGATGAGTCAAGCACTGATCACCCGCCCCGCCGCTCGCGCGGACCGCTCACCCGAGCGTGCACGCATCTCCGCTATGACCTGCGATATTCCGGTCGTTGACACGCGGCGCGTCGATCATTCGAGTCCGCGCGTGGACGGCGATGTGTGCCGCCCGACAGGGCGAGGACGACGACGATCGGCAGGCGTCGACTCGCTCAAGCATGAGCCGCAGGCGCAGTGGGAGGCCCGCGATCGGGCGGTCCTCCGGCCCAGTCGGGCGTCCCGATCGACCGTGGCCTCGCCGGCGACGAACCGTTCGAACACCGAGGCCGTGTTCCGTCGTCGTCGAGTCGTCGGCTCGCTGCTTCTCGGTGCGGTGCTGGCCGGCGTGGTGTGGATCCTCGCGATCATCGGAGGGTCGTACCAGGATGCGGCGACGCCCGACGTTCCGGCGGCCACCCAGGTGGTCCATGTCCGGTCCGGAGAGTCGCTGACGGACGTCGCTCACCGGATCGCACCTGATCTGCCCGCGGCGGGGGTGGTTGCTCAGTTGCGTGCGATGAACGGTCTGGACACGTCGGGTCTGCGGGTGAGTCAGTCCCTGGTTGCTCCCGCGTACTGACCGCCTCGAGCTGGACGTTATCATCGGGGGATGCGCTGCCCGTTCTGCAAGAACGACGACACACGAGTGGTGGACTCCCGAGTTGCCGATGACGGCCTGGCGATCCGCCGCCGTCGATCATGCGCAGAGTGTGGTCGACGCTTCAGCACGGTGGAGGCAGCGGTGCTGTCCGTCGTGAAGCGCAACGGGGTCACCGAACCGTTCAGCCGCGAGAAGGTCATGAAGGGCGTCCGTCGGGCGTGTCAAGGCCGCAGCGTCGACGAAGACGCGCTCGCCAAGCTCGCCTCGCAGGTGGAAGACACCGTACGTGGTCTCGGCTCGGCCGAGATACCGAGCAATGAGGTCGGACTGGCGATCCTGCGTCCGCTCCGCGACCTCGACGAGGTCGCCTACCTGCGGTTCGCCTCCGTCTACAAGTCGTTCGAATCGGCGGACGACTTCCAGAAGGAGATCAACGAGCTCCGCGAGCGCGTTTGACTCCTCAGAACTGAGCGATCGCCTTGAGCACTCGCTTCTCAGATATTGGGCCCGCAGTCCCCAACTGCTGCGCGAACAGGCTCACCCGGAGTTCCTCCAACTGCCACTGGACCAGATCGTTCAACGCGTCCTGTCGAGCCTCCGGGACCTGCGCCAGCCGCTGATTCCATGCCGCGATCACCCGGTCGACGACGAGCATGCCCTGGTTGTCGCGGGCTGCCGACCCCGGGAGCGATTCCAGGCGGAGTCGCGCAGCCGTCAGGTAGCGCGGCAGCGACCGCAGCGCCGCGCCAGGAGTGACGGCGACGAAGCCGTCGAACACAAGATTGGCCGCCTGATCGGCGACGTCGTCGGCGGCGAGCGAACCCGTGCGCGAATCGATGGTGCGCCTGAGTTCGGAGTATTCGGCGAGCGCCGCGACCGCGAGGTCGAAGTACTCGGGCGCCAGTGAGCGCACGGTCGGTGTGATCCGCTCAGACACGGCCGCGAAGTCGGAGGGGCCACGGAGGTCGCCGAGTGTGTTCTCGCGTGCGAGGACGTCGGTGACGGCTCGACGCGTGCAGTCGGCGAGCAGTGCGTCGACGTCCCGGTAGGGGCTCTGACTGAGCGCAAGCCTGCGTGCGGGCGGCAACGACGAAGCGAGTTTCCGGCTCGGCGGAGCGATGGCCAGTGTCAGCAGTTCACGCACGCCTGCTGTGATCCCGGCGTCGCGCGCCACCGGGCTCGGGACGGTGGTGACCCGAACGCCCCGGCCGGGGACCACGACGAGGGTCGGGTACCGCGTCACCTGCTGGCCTGCGAGCGTCTGCACGCGACTGTCGTCCAGCGTCCCGATGCCGTCGGAGGCCCAGGCGGTGTGGACGGCGGCGTCGGCGGTGGGACTCGCGGTGGTCGGGCCGAACTGCGAGCGGAGGTCGCCGAGGCGGTCGCCCCGAGCGATGACGGCGCCCTTCGTGTCGTCGACGACGGCGAAGTGCATCCGCAGGTGGTCGGGCAGAGTGTCCGGTCGGAAATCGCGCGGACCGAGCGACATGCGAGTGATCGACGAGAGCTCTCGCGCGAGCGCCGGAACCAATGCCTCGGAGCGAGGCGTGAGCTGGTCGAGGGCGAGATCGGCATATCTCTGCGCGGGTGACATAGACTTGCGCAAGCCCTTGGGAAGGGACTTGATCAGCGCTGTCGCGAGTTCACTGCGCATGCCCGGCACCAACCAGTCGAAACCGCCGTCGTGGACGTGGGACAGCAGCGCACGCGGAATCACAACGGTGACACCGTCGTCCGGTGCGCCGGGTGAGAAGTTGTACCGCAACTCGAGGCGGGTCTCGCCCTGCTGCCAGGCCTCCGGGAAATCGGCCGCAGACGGACCGTCGTCGGACCCGAGCATGTCGACCGAGAGGTTCAGCAGTGTCGGATCGGCCCGGCCCGCCTTCTTCCACCATGAGTCGAAGTGCCGCGCGGACACGACGTTCGGTGGGACGCGGGCGTCGTAGAAGTCGAAGAGTTCGGCGTCGGAGAGACCGAGGTCGCGGCGACGAGCGCGGTGTTCGAGATCCTCTGCGCTGGAGATGATCTCGGCGTTGTGGCGGACGAACGCATGCCTGCTGCGCCACTTTCCGGCGACGAGAGCCTCGGTTATGAAGATCTCGCGCGACGTCTTCGGGTCGATCGGCCCGTAATGCACTCGACGCTGCACGACGAGCGGCACCCCGTACAGGCTCACGCGCTCGTAGGCCATCACCGCGGCTCGGCGGGTGGACCAGTGCGGTTCGCTGTATGTGCGGGTCACGAGGTCGCCCGCGGCCGACTCGACCCATTCCGGGTTGATGGCCGCGACCGTGTGTGCGAACAGTCGGGAGGTCTCCATGAGATCGGCGGCCATCACGAATGCGGGCGGCTTCGATGACAGGAATGATCCGGGGAAGATCGCGAACTTGGTGCCGCGGGTGCCCAGGAACTCGCGTGTGTCGCCCTGTCGGGCGCCGATGTTCGTGAGCAGGCCGGTGAGCAGGGACGTGTGGATCGCCGTCGCATCGACCTCAGTCGTCGGAATGTGCCAGTCGAGGTCGCGCACTGTGCGGGTCAGTTGGCGATGCAGGTCGATCCATTCGCGGACGCGCAGGAAGTGGATGAACTCACGTTCGCACTGTCGTCGGAACTGATTGCTCGAGAGCGCGGAGCGCTGCTCCTGCAGGTACGACCACAACTGGACTTGGCCGAGGAACTCCGATCCGGGGACCGCGTGCTTCTTGTGCGCGGCGGTGGCGGCGTCGCGTTTGTCGGATGGGAACTCGCGGACGTCGGGCAGCGCGAGCGCCGCGGCGATCACCAGGACGTGGTCGAGGCAGCCGTTCTCGTGACCGGCCACGAGCATGCGGCCGAGTCGCGGGTCGACCGGGAGTCGTGCCAGCGTCCGTCCCACCTTGGTCAGTCGTGCCGAAGCGGAATCGGTGTCGGTGACGGCGCCGAGCTCGGACAGCAGGGCCATGCCGTCTCGGATCGCACGGGATTCGGGCGGCTGCACGAACGGGAAATCGGCGATGTCGCCGAGTTTCAGTGCCAGCATCGACAGGATCACGGCGGCGAGGTTGCTGCGGAGGATCTCCGGGTCGGTGTACTCCGGGCGTGCGTCGAAGTCGTCCTCGCCGTACAGGCGGATGCACACGCCGGGTGCGACGCGCCCGCAGCGCCCCGCGCGCTGGCGTGCGCTGGCCTGCGACACTTTCTCCACGGGAAGCCGCGTGACCTTGGTTCGCGTCGAGTACCTGGAGATGCGCGCGGTGCCCGAGTCGATGACGTAGCGGATGCCCGGCACGGTCAGCGACGTCTCGGCGACGTTCGTCGCCAGCACGATGCGACGGCCGTCAGAAGGGCTGAACACCTTGTTCTGCTCGGCGACCGAGAGTCGGGCGTAGAGCGGGACGACCTCGACGTCGGGTCGCCGGCCGAGAGTGTCCGCGGTTTCTCGGATGTCCCGCTCGGTCGGGAGGAACACCAGGATGTCGCCGTCGCCGCCGGACCACAGTTCACGAACGGCAGCCTCGATCGCAGCGATCTGGTCGAGGTCGGCGTGGTCCTCGTCGTCGGTCGCGAGAGGTCGATAACGCACCTCGACGGGATACGTACGGCCGGAGACCTCGATGATCGGGACCGCGTCGTCCGGTCCCGCGAAGTGTTTCGCGAATCGATCGGGCTCGATGGTCGCCGAGGTGATGACGAGCTTCAAGTCGGGCCTGCGCGGCAGGAGCTGCTTCAGGTATCCGAGCAGGAAGTCGATGTTGAGGCTCCGTTCGTGTGCCTCGTCGATGATCAGCGTGTCGTAGCGACGCAGGAGCGGGTCGGTCGTGATCTCGCGCAGCAGGATGCCGTCGGTCATCACCTTGATCTGCGTGTTCTTCGAACTCTTGTCGGAGAAGCGGACCTGGTAGCCGACCGCGTCGCCGATCTCGGTCTGCAGTTCGTCAGCGATCCGTCGGGCCACGGATGTCGCGGCGATACGCCGCGGCTGCGTGTGACCGATGGACGTGCGTCCCATCTCCAGACAGATCTTCGGGAGTTGAGTGGTCTTGCCCGATCCCGTCTCACCCGCGATCACGACGACTTGGTGATCGCGGATCGCTTCGGCGATCTCCTCGCGGCAGGCGCTGACGGGCAGCTCGGGCGGATAAGTGATGGTCAGGATCGACGACATGATCCGTCAATCCTACGTGCGCGCTGAGTCGAACCGTTGCCACGGCGTCGCCCGACTGGTGAGGTGTTGGTCATGACGAACGACTCACGACGCGTGATCTCCGCCCAGCGAACCGTGTCCGCTCCACCCGAGGTGATCTTCGACCTCATCGCCGATCCGACACGGCAACCGGAATGGGACGGCAACGACAATCTGCGGAGTGCGGCGTCAGGCCAGCGAATCCACGCCGTGGGCGACACCTTCGACACCGTGCTCACGACCGGCGACGTGCGCCGCAATCACGTCGTCGAGTTCAGCGAGGGGCGGCTCGTCGCATGGCAGCCGTCTCCGGTGGACGCACCGCGACCCGGGCACCTCTGGCGGTGGGAGGTGACGCCGACCGACGACGGAGCCGTCGTCACGCACACGTACGACTGGACGGAACTGCACGACACCACCCGGCAGGCGCGTGCGAGGGCGACGACAGTCGACAAGCTCGCCGCGTCTGTCGATCGCCTAGCGGAACTGGCCGAGGGGCAGGCGTCGAAGGCCTGAGGGGACAGCTCAGAAGCGAATGTGCCGTACGGCGACCTCGGCTCGACGCACTGCGGCGGCCGGGCGTGACAGCCGGTTCCGTGTCAGTGGCAGGCCGACGTCCGCTGCGATGACCTCGACGACCTCGTCGAGCGTGAGATCGTCGGTTTCGATGTGCACACCGAAAGAATCGTCGGCGAGCGCAGTCCGACATCGGTCGATCTGAGCGTGAGCCCATGTCTCGTCCCGGCCGAGAAGGCGGGCGCCGAGCGTCGACACCCGTGAGGCCAGGCGGTGTTCGAGTGTCTCTCGACTCGCGATGAGCGCGTAGTGCCGCACGTCTGCCCCGCGGCGGCGGAGTTCCCCCACCGTCTCATCGAAGTACTGCGGGTCGACGATTGTCATCGGCACGAGAATCGGCTCGTCGCTTACGGCGGCCGACCGCTCGAGCGTGTCGGCCACGCCTGTCCGCCACTGAGGCAGGTCTTGGAAGTCCGTGCGTGCGGACGCAGGCAGCATCTTGTGCATCGCGTAGCCGAGTATCTCGGGGTCTGCAACGTGACCCCGTCCGTGCCTGCGATGCAATTCGTGGACAGTGTGCGTCTTCCCGGACCCGAATGCGCCGTTGACCCAGATGATCATGGGATTCACGGTACCGACGGGCGGCGATCGGTCGCCTCGTGCGATATTTGACGCATGGGTTCACTCTGGCACGGTTTTGCAGACATGGGCGCGGTCACGGCGAGCGGTCCGTTCGTCGTCACCCGAGGTGACGGCACGCGCATCTACGACGACAAGGGCAACGAGTACCTCGACGCCACGGCGGGCCTCTGGTTCACCAACATCGGCCACGGCCGTACAGAGGTGGCCGAGGCGGTTGCGAAGCAGCTCTCGACGATCGCGCACTACTCGAACTTCGGCGACTTCGCGTCCGATGTGACGATCGAATTGGCCGACCGCGTCGCCGCGATCGCCCCGGTCGAGGGATCGAAGGTCATGTTCACCCTCGGTGGCTCCGATTCCGTCGACAGCGCTTACAAGCTCGCCCGTCGCTACTGGGTGGAGCAGGGCAAGCCCGGCAAGACCATCGCCGTCGGACGCACCAAGGCGTACCACGGCATGCACGCGGCGGGCACCTCGCTGGCCGGCATTCCGCTCAACGCCGAGGGCTACGGCGAGATCATCCCCGACACCGAGACCGTCGACTGGGACGACGCGAAGGCGCTGCTCGGCCTCATCGAGCGCATCGGCGCCGACAAGATCGCGGCGTTCTTCGTCGAACCGATCATCGGCGCGGGCGGCGTCTACCTGCCGCCGGACGGCTACCTCGCCGAAGTGCGCGACATCTGCCGCGAGCATGACATCCTGTTCATCGTCGACGAGGTCGTGACCGGCTTCGGCCGCATCGGCGGCGGCGCATGGTTCGCGTCGGCGCGTTTCGATCTGCAGCCCGACATGATCACTACCGCGAAGGGGCTGACCAGCGGTTACGTTCCGATGGGCGCCCTCATCGTGTCGCCGCGCGTGGCCGAGCCGTTCTTCGCCGGCGGAACGTGGTTCCGCCACGGTTACACCTACGGAGGCCACAACGCGTCGGCCGCGGCCGCACTGGCGAACTTGGACATCATCGAGCGCGAGAATCTGCTCGACGGCGCGAACCGCCTCGAATCCGATCTCGCCCAGGCACTGTCGCCGCTCGCCGAGCTCGATTCGGTCGCCGAGGTTCGAACGGGTCTCGGCGCCGTCAGCGCGGTTCAGCTGGCCGATCCGGCCAAGGCGATGGCCGCCATCGGCAAGCTCCGCGAGCACGGTGTGAGCGGCCGTGCGGCAGGCCAGGGCGCGCTGCAGGTCTCGCCTGCGTTCGTCATGACGACGGAGGAGGTCGGCGAGCTCGCCGACCGCTTCGCAGCGGCACTGAAAGAACTGTAGAAAACCCGTTGCGGTCCCTCCTGGCTCGGGCGTAGCGTCGTCCTCGTCAAGGGAAAGGAGGTGGTCCAGACAATGATTTCATTCAGGACCGAGGAGGTGGCCGCCGCCTGACGGCGGTCGCCCACCTGAACGAAGACGAACCCCTTCGCACGCGAGAATCGCGAGCGGAGGGGTTCGCTCATTCGACGACAGGCGTCCGCTTCCGGGGCTTACCGTGGATTCTGCCGACCACCGCGACACTTGGAGGAAGCATGTACCAGAATCCGATTCCGCCGGTTGTGGATCGACAGGCGTGGCAGATCGACGCCGAGCGCCTACGCGAGCGAGAGAAAGCCGCCACCAGAGAGCTCGACGCCATCGCGGCGCAACGCAGGCGCATGCCGGTCGTCGAGCTCCCCGAGTACGTGCTCACCGGCGAGGACGGCACGTCGGTGACTCTCGCCGACGTCTTCGCCGGGCGCACTCAATTGGTCGTCTACAACCACATGTGGACCGACGGCGCGCAGTGGCAGTGCTCCGGGTGCACCGGATTCACGTCGCAGTTCGTCCGCCTGGAGGGGCTGGACGCTTACGACGCACGGTTCGTCATCGTGAGCAACGGACCGATCGGCGAGCTCGTCGCCTACACAGAGGCGACGGGCAACCGGATGCCCTGGTATTCGTGTGCGGGGACGGACTTCGGCGCAGAAGTCGGGGCGCCGGCGGGTGGAGGCTTCGCCCTCAACACCTTCGTCCGCGACGGAGATCGAGTGTTCCATCAATGGCAGACGTTCAGCCGCGGCGTCGAACAGATCTCATCGGTGTTCGGGCTGCTCGACCTTCTGCCGTACGGGAGGCAGGAGGAGTGGCAGGACGTCCCCGACGGATGGCCGCAGTCGCTGACGTTCACCCGCTGGGCGAGCGCTGAGGACGTGGCGGACTGGTATGGCGCGGCAGCCCGGGACAGCGACTGACAAACACCGGTGCCCCGTCGACTGATCGACGGGGCACCGGTGTGTACAGCTGAGTGCGGACCTACGCGAGGGTCTCGGCGATGCCGATGGCCTGGCCGACGCCCGCGACGATCGACGCGACCTTGAGCGCTTCGAGGACGGCTTCACGGTCGACGCCCGCTTCGCGGACGACGTTCTCGTGCGCGCCGACGCAGTGCTCGCAGCCATTGATCGCCGAGACGGCCAACGACCACAGTTCGAACGTCGCCTTGTCGACACCGGGGTTGCCGATGATGTTCATCCGCAGTCCGGGGCGCAGGTCGTCGTACTTGCCACCGAGGAATCCACGACCGCGGTAGAACACGTTGTTCATGCCCATGATCGACGCCGCGCCGAGTGCCGCGTTGTACGCCTCTGCGGACAGGGTGTCGGCGGCCTCGTCGGAGAATTCCCGCAGGACGGTCGCATTGCGGGTGGCTGCGGCGGTGGCCAGCAGGGTTCCCCACAACTGCTCCTCGGTCAGCACGGTGGTGCGGCTGATCGAGCCGAGGTTGAGCTTCAGGTCTTTGGCGAACTCGGGGAGTGCGCTCTTCAGATTGTCGATGCTCATCAGGCGGTCATCAGTTCGCCGGCGTTGATGGTGGGGTCACCCTTCTTCCAGTTGCAGGCGCACAGTTCGTCCGACTGGAGGGCGTCGAGGACGCGGAGGACCTCGTCGACGTTGCGGCCGACCGAGCCGGCGGTCACGGAGACGAACTGGACCTCGTTGTTCGGGTCGACGATGAAGGTGGCGCGGTCTGCGACACCGTCGGCGTTCAGCACGCCTGCGGCCTCGGCGAGCTCACGCTTGAGGTCCGAGAGCATCGGGAAGGGGAGGGTCTTGAGGTCCTCGTGCTGTGCACGCCACTGGAAGTGGACGAACTCGTTGTCGACCGAGGCGCCGAGCACCTGGGTGTCGCGGTCGGCGAACTCGTCGTTGAGCTTGCCGAAGGCGGCGATCTCGGTGGGGCACACGAAGGTGAAGTCCTTCGGCCAGAAGAACACGACGCGCCACTTGCCGGCGTAGTCGTCCGAGGTGACGGTGGTGAAGTAGTCGTCGGGCTGCTGCGCGTCGACCTTCGAGAGGTCGCCGCCGATGACTGCGGTCAAGTTGTAGGCCGGGAACTGGTCGCCGATGGTCAGCAATGCCATGACACGTACTCCTGAATTCGTTGAAAGGGGTGCGATGAGAATTGATCGGCCGCGAGCATGCCGGGGTCACCGTCGCTCGGGCTCGTATCCAGTCTGCCCACAAACGGTTAGAAAGTAAACGTGATGACACGCACTATACTGATAGGCATGGGCAATCAAAGCTATCAGCCGTCGATCGGTGGACTCCGTGCCTTCGTCGCCATCGCCAAGAAACTCCACTTCGGAACGGCCGCAATGGATCTCGGTGTGAGCCAGCCCTCACTGTCGCAGGCTCTCGCAGGCCTCGAGGCAGGCCTCGGGCTCCAGCTGGTGGAACGCACTACTCGACGCGTGATGCTGACTCCGGAGGGCGCTCGGCTGCTCCCCGCGGCCATCGCCGCATGCGATGCGGTCGACGACTTCCTGCTCGACGCGGCAGGCGACCTCGATCCTCTGGTGGGCAGGCTGCGCCTCGGATTCATCCCGACGATCGCGCCGTACATCCTGCCGCGAGTGCTGCGCGGCCTGGCGACAAGACGCCCGTCCCTCGATCTGATGGTGATCGAGGATCAGACCGACCGACTGCTTGGGCAACTGCGGGACGGCACGCTCGACGCCGCGGTGCTCGCCTTGCCGACCGGCGTCGCGACGTTGGGGGAGGTGACGATGTACGACGAGGACTTTCTGCTGGCGCTGCCCGCTGATCATCCGCTCGCGGGGCGTAAACGGCTGTCACCGCAACTGCTCGCCGACCTGCCGTTGCTGCTGCTCGACGAAGGGCACTGCATGCGGGACCAAGCGCTCGACGTGTGTCAGAACGCAGGAGTCCAGCCCGATCTCCAGCAGACGCGTGCCGCATCGCTCACCACCGCTGTGCAGTGTGTGGAAGGCGGACTCGGTGTCACGCTGATTCCGAAGACGTCTGTCGCGGTGGAGACCGCCGCCGGTGCTCTTGCCGTCGCGGAGTTCGCGCGGCCGCGGCCCGGCCGCCGGATCGGTCTGGTCTACCGGCAGTCGTCGGGTCGCGCCGAGGCGTACCGCGCGTTGGCGGCCGACATCACCGAGCTCGTCGCGCAGAGCGGTGACGTCACCGTTCCGGTCAGGCCTGCGAACCGGTGAGCTCGGCCCACTCGTCGAGCAGGCTGGAGTCCACTCCGCGGATGAGCGCACCGAGTTCGTCGGTGAGATCCTCGATCTCGTCGGTGACCGCCGACATCGGCAGGCCGTTCGACAACGCTCGGTAACAGTCGGTGAGGTACCGCAGCACCACGCCTTCGCTGCGGGCGAGGCCGAACTGCGAGATCAACTCGGCGAAGGTCATCGACCGCTCGCGCATGTGACGAAGCACCGATTTGCACGACGGTGTCGAGCCTGCGAGCCACGGGTGGCCCCGTCGGTACACCTCGTACGCAAAACCGATCTCCTCGGCGAGCGGCTGCGGCCACGAGATCTCCTCGAGGCGCTCCATCCGTTCCTCGTACTCGATGCCGTCGGCCTTCATCTCGGCTATCGCCGCATCGCGGGCCGCTTTGCGCTGGGCGATCAGCACGGGTCGCGGATCGTCCAGAATGCTCTCGACCACTGAGACGACGTCGAGAGCGTAGGTCGGTGCGTCCTTGTCGAGGAGTTCGAACGCTGCGACGGCGAAGGCCGACAGCGGATTGGTGAGCGCGAAGTTCTCCGGCAGGTCGACGGACAACTCCACCTTCTTGCCGTCGGGGGCCGGGGTGTCGAGCTTCGTGACGATTCCCGTCTCGCACAGGTCGCGGTACAGCGCGATGGTGTGCTTGATGTGGCGCAACTGCCGGGTGCGCGGCTCGTGGTTCTCCTCGAGCAGATGGCGGAGCGCGGCAAAGCAGTCGCCAGGGCGTTCCATGACCTCCATGAGCATCGCCGTCGTCATCCGGAAATGCGAGCGCATCTCTTCGTCCGGGGCGTCGATCAGCGTCGTGAACGTCTGCTCGCCCCAGCTCACGAAGCCTTCCGGGGCCTTGCGGCGCACCATCTTCTTGAGTTTCTTCGGGTCGTCGCCCGCCTTGGCTAGAGCGCGAGCGTTCTCGACGTCGTGATCGGGCGCCTGGGCCACGACGTATCCGACGGTGTCGTAGCCCGCTCGACCTGCGCGACCGGCGATCTGGTGGAATTCGCGCGCGCGCAGACGCCGAATGCGATTGCCGTCGTACTTGGTGAGGCCCGCGAACAGCACTGTGCGGATCGGGACGTTGATCCCGACACCGAGGGTGTCGGTGCCCGCGACCACTTTGAGGAGGCCCGCCTGCGCGAGGCGTTCGACGAGGCGACGGTACCGGGGGAGCATGCCCGCGTGGTGCACGCCGATGCCCGATCGCAGCAGCTTGCTGAGGGTTCCGCCGAATCCGGTGCTGAAGGCGAAATCGCCGATCGCCTCGACTATCGCGGCCTTCTCCTCCTTGGTGCACAGCTTGGCCGACAGCAGCGCCTGGCCGCGTTCCACCGCCTGCTGCTGGGTGAAATGGACGACGTACACCGGTGCGCGGCCCGCGGACACGAGTTCTTCGATGGTCTCGTGGATCGGTGTCATCGCGTACCGGTGCTCCAGCGGCACCGGTCGCTCCACGCCGGTGACGGGCACGGTGGCCCGACCGGTGCGCTTGGAGAGGTCGTCGACGAAGAACGATGTGTCGCCGAGCGTCGCGGACATCAGCAGGAACTGGGTGTTGGGGAGTTCGATCAACGGCACCTGCCAGGCCCAGCCACGGTCGGACTCGCCGTAGTAGTGGAACTCATCGGCCACCAGGACGCCGATATCGCTGTCGGGACCTTCGCGCAGGGCGATGTTGGCGACGATCTCGGCGGTCGCACACACGATCGGCGCATCGGAGTTGACCGAGGCGTCGCCGGTTGCCAACCCGACGTTCTCCGCGCCGAACTGCTCGCACAGGTCGAAGAACTTCTCGCTGACCAGCGCTTTGATGGGTGCGGTGTAGTAGGCGCGCTGTCCCCGGCAGCGGGCGAAGTAGATCGCGCCGGACGCTACAAGCGACTTGCCCGAACCTGTCGGTGTCGCCAGGATGACGTTGCTCCCCGATACGAGCTCCAGGAGCGAGTCCTCTTGGTGCGGGTACATGTCGATGCCGCGAGCAGCCCACCAGTCGGAGAACCTCTCGAATGCGAGGTCCTCGTTCTCGGTGGGCTGCAGCGGTTCAGGGGCGGTGGGGGTCTGGTCGGTCAGACCTGATCACGTCCTTCATCTGTGTCGCCGAACTCTGCGGCGTGTTCGGCGAGGAACTTCTCGAACTCGGCGCCGAGTTCGTCGCCGGTTGGCATGGATTCGTCCGGCGCCAGGAGCGAGGCCTGCTCCTCCTGCGACCGCATGTAGGCGTCGTACTGGTTCTCGAGCGCGGACACGACCGACGAGATCTCCTCGTTGCCCTCGACTTCGCCGTCGATCTGCTTGCGGACCTCCGCGGCGGCGTTGGTCAGTGCGGCGATCGGCAGCTCGAGTCCGGTGACGACGCCGATGTTCTCGACGAGCGAGGCGGCGGCGGCCGGGTAGTTCGTCTGCGCCAGGTAGTGCGGCACATGCGCGGACAGGCCCGCGGTGCGGTAGCCCGCTTCGCCGAGACGGAGTTCGAGCAGCATCGATGCGCTCGCGGGGAGCTTCAACGGATTGCCCCATTTGTTGAGGTCGGCGAGCGCGTCCTTGTCGTTGCCGTGCGCGGTGACCGAGGCTGGGCGGGTGTGGGGGACGGCCATCGGGATCGAGTTGAGGCCGACGACCTGGGAGACTCCGAAGTGCTCGGCGAGCGCTGCGAGCGCCTCGGTGAATCGATCCCAGCGAAGGTCGGGTTCGGGGCCCTCGAGCAGCAGGAACGGCACTCCCGCATTGTCTTTGACCGCGTGCATGGTCAGCTTCGGCATGGTGATGCCGTCGAATTGGGTGCCGGAGAAGGAGATCATCGGTCGACGTGACCGGTAGTCGATCAGCTCGTCGGTGTTGAACGTCGCGACCAGTTCGGTGTCGAGGGCGTCGCGCAGGTGCGATGCGGCGAGCGCGACGGCGTGGCCTGCGTCGGCGTAGCCCTCGAGTGCGTGGATCAGCACCGGGCCGTCGCCCTCGGCGCCGGAGACGGCGGGTGCGGGGAATTCGAGCTCGTACAGCGAACGCGGCTCCATCGAGTTGTCGTTCACGGGTGCCCCTTCCTTGACGATGGTGCGTCGAGTGCACCACAAGAGTTTCCATTGTCCCGTACGGGAGTCATGCGCTTCAACACGGTTTCCGATGCGACCATTCCCCGCAGGTGGCAGACGTGGCACAGTGAGGGGCGTGCGTGTTGTGACTGGAGTGAAGTGTGGTGTTGTCGCGGTGGCCGTGCTTGTCGGCACGACCGCGTGTGGTGTCGACGGCGGCGCCGTCCGCGAACCCGATCTCTCGACGAAAGTCGTCGAGGTCTCCGCGTTCCCGTACGGACCTGCGACCGCGGTTCCACGGGCCGGCGTGCCCGGTGCGATCGCCGACATCACGTTCCGCCCGCTCCGCGCCGTCAACGACCCGGAGGAGTGCACGCCCGCGCCGGTGGACGGCGACAGCGCACACGTCGTGGTGGGTCCCGGCGGCCCGGCGGGCGGCACTCTGACGGTCATGGTCGCGCGTGCATCCGACAGTCGTGCCGACTTCGTCGACGGCATCTGCCAGACGTTCCGCCTCGGCGGAACCGTCGGCACGACGATCACCACCACCGTCGACACCTCGACCGAGGTGATCGTCAACCGTCGTGATCTCGTCGCGAACGGCACCGCGTACGCGCACGTGTACGAACTCGTCCGGCAGGAGGGCTCGACTCGGCTGTACGTCCAGAACCGGTACCCGTCCGCGACGTTGTCGGCCGACGAGGAGGCCGCCACACGCGCGCTGTTCGACGCCGCTTCGACAGCCGCATTCGGCGAGTGACGACTCGCGCGGGTGCACGACGACGTGCATCACCGCAGGTGAATCTGTGGACAACCGAATCGGTTGTCCACGGGTCGTGGTCAGGGCCGTCGACGAGGTGATTCTCGGCGCACAGTGAGCGCCATGAAGATCACCATCACCACCCGTCTTGAGGGCTCAGTCACCGTCGCCGATCCCGATCCGCTTCTCGCGGCCATTCCGGCACTGTTCGGATTCGTGCCGGAACGGTCCATCATCCTGATGTGCTTCGATGCGCGCTCGCAGGTCACCGCGACCATGCGGCACGACCTGCTGTGGACTCGCGGCGGCCGACCGCCCGCAGCCCTCAAGAAGGTGTTCGCACAACTCGGCGGTCTCGGAGCAGACTACGGCGCGACGAATGTCATCGCGGTCGCCGTCGACGATCGGTTCGCGCCCGACCATCCGGCGTTCACCCACCTGTTCCGCGAACTGCACCGCGCACTCCGACCCGCGGGGGGAGTGACGGCGGCGTTCGCCGTGGGAGACATGTCGCTGGGCGCGCAGTGGCGGACGGTGTGGCGGTCGGCGGCGCCGTTCTCGATGTTCCCGATAGACATCGCCGAGTCGGGAACGCTCAGCGACCCTCAGTGCTCGCCGGTCGCCCTGGCGAAGGCCGTCGAACACGGCCGCGGGATCCTCCGCAGACGCTCGGAGATGGCCGATCTCCTGGCGTCCACGGCGCACTGTGACGACGGGGACGAATGCCGCACAGGTGAAGGGATCGGTGCTGGTGGTCCGATCGAGAGCACCGACGCCGATCGGCTGGCACTGGTGTACGAGACCGTCCTGGCCCGCACCGGTGGACAGCCCACGCCGATGGCGTGCAGGCGGGTCGACGAGCTGGCGGATGCGTTGACCTCGGTCCACGTCCGCGATGCACTGCTCGGGCTGTGCCTCACCGTCCACCGGCACGCAGCCGAAGAGGTGTGGCTCGACCTCACCCGTCGGCTCGCCGGGACGCCGCGCGCGGCCGCCGCCACCCTCCTCGGGTACCTGCACTACATGGAGGGATCGGGTGCCATGGCGTCCGTCGCGTTCGAGGTCGCGCTGGCTGCGGACCCGTCGTACGGACTCGCCAACCTTCTCGACACGGCACTGCTCAACGGCATGCGCCCGCGCGACCTCGACGGACTGGCCGACCTGTCGTTCGACCTCGCACGCCGCCTCGGCGTTCAGATCCCGCCCGCGACATACAGCGCTGCGGGATGACGATCGGCTGCGGGGCGACGATCAGGCGGGGACGACGAAGATCGCGTGCGCCATCTCCGACGACAACGTGAGGCCCTCGTGGCCCGGAGTGCTGATGATGACCGCCCGCGGTCCGACGTTGGCGCTCACGCGTGCGTTGGGGACCACGCCCGCCTCGCGGAGGTCGGCGATCAGCTCGGGATCGGCCTGCGCGTGCTCGGACATCCGTCGCACGATCACCGCGGACTCGCCCTCGGGCAGGTCGACGAGGCGGACCACTGTGTCGCCCGCTTCGGGTGTCGGCGCGACGCCGAGTTCTTCGAGTCCCGGGATCGGATTGCCGTAGGGCGACGTGGTCGGATTGTCCAGGACCGCCAGGAGACGTCGCTCGACGTTCTCGCTCATCACGTGCTCCCAGCGGCAGGCCTCGTCGTGGACCTCTTCCCACGGCATGCCGATGACGTCGACGAGCAGTCGCTCGGCGAGACGGTGCTTGCGCATCACGGAGACCGCGAGGGAGCGGCCGGCCGGAGTCAGTTCGAGGTGACGATCACCGGCGACACGCACCAGCCCGTCGCGTTCCATTCGCGCAACGGTCTGCGAGACGGTGGGGCCGCTCTGCTCCAAACGTTCCGCGATGCGTGCGCGGAGGGGGACGATTCCCTCCTCTTCGAGGTCGTAGATCGTCCGCAGGTACATCTCTGTGGTGTCGACAAGATCGTTCACGGCAGCCATGGTCCTTTCGCTGAACTCTCAGGTTACCCAAAGTGATCGGCCGGCGGTGACTACCGGTCGGCTCACGCGATTCGGCGAGTGTCGGCCACATGTGCGCGAGCAGAACCTATAGCGTTGGCGGGGTGAATGCCGCGATCATCTGGAGCGATCATTTCCTCGACTACAAGTGGGCGTACACCCACCCGATGAGCCCCATCCGGCTCGCGTTGACGATGTCGCTGTCGCGGAGTCTCGGCCTGCTCGACGACGTCGAGCCCGCCGAACCGCTGCCGGTGGACGACACGATCCTCTCGACTGTCCACACGCGGTCGTACATCGACGCCGTGCGCGCGGTCGGGTCGGGGGCCACCGCGTCGAACAACGCCCTGCTGCAACGGTTGTTCGGGTTGGGCAACGACGACAACCCGGTGTTCGAATCCATGCACGAGGCCGGATCGATGCTCGTCGGCGGCACGCTCGCCGCAGCGCAGGCCATCACCTCCGGCGCGGTGACGCGTGCGGTGAACATCGGCGGCGGCATGCATCACGCCATGCCGGGGCACGCAGCGGGCTTCTGCATCTACAACGACTGCTCGATCGCCATCGAATGGCTGCTCGCGCAGGGATACGACCGGATCGCGTACGTCGACATCGACGCTCACCACGGCGACGGCGTCCAGCACCAGTTTTACAGCGACCCGCGGGTCATGACGATCTCAGTCCACCAGCACCCGGCGACGCTCTGGCCCGGCACCGGATGGACCACCGAGATCGGTGACGGACACGCCGAGGGCGCATCGGTGAACCTCGGCCTCATGCCCGGTGTCACAGACCGGTTGTGGCTTCGGGCGTTCCACGCCGTCGTCCCCTCGATGATCGCGTCGTTCAAACCGCAGATCATCGTCACGCAGGCCGGTGTCGACTCCCACGTGGCCGACCCGCTCACCGATCTGGCGCTGACCGTCGACGGTCAGGCGTCCGCGATGCGCGCCCTGCGGGACCTCGCGGACACCTACTGCGACGGCCGATGGCTCGCCGTCGGCGGCGGCGGATACGGCGTGATCAACGTCGTGCCACGCGCTTGGACGCACTTGATCGGCATGGCGCTCGACAGGGACGTCGACCCCTCGACGCCGATCGGCGCCGACTGGCTCGCCGAGGCCGCCGCGGCGGAGCAGGCCGTGCATCCCGACTACTCGAGACCGCCGGAGTCGACGATGGGCGACGGCGGCGACCTCGCTTATGTGCCATGGGACGGCGACGCCGGGGCTCCGCCTCCGGACGGCATCTCCGAGAACGCTCAACGCCAGACCGACAAGGCGATCCTCGCCACCCGCCGCGCCGTGTTCCCTCTGCACGGCCTCGATCCGGAGGACCCCCGTGACTGACACCGAATACCCTCGCCACTGGGTGGCCGACGTACTCGCCTCGGACGGCGGCGTCGTTCACCTGCGGCCGATCGTCCCTGCCGACGCCGACGCCCTCGTCGAGTTCCACAACGGGCTGAGCGAACGCACACGCTACCTCCGCTACTTCGGACCCACCCCGACGCTGCCGCCACGCGAAGTGGTCCGCATGACGACCGTCGACTACAAGAACCGGGCCGCCTTCCTGGCGCTCCTCGGCGACGAGATCATCGCGATGGGCGTGTACGAAGGGCTGGCGGCCGACGGCAAACCGGAGTCCGCCGAGGTCGCGTTCGTCGTCGCCGATCACCATCAGGGTCGTGGTCTCGGGCCGATCCTGCTCGAGCACCTGGCGGGCGCCGCGGCAGAACACGGATTCACGCGCTTCGAGGCAGAGGTGCTCTCCGAGAACCCGAACATGGTCGCGGTGTTCCGCGACGCCGGTTACCAGGTGAGCCGGGCATTCGACGGCAGCACCGTGCACGTGGAGTTCCTGATCGACCCGAGCGAGGCGTTGACGTCGGTGCGCAACGCCCGCGAACGGGCGTCGGAGGCGCGAAGCATCGCCAATCTCCTCCATCCGCAGTCCATCGCGGTGATCGGCGCGTCGACGGACACCAAGAAGGTCGGCAACGTCCTGCTCGCGAACATCATTGCGGGCGGATTCACCGGACCCGTGTTCCCGGTGAACGGTCCCGGCGCACCGGTCGACGAGCCCGAACCCGAGGAACACGTCTCGAAGTTCGCAGCACCGACCCAGCGCAGGCCGGTCCGCGAGCCGCGACCCGCTCCGCCGTCGGTGCGCGGCATTCGGTCGTATCCGAGCGTTCGCGCCATTCCCGATCCCGTCGACCTCGCTGTGGTCGCCGTGCCCGCCGCAGGGATGGACGATGTGCTCAGCGACTGTCTCGCCAAGGGGGTTCGGACTCTGGTCGTGGTGTCGGCTGGGTTCGGTGAGAGCGGTGAGGCGGGGCTGGAGTCCGAACGCCGGCTCGCCGAGCGGGTCCGAGCGCACGGGATGCGCCTGGTGGGGCCGAACGCTCTCGGCGTCATCAACGCGGACCTGGACATCGGACTCAACGCCACCCTGGCACCGCGGGTGCCGGGCCCGGGCCGCGTCGGGTTCTTCTGCCAGTCGGGCGCGCTGGGCATCGCGATTCTCGACACCGCCGCCCATCGGGGGCTGGGCCTGTCGACATTCGTGTCGGCGGGAAACCGCGCCGACGTGTCGGGCAACGACGTGCTGCAGTACTGGGACACCGACGAGAGCACCGACGTGGTGCTGCTCTACCTGGAGAGTTTCGGAAATCCACGCAAGTTCAGCCGCATCGCCCGACGTGTCGCCGAGTCGAAGCCGATCGTCGCGATCAAGTCCGGACGCGGCGCGATGACGCAGAGCCGGGCGGCACGCACCCGCGAAGCAGGGCGAGACGACGCGATCGCGCACATGGTGCTCGGCCAAGCGGGCGTGATCCAAGTGGAGACGTTGACCGAACTCTTCGACTGCGGAGCGATCCTCGCATACCAGCCGTTGCCCGCGGGGCCGCGAACGGCGATCATCGGCAACTCGTCGGTCATCGCGTCGTTGGCCGCGAACACGGCGCGCGCCTCCGGGCTCGACGTCGTGGCCATGGTCGACCTCGGTCCGGCGGTCACGCAGCCAGATCTGTCCGCGGCGGTAGCGGTCGCGATGAACGACGAGTCCGTTGATGCGGTGATCGTGGTGTTCGTGCCTCCGGTCGCGGTCGATGCAGCGGACTACGCACACGGTCTGATGGAGGCGGTGCGTCCCGCGGACGGGGGAGACGTTCCGTCGAAACCCGTGGTCACCACGTTCCTCGCGGTGGAGGGTGTGCCGCCGGGGCTGTCCCGATCGGGTCCGGACGGGATGCCCGTGCGCGGTTCGATCCCGTCGTACTCGACGCCCGAACGTGCGGCGAATGCCCTCGCGCACGCGTGGAAGTACTCGGCGTGGCGATCGCGACCACCGTCGCAGGTCCGAACGTTCGAGGGCGCCGCAGCCGAGGACGCCCGGTCGTTCGTTCGCGAGGCGATGGCCGACGGTCCTCGTGAGCTCACTCGGGTCGAGTCGGCGAGGGTGCTCGCCTACTTCGGCATCAACGTGGTGCCGTTCCGCGAAGTCCGCACGATGCAGGAGGCGTCGGCCGCCGCGCGTGAGTTCGGATTCCCGGTCGCGGTGAAGGCGACGTCGAAGTCGTGGGTCGGCCGCGTGGACAGGGAAGGCGCACGCCTGGACCTGCCGGACGCCACCAGCGTGCTGACTGCGTTCGCCGAACTGCAGGCGCTGACCGGCGACACGGTGCTGCATGTGCAGAAGATGGCGCCCAAGGGCCTCGGCACGTCGATCTCGGTGACCGACAACGCGTCGTTCGGCCCTCTCCTCAGTTTCGGGTTGTCGGGTCGCCTGTTCGACGTCCTCGGCGACCGCGGTTACCGGGCGGTGCCGTTGACCGAGGCGGATGCGCGGGAACTGGTCGTGGAACCACAGGCGGCGATGCTCTTGGAAGCCGGTCCGGTGGACGACGCCGTCGACACCGAACACCTCGTGGACCTGCTGCTGCGTGTGTCTGCGTTGGTCGACGCCGTGCCCGAGATCCGCAGTGTGCGATGTGATCCCGTCCTCGCGTCGGCGGACGGCATCGCGGTGCTGGGGGCGTGGATGCGCGTCGGCCCGGTGCCCACTCTCGCGGACACCGGGCCTAGGCGGCTCGGGTAGGAGGACCCGGGCGGATCAGCTGGCGTAGGCGCGCAGCTTGTCCGCCCGGTCGCCCTGACGCAGCTTGCCCATCACGTCGCGTTCGATCTGGCGGACGCGCTCACGCGACAGCCCGAATGCGCGTCCGATCTGGTCGAGCGTGCGCGGCTGACCGTCGTCGAGGCCGAAACGCATCGTGATGACGGCCTGCTCGCGTTCGTCGAGCGTGCCGAGCACCAACCGGATGTCCGAGTGGAGCAGGTTGGCGATGACAACGGTCTCGGCCGACGTCGCCTCGGAGTCTTCGATGAAGTCGCCGAGGGGCGCCTCCTCATCGGAGCCCACCGGCATGTCGAGGCTCACCGGGTCCCGGCTGTGGTCCATGAGATCGGCGATCTTCTCCGCGGGGATGCCCGACTCGGCGGCCAGCTCGTCGTCGGTGGCTTCGCGTCCCAGCTGCTGGTGCAGTTCACGGCGAATGCGGGCGAGCTTGTTCACCTGCTCCACGAGGTGGACGGGCAGACGGATCGTGCGGCTCTGGTCGGCCATGCCGCGGCTGATCGCCTGACGGATCCACCAGGTGGCGTACGTCGAGAACTTGAAGCCCTTCGCGTAGTCGAACTTCTCGGCGGCGCGGATCAGACCGAGGTTGCCTTCCTGGATCAGGTCCAGGAGCGGCATGCCGCGGCCGGTGTAGCGCTTGGCGAGCGACACGACGAGTCGAAGGTTGGCTTCGAGCAGGTGAGCGCGAGCGGCGTCGCCCTCGCGGGCGATGATGTTCAGATCGCGCTTCTTGGCGGCGGTGAGGCGCTTCTTGGTCGCGAGGAGGTGTTTCGCGTAGAGGCCTGCTTCGATCTGCTTGGCGAGCTCCACCTCCTGCTCGGCGTTCAGCAGTGCCGTGCGGCCGATGCCGTTCAGGTAGACGCGGACCAGGTCGGCGGATGGCGACTGAGCGTCGAGATCCTGCTCTGTCAATGCCGGGCGGGTCCGGGCGGCGGGAACTGCAGTGGGGCGTGCAATCGTCGTGCGAGACATACGACCTCCAAGTGTGCGCTGTTCGTGTGCGTTCACGAGGTTCAACGTGTTCGGTCGGCGAAAGGTTCCCGACGTCCCTGAGAAGTCTCTGAGACCTTCTACAGGCGGAATCGTCGACGAACCGCGGCGGTCAGGTCGGCTGGTGTCGGCGTCGCTCCGAACAGGTGCGACGCCGCGACCCCTTCGCAGAAGACAAGCAGGTCGGCGGCGTCGGCGGCGGGTGCGGGCGAGCCGGTGGAGGCGAACAACGCAACGGCGCCGTCGTGGGAGAACAGACAGCGTGCGAGATCGTCCCGAAGCTGGTGATCATGTGACGTGTCGGAGGCCAACGCGAACCTCGCGCGCACATCGCGACTCCTGGCGGTCACGAGCGAGTGCAGGTAGGCGCCGATCGTCTCGGCTGGATCAGCAGGGTCGAGGCGTGCGAACGCGGTCCGTGAATCCTCCGTGAGACGCCCGATCGCACCGTCGAGGAGTGCTCGGCGGGTGCGGAAGTAGTACGACGTCGACCCGGCAGGGAGTTCGAGCAGCCTGTCGACACCGCTGTGGGTCACCGCGCGATTGCCGCCGTCGGCGGCGAGGTCGAGGGCGGCGTCGCAGATCGCGTCGCGGCGAGTGAGGTCCGGCACGTCTGCCATCCAACCAGACTCTATGAACATAGAGTCATGGACATGGGTGGATCCACGAAGGTGACGAGGCGAGTGCGTCGCCGCCTCCGGCCGGGGGTGCGCTCCCGCCGGCGGATCGTCGACGGCATCGGACAGGTGGCGTCGGAATCGGGCATGCGTCTGACCGATGGTCAGTCGGCGGCGGCCGAGGCGCTCGCCTGTGACGGGCCCGTGTATCTGTGCGGACCGCCAGGTCGCGGGAAGACCCAGGTCGTCGACTGGTTCGTCGGCGTCGTCACTGCCACCGGGACGGCCGTCCGTCGGCGCCACGTCCACGAATTCTTCGCCGACCTGCATGCGGCGATCGACAGGAGCGGCGGATGGCGCGGGGGACTGGACGCAGTGCTGCGCGGAGTGGACGTGCTCTGTCTCGACGAGTTCGCGGTGCACGATCCGGCGGACGGCGTGTTCCTGGATCGGGTTCTGCGCGCTCTGATCTCACGCGAGATCAGAGTGATCGTCACATCCAACCGAACTCCGGCCGAGCAGATGCCGAATCCGCTCTTTCACGCCGGCTTCGAGCCGACGATCGCATTCATCGAGGACGTGTTCACGATCGTCGACGTCGGGGGAGCGCACGATCTGCGGGCCGACGGCGGCACGACCGGATTCCGCGGCGGCCGGTGGATGGTCGGTGCGACGCTCGGACCGCCGCCCGTCGGCACGCGCGGTGTGCACTGTCGAGCGGTTCGGCTGCTGGGACGTGACGCCGGGACGGTCTGGATGGAATTCGCAGCGCTCTGCGACGCGCCGACCGCGGCTGCGGACTACCTGAAACTCGCCGAACGGTTCGATCACTGGGTGATCGTGGGTCTCGACGTCCCGGACGGCGTCGACCCGCTCGCTCGATGGGCGACGGTCCTCGACGTCGCACACGACGCGGACGTCCGGATCGACGTGTGGGCGTCCTGCGAGCGGGACGACCTCGCATCCGCGTTGACTCGTGCGCTTCCCGATGCGGGACGGGCCGTCAGCCGGATGAACGCCTGGCGGATCAGTCGAGAGTCGTGAGGATCCGCGGGCCGTCGTCGGTGACCGCGACGGTGTGCTCGGAGTGCGCGGTCATCGAACCGTCCGCCGACCGCAGGGTCCAGCCGTCCGGATCGGCGACGAGGCGTTCGGTTCCGATCGCCCACCACGGCTCGAGCGCCAGCGTCGCACCGGGGCGTAGGAGTGGTCCCTTACCGCGACGGCCGAGGTTGGGGACGTGCGGATCCTCGTGCATCGTCCGCCCGAGACCGTGCCCGCCGAACTGGGTGTTCACTCGGTAGCCCTCGGCGACGGCGACCTCGCCGATCGCGCAGGACACGTCACCGAGTCGGTGGCCCGGAACCATTTCGGCGACGGCCGCGGCGAGCGCTCGCTCGGTGGATGCGATCAGTTGTGCGTCCGGGTGTGTGGGATCGTCCTCGACTCCCACCCGAACGGTGCGGGCGGCGTCGGCCACCCACCCGTCGATCGACACGGCGAAGTCGAGGGTCAGCACGTCGCCCGGCGCGAGCACGTGGTCGCGGGGCAGACCGTGCAGGACGGCGTCGTTGACCGACAGGCAGATCACGTTGCCGAACGGGCCGCTCCCGAACGAGGGCGCGTAGTCCCAATAGCAGCTGACGGCTCCGCGGTCGGCGACCATCGTTCGCGCACGCTGCTCCAGGTCGAGCAGGTTGACGCCCGGTTCAGCGCGACGCGCGAGATCGTCGAGGACCTGCGCCACGAAGCGACCGGTGACGGCCATCTTCTCGACTTCGGCTGGAGTCTTGAGTTCGATCATCGTGCTGAGTCCTGCCCGCCTGCTCGGTTATCGTTTGGTGTGTCCCCGGGCTGATCGGGCGCCTCGATCTCGGCGTCGATCACCGGGTGATCGTCGTCGGCGAAGCGGTCGCGCGCCGGTTCGGCGGCCAACTCGGCCTGCCCGACGGTGTAGCCGCCGCCGTAGTGGTAGGTCGGGACCTCGCCGCGCTTGCGGGGCTCGCGGTCGTTGGCCCGGAGGACGGCGATCCACGGGATCGGGATCGACGCGACGATGATGGCCAGTGCGATCCATCCGTTCTGCGTCATCGAGTACACGATCGCGGCGATGATCAGCGCGGGCACACGGATCGACATCATGATGAGATAACGCCGTTTGCGGGCCCGGTACACCGCTTCGAGGTCGTCATCGGCGCCGGTGATCAGGAATGTCGTGGGGTCGGATTCGTCGCGCGCCATACCCCGATCCTTCCACAGTGCGTCACAATGGCTGTATGGCAACGCAGACGATCGAACGGCCCGATATCGACGAACGGACCGAGCAGGACGACGACACTCCCAAGGTCTTCCATTACGTGAAGAAGGACAAGATGGCTGAGAGCGCCGTCATGGGGACCCACGTCGTCGCACTGTGCGGTGAGACGTTCCCGGTGACGAAGGCTGCCAAGCCCGGTTCGCCGGTGTGCGAGAAGTGCAAGAAGGTCTACGAGAAGATGAAGAAATAGCAGCGACGCTGCGAGTCAGCCGATCACTCCGGGGAACCGCGCCGACCGACGGCGCGGTTCCGCAGGGTGTCGGTCAACTCGGTGGTCTGCGACGTGACCCAATGCCGGACGACGGCGCCGTCCTTCCTCGCGGGCCAGAATTCCTGAATCACTGAATTGAGCTCGGCGCCCGCCACGATCGCGAAGCCGAGGAAGTACGTGAACAGGAGGAACGCGATAGGTGTCGCGAGTGCGCCGTATGTGTACCCTGCGTCGGTGACCGCGGTCAGATAGAACCGCAGGACGTACGAGGTCAGCCAGAATCCGACACCCGCGAGGATCGCGCCCGGCACCAGTCGCCTGCGCGGCAGCGGATTGGGCAGTGCGAAGCGGTACAGCGCCGACAGGGCCCCGATCAGCAGCAGACCGACGAACGGGAAGTACAGCCAGTCGATCAGGTCGCTGATCGCCGGGCCCCAGGACGCGGGCACGATGTTCCGCAGATACGTCGGTCCCAACGCCACCAGGGGCAGCACCAGAATCGCCATCACCAGGAAGAACAGGTAGATGATCAGCGCGAAGATGCGCTGCCACACCGGATTCCGGACGTCGTGCTGACCGTGCGCGTGGACGATCGACGAAACGAAGCACGACATCGCCGACGACCCCGCCCACAGCGACAGGATGAAACCCACGGACATGATCGTGACTCGGCCTCGACCTAGGACGTTCTCGACCGTCGGCTGAATCAGATCGTTCACGACCTGCGGGGTGAACGTGCGGTCGGCGAAGGAGAGGATCCGTTCGGTCACGACCTGGACGGTGTCCGGGCCGAACCATCCGGCCACATAGCCGATACTGCCGAGCACTCCGAGCAGCAGCGGTGGAAGAGACAGCGCCTGCCAGAAGGCGGCCTGCGCGGCCCAGCCGATGATGGAGTCGTCCCACGACTTCACGATGGTGCGCCACAGCAGACGTGGAAGGCTCCGGAATACCGGCCGTCGCGCCTGCTCGGGCTCCGGCGGTGGAAGCTCGGCGGCGTCGTCGCTGGGGTACGTGCCGTGGGTGTTGATGTGTCAAGCATGGCCGATGCGGGTCACCTGGTCGATCACCGACCCGGTTTCCTGGCGTGGCGAACCGGGTGCGCGAGGCGGGTAGAATCGTCGGGTCGGGTGCGGGGGAGACTGCACGACGAGCCACAGTCGAGCTACAGGAGCATGGTGACCAGTACCGATGTCGACACTGACCGCAGAATCGTCTCGGGGGCACCGCTTCGCGCATGGCAGCGACGGGCCCTCACTCGCTACCTGACGTCGAACCCGACGGACTACCTGGCCGTCGCCACGCCGGGTGCGGGAAAGACCACATTCGGACTGCGCGTCGCGTCGGAGCTGCTGGCGGACCGCACGGTGGAGCGGATCACCGTCGTGGCGCCGACAGAACACCTCAAACACCAGTGGGCGGCCTCAGCGGCCCGCAACGGGATCGCCCTCGACCCGAACTTCTCGAACTCGACGGGCTCGACGAGCTCGGACTTCGACGGTGTCGTCCTCACGTACGCGCAGGTCGCCGCGCACCCGTATCGGCATCGAGTGCGCACCGAGCAGTACAAGACACTGGTGATCCTCGACGAGATCCACCACGGCGGCGACGCGAAGTCGTGGGGTGACGGCATCCGGGAGGCGTTCGGCGACGCCACGCGGCGTCTGGCACTGACCGGTACGCCGTTCCGATCAGACGATTCGCCGATTCCCTTCGTCACGTACGAGCCCGAGCCGGGCGGCGGCCAGCGCTCGAAGGCCGACAGCACGTACGGCTACTCCGAGGCGCTGCGCGACGGCGTCGTCCGCCCGGTCGTGTTCCTCGCCTACTCGGGTGAGGCGAGCTGGCGGACCAGCGCAGGTGAGGAGTTCACCGCACGCCTGGGTGAGCCGCTGTCCCAGGAGCAGACCGCACGCGCGTGGCGTACGGCGCTCGATCCCCACGGCGACTGGATCTACGCGGTGTTCACCGCTGCGCACCGCCGACTCATGCGACTGCGGGAATCGGGTGTGCCCGATGCGGGCGGCCTGGTGATCGCCACGGACCAGCAGAACGCCCGCGACTACGCAGATCTGCTCCACTCCATCACGGGGAAGAAGCCGACGGTGGTGCTCTCGGACGACCCGAAGTCGTCGTCGCGCATCGAGGAGTTCTCGAATTCGACAGACGAGTGGATGGTCGCGGTCCGCATGGTGTCCGAAGGCGTCGACGTGCCACGCCTGTCGGTCGGCGTGTACGCGACCAATGCGTCCACCCCGCTGTATTTCGCGCAGGCGATCGGGCGTTTTGTGCGCTCACGCAGGCCAGGTGAGACGGCGAGCGTCTTCCTGCCGTCCGTCACGGTCCTGCTGCAACTGGCGAGCGAGTTGGAAGCCGAACGTGATCACGTCCTCGGAAAGCCGCACCGCGAGTCGGACGGGCTCGACGACGCGATTCTCACCGACGCGAACAAGCGCAAGGACGAGCCGGGCGAGGAGGAGAAGGCGTTCCAGTCGTTGCACGCCGACGCCGAGCTCGACCAGGTGATCTACGACGGCTCGTCCTTCGGGACGTCGACGTTCGTCGGGTCCGAGGAGGAATCGGACTACCTCGGCCTGCCGGGCCTCCTCGACGCGGACCAGGTCCGCACGCTCCTGCAACAGCGACAGGCTCAGCAGGTGACGAATCGGTCGTCCCGTCCGCGCGACGACGAGGCGGCGAAGGCCGCGCCGAACGCGAACGAGCGGACCGGTGAGAACCTTCTCGCGCTGCGCAAGGAGCTCAACACGCTTGTCGCGCTGCACAATCAGCGCACCGGCAAACCGCACGGCCAGATCCACAACGATCTCCGTGAACGCCTCGGCGGCCCGCCGACGGCGATGGCGACCGGCGATCAGCTCCGCGAACGGATCGCCGCTCTGCGCAGCTGGTAGGGCACGTAGCCACAGAACAGACCAGAGGCGAGCCGATGATCGGCTCGCCTCTGGTCTGTTGTGGGCGTTCGCCCGATGTCAGGCGTCGATCGTCACCACGGCGCCGAGCTCGACGAGACGAGCTTCGTGGTCGTTGTAGTGGTGACGGCAGAACAGGAGCTCGCCCCCGGTGGGGAGCTCAGCGCGCACCTTGGCCGCCGCGCTGCACCGATCGCAGCGATCAGCGAGGGTCAGCGGGGTGGAGACGACAGTGTCGGGCGTTGCGATGTCTGGCATGGCTTCCTCCGTCTCATCATTGACGTACCTGGTCGGTGCATCATTGCTACACCTTGTCAGACGTATGGGGCCACCTATTTGTTCCCGGCGGTCCCGGGTGTGTCGCAGATCATCGGTCCGGACGCGGTTCGCTACTCGCTCCGACGACGCGCAGACTCGTCCGCGCGTAGAACTCGCCGAGTTCGGCGGGGGAGAGGTGACCGTCCTCTCGATACCAGCGCGCGATGTCGATGCCCATGGACAGCAGGGTGTTCGTGGTGCTGTGCGGATCGTCGACGTCGAACTGGCCGGACTCGGCGCCTGCATCGACGATGGCTCGGACGCGGCGGGTGATCTCGCGGCGGAGGGTGAGGATCTCGCGCAGATGATCGGGCTCGAGGGCGGTGAGCTCGTAGTTCACGATCCGAGCGCTGGTGTGGCCCTTCGCGTGGTGCTCGCTGAAAGCGCGCATCACCGCCGCGAGACGGGTTGCCGGGTCGGCGTCCGGGTCGTCGGCATCGTTGATCATCGTGATGGTGGCGATGTGCCCGCTGTGCGACAACTCGTAGAGCAGCTCTTCCTTCGAGCGGTAGTGGACGTACACCGCGGCTGAGCTCATTCCGGCGGTCGACGCGATGTCGCGCGTGGTGGTCGCGTGGAACCCGCGTTCGGAGAACGCCTCCAGTGCGGCGGCGAGAAGTCGGCCGCGAGTGGCCTCTGCGCGGGATGCGGACGGTTCGTCGGGCACGGGAATCCTCTCGATGGTCTCGCCTGCGGTGTGAGTCGGGTCTAGTTCCGAAGAACGGTTGACGAACATCTCAGTGTCAGGCATTGTGAATCGTAACACTAAGCAAGCGCTTAGTAATCAACTGTGTTCACTTCAGGAGGCTTTCCGTGGTTCAGATCGATCCCCAGCGTTTCAAGGGACAGACGGCCATCGTCACCGGCGCCAGTCGCGGCATCGGGCTGGCGATCGCGGAGCGGCTGGTCGCCGAGGGCGCCAAGGTCACGATCACCGCACGCAAGCAGGACGCGCTCGACGACGCCGTCGCTCGACTCGGAGGCCCCGACGTCGCACTCGCCGTCGCAGGCCGCGCCGACGATCCCGATCATCAGGCCGACACCGTCGCCAAGACGATCGAGGCGTTCGGCAGTGCCGACCTCCTTGTCAACAACACCGGGATCAACCCGGTGTACGGCCCGATCATGCAGATCGACCCCGACGCCGCCCGCAAGATCATGGATGTCAACGTGATCTCCGCTCTGCGGTGGACCCAGGCGGTCAACGCCGCATGGCAAGCTGAGCACGGGGGCGCGATCGTCAACGTCGCATCGATCGCCGGTCTGCGGCCGGCGCCGGGCATCGCGTTCTACGGAGTGTCGAAGGCCGCGGTCATCCACCTGACCGAAGAGCTCGCGTGGGAACTCGGCCCGAACATCCGGGTCAACGCCGTGGCCCCGGCGGTCGTGAAGACCAAGTTCGCCACCGCGCTCTACGAGGGGCGCGAAGACGAGGTCTCGCAGGCCTACCCGCTGAAGCGGCTCGGCGAGCCCGACGACATCGGTTCGGTCGTGGCCTTCCTCCTCTCGAACGATGCGGGGTGGATGACGGGCCAGACGCTCGTCATCGACGGCGGCGTCACGTTGGGCGGTGGCGCCTGATGCCCGGCTTCGATCCCGCAGGCTCCACCGTTGTAGTGACGGGTGCGGGCAACGGCATCGGTGCCGGACTGGCGACGTCGATGGCACGCAGAGGTGCACGTGTGGTGGTGGCCGACCTCGACGCCGACGGTGCGCAACGGACGGTCGACGACATCATCGCGGCAGGTGGCACCGCACTCGCGGCGCCCGGCGACGCCGCGTCGCAGGAGGGCGTGGACGCACTCATCACCACCGCGCGGGCAGCGTACGGACCGATCGACGCCTGGTTCGCCAACGCCGGCGTCGACCGAGGCAGGGGACTCGACGCGACCGACGCGGATTGGGATCTGTCGTGGAACGTCAACGTGCTCGCTCACGTGCACGCCGCGCGTCGCCTCGTTCCCGAGTGGATCGAACGCGGCGGAGGGCGCTTCGTCGTGACGGCCTCAGCCGCGGGTCTGCTCACCATGCTCGGCGCACCCGCCTACTCGGTGACCAAGCACGGCGCCGTCGCGTTCGCCGAATGGCTGTCGACCACCTACCGCCACCGCGGGATCGTGGTGCAGGCCATCTGCCCGCAAGGTGTGCAGACGCGCATGCTCGCACAGTCGGGCGAACTGGAGGAACTGCTCAGTCACGACGTCGCGCTGACCGTCGACGACGTCGCGGCGGCAGTCGAGAAGGCTCTCGAGGGTGACGATTTCCTCATCCTTCCGCACGCCGAAGTGGCCGGCTACTACCAGGTGCGAGCCGCCAAGACCGACAAGTGGCTCGCCGGAATGAACAAGCTCCAGCAGCGACTGGACGATGCGACCTCACAAGGAGGCAAGCAGTGAAGGCATGGCACGTGACAAGCCTCGGGGAACCGTCCGCGGTACTCGAAGCGGTCGAGATCGACATCCCGGCTCCGGGCCCCGGCCAGGTGACCGTCCGAGTCCTCGCGTCGGCGGCGAACTTCCCCGACGTCCTGATGTGCCGGGGGCTGTACCAGGTTCGCCCGGAGCTCCCGTTCACACCCGGTGTGGAACTGTGCGGTGAGATCACTGCACTCGGCGACGGCGTCGACGGGTTCGCAGTCGGCGACCGGGTTCTCGGTGGTGCGGTGTTGCCGTACGGCGGCTTCGGCGAGTACGCGCTGATGTCAGCGACCGAGACATTCCCCGCGCCCGCCTCGTTGAACGACGCGCAGGCGTCCTCGCTGTTCATCGGCTACCAGACCGGCTGGTTCGGTCTGCATCGCCGCGCGAACATTCAGCCGGGTGAGACCCTGCTCGTCCACGCCGCGGCCGGTGGTGTCGGAAGCGCCGCCATCCAGCTCGGCAAAGCCGCCGGTGCGCGTGTCATCGGCGTGGTCGGGGGCGAGGCGAAGGCCGACGTCGCCAGGCGACTCGGCGCGGACGTCGTCGTCGACCGACACACGCAGGACTTCGTCGAGGTCGTCAAGGCCGAGACCGGCGGGCGTGGCGCCGACGTGATCTACGACCCGGTGGGCGGCGACACCTACCTGCGGTCGACCAAGTGCATCGCCTTCGAAGGCCGAATCCTGGTGATCGGTTTCGCCGGCGGAGCGATCACCGAGACCGCTCTCAACCACGCCCTCATCAAGAACTACTCGATCGTCGGCCTCCACTGGGGTCTCTACAACAAGATGGCTCCCGAGCTGGTCGGTGAATGCCACGCCGAACTCACGCGTCTCGCGGACGCCGGACTCATCGCGCCGCTGGTCAGCGAGCGGCTTGCGCTCGCCGACGTCCCGGACGGCCTCCAGCGGCTCGCCGACGGAGTGACCGTCGGACGGGTCGTCTACGAAGGAGGCGTGTGATGACCGTCGACGTGACCACCCTGGTCCGATCGTTCCTCGCCGACCACGACCCGGCCACGACGGAGCCACTGGAGTGGCTCCGCGCGCGCTACGACGCGGGTCTGGCGTGGGTGAACTACCCGGTGGGACGCGGCGGTCTCGATCTGTCGCGCTCCCTGCAGCCCGAGGTGGAGCGGCTGTTCGCCGAGGCGGGATCGCCCGGCAATCGCAGCGAAGTCAACGGGATCGGTCTCGGCATGGCCGCGCCGACCATCCTGCGGTACGGAACGCCGGAACAGATCGACCGATTCCTCCGACCGCTGTGGACGGGGGAGGAGATCTGGTGCCAGCTCTTCAGCGAACCCGGCGCCGGGTCCGATCTCGCCGCCGTCGCGACGCGGGCCGTCCGCGACGGCGACGACTGGGTCGTCAACGGGCAGAAGGTGTGGACCTCCGGCGCGCACAACGCCGCCATGGCGATCCTCGTCGCTCGCACGGACGGTGACGTGCCCAAGCACCGGGGGCTCACGTACTTCCTGTGCGACATGACCGACCCCGGAGTGGACGTCCGTCCACTCCGCCAGATCACCGGTGAAGCCGAGTTCAACGAGGTGTTCCTCACCGACGTCCGGATTCCCGACAGCCGTCGGCTCGGAGCCGTCGGCCAGGGCTGGGAGGTCGCCAACGCCACGCTGAACAATGAGCGGGTCGCGATCGGCGGCCGCGCGGCGCGACGTGAGGACGGCATGATCGGAGTCGTCGCGCAGACCTGGCGCGACCGTCCGGATCTGCGGACCCCGGATCTGCACGACGACCTGCTGAGACTGTGGGTCGACTCCGAGGTCGCGAGGGTGACCGGCGTCCGCCTGGGGCAGAAGCTGGCGTCCGGTCAACCCGGACCGGAGGGTGCGGCGATGAAGCTGTCGTTCGCACGCATCAATCAGCAGTTGTCCGGACTGGAGTTGGAGATCCTTGGCGCCGACGGCCTGCGCTATTCGGACTGGACGATGGTGCGACCCGACCGCGTCGACTTCTTCGGGCGCGACGCCGGATACCGCTACCTGCGAGCCAAAGGCAACTCGATCGAAGGCGGGACATCGGAGATCCTGCGGAACATCGTCGCCGAACGTGTGCTCGGATTGCCGCCCGAACACCGCGTCGACAAGGACATCCCCTGGAAGGACGTCGCGAAATGACCGAACACGCCGGCCCCATCGACCGCACTGACTATGTGCCCACCCTGCTGCCCGACGAGGTGGAAGAGGATCTGCGTTCCGCGGTTCGTGACCTGCTGTCTCGCCGCGTCGACGTCGATCAGTTGATCGCGGCGTATGACGGCGCCGCACTGCCCGACCTGTGGCCCGAGATGACCGGACTCGGACTCGCCGGACTACTGATCGGCGAGGAGTTCGGCGGAGCAGGCGCGACCCCTGCCGTGGCGGCGGTCGTCCTCGAGGAGCTGGGCGCACTGCCCGTCCGCACCCCCATGCTGACCAGCGCCGTCGTCGCGACAACGGTCCTTCAGGAGGCGGGCGACACCGCTCTGCTGCCTGGTCTGGCGGACGGCTCGGTCGTTGCAGCTCTCGCGGTCCCGTTGTCCGCCGGCCCGTACTCGACCGCTCCGACGGTGCAGGTCGGGGAGAGCGGTCTCACCGGGACGGTGCGGTCGGTCGCAGGGGTTGAAGCCGCCACAGTGTTCATCGTGCCCGGCTCGGACGGAGGCTTGTACGCCGTCGACCGGGCCGACGCCGCGGTCACGCCGGTCTCCTCACTCGACATGACCCGGCCCGTCGCAGACGTGACGTTCGACGCATCGCGCGGTCGCCGGATCGTCGACGACGCGGACTCTGCGGTCCGTGCCGGCCTGCGGCTCGGCGCTGCTCTGCTGGCCTCAGAACAGGCCGGGGTCGCGCGCTGGTGCGTGACCGAGACGGTCGCCTACCTGCAGCAGCGTCGCCAATTCGGACGTGTCGTCGGAGGATTCCAGGCGATCAAGCATCGGCTCGCCGATCTGTACGCCGATACCGAGCAGGCGTCGGCGATCGCTCGAGCGGCCGCCGTGGCGGCGACCGACCTCGGTGTCGGTCACGAGGAGACGGCGCCGATGAGCGCTGTCGCGGCCGCATACAACGGTGATCACGCGGTACGGGCCGCCGAGGAGGCGGTGCAGTTGCACGGCGGCATCGGCATGACGTGGGAGCATCCCGCTCACCTGTATCTGAAGCGAGCCAAGGCCGATCAGATCGCCTTCGGAACTCCAGGACGGCACCGCGCCGCGCTCGCCGACCTCGCGGACCTTCCGGCCTGACGATCACCGACGAAAGGAGAAGACATGTCATTCAACCTGGCGATCATGCTGCAGGAGTCGGTGACGGCGGCGCCGTCTGCGCCGATGCTGTACATGGGCGATGCGACTATCACCTACCGCGAGGTCGACGACCGGTCGCGTCGTGTCGCGACCGCGTTGCGCGACCGCGGCCTGCAGCCCGGCGACAAGGTCGCCGTCCAAGTGCCCAACGTCCCCGAGTTCGTGTACGCGTACTTCGGCATTCTGCGGGCCGGTCTCACCATGGTCCCGTTGAATCCATTGTTCACTGCGCGCGAGATGGCGTACCACCTGGACGACAGCGACACCCGGCTGCTGATCACGTCGGTGTTCTCCCTGGCGGGGGCCGTCGAGGGTGCGGCGGAGGCCGGCGTCTCCGACGTCGTCGTGGTGCCGCTGGGCACGGAGCTGCCAGACGGCTCGGTCGCGTTCGACAGCCTCCTCGACGCCCCTCCGTTCGACGATCTCCATCCGACGTCGGCGGACGACACCGCGGTGCTGCTCTACACCTCGGGCACGACGGGTCGGCCCAAGGGCGCAGAACTGACTCACTACCAGCTCTACATGAACTGCACCGTGGCTCCGGAACTGTTCGGCATGTCGGCGTCGGACGTGTCGATCGGCGTTCTTCCGCTGTTCCACGTCTTCGGCCTGTCGAGTGTGCTGAACGCCACGACACGGTGGGGCGCCTCGGTCGCGCTCCTGCCGCGGTTCGACGCGACCGCCGTCATCGACGAGATCGAACGTCGGCGAGCGACCGTGTTCGCCGGTGTGCCGACGATGTACGTGGCGCTCGCCGAGGCGGATGCGACCGGTCGCGACCTCTCGACGCTGCGAGCGGCGGTGTCCGGCGGCGCGTCCATCCCCGGGGAGGTGATCAAAGCGGTCGAGGCGAAGTTCACCGGCCTTGTCGTCCTGGAGGGCTATGGGTTGTCGGAGACCGCGAGCACCACGACGTTCAACGTCAGCGCCACCGAGCGGAAGGTGCTCTCGATCGGCAAACCCGTGTGGGGCGTCGAGATGAAGGTGATCGACGACGAAGGGAACGCGCTGTCCGCAGGCACCGACAACGTCGGACAACTCCTCGTCCGCGGACACAACATCATGAAGGGGTACTACAAGAGGCCGGACGCGACGGCCGATGCTCTCCGCAACGGATGGCTGCACACCGGTGATCTGGGGTATCGCGACGACGAGGGCTACTACTTCGTCGTCGACAGGCTCAAAGACATGATCGTCCGCGGCGGATACAACGTCTATCCCCGCGAGATCGAAGAGGTCTTGTACTCGCATCCCGATGTCGTCGAGGCGGCCGTGATCGGCACGCCGGATGATCGGCTGGGCGAGGAGGTGGTCGCGTACGTCGCCGTGCGCGATGGAGCCGACCTCTCCGAGGCCGACGTGATTACCTTCGCGAAAGAGCAGTTGGCGGCGTACAAGTACCCGCGATCAGTGGTGTTCGTGGCCGAACTTCCCAAGGGCGCCACCGGAAAGATCCTGAAACGCGAACTGCGCACGTCGTGAACTGACGACACGCGCGACCGCCCCGTCCCGAGGGCTCCTCGGAGGCGGGGCAGTTTTTCACCCGAATCCGTTGACGTTGACGTCAATGTAAAGCAATATCGTGACAGAGGTCACGCATTCACAGTTGGAGGAGATCAATGACAGAGTCCGTCTCGACGACAACGGGAGTAGGAGCACCCGACCGCTCCGCCCACCGGAAACTGCTCGCCGCAGGACTGTTCGGCAGTTCCATCGAGTGGTACGACTTCTTCGTCTACGGCACCGCCGCAGCGCTGGTCTTCCCGAAGGTGTTCTTCCCGGACGCATCCGCACTCGTCGGCACCCTGCTCGCGTTCAGCACGTTCGCGATCGGCTTCATCGCCAGGCCGCTCGGCGGCATCCTCGCCGGCCACTACGGCGACAAGATCGGCCGCAAACCGATGGTCCTCATCTGCCTCATCTCGATGGGGCTCGCGACGTTCCTCATCGGTTGTCTGCCGTCGGCGGCGGCGATCGGTTCGGCCGCGCCGATCCTGCTGGTGGCACTCCGGTTCATCCAAGGTCTCGCGTGCGGTGGGCAGTGGGGAGGAATTGTTCTGCTTCTCACCGAATCCGCAGGCCCGAAGCGCCGCGGCTTCGCCGGGACGTTCGGCCAGATGGGTGTGCCGCTCGGACTGGTCCTGGGCAACCTCTCGATGATCGTCGTCAACAGCCTCGTCTCCGACGCCGCGTTCCTCAGCTGGGGCTGGCGCATCCCGTTCTGGGCGAGCGCGGCGCTGATCCCCGTCGTCCTCTACATCCACTTCAAGGTCGAGGACTCGCCCGAGTTCCGGGCGCTGCAGGCCGAAGCCGAAGCCAAGCGCGGTGACGGCGAACAGGTCGCGCAGGCTCCGCTGTCGGAAGCCGTTCGCTTCCACTGGCGCAAGATCGTGCTCGGAGCCGGACTCCTCGCGGCCACCAACTCGGCGTTCTACGTCGCGATCGCGGGCTTCCTCGCCTACGCGACCAAGTCGCCCGACGAGAACGGCCTCGGCATGGACCGCAACACCGTCCTCACGGCGGTGATGGCCGTTTCGCTGATCATGCCGTTCGCGGTCATGTGGGCGGGCAAGGTGTCCGACCGCGTCGGTCGACGTCCGCTGATCATCCTCGGCGGAGGAGTGCTGCTGCTGTGGGCGTTCCCGTTCTTCTGGCTCGCCAACACCACCTCGGGCGTGCTGCTGTTCTTCGCGATGCTGATCAGCAGCTGCGGGCAGTCGCTCACCTACGGTCCTCTCGCGGCATTCATGGCAGAACTGTTCGAGCCTCGCCTGCGGTACTCGGGCGCGTCGCTCGGCTACCAGCTCGCGGCCGTCGCGGTGTCCGGCGTGGCGCCGCTGCTGATGACGTGGATCATCGCCGAGACCGCATCGACCGCGGGCGTGTCGCTCTACCTCGCCGCGATGGCGGTCGTCACCATGTACTGCGCGTGGCGACTCCCGGAGACCAACGCCGAAGCCGTCCGCAACGATCCGGTGGCAGTGCCCGGTCTGTCCGCTGCAGCCTGACGGCGCAGCTCGCTCCGGCGTCCTTGAAAGGCCGACAATGTCACAGCAGACTGTCAGCGTGAGCAACGCCCAAGAGCGTGCACGGGCCAGTCGCAAAGACGCCGGAGCCGCACGCCGCACCCAGTTGATCGACGCCGCCGCCGACTGTTTCGACGAATTCGGCTACGCCGGTGTGACCGTCGAGATGATCGCCGGTCGTGCACACACGTCGCGTCCGACGTTCTACGCGTACTTCCGCTCGAAGGACGAGATCTTTCTCGCCCTCGTCGAGCGGGTCACCGAGGATCTGTCCCGCACACAGAGTCTCGTGGGCCTCGAGGACGCGTCCACGCGTCAGATCCTCGCCGCGACCACACGCGCGTACGTGGACGCGATCACGTCGATGGGCGGGCTCGTCGCGCTGATCGACGTCAGCGCGACCATCGACCCGGCCGTCGCCGCCATCTGGAATGCGGGTGTCGACCGTCGGAACGCCGGTTACGCGCGTTACCTGCGCAACCTGCCCGACGGAGCCATCGAACCGACCCTCGACCCAGAACGTCTTGTGCAGATCATCGGATTTGCCATCCACCACGGTGCAAAACGCGCCGCGGGCGCCGACGACGCGCACAAAGAGCAGTTCATCCTCGACATCATCGCCGTCACCGAACGACTCATCGGAGTTCAAGGCGGCTGACACCCACTCGCCACCACCCGACAGGGAGCCCACATGTCCGACGCCCTCGAAGCCGCACTCGCGGAGATCACCGCGGTGCAGATCGCGAACTGGCCGGAGGAGGTGGGGAGGGAGATCGTCTACCCGGCCGGTCGAGCGACGATGGTCGACCATCTGCGCCACTGGGCGGCGACGCGCCCCGCCTCGGTCGCGATCTCGTTCTACGGTCACGACATCACGTACGCGGAGTACAACGACGCGTCCGACCGGTTCGCGGGTTGGCTCTCCTCAGTCGGAGTCGAGCCGGGAGATCGCGTGGGCGTTCACCTGGCGAACTGCCCGCAGTTTCTCATCGCGATGCTCGGAATCCTCAAGACCGGAGCGGTGCACGTGCCGGTCAACCCGATGTTCAAGGCGTTCGAACTGCGTCATGAGCTTGTCGACGCGGACGTGACCGTGCTCCTGACCTCGCCCGACCAGTTGGACCTCGTCGACGGCATTCGCGCTGACACGTCGCTTCGGGTCGTGGCGACGACTGCGATCGACGACCTGCTGCGTCCCGATCCAGGCCGAGACTGGGCCGACGTCATGGCGGCGCCACGCGCGCCGATCCGCCCTGCCGATCCCGACGCCCTCGCCGCGCTCAACTACACCGGCGGCACCACCGGGATGCCCAAGGGATGTGAGCACACCCAACGGCACATGGCCTACACCGCCGCCACCGCAACCCTCGCCTCCGGCCAGCAGATCGGGGAGCCCGACAGCGTCCCGCTCAACTTCCTGCCCGTCTTCTGGATCGCGGGGGAGGACTTCGGCATCCTGAAGTCGTTGATCAACGGGCAGCGCGTGGTCCTTCTCACCCGGTGGGACGCCGCCGTCGTCGTCGACGCGATCCGGGACAACCGGGTGACCGACCTGGTCGCGACCGTCGACAACTACCTCGAGATTCTTGAGCTCGCCGACCTGGACCCGGCGGCGCTCGCGTCGCTGACCTCAACACTCGCGGTCTCGTTCGTGACCCGTCTGAGCCCGGACATCAGGGCCCGATGGCGGACCGAGGTCGGCACCGTCCTGCGGGAAGCGTCGTACGGCATGACCGAGACCCACACCGCGGACACGTTCACGCTCGGCTTCCAACACGACGATCGAGACCTCCGAGCGGACCCGGTGTTCTGCGGTCTCCCGGTGCCGGGCACGGAGATCCTCGTCGTCGACGACTGCGGAATCCCTGTCGAGGTCGGCGGCACGGGCCAGATCATCGTGCGCAGTCCGTCGATCATGACCCGGTACCTCGACAATCCTGAAGCGACCGCGTCGAGCATCGTCGACGGCTGGCTGCAGACCGGCGACCTCGGACGCTTCGACGAGTGGGGTGCACTGCACTATCTCGCCCGCACCAAGGAGATGATCAAGATCAACGGCATGAGCGTGTTCCCGTCCGAAGTGGAGACGTTGATGAGACTGCACGACGGAATAGCGGCGGTGTCGGTCGTCCCACGCCCGGACGCGGCCAAGGGACAGGTACCGGTGGCGTTCGTCGTGACCGTCGACGGCGGTCACGACAGAACTGAACTGGAAGCGTGGGCCCGCGAGAACCTCGCCACCTACAAGGTGCCGGAGATCGTCATCGTCGACGCCCTCCCGATGACGGCCACCGGCAAGATCCGCAAGGGCGACCTCCTCGAACGGGCGGCGGCGACTGTGTCGGGCGGTGCGGAATGAAGTTGCTCATCGCGAACCGCGGCGAGATCGCCCTGCGCATCATTCGCACCGCACAAGAGAGGGGAGTCCACACGGTGGCCGTTCATGCGGCCGACGACGCGGCGACACCACATGTCGCCGCGGCAGACGAGGCTTGTGCACTGCCGGGCGAAGGGCCCGCCGCGTATCTGGACGTCGACGCGATCCTGCGGATCGCCGACTCGACGGCGACCGATGCGATCCACCCCGGGTACGGCTTCCTCGCCGAGAATGCGGACTTCGCCCAGGCGTGCGCCGATGCCGGTATCCGATTCGTCGGCCCGAGTCCCGCCGTGCTTCGCAGGTTCGGCGACAAGCTCGCGGCGCGGGCGGCCGCGGTCGACTGCGGACTCGATGTCCTGGCCGGGACGAACGGCGCCGCCGACCTGTCCGAGATCGAGGCGTTCGCGGAGGCCTTGCCGGGCGGAGTGATGCTGAAGGCCCTCGCGGGCGGCGGTGGACGCGGTATGCGGGAGGTCGCCCGAGGTGGAGACCTGACGCGCGCCTACCGCGCCGCCGTCGCCGAGGCTGATCTCGGCTTCGGCGACCCCAGGGTGTTCGCCGAGGAATTGTTGACCGGAGCACGGCACATCGAAGTCCAGGTGGTCGGCGACGGCACCGCGGCGACGGCACTCGGCGACCGCGACTGCAGTGTGCAACGCCGGAGACAGAAGCTCATCGAGATCGCGCCGGCGCCCGCGCTGTCGGACGAGTTCCGCCTCCGCCTGCATTCCGACGCGGCCCGCCTGTGCGCCGCGGCAGGCCTCGTGGGACTCGCCACCGTGGAGTTCCTCGTCGCCGACGACCGTGCGGTGTTCCTCGAGGTGAACCCGCGCATCCAGGTGGAGCACACGGTCACCGAGGAGGTCACCGGTGTGGATCTGGTCGCGGCCGGCTTGATCATCTCCGACGGTGGCTCACTCGCCGACTGCGGGCTGCCCGACGGTGTCACAGCGCGCGGCGGCCAGGTGTCGGGGACACCTGCGCGGGCATCGGGCTCTGCGGTTCAGGCACGCGTGAACATGGAGTCGTTGACGGCCGACGGCGCCGCCGCACCGACCGGTGGAGTGCTCGCCTCGTTCAGCCCGCCGGTCGGTCCCGGCGTCCGGGTCGACACGTTCGGCGTGCCCGGGCTGGAGACGACGACACGCTACGACTCGCTGCTGGCCAAGGTGATCGTGCGCGCACCGAACCTGTCCGCGGCAATGGCCAAGGCCGACCGGGCATTGGCCGAGTTCGTGATCGACGGACCGGCGACGACGATCGGCGTGTTGCGGGCGATCCTCACCGACGACGAGTTCCTCAGCGGCCCGGTCGACACGGGATACCTCGATCGGCGGATCGGGTCGCTCGCACCGGAGGCCGACACGAGCGCGGCCGATGTCGTTCTCGACCTCTCCGACGATGAGCGTGCGGTCGCCGCACCGCTGACCGGGACTGTCGTCGACCTCGCCGAGGTGGGCGCGGTCGTGCCTGCCGGGACTCCGTTTGCTGTGCTCGAAGCGATGAAGATGCAGCACGAGGTGCTCGCCGAGACAGATGTCGAGGTCGTGAGCGTGGGGTCGGCGGTCGGCCGGACGGTGTCGGCCGGTGCGGCCCTTGTCGTCTACCGGCCGGCGGGCGACGGCTTCGATTGCGCGGGCGACGCTGATCTCGACCTTGATCGGCGCAGGGCCGACCTCGACGAGGTCGACGAGCGCCATCGCATGACGCTCGACGAGGCACGTCCGGAAGCGGTGGCCAAGCGGCGGCGCATCGGGCGGCGGACGGCGCGCGAGAACATCGCCGACCTCGTCGACGAGGAGACGTTCGTCGAATACGGTGCGCTCGCGGTCGCCGCCCAGAAGGCCAGGCGATCCGAAGAGGAGCTGATCGCGCAGACTCCGGCCGACGGCCTCGTCGGCGGTGTCGCGACGATCGGGATCGATCATTTCGGCCGCGATCGCTCGACGGCCGTGGTGATGTCGTACGACTACACCGTTCTCGCCGGAACACAGGGCTGGCGCAACCATGCGAAGACCGATCGGCTCCTCGAGGTCGCCCTGTCGCGCCGCGTGCCCGTCGTCTTCTTCACCGAGGGCGGCGGCGGGCGGCCGGGGGACACCGACTACGACATCGTCGCGGGACTCGACGTGCCGACTTTCCGGTCGATGGCGAAGATCCGCGACCTCGCGCCGTCCATCGCCGTCGTGTCCGGACGGTGCTTCGCCGGCAACGCGGCCCTCGCGGGCGCGTGTGATCTCATCATCGCCACTCCCGACGCCACCATCGGCATGGGTGGACCCGCGATGATCTCCGGTGGCGGGCTCGGCGAGTACCCGCCCGAAGCCGTCGGACCGATCGACGTGCAACGTCGGAACGGGGTCGTCGACATCGTCGCCGACGACGAGGCGCACGCGGTTCGCCTCACCCGACAGGTGCTCGCGTACTTCCAGGGTCCGATCGACGGGTGGACTGCCCCCGACGCCAGGGCTGCGCGGCACGCGATCGGGGAGAACCGGCTGCGTGCCTACGACGTGCACACCGTCATCGCCTCGGTCGCCGACCTCGGCTCGGTCCTGGAACTGCGAGCCGACTACGCGAAGGGCATCGTCACCGGTTTCCTTCGGGTGGAGGGCCGACCGTTCGGGTTCGTCGCCAACAGCACCCTCCACCTGGGCGGAGCGATCGACGCCGACGGCGCCGACAAGCTCGCCGAGTTCCTCGAACTCTGTCAGTTGCGCGGGCTGCCGGTGGTCTCATTCTGCGACACCCCGGGCTTCATGGTGGGTCCGGAGTCGGAGGAGAAGGCCACCGTCCGACGCTTCTCCCGCCTCTTCTCGGTCGGCGCGAGGATGACCGTGCCGATGGGCGCGTTCATTCTGCGCAAGGGATACGGCCTCGGTGCGATGGCGATGACAGCAGGCAGCTTCCGGGCCACCCAGTTCACCGTCGCCTGGCCGACCGGCGAGATCGGCGGCATGGGCCTGGAAGGCGCGGTCCGTCTCGGGTTCGCCAAAGAACTCGCGGCCGTCGCCGACGAGGAAGCACGAGCGGACCTGTACAACACGCTCGTCGCCGAGATGTACCGCCGGGGCAGGGCTCTCAGCGCAGCCGCGACGTTCGAACTCGACGACGTCATCGACCCGGCGGACACCCGCCGGTGGATCGCAACGCTGTCGTGCGGTCAGTCGAGATAGTCGCGGAGGACCTGCGAGCGGCTCGGGTGCCGCAGCTTGCTCATCGTCTTCGACTCGATCTGGCGGATGCGCTCGCGCGTCACGCCGTACACCTGGCCGATCTCGTCGAGTGTGCGCGGCTGGCCGTCGGTGAGGCCGAACCGGAGGCGGACCACGCCGGCTTCGCGCTCGGACAGTGTGTCGAGCACATCCTGGAGCTGATCCTGCAGGAGCGTGAAGCTGACGGCGTCCACGGCCACAACTGCTTCGGAGTCCTCGATGAAGTCGCCGAGCTGGCTGTCGCCCTCATCACCGATCGTCTGGTCGAGGGAGATCGGCTCACGCGCGTACTGCTGGATCTCCAGCACCTTCTCCGGCGTGATGTCCATCTCCTTGGCGAGCTCCTCCGGTGTGGGCTCGCGGCCCAGGTCCTGGAGAAGTTCGCGCTGGATGCGACCGAGCTTGTTGATGACCTCGACCATGTGCACCGGGATTCGGATGGTGCGGGCCTGGTCGGCCATGGCGCGGGTGATGGCCTGACGGATCCACCAGGTGGCGTACGTGGAGAACTTGTAGCCCTTGGTGTAGTCGAACTTCTCGACCGCGCGGATCAGGCCGAGGTTGCCCTCCTGGATGAGGTCCAGGAACGCCATGCCGCGGCCCGTGTAGCGCTTGGCGAGCGACACGACCAGGCGAAGGTTCGCTTCTAGCAGGTGATTCTTGGCGCGGTTGCCGTCGCGTGCGATCCACGACAGGTCGCGACGCTGGGCGACGGTGAGCTTCTCACCCGACTCCATGATCCGGCGCATGCGCTCGGTGGAGAAGAGCCCGGCCTCGATGCGCTTGGCGAGCTCCACCTCCTCCTCGGCGTTCAGCAGTGCGACCTTGCCGATCTGCTTGAGATACGCGCGGACGGAGTCGGCCGATGCGGTGAGCTCGGCGTCCTTGCGGGCCTGCCGGAGTGCTTCGGACTCCTCTTCGTCCCAGACGAAGTCGCCGGACTTCGCGTCGGCGTCGTCGTCCTTCGCCTTGGCGCTTGCCGCCTTGCGGCCCTTCGCGGCCGGCTTGGTCTCTGCGGGCTCGTCGACGACCAGTTCCTCGTCGCCGAGGTCGATGTCGGCGTCGTCGATGTCCTCGAGGTTCTCGGGACCGTCTACGTCGGGATTCTCATCGACGGGACCGGCCTTCTTGGCTGCGGTCTTCTTCGCGGCCGTCTTCTTGGCGGCGGTGGTGGTCTTCTTCGCCGCAGTCTTCTTGGCGGCGGCCTTCTTGGCCGGAGCCTTTTTGGCGGCGGCCTTCTTGGCCGGAGCCTTTTTAGCCGGAGCCTTCTTGGCTGGGGCCTTTTTGGCGGCGGGCGCCGCGTCGGCGGCGGCCTCGACCGGTGTGTCGGTGGACTCTGTGGTTGCCACGTACGACCTTTCGACTGAACTCACGGCACGGCTGGCTGCGTCCGCTGAATGGGACGTGGGGCCGTGGGCGAAGGGGCTAGAGGGCTCGGTGCGGGACCGATGTGTTCCATTGTAACCTCGCGGCCGCCAAGGTCACATGCGCAGACCCTCGTCAACGGCCATCGCTGCGCCTACTATGCCCGCTGTGTTGCGCAGTTCCGCCGCCACAATCGGCGTTTCGATCGTCACCATCGGCAGCCATATGTCCGCTTTCGAGCTGATGCCGCCGCCGATGACGAACAGGTCCGGCGAGAAGATCCGTTCGTAGTGTGTGAGCACGCGTGAGAACTTCCGTGCCCATTTCGACAGCGACCAGCCCTTGTCCTCCCGGACCTTCGCCGATGCACGATGCTCGGCGATCTTGCCGCCGACCTCGAGATGCCCGAACTCGGTGTTCGGGACGAGTCCGCCGTTGTGGAACAGTGCCGATCCGATCCCGGTGCCGATCGTCAGCAGGATCACAGTTCCCGACTCGTCGATCGGACCGAGCGTGTCCCGCCCGATTCCGAAACGCAATTCGGCGAGACCTGCCGCGTCGGCGTCGTTGAGGCCGACCACCGTGCGACCGCCCAGATGAGAGCCGAACAGCGGTTGGAGCTCAACACCCTCCCACGTGGGGTCGATGTTGGCGGCCGACCGCACGACACCGTCGCGCACGATCCCGGGCACGGTGATCCCGACCGGGCCCGTCCACCCGAAGTGGTCGGTGATCTCGGCGCAAGTGCGGGCGACGGCGTCCGGGGTGGCCGGCTGCGGGGTCGCGATGCGGTGACGTTCGCCGACGAACGAACCGGTCCGGAGATCGACGATCGCGCCCTTGATGCCGGACCCGCCGACGTCGATGCCGAAGCCGAGGTGAGGGGAGGGGGAGTGACTGCCGTCCGCTCCGAGGTACGTGACGCGTGCTCCACCGGACGCTGCATCGTTCATATCGACGAGAGTAGTGCGTGGAGTCGCGCGTCGCCGCGCGCCGTAGACTCGGATTCGTGACCCGGTCAGCATCTTCGGCGGCAGTCGATGCCGCCGACCTCGCAGTCGTAGCCCGTTCCGTAGCCGAGACCGCCGCCGCACACGTCCGTTCGCGGCGCGCCGAACTGTTCGCACCGACCGGGACGGCGCCGGGAAACGACGCCGTGACATCGAAGTCGACTCCGACCGACCCGGTCACCGTCGCCGACACCGAGACCGAAGCGCTCGTCCGCGACCTCCTGCGAGTCCGCCGACCCGGCGACGCGGTGTTGGGCGAGGAGGCCGGTGGTGCACTCAGCGTCCCCGACGGGGTCCGGTGGGTGGTCGACCCGATCGACGGTACCGTCAACTTCCTCTACGGGATCCCCGCATACGCGGTCTCGGTGGCCGCCCAGATCGGCGGGGAGTCGGTCGCGGGGGCCGTCGTCGACGTGGCCCGCGGCATCACGTACTGGGCATGGCGCGACGGCGGTGCGTACTCGTGCCCGGGAACGGCGCAAGCGCCGGAAGGCGAACCGATCCGATTGCGCGCGAATGCGATCGACGACATCGGATTTGCGCTCGTGGCGACGGGCTTCGCCTACGCGGCGGGACGCAGACGAGCCCAGGGCGAGATCGTCGCGCGCATGCTTCCGCGGGTCAGGGATCTCCGTCGCATGGGTGCGGCCGCCCTCGACCTCTGCATGGTCGCGTCCGGCGCCGTCGATGCCCACATCGAGCACGGACTCAGTCCATGGGACTGGGCGGCCGGTGGACTGATCGCGGCCGAGGCGGGAGCGCACGTGGTGCTCCCGGCACCCGACTCCCGGGCGAGCGACGGCGACCCGACGATCGCCATCGCACCCGGCATCGCCGACGACTTCATGGTGATGCTCGCCGAGATCGGCGCCACCGAGGCGCTGCCGGAAGTCTGAGACCGTCTCGACTGCGCTCGACGCGCGGTGACCTCGACGCGCGGTGACTCAGCAGGATTGGCCGTGCACCGCGTCGAGCAGCGACTCGTCGACCGGGGACTGCTTCTGCTTCGGCGACGCGACCCGCAGTGCCTCGATTGCCGACTGTGCGTCCTGCGTCGGTTGTGTGGACGTGTAGTACTCGCCGAGAGCCAGATCGACGTCGGTGCCTTTACGCCCGTCGTTCACGAGCTGAGCGCACGGCGAGACCAGCCAGACCGCGGCCGCGGCAGCCTGACCGGCCGAGCCGAATCGAATCTGGGCGACGCAGTTGAGGTCGCGGTTCGGATACACGGTGTCGTCGGCGTACGCCGGATCCGCGCCGCGGTAGCCGAGCGAAGCGAGGTCGTCGCTCACCGAACGGGCCGAACCGCGTGCGGCGGCGGAGTTCAAGACCCGAACGCCGAAGGTGCTCAGTGCGGCAGGCGCCACGCTCCGCATCTCCGAACTGTCGACGACGGTCAGGTCGGCGCCGCTTGCGAGGGTGCAATCGGTCTGCACGGTGTCGTCGCCGCGGCCGCTGAACGCGAACGCCCACGCCGACACCGCCACGACAGCCAGGACAGCGATCACGATGAGGCCAGGCAGCAGATTCCGGCGCATGAAGGGGCGACCCTTCGAGTCGGTTGTGTAACCGGTAGCGATTTTCGAGACCACGTCGCCGTGCACCTTCTTCCGTGAGGTCAGTCGGCACCACTCTAGTTGCGCGGCGATGCCGGTGACTCACCGGCGCGCCGGTGGCGGATCATCAAGATTGTCCTCTGAACGGGTGAATGACGTGGCACTCTTGACACGCCGTGAAGTCTCACCTAGAGTACGGGCGCCCAAGGTCATATGCATGGAGACTTATGGCGGGATGCAAGACCACAAGTCTTCGATCCCGTGATGATCTGCTGGCGACGGGAATAATCTCGGCGGATCCAGCGATGAATGACCGGACACGACAAAACACTCCAGACAATCCAGGCAGGCAGGCAATGGCAACTGACTACGACGCGCCCCGGCGGACCAACGACGACGATCTCGCCGAGGACTCGCTTGAGGAACTGAAGGCGCGCCGAAACGAAGCACAGTCCGGCGACGTCGACGTCGACGAAGGTGACACCGCGGAGTCGTTCGAGCTGCCTGGCGCGGACCTCTCCGGCGAAGAACTGTCGGTGCGCGTGGTCCCTAAGCAGGACGACGAGTTCACCTGCACGAGCTGCTTCCTCGTGTACCACCGCAACCGGCGCGCTGAGCAGAACGGCACCGAGCTGATCTGCGTCGACTGCGCCTGAGCGTCGACAGCATCGTCCAACCGACGCCGTACGGGACCTAGTCCCGTGCGGCGTCTGTCATCTCCAGGGCCTCGAGGATCTTCTCCGGGTGGCGCGTCGACACGAGCCAGTACGGCGTCGGATCGTCCGGGTCGTCCAACACGAGCAGCACCATCGACTTGATCCAGGACCGGTGGATCAGGAATGCGGCCGGGTCGAGCTGGCGGCCCATCGCCGCGCTGCGTTGCGACGGTCCGATGGCCGCACCCCGTGAGATCACCTCGGCGGGCAGGACCGCCTTGTGCGCATGGACGGCGCCGTCCGCGTCGATCCGGATGTGGGTGCGTCCCATCGACCAGATGCCCCATGCGATCAGGGCGCCCAGCAGGGGATAAGCGACCACGCTCCACGACTGCCGGTAGGCGGCGAGCTGGATCTCGTAGCCGAGGACAAGGGTCAACGCCGCGCCGGCGAGCCACCACCACCAGGGTGCGGTGAGCCGTTCGGAGTACCGGTCGGCACGCGAAGGGGCGGTCTTGGAGGATTCCGTCACGCCTCCCAGATTAGTCGGGCTGTCGGCTAGTACTCTGCGGGGGTGACCACGCAGAGCCGAACCACGCAGGGCCGAACGCAGACGTACCCGCCGTTGCGCATCCGCCGCTTGGACAGTGGACTCCCACTGCCGGTGCGAGCCCATCCCGACGACGCGGGCGTCGACCTCTTCGCCGCGTCGGATCTCGAGCTCGAACCGGGACGCCGAGCCCTGGTCGGGACCGGGATAGCCATCGCGCTCCCCATCGGCACTGTCGGGCTGATCCACCCCCGGTCGGGTCTGGCCGCTCGCGCGGGTCTGTCGATCGTCAACACGCCGGGCACCATCGACGCCGGGTACCGCGGTGAGATCAAGGTGTGCCTGATCAACCACGATCTGGACGACACCATCACCATCCGTCGCGGCGACCGGATCGCCCAGCTGCTCGTTCAGCGCGTGGAACTTCCAGAACTCGTCGAGGTCGACGAGCTCGACGACACCGTGCGCGGCGACGGCGGATACGGCTCAAGCGGCGGGCACGCCGCCCTCACCACCAGCACACCGAGCGACGAGGAGACACAGTCATGAGTGGCACCAAGCGGATCGGCGAGGCGGGCGGCCCGTACGACATCGACGACCTCGCGAGCTCACCCGACGAACTCACCAACTCGCACCTCGACCTGGGGTCGGTCCTGATGCCCGTGGTCGAAGGCGGTCAGGTGACCGTCGAGATGTCCGGCGACAATCAGCCGGAAGCCGTGTACCTGGTCACGCCTGTCGGACGGATCGGCATTCACGCGTTCGCCGCTCCGCGCAGCGGCGGGCTCTGGCGCGAAGTGGTCCGCGAGCTCGCCGAGTCGTTGCGTGCCGAGGGCGCCTCCACGTCGATCGAAGACGGGCATTGGGGCCGAGAGGTCGTCGCGCGGGTGCCCGGCGGTCACCACCGCTTCATCGGCGTCGACGGTTCGCGCTGGATGGTCCGCCTCGTCGCCAGCGGCCCCGATGAGGGCGACGAACAGCTCGCCCAGCTCGCGCGAGCGGTGCTGGCCGAGACAGTCGTCCGCCGCGGCAATCAGCCCTTCCCTCCGCGCGACGTGCTGCCGATCGTCCTGCCGCCCGTGCTCGCCGAACAGGTGGCCGCGGCGCAGCAGCAGATGGCCGACAAACAGGGCGGCGGACCGCGATCCGAGCCGTTGTCCGCAGCACCCGCGCCCACGAGTTCGCCCGCCGAGGGCGACGTCGTCCCCGGAGGCGCAGTCGCTCAGAGCGCCAAGGCGACGGTGTTCACCGAAGACGCTCCGGTTGCCGCCCCGCAGGCGGAGGCCGTCGTCGATGAGGTGGAGCCGCAGGCGCCCGAAGCCGCCGATCCGCAGCCCGGGTCCCGCGGTTCGGCCCTCTCTCGCCTCCGCGGTCGCCGCAGGCGCTGATCTGTCAGAGGTTCGCGCTGGTCGCCGATGCGGTCCGCCACGCGCGGACGCATGCGGCGCCGAGGAGCGCCTCGTCCGGTCCGAACTCAGTGAGCGGCGTCTCGACGACGGCGCCGCGAGGTGCTGCCGACGCCCAGGCGCGTCCGACGTCGGCGGGATGAAGCGGATCGTCGGGAGCGACGGCGACACCGAGCGGGACGCGCAGCCCTGCGATGTCGTCCAGCGTCGGACAGGTGAACACGGAAGCCGCCCGGAGCTGAGCGACGAGGCCCCGTGGGTGCAGCGACCGCCACGAGCGGGCCAGCTCGGCGCCGAGCCAGTCCGGACTGCCGTCGACCATCGCGGCCACGCTGTGTTCGAGACCGTTGTCCTCGATGGCGTCGGCGGTGATGCGCGCCGACAGAGACGCCAGTGAGTCGCCCGGCGCACCCGACCACGGCGGGAGCGCGGCGAGCACGCCGTCGCAACGGTCAACGTGTGCCGGATCGCTCGCCCATGCCACCGCGATCGCCGCACCGATCGAGACGCCGCCGACGATCACCCGGTCCGAGCGGGCGGCGATCGCATCAATCCTGGTCAGATAGCTGTCGACGAGGTTCGCCTCGGGCTCGAGGCAGTGCAGTTCGGCTTCGATGGAGGCGGCGTGCGGAGCGAAGACGCGGCGGACGAAGTCGGCGTCCGACCCTGTGCCCGGCATCACGATGACAGTGCGCATACAACGATCTTGCACGGGGAGTAGGGTGAGGGCGCAAACGACTTCGACGGGGTACGCCCGGAGGATGGGAATGACGAACACCGGTCTGCTCAAGCGGCTGAGCAAGATGCTCACCGAGGATCTCGAGGACATCGAGGACGAGCGAGTACAACGTGAGTGTCGGGAGGCCAGTGCACAGCACGCCACCGGCGTTCAGCCCGCCCGCGAATGCACCCGCGGCGCCCACGCGGTCATGATCGGCGAGCTCCGCTCGGTCGAGACGTGTTCGCGCAACTCCCACACGGGAGTGCGCGCCGAGTTCTTCGACGGCACCGACACCGTGATCCTCAAGTGGATGGGCCGCAATCGCATCCCGGGCATCGAGCCGGGGCGGCGCATCACCGTCCGAGGTCGGGTGGCGAACGCCGACGGCATGAAGGTCGTCTACAACCCCGAGTACGAACTTCACTCGACAGACGAGTAAGAGCGCGTCTGCTCGGCAGACGCGCCCTATGTCGCTACCCGCGCTTCACGCGGACAGCAGGCTCGCTCCGGCGACGACCAGTGCGACCACTTTGATCGCTTCGAGGCCCACGTACCACAGGTGCGCGCGACTCCGGGTCTCCGAGATCTCGTCGGGCGCCGCGAGCGCCGCATCCGACCGCCGGGTTAACGCTGGACGTACCGCGATCAGTTGACACGCGAGCGCGGCGATCGCCACGCCGCCCGCGATGACCGCGCCGCGCGTCCACCCGTCACCGAGCAGCACGACGACAACCAGCACGATCGACCACACGACCTCGACGGCGTTCAGTGCGCGGAACACGAGTCGGCCGATGCCGAGTCCGAGCGGAATCGTGATCCCGGGCGCGCGAAACTTCAACGGCGCCTCGATGAACGAGATCGCGAGCACCATGCCCAGCCATAGGAACGTCGCCGCGGTCGCGAGTGCGTGACCGACTGTCACCGGACGCCGCCGAATGTCTCGAAGTGGATCCGGTCGGCGGGCACGTCGCGATCGACGAGAGCGTCGCGGACCGCACTCATGAAGCCCGTCGGCCCGCACACGAGCGCGGTCGCCGCGGGGTCGACCGGGATGTCGGCCAGGTCGATGAGACCGATGCGCGTCGTCGGTTCTGCACTGACCCCGTGCTCGTACCACTGGTACAGGGTCCCGCCCGGCAGCTGGGCCACGAGTTCGCCGAGTTCGCCGCGATGCGGCTGACGAGCGCGCGAGCGGTCGGCGTGCATCACCTGCACTGGCCGGGTGTCCCCGGTCCTGACCAGATGATGCAGGATGCCGATCATCGGTGTGCACCCGATGCCTGCCGACGCGAGGAGCAGCGGGCCGTCGTCGTCGGGGAGGGTCAGATCACCGAACGGAGTGCTGACGGACAGGTCGTCGCCGGCGAAGCTGTGTTCGTGCAGCCACGACGACACTTCGCCGTCGAGTTTCACGCTGAATCGCCACGTCGGCTCCCCGGCCGCTCCCGTCAGGCTGTACTGGCGGATCTGGTGCGCGCCGTCGGCCAGCGGAACTTGAACCGACACGTACTGTCCCGGCACGAAGCCGGGGAGCGCTGTGCCGTCACTCGCGGCCACGGTGAACGAGACGGCGTCCGGGGACACCTGGTCGCGCTCGGTGACGCGCACGGTGCGCCACACCTGACCGGGGACGACGCCTGCCGCGGAGTACAGCTCGCTCTCGCGACCGATCAGGACGTGGGCCATCTCCCAGTACAGTTCGTCCCACGCCGCGGCGACCTCAGGGGTGACCGCCTCGCCGAGGATCTCGACGATCGCCGCGAACAGGTGCTCGTGGACGATCGGATACTGGTCGGCGACGACGCCCAGTGATGCGTGCTTGTGCGCGATCCGCTCGATGATCGTGCGCTGGAGCTCCAGATCCGGCTCGCATTGCAGTCGGGCGAACGCCGCGATCGACCCGGCCAGGACCATCGGCTGGGAACCGTTCTTCTGATTTGTTCGATTGAACAGGTCCGACAGCAGCTCGGGATGGGCGTCGAACATGCGTCGGTAGAAGTTCTCGGTGATTGCGCCGAGGGCGCCCTCCACTGCAGGCAGTGTCGCCTCGAGCATGGTGCGGCTGTCATCGGAGATCATGTCTCTCAGTACTCCTCGCTTGTCGATCCGCCGAGGCGGAGGCGACTCGGGGCCGCCTGAATCGATCTGAGCACGAGGATGCGCAAGGGCACTATGGATCGTGGTGCAGGTCGCATGACCTGTGGCGATGTCGTGACAATCGGTCCTATGCCAGTGGGACGAAGGTCCCTACTACGGAAGGTAGTAGTTCGCGGTCACACCGGGAGCTGCATCACGCGATGCAACTCCGCCTCGGACTCCTCCGGAGCGACGAAGACGAGTTCGTCACCGCCCTCGAGTGAGTCGTCGGGCTGCGGGACGATCACGCGCTTGCCGCGAATGATCGCGACGAGCGCGACGTCGTGAGGAAGATGCAGACGCCGGACCGCTTTACCCGCGAGGGGAGTGTCGTCGGGCAGCGTCAACTCGACGAGGTTCGCCTGTCCCTGACGGAAGGTCATCAGTCGGACGAGGTCGCCGACAGACACGGCCTCTTCGACGAGCGAGGCGAGCATTCGTGGGGTCGACACGGCGACGTCGACGCCCCAGTCGTCGTTGAACAGCCACTCGTTCCGCGGATCGTTCACGCGGGCGACCACACGGTTCACTGCGAACTCGGTGGTGGCCAGCAGACTCACGACGAGATTGGCCTTGTCGTCGCCTGTCGCCGCGACCATGACGTCGAACGTCTGCAGCTGAGTGCGCTCGAGGTCGTCGAGCTCGCACGCGTCGGCGTGCACCCAGACGGCGCCCGCGACGGCCTCCCTGTCGATATGCGACGGATCCTTCTCGAACAGCGTCACATCGTGCTCGTTGAGCAGCAGTTCCCGGGCGATGGCTCGACCGACTGCGCCGGCTCCGGCGATGGCGACCTTCACAGTTTCTACTCCCCGAACTCGGAGGCCGCGACGGCCCGCGCGTTGTCGACGTTCGCGGCGGGTGTCGCCACGTACAGCTCGTCGTCCTGCTGAATGACGGTCCGCGGTTCCGGAAGCACCGGGCGTCCCAGACGATGCAGGAACGCGATCCGGGCGCCCGTCTGCTCTTGGAACTTCTGGCAGTCTACGCCCACCCACGACTCGTGGAACGGCAGGACGATCATCGCGAGCGATCCGGACGGATCGTTCCACACGGATGTCTCCGCGGTCTCGCCGAGCGCGGAGACGAAGCGTTCCGTCGTCCACGGCACCGTGGCGACGGTCGGGATCCCGAGACGTTCGTAGACGGCAGCGCGTTTCGCGTCGTAGATGCGGGCGACGACGCGGTTCACGCCGAACGTCTCGCGCGCCACCCGGGCGGAGATGATGTTGGAGTTGTCGCCGGACGAGACGGCGGCGAACGCGTCCGCCTCGGCGATGCCCGCTTCGGCGAGCACATCGCGGTCGAAACCGACACCGAGCACTGTACGTCCGCGGAAGTCGTCGCCCAGGCGACGGAACGCCGATGCATTCCGGTCGATGACGACAACCTCGTGTCCACGCCCCGACATGGCGACTGCCAGGGCAGATCCGACTCGGCCGCAGCCCATGATGATCACACGCACGATGGGAGACGTTACTTCTCGCAGCGCGAATTCGCACCCCGGTGGTACGCGCGGAGGGGACGGCTTAGTGTTGCTGAGTGTCCACGATGTCGAAGGTGTCTGTCGGCGCCAAGCGCCTGCTCCTGGGTCGCCCGTTTCGGAGCGACCGCCTGGGGCACACTCTGCTGCCCAAGCGAATCGCACTTCCGGTGTTCGCGTCCGACGCCATGTCGTCGGTCGCGTACGCGCCGCAGGAGATCTTCCTGGTCCTCTCCGTCGCAGGTCTGAGCGCAATCGCACTCGCCCCCTGGGTGGGCGTCGCGGTCGCGGTGGTCATGGTCGTCGTGGTGGCCAGCTACCGCCAGAATGTGCACGCGTACCCGTCCGGCGGCGGCGACTACGAGGTCGCGACAGTCAATCTGGGACCGAACGCGGGCCTGACGGTTGCTGCGGCATTGCTCGTCGACTACGTCCTGACCGTCGCCGTCTCGATCACCTCGGCGGCGGAGAACATCGGCTCGGCGATCCCGTTCGTCCACGAACACAAGGTTCTGTTCTGTGTCATGGCGATCGCACTGATCGCCGCTGTGAACCTGCGCGGCATCAAGGAGTCGGGCGCTGTTCTGGCGATCCCGACGTACGCGTTCATCTTCGGTGTCGCCGCGATGCTCATCTGGGGATTCGTCAGGATCTTCGTGCTGGGCGACACCGTCAACGCCGAGACCAGCAAATACGACATCGTGCCGGAACAAGATCACTTGATGGGGCTGGCGATGGTGTTCCTCGTCGCCCGAGCCTTCTCATCCGGCTGTGCCGCGCTGACCGGTGTGGAGGCCATCAGCAATGGTGTTCCCGCATTCCAGAAGCCGAAGTCGCGCAATGCCGCCACCACGCTCCTGATGCTCGGAGCCTTCTCGATCCTGTTGTTGCTCGGCATCGTCATGCTCGCCCAGGAGATCGGTGCGAAGTACGTGCTCGACCCGGTCAAAGACCTGGCCGGGGTCCCGGAGGGATATCAGCAGAAGTCGATCATCGCGCAGATCGCCGAAGCGGTGTTCTCGGGCTTCCCGCCCGGCTTCTACGCGATCGCCGTCGTCACCGCACTCATCTTGATGCTGGCCGCGAACACCGCCTTCAACGGCTTCCCGGTCCTCGGTTCGGTGCTGGCTCAGGACCGGTTCCTGCCCCGTCAACTGCACACTCGCGGCGACCGACTCGCGTTCTCGAACGGCATCGTGTTCCTCGCCATCGCCGCGGTCGGGTTCGTCGTGGCTTTCGGCGCCGAAGTGACGTCGTTGATTCAGCTCTACATCGTCGGTGTCTTCGTGTCGTTCACGCTCAGCCAGACGGGCATGGTCCGGCACTGGACACGGCACCTGAAGACCGAGACCGACCCCGACGCCCGTCGTCGCATGATCCGGTCCAGGATCATCAACGCGATCGGCATGCTCATGACCGGAACCGTGCTCGTGGTCGTGCTGATCACCAAGTTCACCGCGGGCGCCTGGATGGCGATTCTCGCGATGGTCCTGCTGTTCATCGTGATGAAACTCATCCACCGCCACTACTCGTCGGTGCAGCGTGAGCTCGACGAGGCCGTCGAAGGCGACGACGAAGTGCTGCCGAGCCGAACGCACTCGATCGTGCTCGTCTCGACGCTGCACCTGCCGACGCGGCGTGCACTTCGCTACGCCCGTGCGACGCGCCCCGACGTCCTCGAGGCGTTGACCGTGAACGTCGACGACCGCGAGACCCGCAAACTCGTATCGGAGTGGGAGGACAGCGACGTCACGATTCCGCTCAAGGTGGTCGCGTCGCCGTACCGCGAGGTGACGCGGCCGATCATCAGCTACGTCCGACGCATCCGCCGAGAGTCTCCGCGCGACGTCATCACCGTGTTCATCCCCGAGTACGTCGTCGGCCACTGGTGGGAGCAGATCCTGCACAACCAGTCCGCGCTGCGCATCAAGACTCGCCTGCTGTTCGAGCCGGGTGTCATGGTGACGTCGGTCCCGTGGCAGCTGTCGTCCTCGGAGGAGCGCGGCAAACGCATGCAGACCCGCTACATCGCGCCGGGCGACGTGCGTCGCGGCTTCACCTCGGAGGAGAAGACTCGGTGACCGAGCTTGAACTGGACGTCACCGGCTACGCGAACGGCGGCTCCGGAATCGCGCGCCACAACGGCCGCGTGGTGTTCGTGGCCGGTGCGCTGCCGGGGGAGCGGGTACGGGTAAACGTCACCGACGATTCGCGCGCCTCGTACGCCAAGGCTTCGGTTGTGGACGTCCTCGATGCGAGTCCGCACCGCGTGGCGCCGCTATGCCCGGCCGCCGCGGCCGGAGCCGGCTGCTGTGACCTGTCGTTCGTCGACCCCACGTACGCGCGGGAACTCGGCGCAGACGCGCTGGGCGACGTGCTGCGCCGGATCGGCGGATTCGGAATCGATGCGACAGAGCCACCGACTGTTGAGCCGCTCGGCGACGTTCCGACGGGCTGGCGGGTCCGCACGCGGCTGGCAGTCGGGGCGGACGGTGTTGTCGGCCTTCGTGGTCGGCGATCGTCCGATCTGGTGACGACGCCGTGCGCGGGACCGGTCGCCGGCCTTCTGGACGGTCTCGACGGATTGGGCGGCGCGGTCGGCACCGAACTGGTCCTCGCGTCCGACAGCGACGGTGTCCGTCACATCGCCGAGCTGTCCGCGCCCGCCGACCGACGCGGCCGGAGCGGGCGAGGCGGGGACCGGCGTGGTCGTGCCCAGCGGAGTCGTTCGGCGCACAGCGCACCGCGGTCCGTCCGTACTGTTCAGGGCGACACGCATGCGGTGCAGACCATCGGTGAGCGCTCGTGGACTGTTCCGGTCACCGGCTTCTGGCAGGCGCATCACAACGCGCCCGCCGCGTACACCCGTGCCGCGTTGGAACTGGTCAAGGGAATCGGGCTGTCCGGGGACGTTCACGTGTGGGACCTCTACGGCGGTGTCGGAGTGTTCAGTGCGTCACTGCTCGACGGAGCGTCCGACTTCAGCGTGCGCGGCGTCGACCTGGTCGACACCGATCCGGGCGCGCTCGCGGCCGCCGAACGAACGCTGGCGACCGATCCCGTCGAGATCCATCGCGGTGCGGTCGCCGACGTGGTCTCGAGCTTGCGTGCACCAGACCTGGTGATCTCCGATCCGCCCCGGTCAGGCGCCGGTGCGGACGTCGTCGACGCCGTCGTCGCCGCCGAACCCGGCGTCGTGGTGCACGTCGGATGCGATGCGGCGGCGTTCGCCCGCGATCTCGGAAGGTTCGCCACACACGGATACAGCGTGCGCGAATGGCGTGCGTTCGACGCGTTCCCGATGACGCACCATGTGGAGGGCATCGCCGTTCTCACGCGCTGACGGCGTTCCGTAGACTGGTTCGAACGCACCGTCCGTGACCGCGGACAGTGCATGACGAAGGTGAGGAGACGCTCGATGGGTGTGCTGGATCGAGTCGATTCGCCTGCGGACGTGCGGGCGCTGTCGCCTGCCGACCTCGAGAAGCTGGCGACGGAGATCCGTGCGTTCCTCATCGAGAAGGTCGCCGCGACGGGCGGTCACCTGGGACCCAATCTCGGCGTCGTCGAATTGACGCTCGCGATCCACCGTGTGTTCGAGTCGCCGACAGATCCGATCCTGTTCGACACCGGCCACCAGTGTTACGTCCACAAGATCGTGACCGGCCGCAAGGGGAAGTTCGACACCCTTCGCCAGCGTGACGGTCTGACCGGGTACCAGGACCGTGCCGAGAGCCCGCACGACTGGATCGAGTCGTCACACGCCTCTGCCGCACTGTCGAACGCGGACGGGCTGTCGAAGGCGTTTGAGCTCACCGACCAGGACCGGACTGTCGTCGCCGTCGTCGGCGACGGGGCCCTCACCGGCGGCATGTGCTGGGAGGCGCTCAACAACATCGCCGACGGCCACCGTCCCGTCGTGATCGTCGTCAACGACAACGGACGCTCGTACGCCCCGACGATCGGCGGCCTCGCCAAGAACCTGTCCGCACTGCGCCTGCAGCCGGGCTACGAACGCTTTCTCACCGGCGGCCGCCGTGCGCTTCGCGGTCTTCCCGTGGTCGGGGACGCGACCTACGCGGTCCTGCACGGGATGAAGAGCGGCGTCAAAGACCTCGTGTCGCCTCAGGCCATGTTCGCCGACCTCGGCCTCAAGTACGTCGGCCCCGTCGACGGTCACGACCTCCAGGAGATGGAGGGCGCGCTGCGTCGTGCGAAGGCGTTCGGCGGACCGGTGATCGTGCATGCCGTGACCCGCAAGGGGAACGGCTACGCGCCCGCCGAGAACGACGAGGCCGAGCAGATGCACGCGACCGCCAAGATGGACCCCGCGACCGGCAAAGCCACGTCGGTGCCGCCGCAGGACTGGACTTCGGTGTTCTCGTCGGCGCTCGTGAAGGAGGGCGCGCGTCGCCCCGAGATCGTCGCGATCACGGCCGCGATGCCCGGGCCCACCGGTCTCGCGGCCTTCGGCGAGAAGTTTCCCGAGCGCATGTTCGACGTCGGCATCGCCGAGCAGCACGGCATGGCGTCGGCCGCAGGCCTGGCCCTGGGCGGCATGCATCCGGTGTTGGCGATCTACGCCACCTTCCTCAACCGAGCCTTCGATCAGTTGTTGATGGATGTCGCGCTGCTCAAGCTCCCCATGACTCTGGTGCTCGACCGCGCGGGCATCACCGGTCCGGACGGTCCGAGTCACCACGGCATGTGGGATCTGTCGCTGATGTCGTTGGTCCCAGGCCTCAAGGTGGCCGCGCCCCGCGACGCGATCAGGGTCCGCGAGGAGCTCTCGGAGGCTCTCGACACGGCTGACGGTCCGACGGCGGTCCGCTACTCGAAGGGCGCCGTCCCCGCCGACATTCCCGCCCTCGCACGTCTCGACGACGGTGTCGACGTCCTCGCCGGCGACCGTGACGGCGGTGCCGACGTGCTGATCGTCGGAGTCGGAGCGTTCGCGCAGCTGGCGCTCGACACAGCCGCCGGACTGACTGAACACGGTGTGACCGCGACGGTCGTCGACCCGCGATGGGTTCTTCCGGTGCCCGCGTCGATCACCGATCTGGCGCGGAGTCACCGACTGGTGGTGACGTTGGAGGACAGCGGCGTTCAGGGCGGGGTCGGTTCTGCAGTCACCCGTGCGGTGGCAGAGGCCGGTGTCGGCACACCGGTGATCCAGCGTGGAGTCCCGCAGGAGTTCATCCTGCACTCCACGCGGGAACAGATCCTCGCCGACATCGGCCTGACCGCAGCCGACCTCGTCGAGTCGATCGCGAAGGCGCTCACCGGCGCACAGCTGTCCTGAGGCTCAGGAGAGTCGGCCAGCTGACCGCGTTTGCTGTGTTTCGCCCTAGTAGTACCTGCTATCGCAGCCAACGATGATCAGCGCTTTTAGGCTCCTTTTGCGACCGGGCCGCCAATTGGGGCGCATGCTTCCTGTTCTTGTGAGTTGGGGTGGCCCGCACACCACCCCAACCCAGTCCGAGTCTTGATCTGGTCGACCGGACAAAATGAGGAAAGCGTCGCTTCCGGAGTCGGGATCGTTGCAGCGCCCCGACACAGAATCGTCCGTTGTTGGTCTGGCATGCTCACCGAAGACATCAGATCCCTCGTTAGCGCCGGTGCGGGACCTACACCGAGATAGCGAGCATTTGGCCGCTTCTGGGTGAGACCTTGAACTATGTGTAATTTCGTGCGAAGTAAGTGGGGTAGTCGTCGCGTGCTGTGGTGTCTTGTTGCCAGCGGTCCCACCAGTGGTCCACGGTGCCCCCGCCGAAACGATTCTGAATCCGGTCGATCTCCTGCGTATACGCAAGCTCCGACAGCCTAGTTTGCTTGTCGAGAGCGTGGTAACGGTCAGCGCTCACAGTTGGTTCCCTTCGAAGTTTCCAGAAAGTTCAAATTGAGCGTATTTAGGAAAACTGGTAGAAGGCTGTGTAAATAGACATTCTGGCCTGTGTTCGTTGATTGGTCGGCAGTCGACTGGTGCTCCGACGTCGAAGTATCCCGCGAATCGGCTTGCGCAGGACCAGTCGCAGATAACTCACCGCTCGTCTGAGACTAGGGCAGGGCGGCGGCGATCAACTCGGCGGTGAGCTCGATCTGCCACGGGCGTGCACCGAGCTCGGCGAGCCGCTGCGCGACGGTGCTGTCTGCACGGACTCCTTCCCAGCACAGGTCCCGGATCACATTCGGCGACAGCAGATTCTCGGTCGGAATCCCGATCGACTCCGACAGTTCCTTCACAGCCGGCCGGACGGCCTTCGCGCGGGCTGCGGCCACCGGGTGTTTCGGCTCCCAGCGGTTGATCGGCGGGACGCCGGTCTGCGGGGCCCGCTTGGACGGGAGCTGCTTGTCGGACATTTCCTGGGCGCGGCGTACGGCCCGCATCCAGATGTCGGCCTGGCGTCGCTGTCGAGGGCCGGAGAACACCGGGAGTGACGTGAGTTCGGCGGTGTTCCGTGGCGCCGACTTCGCGGCGTTGACGATCGCGGCGTCGGGTAGGACTCGGCTGGGAGCGACGTCGCGGCGGCGCGCGACCTCTTCGCGTTCGGTCCACAACTCACGGACGACGGCGTACTCCCGAGTTGTCTTGAGTGTGTTCAGATTCGACGTCCGACGCCACCGGTCGGGCTTCGGTTCGGGTGCCGGGCGGGCGAGCACGGCGGCGAACTCCTGCGCGGCCCACGTCTCGCGGCCTGCCTCACGCAGTGCCGCCGACACCGCGTCGCGGAGTTCCACGAGCACTTCGACGTCGAGCGCGGCGTAATTGAGCCAATCGTCGGGGAGCGGCCGCTGTGACCAGTCGGCTGCGCCGTGACCTTTCGCCAGTCCCAGATGAAGGAAGCCCGCGACCATCGCTGCGAGATTCACCTTGGGGACGTTCAGAAGGCGACCGGCGAGTTCGGTGTCGAAGACGCTCTCGCACACAAAACCGAGTTCACGCAGACAAGGGAGATCCTGGTCGGCGGCGTGCAGGATCCATTGCGGGCCGGTCAGCACATCGATCACCGGGGTGAGAGCGTCGGGGTGATCGATCGGGTCGAGGAGGAAGCTTCCGGACCCGGTTCGGCGCAACTGGATCAGATACGCGCGCTGTGAGTAGCGGAAGCCGCTGGCGCGCTCGGTGTCGACGGCGATCGGCCCGGTGCCTGCCGCGAGCCGGGCAGCGGCGGCGGAGAACTCCTCGGGAGTGGTCAGAACGTCGGGCACTCCGTCACGAGGTCGTGTCAGCGGAGTGACCGACTCGTCCGGCTCGATCCCGTTGGCGCTCACTAGAGCGAGCCGAGCGCCGAGACGCCGGACGGTGGCAGACCGGCAACGGACGCCAGCACGTCACAGAACGCTTCGAGGTGGACGGACAGGTCGACACCCGTGGCGGTCCACGATGCGCGCAGTTCGAGCTGGTGCGACTGCGGAGGCCCCGCGATGTCGCCGTAGCGGACAGACGTGGTCGCTGTGACGGTGCCGCCGAGCGCACGGACCGGCGGGACGTCGCTTCCGAAGGCCGGAGTCGACTCGGTCTCGCCGTCACTGACGCCGAGCGCCTCCGACAGCCAACTCCACGTCACCTGGGGGAGCAGAGGGTCGGCTGCGAGTGCCGCCTCGACCTCGGCCTGGATGAATGCGACGAGGCGGAATGTCCCGTTCCACGCCTCCTGCCCGTCCGGGTCGTACAAGAGCACAAGACGTCCGAACGAGCTGCCCGCCGAATCGGCCGGGATCATCGCAGAGTCGGTGACGTCGGGTTGGCGCACTTCCACGCCGAGCGCATAGCTGTACGGTGCAAGACGCTGTGGGGGACGGATGGATCCGACTTCGATCTCCGGGCGCACGTTCGCGGCATGCAGCGACTGCACTGCGTCGCGGAACTCGGCAGGCTCCGTCGGAGCTCCAGAAGTGGTCACGGGCGTCACAGTAGGCCGCGACTCGCCCGTGATCACGGAGGCGCGCCGGAAAGGCGGGGTGTGACCTGCTCTGTCCGCCCGGTGATGGCACAGTGAAGGCATGACTTCCCTGCGTGCCCGCCGATCCCCGACTCAGATGCCGCTGATCGCGGCCGCGACCGGCGGTACGCCGTCACGGCGTCCGGTGTGGTTCATGCGCCAGGCCGGACGGTCGTTGCCGGAGTACCGGGCGATCCGGGTGGACCGCGGAATGCTCGAATCGTGCTTCGACCCCGAACTGGTCTGCGAGATCACCATGCAGCCGGTTCGCCGTCACGACACCGACGCGGCGATCCTGTTCTCCGACATCGTCGTCCCGTTGAAGGCGGCCGGTGTCGACTTGGACATCGTGCCGGGGACCGGGCCGGTGATCGCCTCGCCGATTCGCACGGCCGCCGATGTGGCCGGCCTGCCCCGACTGGAACCGGAAGCGGTCGGTGCTGTCACCGCCGCGATCGGACTCCTGATCGACGAACTCCCGCCGACGGTCTCGCTCATCGGTTTCGCCGGTGCGCCGTTCACATTGGCGTCGTACCTGATCGAGGGCGGCCCGAGCAGGACCTACGAGCACACCAAGGCGATGATGCTCGGCGATCCCGAGTTGTGGCATGCGCTGATGGGCCGTCTCACGGATCTGACGATCGCGTTCTTGCGCGCCCAGATCAACGCGGGCGTCGATGCGGTCCAACTGTTCGACTCCTGGGCCGGCACCCTCTCCGAGGCTGCGTACGAGGCGTTCGTCGCACCGCATTCGATGCGTGTGATGGCCGAGATCGAACAGTACGGCGTCCCGCGCATCCACTTCGGCGTCGGCACCGGTGAACTACTCGGTGCGATGACCCGGATCGGCACCGACGTGATCGGTGTCGACTGGCGCACCCCGTTGGACGTCGCCGCCGAACGCGTTGGACGCTCGGTCGCGATCCAGGGCAACCTCGATCCGACGGCGCTCCTCGCGGGCCGCGACGTGGTGCGCGGCGAGCTCGTGAGGATCATCGCCGAGGGCGAGCGTGCCATCGCCGCCGGGACACCGGGTCACATCGTGAATCTCGGTCACGGCGTGCTGCCGAACACCGAGGCCGACGCGGTGACACACGCCGTCGAGCTCATCCACACCCTGTAGATCTGATGTCGACGGACGTGCGAGTGGCCGTCGTCGGTGCCGGGGTGTCCGGACTGACTGCGGCCTACGACCTGCGCCGCCGCCTCGGCGACGACGCGCGTATCGATGTGTTCTGCGCGGAGTCGGAACCGGGGGGACTCCTCGCGACTCGCCCGCTCGGGCCGGCCACGCTCGACGTCGGAGCCGAGGCGTTCATCGTCCGCCGGCCCGAAGCCGTCGAGTTGGTGGCCGAACTCGGTCTTGCCGATGACGTCGTCTCGCCGGGGCCGATGCGCCCGGCGATCTGGTCCGGCGACCGACTTCACGTACTGCCGTCGCCTGCACTGATGGGCATACCGGCGTCCGCCGACGTCGTACGAGGACTCCTCGATAGCCACGACGTCGGGTTCGTCGAGTCGGAGCCGAGCAGGCCGTTCGCGTGGACTCCGGGCGCGGACGTGAGTGTCGGTCACCTGGTGGCTGAGCGGTTCGGTGAGCAGGTTGTCGCGCGGAGTGTCGATCCGATGCTCGGCGGTGTCTACTCGGCCCGATCGCGAGACCTCGGGCTCCGGGAAGCGATTCCGGCGCTCGCCGCAGAACTGGACAACGGCGCCCCGTCGTTGACGGCTGCGGTCGCCGCAGTCATCGCCCGTGGCACCGGTACCGGGCCGGTGTTCGGTGCGCTTCGCGGCGGCTACCGGACGCTCGTCGACGCATTGATCCTCGCGGCGCGCGTCGACGTGACCACGAATGTCGCCGTCCCGCGGGTGGTCCGCGTCGGGGAACGCTACCGGCTCGACGGAGTCGGCGACTACAACGCCGTTGTCGTCGCCACGCCTGTCTGGACCGCAGGAGAACTCCTCGCTGACGTCGCACCGGTTTCTGCCGCGGCCTTCGCAGGAGTCCGAGCGGCCGGTTCGGCGGTGGTCGGCTTCGCCGTCGACGCCGGGTCGCCGTTGCCCGAGAACTCCGGTGTGCTCGTGGCGTCCGATGCGGATCTGTCGATCAAGGCCATCACGTTGAGCAGCCGCAAATGGCCTCACCTGGCCCCGCAGCCGGGCGGCGTCTCCGTGCTGAGGGCGTCGTTCGGACGGCTCGGCGAACCGGTGACCGGAAGCGACTCCGACCTCGTCGAACGGGCGACGGCAGACCTGCAGACGGTGTTCGGTGCGGCCGGGCTGCCTGCGCCCACCGTGGTGGACGCAACTGTGCAGCGCTGGCCGGGGGGTCTGCCCCATTACGGCCCGGGTCACCTCTCGGCGATGGCGGACGCCGTCGCGTCACTGCCGGGTGGTGTGGCGGTTGCCGGGTCTGGGTACCGAGGAGTCGGAGTGCCCGCCTGCATCGGCACTGGTCGTGCCGCGGCGGCCCGTGTGGTCGATCACCTGCGCGCCGACCGCTGACGTCGCGGTGGCACGATGGGTGCATGAGTCGCTTGGATTATGCAGAGATCAACTCCACCATCCGATACCTGATGTTCTCGGTGTTCACCGTCCGCGCCGGGGAACTCCCCACCGATCGCACGGAAGCGGCCGCTGACTTCGAACGATTCCTTTCCGAGGTCGCCGAGACGGGTGTTGTGGTCCGCGGCGTGTACGACGTCGCCGGAATGCGCGGCGACTCCGACTTCATGTTCTGGTGGCATGCCGAGACCATCGAGCAGTTGCAGGCCGCCTACTCGACGTTCCGTCGCACGACGATCCTCGGGCGTGCGAGCGACCCGTTCTGGAGCGGTGCCGCACTGCACCGACCGGCCGAGTTCAACAAGAGTCACATCCCCGCCTTCATGGCGGGGGAGGACCCCGGAAACTACGTGTGCGTGTACCCGTTCGTCCGGTCGTTCGAGTGGTACCTGCTGCCCGATCAGGAGCGTCGCACGATGCTTGCCGATCACGGCAAGGCTGCCCGCGATTACAAGGACGTCCGAGCCAACACCGTCCCCGCCTTCGCTCTCGGCGACTACGAGTGGATCCTCGCGTTCGAGGCGCCCGAACTCGACCGCATCGTCGACCTGATGCGCGATCTGCGTGCCACCGAGGCCCGCATGCACGTCCGCGTCGAGATCCCGTTCTTCACCGGCCCGCGCGTGGAGCCCGCCAAGCTCGTCAACGCCCTCCCGTAGCGCGGCGACCCGGCGCGCCTTCTCGGTTCCTCGAGCGCAGTCGAGAGGCCGGACTGTGCAGCGTCTCGACTGCGCTCGACGATCGGGCGACGCCTGTGCGGCTGTCAGTCGGTGGAGAGTGTCAGACTGATCGAATTGATGCAGTAGCGGAGGTCAGTGGGTGTGTCGTACCCCTCACCTGCGAAGACGTGGCCGAGGTGACTGTGGCAGTTGGCGCACAGCACCTCGGTCCGTCGCATTCCGAGGGAGTCGTCGTGACGTTCGATGATCGCCTCGCCCGCGAGCGGGGAGAAGAACGACGGCCAGCCGCAGTGCGAGTCGAACTTCGTCTCGCTGCGGAACAGCTCGGCACCGCACGCACGGCACGAGTACACGCCGACGTCTTTGGTGTCGGTGTACTCACCGACGAACGGCGCCTCGGTGCCTGCTTGGCGGAGCACCCGGAACTCGGCGGCGTTGAGCCGCTCCCGCCAGTCGGCGTCGGTGAGCTTGGTGAAGTCGGTCTGGGCGTCGTCGGTCATGGCCACCAGGGTAGCGGCGTCCGGCCCTGCGCGTCGTCAGGCGGTGACGGGCGGCTTCGACGGTGAGACGCTGTCGATGCCGAGGACGTCGGCGCGACGCATGTCCAGGTACCGGAACAGCAGTGAGCAGAACACCGCGATCATCAGGAGCGACCAGCCCCACGTGACCTTGCCGTACTCGAGGTAGCGCCCGAACGGCTCCCATTCCTTCGACACCCAGACGTCGAAGGTCATGCAGCCGTACACGCCGAGCCACGCGGGCCAGTTCCGCACTGCCGACCCCGGACGAAGCACGGTCATGAGCATCGGGAACAGCAGCATCGAGTAGTAGCCCTGGCCGAGCGAGCTGACGAGGAAGAACGTGCCGAGCAGGATGCCCGACGACGTCGTCAGCCAGAGGAGTTCGTCGCTCCGACGGTAATAGCGGTACAGGAACCAGAGGCCGAAGACGGCCATCGCAACGAATGCGATGCGCAGCAGGAGGGTCAGCCAGTCGCCCATTCCGAAGTACTGGCCCATGCCGGTGATCGAACTGTTGTAGTAGTCGCGGGATTCCCCGAGATAGGGGACTGTCCGCTTGACGAAGTCCATCGGATCATTCGAGAGCGGCCACGCAGCGGCGTTCAACAGGAGCGGGATGCCGACGGCCGTGATGAGGATCTTCCACTGTCGATTCATCAGGACGAGCAGCAGCAGGACGCCCAGGATCGGCTTCACCGACAGTGTGAGTCCGATGAACACGCCTGCCCAGAGATCCTGCCGTTTGAGCATGAGAATCAGGAACGCCACCATGCCGAGCAGCACGAACCCGTTGAAGTTGGTGAAGATCAGCGTGTGGGCGACGGTCTCGGTGCTGTAGAAGAAGAACACGACGGCGGGGAAGACCCACGAGCGATGGTCCAGGCCGAACAGCCTGCACAGCAGGTACGCGCAACCGATGAGGACGACCGCGCTGACACCGATGAACGTCCACCGTGCGGTGTCCGGGTCGAGGATCGCCAGCGGCGACATCAACAGGGTGCCCGACGGCGGGTACAGGTAGTGCGGGTCGACTGTCGCGTAGTTCTCGTTGTAGACCGGCCGCTGGTTCAGGAACGCGAGGGCGGCGTTGTACACCGGCGTGAAGTCGTCGGTGCGGTGCCCGTTGACGCCGAGGATCAGCGAACGGTGGATCACCATGAGCAGACTGATCGGCCACAGGATCAGGTTCCCGATGCGCGACGGATCGACGCGCGGATACAGGTAACGGTCTACAACAGTCACCCGCGAAGCGTACTAGATGACCGTTGTCACGCCGGGCAGGAGCGTTCTGTCGGCCCGGTGAGCGGGGCGTCGCCCATGTAGTCGCGGACGACGTCGGCGGCGCACGTGCTGTGCGCCAGTACTGAGAAGCCGAGGCCGTCCCATCCGACGGCCGTCGGGTTGGTCTTCGTCGGACCGAGGGTCTGGGCCAGTGTGTCGACGACGGTCGAGCCGTTGAACGGGTCGTTGGCGCCGACGAGGATAAGGGGATCGACAGGAAGTCGGTCCGGTGCGCTCGGCGCGTCGGTGCTGCCCCAGCCGTCGCACGAGGCGAGGCTCAGCGCTGCGGTCGGCGCTGTCATCGGCGCATCGGCGGACCAGTCTTTGGCCAGTCCGGGCAGTTCTTGCAGTCCGGGTCTGCCGCGCAGGTCGTTGCACACCCCGACGAGTCGCCCGTCGGTGCCGCGTACCGCGGCGGCCGCCTTCACATATGCCTTCAGGGCGGCGACGTCGCCGCGGTCGGCGTCGGCGATCGCCGAACCGAGCTTGCGGAGTCCGGCCTGCGACATGTCGCCGATCGCGATCGCCGTGCTGACCGCGTCGATCACCTCGGAGTCGGAGACGCCGCCCAGGTCACCCGCCGCGCCCGCGTCGACGACACGGTTCAGCATCGCGGCACCGTCGGCGCCGAGTGCACACCCGGCGCCCGCGCAGCGCTGCGCGAATGTGGTCAGGGACTTCTGCACGCCCCGCGCACGGGCGGCGGTCGCCTCTCGTGCCGGGGTGGCGTACCCGGTGGGCGAGTCGAGGACCAGTCGGCCGACCTGGTCGTGGTGGGCTGCGGCGTAGCTCAGCGCCACCGACGATCCGGCTCCGACGCCGACGAGAGCGATGCGGTCGACGTCCCATCGGCTGCGCAGCGCTTCGATGTCCGACGCTGCCGCGGTGATCGAGTAGTTCAGCTGGTCGGGGCTCAACGTGTCCGAGCAGAGGTCCGCCGCCGCCCGTGCTGCGGTGCCGACGGCGGTGGCTCGGGCCGCGACGTCACGTCCGGGGCCTGCCGCCGACGTCGACAGGACGTCGCGCTGCGCCGACGTCAGGCAGTCGACGGTGGCGCCGAGCCCGGTGCCGCGGAAGTCGACGGCGACCACCGGCTGGCGGTCGAGCACGACCTTCCCTTCGCCGTCAGCCAGCGCCAACAGCGTCCGTGAGCTGGGCAGGTCTGTTCCGCTGGTGAGGACCAGTGGCGGTGCGTCGCGCGGTGTGGCCTTGGTCGTCGCCTTCATGGCACCGATGGAGACCGTGTCGCCCGATGAGTCGTCCGGATTCACCGGCACTTCGTACTTTGCGCACTGAACGATCACGCCGTCCGGAACTGTGAGGTCGTACGCCTTCGAGATCGACGAGTCGCATGACCGCCAGTTCAGATCATTCTTGGGCGCTGACAGTTCAGGCTGAACAGGCTTCGCGTTCTGAGCGTCGTCGGGCTGGTCGCCGCGCACGATGTTCGGCCCGGTGTCCGGGCCCACGGAACAGCCCGCCGTGAGCGCGCCGACCGTGGCGAGTGCGGTGGCCGTGACGAGGGCGGCGGTCAGTCGTGCGCGGAGGGTCGACGGCATAGTCGCGAGCCTAGTCGGCGCGTGAGTGTCGCGACCACAAGGAGTAGAGGTACCCGTCGTCATCGCCGAACTGGCGGACCAGACTCATCGGGTAGGGGAGCCGGTCCGGCAGCGGCAGGTCCTGGTCGGGGAGCGGCAGGGTCGCGCCGTGGGCGATGCGGGGAGCGTCGCCGAGCCCGAGCGTGGGGCTCGTCGTGAGGATCAGCTCGTCGACGGCGCCGGCGGCGACGAACGAGGCGAAGAGTCGAGGGCCGCCCTCGAGGTCGATCCGGCGGAGTCCACGCGTGCCGAGTTCATCGAGAAGGCGACGGGGATCGAGGTCGACGTCGCCGCAGTCGATGAGCGTCGCGCCGGCGTCGATCAGCCTGCGGCGGCGGTCGGCGGGTGCCGACGTGCACGTGGCGATCAGTACGCGGGGATGCGTCACCGGGAGGTAGTCGACGGGGATGTCGAGCGAGCGTGACGCCAGGACCATAATGGGGGCGTGGTCGTTCGCCGGGGCCTTGTAGTTCTCGATCAGCGCTGTCCGTGCGCCGACGACCACCGCGTCCGACAGCGTCCGCATGAGCAGGAAGACGTGGCGGTCGCCGTCGCCGCCGAGAACGCCGGACCGGCCGTCGACGGTCGCCGCTCCATCGATCGTCGAGACGAAGGTGGCGCGCACTACGGGCCCCGCGGAGGTGGGGTAGGCAAGCAGCTCCGCGAGCTCCGACGCTGTGAGATCAGTCGCTTTCTGCATGAGGAACATGAGTCCATCATGGCCTGCCTGGATACCCTTACCGAATGTTGGCACGACTGAGTGACCGGAACCCGGTCTTGGCTCCCGATCAACTCGTCGGCGAAATGGTTCCGCCGCGGATGTTCGACGACGTCAGTTTCGACTCGTACATCCCAGATCCGAACGAACCGAGCCAGGCTGCCGCGGTGGCGGCCGCCCGCGATTTCGTGGCGCGTGCGTCGAAGGTCCGGGCAGGGGCGAAGAAGAAGGGCCTGTTCCGCAAGGCCTCGACGCCGCAGGGCATCGGCCTGTACCTCGACGGCGGGTTCGGCGTCGGCAAGACGCACCTTCTCGCGTCGGTGTACCACTCGATGCCCGGCCCGAAGGCGTTCGCGACGTTCGGTGAGGTCACCAACGTGGTCGGTGCACTCGGCTACATCGATGCTCTGGAGCGGCTCGCCGACCACAGCGTGCTGTGCATCGACGAGTTCGAACTCGACGATCCGGGCGACACGATGGTCGTCTCCCGCCTGCTGACCGAGCTCGTGGCGCGCGGCGTCTCGATCGTCGCGACGTCGAACACGCTGCCGGGCCAGCTCGGCGAAGGCCGGTTCGCCGCGCAGGACTTCCTGCGCGAGATCCAGAAGCTGTCGGCGATCTTCGAGACGATCCGCGTCGACGGCCCCGACTACCGTCACCGCGATCTGCCGCCGGCCCCGGAACCCGCCACGGACGCCGAGCTCGAAGAGCACGCCGCGTCCGTCGAGGGCTCGACGCTCGACACATTCGACGACCTCGTCGCCCATCTGGCGAAGCTGCACCCTTCGAAGTACAAGTCCCTGGTCGACGGTGTGAATCTCGTCTGCATCGAGGGGCTCCGTCCGGCCGCCGATCAGGCAGTCGCACTGCGAATCGTCGCCTTCGCCGACCGCCTGTACGACGCCGAGATCCCGGTCAGCGTCTCCGGTGTCAAGCTCGACGAGGTCTTCACCCCGGAAATGGTCGCAGGCGGGTATCGCAAGAAGTACCTCCGCGCGACGTCACGCCTCCTCGCTCTCTCCCGCTTCGCGGAGGCAGACGCCTGACGGCGGTCGCTCACTTCGACGACAGTCCGCTCACCTGGACGACAATCTGCTCACATCATCGACAGGCGCTCACCTCCGGAGGTGAGCGCCTGTCGTCGAAGTGAGCAGTTACTGCCGGATGAGGCGACCCATGACGTGGTCGTGCTCGACGACGCCGTTCATGTTGAAAGTCTTCGTCCCGATCTGGGCGAAGCCCATCTTGCGGTAGTACTTCTGTGCGCGTTCGTTCTCGCTGTTGACGCCTAGCCAGACGTAGTGAGCGCCGCGTGTTCGAGCAGCGTCCAACGACGCCTCCATGAGGGCGTGCGAGGGACGTGCTTGCCCGCGTGATGCGTGATGGTCGGGGAGCACGTACATCTTGGACACCTCGGTGACGTTCTCCGACTTCAGAGCGTCGCGCCCACACTCGGCGGCCACGATCGCCTTGATCACGTCGGGATCCGCCGGATTAGCGTGGACGAGCAGTGCGTAGCCTACGACGCCGCCTTCGTCATCGCGTGCGACGAGGACTTCATGGGTGTCATCTGCGATGTAGTCCGCGAACTTCGCCTCGCTGAGGTGCGCCGCGATGTGGGCGGTGATGTTCTCCGGCTTCGAATGCGGAGGGCACGCAAGCGGGAAGGTGACGGCGGCAACCGCGGCCACCTCCGCGGCCTCCGTCGGATCGGTGACGGTCTCGATGTTCACCGTCCCATTCTTCCACCGTCGCCCTGTCCCGTCGAAGCGTCAGTTCGTCTCGAACTCCGCTTGATCGAACTTGAGAGTCTTCGCGTTCTCCGAGACCGTGCGACGAGTCCGGTCGGTGAATCCGGAGGGATTCTCCGCGGTCACCTCAAGCCGGATGTCCAACGTGCCGTCGGCTGACAGGTGTCCGAGCACCTCGGTGAGCAACTCGTTGAAGTGCTTGGCCGGGAACGTCGAGTCGAGCTGGATCGATCCGAAGAACCGTCGTTTGGCTTCGTCGGTCCGGACCGTCTTTCCAGCGCCGCCGTTGTCGCCATCCGAGCGGTCGTCGGACCCTTCGCGGTCGTCCGAGTCAGACCCCCGGCCGTCCTGGCGGCCGGCTTCGTCGATCTCGGCCTGACGCTGCGCTTCGGCGATGTCGGGCTTGACGATCAGGGTGCTGTCGGAGATGTGGAGAGTCGCCTGGTCGGTCGGCAGGTGAAGTCCGATGTACTTCTCAGTCTCCGCGTCGTACGCGTCGGCGAAGGCGAACCCGTTCTGTCGCCAGAGGATCGGATCGTCGACCACCGAGTACAGGCCGTTGAGGAGAACGTCCTTGTTCTGGAGACGCGGCAGGTACGGGTATGTCGCGTACAGGCGGAGCAGCTGGTCGACGCTGATGTGTCCCGATTCCCACGTCGAAGCGAGCATGCCGGTGAGGTCCATGGAGATCAGTCCGGATGCTCGGGCCACCGTCACGATGTCGGTGCCGAGTTTGGCGCTTGTCCGGGCGTAGATGTCCGACGCACTTCCGGTGACCTGGGCGGCTTCCATCCGGAACGTGGGCTCGGCCCCGTACGACTGCTCCGGGTACAGCGCCCACGTGAACGTCTCGAGGATTCGGGAGTCGACGATCTCGTCGCTGGCGCTCCGACGTTCGACGGCCTGTCGAGTCTGTTGGCCGCCGAGTCCGAGGTCGTCGGCACTCTCGGCGACATGCCGCCACGCGAGGTGCTGGCGGACCGCGCTGTCGAGATCGCGGGCACGCTTCTCATCGGCGGCGAGGAACACGATCGAGTTCTTGAACGTGCGGATCGCCGACCCTCGGCTGTTGAGCAGCTTCTCCGCCCAGGGCTTGGCGGTCAGTTCGCCGCTGCGAGCCGTATGAGTGAACTGCATAGGCACGACGACAAGCCGGGTGTCGGTCTCATCGGGGACGTCGGCGGTTTCGGGAAATACATGAATGCCAGTGAAAACGTGGCTTGAGTTCTTCCGAGACGCGGTCAGCCTTCGCTCGACCTCGGCCCAGACGTCTGCGTCGTTCAGTCCTGCGGCGTAGTCGAGTGCCGCGCGGGTGATGTTGGCCTGGGTGTCGTACCAGTAGCGGTTCGACTCCATGTAGAGGTACGTCGACGAGTTGCTGAGGGTGTCGAGCGCCGAATGGAAGTTGCCTGGGACGTCGCCGGGCAGTGCCGTGCCGATGAAGACACGTGGCTTCTCAGCTCCTCGGTGGGCCGAGTGCAGGCCGGGTGTGGCGGCCATGAACACGGCGCGCGCCAGCCGCTGCGACACTCCGCGCTTGCCGAACAGTTCGTTGGTCGTGTCGGTGCGATAGGGGACCGATTCGGTTCCGGCGACGTCTGTGGTGATGATCGTCTTGAAATCGTCGGTCAGGTACTTGGTGATCTCGGAGACCACGTCCGCATCGCCGAGGGGCACCGTTCCGGGCAGGATCAGCGCGTTGGGATCTTGTGCGCGCCAAAGTGTTCCGACAACCTTGTTCATCAACTGCAGGACGCCGCGGGTGCGCTGGAAGCGGTCGAGCGTCGACCAGTCCTGGTACAGGCGGTCGAACAGTTCGGGGTGGATCGGGTAGCACTGCTTGATCCGGTCGATGTACGCGCTGTCGCGGACCTCGGACGGGAAGTCGCTGTGGTGCTTGCGGTAGAAGTCGACGGTCGTCTTCGCGATGTTGCTGATCTTGGCCGTCGCCTCGGCATCCGGCGCGGTGAAGATGCGCCGTCTGACGATCTCGAAACTCTCGTGGGCATTGGCGGGCTGCCACTGATCGGCGGTGCGTCCGACCACGTTCTTGAGACGCATAAGTGCTTCCCGGCCGTACTCGCCGCCGACTTCCTCGTCGTTCACGTCGTCGGCACCGTCGGTGGCGTTCGCCGATGCGGGAATAGAGATGACCACCTGGATGCCGGGCGTGGCACGTGCTGCCTCGGTCAGTGTCTGGGCGAAGGTGAACTGGGTGTCGAAGTCACCAGCAGGGAGGTCAGTGGCGTTCACCAGCTGCCGGGCGTATGCGACCCATTCGTCGATGAGGATGACGGCGGGGGAGTACGCCTCAAAGAGTTCTCGTAGCGATGAGCCGGGGTTGGTCGACGACCGATCGGATGCCTCGACGATCTCGTACGCCTCCTGCCCGCCCAACTGCCAGGCGAGCTCGCCCCACATGGTGCGGATGTTCGGGCGGCCGCCTTCGTCGTTCTCGCGGCCGGGCACCATCTGGTTGCCGACGAGTGCGACGCGGCGGACGCCGTGCGGCAGTTCGTCGAGCGGCTTCGCCAGGGGTGCGATCTCGTCGCCGAACTCGTGGCTCTTCGCCCCCGATGCCAGGTGCCAGAGCGCCAGCATCGAGTGCGTCTTGCCGCCGCCGAAGTTGGTTTGAAGGTTGACGACCGGTGAGGCATTGGGGTCGTTGGTGAGGCGCGCGACGTTCCGGTTGATGAGGTCACGGAGTCCCTCGGTGAGGTACGTGCGACCGAAGAACTCGACCGGGTCGGTGTATTCGCTCTTGTGTGTGCCGCTCTTGTTCGCGACCGTGTACAGGTCGGCGGCGAACTCCGCGGCGTTGAACTGGTCGCTCTGGATGTCCTTGTGCGGGGAGATCACTTCGCGCCATGGAGGCAGATTGTCCGAGCCAGCCTGCAAGCTCGGCTGCTTGCGCGCGGCACGATCGTCTGCCTGGCGTGCGCCGATGGCCCTGACGTCGTCGCGCATCCGAGCGACTTCTTCTGCCTCCTTCGGCGCGTCGATGGCGAGGAGGAAACGCGAGATGGTGTCGAGGTCGTAGCTCGCGTCGTCGTTGGAGAATCCCTCGTGGTGGGCCAGCTTGTTGCGGACTTCGAGCAACTGCGTCGCGCGGCCGACGTCGGACCGGGACAGTCGCTTGCCGATCGGATCCCACCCGCGCTTGAACTTGTACGGGACGCCGTCGGTGACCATCCGCAGGCTGTCGTATGGATCGTCGGCGCTGTACTTCTTCTCGGAGTGGGCGTTCTGCGACTTGACGGCGCGGAGGATTTCGATCCATCCGCCCTCGAATCCTGTCGCCGCGAGTTCGACGCCGACCGTCGACTCGAGGAACCTGTTCATCGCCGGCCCGAGCAACTCGAATGCAGCGTGGATCCGGTCACGATTACTGACAGCCAACGATCACTCCTCGCTAATGCACAACACGGTGTGCGAACTATGGGAAGACTAGCGAAGGCGTACGACAATCGGGGTCGAGGGGGATGGGCCGGTGGTGGTGAGTCGCGCGAACGACGGACAGAGGTGTCCTCCTTGATGGTTCAGGTACGGCGAGACGCCAGCTGAGGGCCAGAATCGAAGCCGGGCGAGCTGTGGGAACGGTTCACGGCCCTGAGAATCGTTCGGGCATACCGGTGACGCCGACCTCTGGACGCGACGAACACCGTGCCGCGAGCGGTGGGTAGCGAGTCACTCGCGGCACGGTGTCTACGGCAGTCGCTCTCGATTCGATTGAGCTGTGACCCCTTCGAATCGACGCCTGGGACTCACATGAGCGTTCCTTGCTCGCCACCGACTGAGCGCGCCTGCCGCGCGATGTCGTGCCACGCGGCGCCCAGGCCGTTGAAGCTGTTCGCCAGCGCCGTCGACTTGCGGTCCTCGGCGAGCTTGAACAGGAGCGACGCGAGTTCGCGACACAGGTCGGCGTCGATCGACTCCGGAATGCGTGCGAGGAGCTGAGCGGCGCCGGGGATGCCGTCGGCCTCCATCACGCGGACCAGGTGCATCACGACCTCCCATTCGCTGATCGACGCGTCCGTCGCCGGATCGTAATCGGCGGGCATGGCCGATGGCGCGATCAATGCGAGCTTGCCTCCGCCCTTCGTGAGGATGCCGGATCGCTCGAGGCTGTCGAGCGAGATCCCGCGCGCCGTGGCAAGAGTTTCGGCGTCGCCGAACTTGCCGGTGTCGAATCCGTTCTGGCGGAACCAGGTGAGAGCGAAACGGGTGGGAGCGTCGAAGTCGTTCTCCAACTCGCCGAGAACCTCGTCGAGGATTACGTTGATCCGCTCCAGTGCAGTGCGGACCGTCATCTTCGAGCCAGTGTCCTCAAGGACGGCACTGTATTCGGAGAAGATCGCCATACCCGGACCGATAGCCGCCTGAGGCAGGTCGACCGGCGCGATCGAACCCTGCTGCAGCTCGCGGAGCTTGTCCGGGAGTTCGCTGCGCAGTCGAGCCAAGAACCCGCGCCGATCGATGCGCGGAGCGGTTTCCGGTCGCGGGCGCAGCGCAAGGACGATCGATGATGCGAGAGCGTTGGTCCCTCGCGCCAGGAGTCGCCCGCTACCTTCAGTCCGCATCGGCCATGTCGCTGTGATGCGCCAGCCGGATCGGAGCATTCCCTCGAGAAGCGTCTCCCAGCCGGTCGAAGCCTGCCCCGACTTTTCGGCGTCCTGCTGTTTGAACGCGTAGTAGACAGTGATCGGCATGTCAACGTATGCGTTTTCTCGAGCCCGGCTGAACACCTCACGGAATCCGTCTTCGAAGTATTGGTGAGCGCCTTCCTTTCCGCCGTGGCGATATGGATTTGCGACGAGTTCCTCGGACTTCGGGACAAGCATTGTCGAAAGGGTCGAGGGATGGATGGCACTTAGCGATCTACGTAACCACACGTAGAAGAAGTCCGACAGGTCGGAGTATCCGATATTGTCGTAGTACGGCGGGTCGGTCGACAATAGCGCCGGCCGAGAAAGTGAAGCCGCAGCGTCCGACTGTAGAGCGACGCCGTTGCCGGTTGGAGCGTGTTCGAGGGCCTGGCACACCTTGTCGAGAACGGTCGGGATGCCGCCACCTCCAGGCTGGAGGAGGTTCGCTTCGGCGAAATCCCAAGCCATCGGGATTGCTTGCCGAGCAAACACCTCCCGGAAGGCGCCGCGGTCGCTCATCCATGTCGTAATCGAGGACGAGAGATTGGTCGCCTTGCTGACCGTGATTCCCAAGTATGTCGCAACAGCATCGGCGTACGCCTCGGCACCGAGGCCGCCGTCGTCGAGACGGGTGGCGTCGCTCGAGAGTCCGGCCGCGAGGGCGTCGCGCGCGATGATTTCGCGTGCTTCGCCGACGAGGTCGCTGAACGTCGTCAACGCCGTGAGCTGCCGCGCCGTGAACAGATCAGAGTACTCGCGGAAGCCGTACGCCTGTACCCGAAAGCTCGGTGCCTTGTCGGGGATTGTCCCTCGAGGTGCCGTGTTGGGTCGCGGAACGTGGGATGCCTGGCGTTGTTGGTCGTCCGGTCCGACGTAGATCCGCTGTCGTTGGCCCTCGGCGACAGTCGCCAGGAGTCGGCAGCCCATCCGTGCTGCCTTTGCTTCGGCTCTCACGTACTTCAGATCCACTGCAGTTCCGCATCGAATGCATGTGGCGCCGTTACGATCGACTGTGCCGTCGGACTCCTTCGTGGGTGCCGATGCCAGGTCGTGCCCGATCTCGTAGCGGACCGTCCTGCCTTCCACAACGGGAACGACGTACGCCTCCTTGCCCTTCTTCTTACCGAGCCACCGG
>NZ_BAOP01000017.1 GCF_000344135.1 Gordonia malaquae NBRC 108250 | reverse complement strand
TATTGCCCTCGGTGTCGCGTCTGAGTACTGACTTTTGCGTCTTGCAGCGGGCGCTCAGCCCTTGACGCACATCAGCGTGGTGAGGCGGGCGACCACCTCGACCAACGGTGACGGCCCGGTGGTCTGGGCGTCGATCACCTGCTGAAGGTCCTTGTAAGCACCCGGGATCTCGTCGAGCACCCCGCGGTCCTTGCGGCATTCGACTCCAACCGTCTGCGCGGCGAGGTCGTCGACGGTGAACGTCTTCTTCGCCTTGGTCCGCGACATACGACGCCCGGCACCGTGGGACGCCGAGCACAGGCCTTGTTCGTTGCCGAGACCACGGACGACGAACGATCCGGTTCCCATGGAGCCCGGAATCAGCCCGAGGTCGCCAGAACCCGCGCGAATCGCGCCCTTGCGAGTGACGATCACGTCCACGCCGTCGTAGGTCTCCTCGGCGACGTAGTTGTGGTGGCACTGCACCTCCGACCGGAACGTCACCTGCGGGAAGTGTTCGACGACGACAGCCTTGACCAGTGCCATCATCGCCGCTCGGTTGAGCCGGGCGTAATCCTGCGCCCAGTACAGATCGTGCAGGTAGGCGGACATCTCGTCGGTCCCCGCGAGGAACACGGCGAGGTCTCGGTCCGGCAGACCGAGATTGTGCTCGAGGGTTCGAGCGGTCTCGATGTGCCGACGCGCGAGTTCGTTGCCGATGTTGCGGGAGCCGGAGTGAAGCATCAGCCAGATGCTGCCGTCGTCGTCCGCGCACACTTCGATGAAATGATTGCCCCCGCCCAGCGATCCACACTGTGCGTGCATGCGACCTTCACGCTCGGCGATCTTCGGCGCACGGAGCGCGTCGAACGATCCGAAGAGGCGATCGGCCTCGCGCTTGAGCGGCCACTGCTTCCGCAGCACGTCGGTGACGCCGTTGTGGGCGTTGAAGCCGACGGGCACGGCCTGCTCGATGCCCGCACGCAGAGGTGCGAGGCTGTCCGGTAGATCGTCCATTGTCAGATCGGTCTGGACGGCGGCCATGCCGCAGCCGATGTCGACACCGACAGCGGCAGGCGCGACGGCGTCGCGCATCGCGATCACCGAACCGACGGTCGCACCCTTGCCGAGGTGCACGTCCGGCATCACGCGCAGCTTCTCCACCCAGGGGAGCTTGGAGATGTTCCGGAGCTGGTCCAGCGCCGCAGGTTCGATCTCTCCCGGTTCGGCCCACATCAGCGTGTCGGCCCGCGCTCCGGGAAGCGCGATGGGGTACTCGTTCATGAGTCCCCTCCTCTCAACAATGTTCTTCTCTCGATGGGCATCACGCCCAGGCGGGACGGTAAGGCTCCCAGAGCAGGCGGAGGCCCGCCTCTTCCGGGGTGCGATCGCCCTTGTCCCAGTTGCATGGTCCGCATGCTGCGATGCAGTTGAACCAGGTGTTCCCGCCGCCGCGGGACTGCGGCATCACGTGATCCCACGTGTTCGCGTGCAGGCCGCAGTAGCCGCAGAGATGGCGATCCCGACGCAGGATCTTCTCGCGCGTCGTACGATCCACCTCCACGTACGGGCGGTACACGTAGTCGCGAAGGATCACCTCCCGCGGAACCTCGATCTGCATGGACACCGCGTGTGCGATGACCGGAGGGTCGAAGTTCGCGACCACCCACACCTTTCCGTCGAGCAGGTGCCCGACGATCTCGCGAAAAGGTCGACTGTGGAGCACGGCGTTGTCCGCATTGCGGACCACGACGGGTATTCGATCTATCGCCTCGATGACCATGACTGCCCGAGCCTCTTCTCGCTTCGCGTGTCCTCCAAGGGATTTGAACCCCTGACCTTCCGGTTCGTAGCCGGACGCTCTATCCACTGAGCTAGGAAGACGTTGTATGACGTGGAGAACGCTAAGTGTCCGCTAGAGTCCGGTCAAGTCTTTTATTGACCGGATATGAATTGACTTCAGACGTACATCGGCCGGACACTGTCTCTTCGTGGCGACGATGAACCTCACCCAGTACGCGCAGACGCAGGGGATCTCCACGAAGACCGCGCAACGCTGGTTCAAGAACGGGACGTTGCCTCACCCTGCGCGGAAAGTGGGACGCCTGATCCTGGTCGACGTCTCCGACACGCCCGTTTCACAGTCGACGCGGCCGGCTCGGACGGCGCTCTATCTGAGTGACCCGCGCAGTGCGAGCGAGCTCAAGGAATGGGCCTTCTCCCGCGGAATGCGGATCGACGAGACATGTCGAGAGGACGACTCGTCGACAGTCCTCAAACGACTCCTCGCCGATCAGACCGTCACCCGCATCGTCACCGATTCACATCCCGCCGCCGACCTGCTGTCGGCCGCCCTGTCTGCACAAGGTCGCGAATTCATCACCGTCGCACCCCATACATCTTTCACGCCCCGGATCGCTTCCAGCGCCGGGGCGTAGTCGTACCCGGAGGCAGCCGGCGCGTCAGACGGTGATGCGCTTCTGCTCGCCGACGCCGTACATGCCGTCGACGGAGAGCGTGTTGTTCTCGCCGTGGATGACGCCGGAGAACCAGCCGTAGGGCGCGTAGTACTCGGCGAGCACCTTCCTCGGTCCGACGTGCATCGTCGACCTCACGACGGGAGTGAATGTGACGTCGACGGCGCCGTCGGCGTCTCGTGCCCGCCACATGCCCCACGGTCCGTCGGGCCGCTCGAAGGTCACCGGTGGAAGCCGGTCGAGGCTGTTCCCGACCCAGATCGCGTTCTCGTTGAACTCGGCGGGGTTCCGAATCTGGTTGTCGGTGAGGTTGAACCCTTCAACCCTGCCGTCGGCACGGCGCGCCGCGGTGATCCAGTCGTACTTCATCGGGCGCGGGTAGTCACCGTGGTGATCGTCGAGGATCAGGAAGCCGTGGTCGTCGGCGAATCCGACCCGCTCGTCGCCGAGGACGAGCGAGCCGGTCATCGGCATCATCACCTTGTGCGAGTACAGGGCGTCGTTGTCGGCGAACGGGTGGACGATCACGAGGTGAGCGGCCGACTCGGGTGAACAGTCCCCCGTCGTGTGCAGTGAGAGCGACGGGTTGTCGCCCCGCGCGGAGCGGGTCGCGTCGACGGTCAGGGTCCCGTCGGGAAGGTCGTTTCCGAGGGAGATCTTGAGCCCGTCGAAGTCACCGTGCGATGTGGTGCCGGACAGGCCGCGCGCCACCGACAGCATCGGCGACGGCAGCTTCGTCTCGAATCGGGTGATGGTGTCTTTGCGCTTGTCGACCACCAGTACCTGCAGGAGGCCGAGGGCCTTCGCGTTGTAGACGGCGCCGAGGACGAACCAGTCGTCGTCACCGAGCTGGAACGCCTCCCACTCCTTGAGTCCGAGGTCGCGCACCGCGCGCCGAGGCCCCGCGAGCAGGCCGTCACCGGCCGCGTCGAGCGGATTGATCGTCGCGATCGGACCGTCGTAGGTGCCGAAGTTGTATCGGCCGCCGGTCACGAGTTCGGCCGGCGGTGCAGAGCGGAGCGGGGGGTACGCGCGGGAGGTCACGCTTCGACCGTAGCGGCCCGGCCCGCGGGAGCCTATCGACAAGTAACTTACTCGATAGTAAGGTAACGGTATGGCTATCAACCTTGAGCTCCCGGAGAAGCTGAACTCCACGGTCGAGCGCGCCCGTCTCGCAGCCGAGCACATCTTCCGACCCATCTCCCGCAAGTACGACCAGGCCGAGCACGAGTACCCGGTGGAACTGGACGAACTCGGCAAGATCGCGAAGCAGGCGCGTGGCGGTGACAAGGACTCCGACAAAGCCGCTGCGGCGAAGGAGGACACCGTCAACGGCGCCAATCTCCGCTCGGTGCTCAACGCACGCGAGCTGAGCTGGGGCGACGTCGGGCTGATGCTGTCGATCCCCTACCAGGGGCTCGGCAACGCCGCGATCGCCGCTGTCGCGAACGAGGAGCAGCTCGAACGCTTCGCCGACGTGTGGGCGGCGATGGCGATCACCGAGCCGGGCTTCGGCTCCGACTCGGCGGCCGTGTCGACCACCGCTGTTCTCGACGGTGACGAGTACGTCATCAACGGCGAGAAGATCTTCGTGACGGCAGGTTCGCGTGCCGACCACGTCGTGGTCTGGGCGACGCTCGACAAGAACGTCGGGCGCGCAGCCATCAAGAGTTTCGTCGTCCCGATGTCCACCGACGGCGTCACCGTCGCTCGCCTCGAGCACAAGCTCGGCATCCGCTCGTCCGACACCGCTGTGGTTCGATTCGAGAACGCTCGCGTCTCGGCCGACAACCTGCTGGGCACCCCGGAGATCAACGTCAAAAAGGGTTTCGGCGGCGTCATGCAGACGTTCGACAACACCCGCCCGGTGGTCGCCGCGATGGCAGTCGGACTCGGGCGCGCCGCTCTCGAAGAGCTCCGCCGCATCATTGAGGAGGCGGGCCACGAGATCGACTACGACCGCCCCGTCGCCGCTCAGCACTCGGCCGTCGCCGAGTTCATCCGCCTCGAGTCCGACTGGGAGGCGTCATGGATGCTGACCCTGCGCGCCGCCTGGATGGCCGACAACAAGCAGCCGAACTCGGCTGAGGCGTCGATGTCGAAGGCCAAGGCCGGCCGCACGGTCACCGATCTGACGAACAAGGCCGTCGAGATCGGCGCCACCGCGGGCTTCTCCGAGAAGGAGATGCTCGAGAAGTGGGCGCGCGATTCGAAGATCCTCGACATCTTCGAGGGCACCCAGCAGATCCAGCAGCTGATCATCGCCCGCCGTGTGCTGGGCAAGAGCAGCGCCGACCTGCGCTGATCGCAGGACGCGCGCAGTCCGAACGAGGCGCTCAGCGACAGACGAGGCACGGATGCATGCCTCGTCTGTCAATAAGTGCCTCGTTCAGCTTGTTCGCGGCGCATACATGATCAGGGCAACGCCTGCGAGGCAGACGAGCGCGCCGATGACGTCCCACCGATCCGGGCGATAACCGTCGGCGATCATCCCCCACACGAGTGATCCGACCACGAACACTCCGCCGTACGCGGCGAGGATGCGGCCGAACTCGGCATCCGGTTGCAGGGTGGCGACAAAACCGTAGGCGCCCAACGCGATGACTCCGGCGCCGATCCACAGCCAACCGCGATGTTCACGCACTCCCTGCCAGACCAGCCATGCGCCCCCGATTTCGGCGACGGCGGCGAGGGCGAAGAGGAGCAGCGAGCGGATCACCATGGGCCAATCGTGCCAGGACTCTTCAGCGCGCCCCTGTCCCCTGCTACGGTTCAACTAGAACACGTTTCAATTCAGGGAGTGAACATGACCGCTGACCAGCAGGAACTCACACTGTCGGAGAAGATCGCCGCGACCGTCCAGGCCTACATCGATGGACTCAACGGCGGATCCGCAGACGACATCGCCGACCTGTACGCAGAGGGTGCGACTGTCGAAGACCCGATCGGCGCGCCGATCCGCGGCACCCGCGAGGAGCTGGTCGAGTTCTACGGCATCATCACGAACCTCGACAGCCGCGACGCCGCTCTCAAGTGGACCAAGATCGCCGGCGACACCGCGGTCTTCGAGTTCACCCTGGTCACCGGTACTGCCGGAATGAAGTTCGAGATCACCCCCGTCGACATCATGGTGTTCAACGACGAGGGCAAGATCGTCTCGATGCGCGCCGTCTGGGAGCAGTCGGACCTCAAGCAGCTCTGATCGGAAAGCGCTCGACGATCGCGCGAATCAGGTCGTCGGGCGCTTCTTCGGCAGTGAAGTGGCCTGCGTGCGGGATCCGCACCTCGGTGACGTCGTCGAACGCTGCGTGAATCCGCGGCAGGCACGAGGGCGCCGGGAACACCCTGTCCCGCGCGCCCCACGCCGCAACCACCGGACGGTCCCTCAGAAGTGATACGACGTCGTGCTCCAGCGTCGCGAGAAGTGGGGCCGCCGCGGTGATCTCGGTCGGGATCACCGCGAGACCTCGTCGAGCCGCAGGTGAAGGCTGAACGAGTCGATACTGATCGGCCTCGGCGGCGGTCAGCTGCGGCCCGAAACGACCCAGAAGCACCTGTTCGACGAGGAAGTTCCGCTCCACTATTCGACGACGCATCACCCGGGTGCCCATCACTGTGCTGAAAAGACGATTCGGAAGCCTGGTGATCGGCCAGAAACACGTGTTCGTTAGCACAAGTCCACGGAGTCGGTCGGCGCGCGGAATCGATGCGGCCAGCCCGATGGGCCCTCCCCAGTCGTGCCCGACCAGGATGTAGTCGTCGACGCCGAGGTGGTCGAGCAGGTCGCCGATCACTGCGACATGCTCACGAACGGTGTAGCCGAACACGTCTGGGCGCTCCGAGAGGCCGAAGCCGAGAAGGTCGGCGGCGATGCAGCGGTAGTCGTTCCGCAACGAGGCCATCACCTTGCGGAACATGAAACTCCAGGTCGGTGACCCGTGGCAGAACACGATCGTCGGGCCGCTCCCCTCGTCCACGTAGTGAACGCGCCCGGCAGGCGACGTGAACCAACGGGATTTGAACGGATACAGATCTCGGTCGACGTGATCTTCGATCATCGGCATGGTGGCCCCCGGTTCGTCGCTACAGGTGTAGTGGCTCTGAACCAGACGCTACACCTGTAGTATCGGGTCGTGTCAACACCTGCTGAGCGGCCAGACCGGCGCACGACGATCGCCGACAGCGCGATCAGAATCATCGCGCGCGACGGCGTCCGTGCGCTGACGCATCGGGCGGTCGACCGGGAGGCGGACGTTCCGTCGGGGACCACGTCATATCACGCGAAGACACGATCAGCGCTGCTTGAGATCGTGATCGACACCCTCTCGGAGCGGGCGATCGCCGATGCCCACCACGTGACTATCAGCTTCGGAAGCGAGCTCGTGAGTCGTGATCGAGTGAGCGTTGCCGAACTCACCGACGCGCTCGTCGGGCTCGTCGACACACTGGTGGCACGCACCGACGACATGCGAGCCCGATACGCATTGATCCTCGAACTGGCCGACCGACCAGACCTACGGGATCGACTGACAGCACCGGGGGACGTTCATGAGATGACAACTCGCATTGCGGCAGCCGCTCTTGCGAAGGCGGGAGTGCCGTCTGACGTCGATCAGGTGGAAGCGCTCATCGGTCTCACCGATGCGCTGGTGCTGGCGCGGACGGTCATCGGCCGCGAACCCGATCGGACCGCCGCGATCATCGGGAACTATCTGCGCGGGCTCGGCGAGGTTTGAGCGGTCGCCGCCCACAGTGCGACGCAGGCGGCCAAGACGCCGAGTGCAACCGGTGAGTGGACGGCCGCGATCACTGCACCCACGGCGAGTCCGATCTGCTGGGCGACACCCAGCGCGGCAGCGCGGTGCATCGGCCGGGAATCGGCACCGCTCAGCACACCGTCGTTGACCAGCGGAAGAGCTATTCCGAGGCCGAGGCCGAGTGGAACCGTCGCGGAGAGAATTGCGGCAGGCTGCTGCGGAACCACTCCGAGAAGTGCACACCCCGCAGCGAGCAGGCCGATGCCTCCGCAGAGAAGGAACCTCTGCCCGAGTCGAGCGGAGAACCGCGACACCACCACGGCCCCGATCGCCGCCGCGCCGTTGAGCGGGAGGAAGCCGATCCCGGTCTCGGCCGGAGACCACCCGTGATCCTGCTGCACGGCGAAGCTGACCGTGATGACGGAAGCACTCAGGACGGCATTCACAAGGGACGTCGTCGACAGGGCGCGCCACGGTGTCGACGACCCCGATGTGCCGGGCTGAGATCGCCTGGCCTCGCTCGACTCAGACCCCACAGTGAGCCAGCCGGCGACACAGCAGAGGGTCGCCGCACAAACCGCCCAGAAGCACAGACGCCACGACACGGTCGCCAATGGCGCCGCCACCAGCAGAGCGGCGACCGCGCCCGAACCGGAGACCACGGAGAACAGCGCGAAGTCACGGGTCCGAGTCGGCGAGTCGGCAGTGACGACATGCAGTGATGCCAGCACGCACGTCATCACGACTGCGGCGGCCGCGCCCTGGGCGACGCGGGCGCCCACCAGCGCGAGCACAGACGGTGCTAGGGCTCCGGCCGCGGCGCTGCCGGCGAAGACACAGACGGCAGGCGCCACCGCACGCCGTGGGTCGACACGTCCGAAGAGCAGGACCGCTACCGGCAGGGTCCCGATGAAAGCCGCCGCGAACGGGGTGACGAGAAGATGACGGATCTGATCGCCGAGTCCGAACTCGGCGGCCACGGACGGACCGAGGAGGGCGATAGACGTCTCGTCGACGACAACCGTGAATGCCGTCGCCGCAAGCACAAGAACGGCGGCCGGAAAGCGCATGCCGCTATTGTTTCGGTCGTCCGCTCTTGTGCGAACCGTCGCACATCGGAGCAATGGTCGACCGGCCGCAGCGGCAGAACGCGACCGTCTGTCGGCGTGGCGAGAACGCGCTACCATCGGCATTGACGACTGAAATGGGACCGCGAACGAGAAGAGGGCCGCCAGGGCACGGAAATACGGTCACTTCTCCGGAAACGGAATCGCCGGACCTATTGTGAATAGCCATTGTTCCAATCCCACGGGAGCAGCAATCGATGATTGATTCGAGTGTACTCACGGACCGTGAGCGTAGACCGATCCAAGCGTTGAGAATGCCTATTCCCGCCGCGCGCGGAAAGATCACTGAGGCTTTGCTCGCTGATCTGAAGGATCGCCGCGACTCCTGCCGCAGGGTTGCGTCGACGGGGGTCGACCACGTCGTCGACGTATTCGCGGACGACGATGCGCAGCTTGCGCTCACATTGCTGTACGAACTCCACCTTCGAGGGATCGACGGCGTCGACGACGAGCTCGGATGGGATCCTGACCTGCTACGTCTCCGATCGGACCTAGAGAAGCTTCATATCGCAGCGCTCGACGAATCGGTCGGGCGTGTCGTCGATCCGCCCGACGTCGTCGACGAGCTCTTCCGGATCGGCGCATCCGACGACGGGCCGCCGCTCGCCAGATTCATGGCGACCAAAGGCACCGTCGAGCAGTTCCGGGAGATCGTGATTCACCGCTCGCTCAATCAACTACGCGAAGCGGACCTTCACACTCACGCGATTCCGCGAATAGCAGGCTCGGCGAAGGCCGCGCTCGTGGAAGTCCAATCGGACGAGTACGGTGGCGGACGACTCGACTACATGCATTCCGAGTTGTTCGCCAGATTGATGCGAGAGCTTGAACTGAATGATTCCTATGCGCACTATATCGACAGTGTTCCGGCGGCCACCTTGGTCGCGTTGAACACATTGTCGTATTTCGGTATGCACCGGAGTCGAGTCAACGAGCTCGTGGGACATCTCTGCCTCATCGAGATGTCCTCATCGCTTCCCAGCAGGGATTACAGCAGGGCCCTGCGCCGGCTGGATGTTGACGAATCGGCGCGCATCTTCTACGACGAGCACGTGGAGGCAGACGCCGTCCACGAGCAACTGATCGTTCGCCGAGTCGCCGGTGCTCTCGGTGTCACGCCCGCCGACCGCATCGGACTCGTGCGCGGTGCGCGCGCGTGCCTGGTCGTCGAGAACCTGCTCACCGAGCAGATCTGGGACGCGTGGGAATCCGGACGGTCGTCACTTCTGCCCGCAGTCGCGCGATGATCGTCGACTGGGCCGTCGGTGAAGAGACGACGAGCCGGATTCTCGCGGAACTCCCCTATCCGCGCCCCGACGTAGTCGACGTTCGCGGGGTGTACCCACCCTCGGTGGACTCAGCACTGCTCTGTCGCCACGTGGTCGGTGAACTCGTGGGCGCGCCCCCGAACCATTCGGTGGTCGAACTCTGCGCCGGAAGTGGGATCGCGTCGATCTATGCAGCCCTCGCCGGCGCCGTTGTCTGCGCCGTAGACGATCGCCGAGACGCGGTTCGGGCCATCGCGATGAATGCGGCCGCCAACGATGTCGTGGTCGACTCAGTGCAGGCCGATGTGCGGACGTGGTCGCCGCCGGAGCCTGTCGATCTGCTTGTCGCCAACCCGCCGTACGTCCCGGCTCCGCACGACACGTTCGACGGTCACGCTTGGGACGCGGGTCCAGACGGCCGGGCTGTGCTCGACGTGATCGTCGACCGAGCCGCCGGGATCCTCGGCGCCGAAGGTGTACTCCTCCTAGTCTTCTCCGACATCGCAGGCGTGGCGGAAGTCGTCGATCGTCTGACTATGAACGGACTCTCGGGATCGGTCGTAGACGAGGCGCGACTGGAGTTCGGACCCGTCACACGAGAACGGGCAGGCTGGCTCGCCGAGAAGGGACTCATCGAACCTGGTCAGACCGACGAGCGGATTGTTGTCGTGCGGGCAGTCCGTTCCGCGGCGCGATGAACGATCGTCCGCTGAATCGCGCCCAACGGGCTCTGTGGTTCGCCCAGCAGATGGTCGGGGACAGAATCCCGATCGTCGTCGCGCAGTGCTTGGACATCGAAGGGCCGCTCGACGCAGGGACTCTCGCGGCGTGTGTGGACGAGGTGTGCGCGGACCTCGGGGTGTCCAGCACTCGTCTCGTGGTGGACGGCCGGCCCATGCTGTCTGGGGATGTGCACAGCCGGCCTCGCCTGACAGAGACCGTGTCGATGATCAACGAGGACGATCCGGACCGTGCCGCCGTCGAGTGGATGGCCGCCGCGACGCGGGAACCGGTCGACCTGGCGGGTCCCCTTCTGCGATGTGTGCTCCTCGAGCTCGGTCCGTCGAGGTGGACGTTTTATGCCCGTGCGCACCACATCCTCCTCGACGGGTATGCAGCCGGCCTGATGATGCGCCACGTCGCGCATCGTTACCGAACACGAGTCGGTTCGGCAGCCGACAGCAGCGCTCCCCCGTCTCCGCGTGGTCTCGATGCGATCCTCGACCACGAGCAGACCTATCTCGTGTCGAACCGTCGACGGCGCGACAGCGACTACTGGCGTGACGTGATGGCTGCGGCGCCGGCTCCGCTCCGGTTCGCACCGCGCACGGTCGGCCCGTCGTCTTCCTCGCACCTCGTCGGAGTCGATCTGAACGTCTCGTCTGCATCCGAACTCGGCCGGACCGCCGTTCGAGCAGGTGTGCCGACAGTCGCAGTCCTGGTCGCGGGGTGCGCGGTCGGCCTGTCCCGGATCTCTGATCGATCGTCGATCCCGCTCACGCTCGTGACATCCGGGCGCACGACGGCGGCCGTCCGCGCCGCCGCCGGGACGATGTCGAACCTGCTGCCCATTCTCATCGAACAGGTGGACGCCGAGTCCGTCGACACTCTTCTGCGCGCCGTCGCGGCAACACTGTCCGAAGCACTCCGCCACCAGTGCCTCCGGTTCGAGGAGATCGTCGCCGACCACGGGCGTCAGCGCCTCGGACCCGTGGTGAACTTGGTGCCGTCGATCCCGGATGTCGGCCTCGGCGACGGGGTTCGGGCCGAGTTGAGGGTGCTCACGACCGGGCCGGTCGACGACGTGAACATCAACGTGTACCCGGGAGGCGCGGACACCCTCAGGATCGAGATCGAGGCCGACGCCGAGGCTCACGACGTCGCCTTTGCGGAGGCTCTGCTCGGGGATGTCGTCGGCGGAGTTCGGGCGCTGAGTGCCGCGAAACGGGACGCTCCGATCGTCGGCCTGGACGTCACCGAGCCGACCTCGGCGCTTGCGGGCGAGCCGTCGGACCGAATGCGGACGCTCGCCGACGAGTACCTCAGGCACCGCCGACGCGACCGGGTGGCCGTGATCGACGCCGACGGTCGCGAACACACGTACTCCGCCCTCGCAAAATGGGCCGCAGACATCGCGCGAAGCCTGCGTGAACGCGCACGCCCAGGTGCCGTCATCGCTGTCGTGTGTGCGAGATCAGTTCACAGCGTGGTCGCCGGGTGGGCGGTCGCGGCAGCCGGCATGTGCGTGTTGCCGATCGATCCGACGTTGCCGGAGCAGCGTCGGCGGACCATGCTGGGCGACGCGCGTCCGGCGCTGGTGCTCGGTCTCGGGTCGGCCGCCGACATCGACCTCGCCGACGTCGCCGTCGTTGACCGTCGGACCCCTGGGGAGAGCATTCCGCCTGGCGTCAGGCACAACGCGGCCGCGTACCTGCTGTACACGTCCGGCAGTACGGGGACCCCGAAAGGGATCGTGGTGACGCACAGCGGAATCGGTGCGCTCATCGACGAGATGGATGATCACTACTGCCTGGACGACACCAGTGTTGTCGCGCATCTCGCGTCGCCGGGCTTCGACACGGCGATCGTCGAGATGCTCGCGGCGGCCCACGCCGGTGCAGCGCTGGTGATCGTCCCTCCCGAGGTGCGCGGTGGAGCAGACCTCGAGTTGTTGCTGGAGAGCCGCGGAGTGACTCATCTGTTCGTCACGCCTGCGGTGCTCGCGACGCTCCCGGCCGAGGGCCTCCCGAACCTCACGCACCTGATCGTCGGCGGCGACGTGTGCCCCGCGCCGCTGATCCGGCGATGGGCGCGGACCAGGACCGTCCGCTGCGCGTACGGTCCCACCGAGACCACGTGCAGTGTGACTCTGACCGACCCGATCGACCCCGACGGTGTTGAACCGCAGATCCCCCTCGGCGAGCCGATGCGAGGAGTGCGGACCCACGTTCTCGACCGGCGACTTCGCCCGGTCCCGCGGGCCGGCGAGGGTGAACTGTACGTGGCGGGTCCCAGCCTTGCGCGCGGCGTCGTCGGACCGACAGGTCGCACTGCGGACCGTTTCATCGCCTCGGTGGACGGTGACGGCGGACGGATGTACCGGACGGGTGATCGTGTGCGGCGCGGGGTCGACGATCGATTGTGGTTCCTCGGCCGCGGCGACGGCCAGGTCAAGATCAACGGGGTACGCGTCGAGCCTGCGGAGACAGATCGGGCCGTGCTGTCGACAGGGCTCGTGACGGGGAGCGTCACCGTCGCGCATCACACCGAGTCACGGATCTCCCTGCACACGTACGTGGTTCCTGCTACGGGCGTCGACACGGAGGACCTGGCCCGACGCGTGCGCGCGAGCGTGCGCGACGCGGCCGGTTCCTCACACACCCCGGCCGGAGTGACATTGCTCGACGAACTCCCGCTGACGGTGAACAACAAGATCGACACGTCTGCGCTGCCGCCGCCGGTGGTCGGCGAGCGGCGGCGGTTCCGTGCTCCTTCGACCGAGGTGGAGCAGGCTGTAGTCGAGGCTTTCGAACGGGCCCTCGGCGCTGACCGGGTGGGGATCGACGACGACTTCTTCGACCTCGCAGGCGACTCCCTGTCGGCGACAGCAGTGGCGGCCGACATCAACGGACGACTCGGCGTGAGTATCGGCGTCCGCGACGTCTTCGAGTCCGGCACTCCCTGCGGATCGCTGATCTCATCGACGCGATTGCACATGAGCAGTCCCAACCCGAACCGTCCAGCGACGGGCCGGTGCCGATCTCCCCGGCGCAGCGCACGGTGTTCGAAGGCCGGGGCAGGATCGATCACCTCATCGCCTTCGAGGTGACCGTTCCGGGGTTCATGTCGACGGCCGATGCACGAGGGCTCGTCGGTTCCCTGCTGGATGCTCATCCGATGCTCCGCAGCAGGTTCGACGACGACGCGACCTTCACCGTCGATTCGACCGCGGATCCGGATCGATGGCGAATCGAGTCGCTCGCCGACGGGTCAGACATGCGTCGACGCCTGCACGAGCCGATCGACGTGGCCTCCGGTTACCCGATCCGCGTCGTGATCGCACCGCGTGTGGCCGCCACGCAGGTCGGATTCGCCTTCCATCACCTCGCGGTGGACGGCGAATCCTTGCGCATTCTGGCGTCGAGCCTCACCGAGCCGCCGCGGGCACGAGACGGCGACTACCGGGACTATGCGCGCCTCGCGACAGCCCGGGCGGACATGCATCGGGCCGCGGACATCGCGCACTTCGCGCCGACAGCATCGATTGTGGTCGACCTCGCCGCCGTGACGCGGAGACGCCCAGTATGGGACGACCGCGGAGCACGGGTGTCATACCCGATCGAGCAGGGTCAATGGGCCGCTGTCGGCGACGCCGCTCAAGAGCATCGGGTGACGGAATTGACCGTCCTCCGTGCGACACTTGCGGGGCTGGTGAGCGCGCGGAGCGGCGCGAGGGCCGTCCCGATCGGCGCCCTGACCTCGGGACGCGACGACACTCGGTGGGACGGGGTGGTCGGCATGCTCGTGAACACGGTCAGCGTCCTGTGCCGGATGTCGGCGTCCTGGCCTGCCACCGTCGAGGCGGTACGGAAGGCTGAGAATGAGGCGTTTGCACACTCGGCGACCGCATTCACCGACGTGGTCGACGCGCTGGGTCCGTCGCCGACCGATCGACACCCGCTGTTCCAGGTGATGCTGACGATGGACCGCGATCCGGGCCTTCCCGGGGTGCCCGTGACGCCGTACCCCGTCGACATCGCGCGATGTGACCTGCACGTGTCCGTCGTCGCGCCGACGCGGAGCGCGGTGGGACGGGTGGAGATACTGTATGCGTCCGCCCTGTTCGACCAGGCGTATGTCGAACGTCTGGCGGCGGATCTGGTGGGATCGTTCAGCGACCTGTCGGGCGCAGGACCACGTCCGTGGGGTGAGCGTCCGACGGCGTCGAGATCGCGTGGGCCACTGCCGCGGCGACGGTCTCCGGCTTGAGGAACTTCGACGGGTCGTAATCGGCGCCTTCGATCGCGACGATGTCGCGCTGCATGTCGGTGTCGATCCGGCCGGGGAACACGGACGTGACTCGCAGCGACGGCTCTTCCAGCCGGAGACCGTCCGCGAGTGCTCGCAATCCGAACTTGCTCGCCGCGTACGGCGTCCACCCCGGATTGACTCGCATGCCCGCTCCCGAGTTGAGGAACACGACGTGACCTCCGGCCGCCCGCAGCGCGGGCAACAGCAGTCGGGTCAGTTCAGCAGCGGCGATGAGATTCACCTCGAGTAGGTACCGCCATTCGTCGGCGGGTGTGTCCGCGACAGACTCCAGGCTGCTCGCGACCCCCGCACTGTGCACGAGGACGTCGAGCGACGTGACGGCCTCGGTCGCCGCTTCGAGCGAGTCGTGGTCGGTGAGATCCACTGGAAACGTCGCGGCGCCGTCGAGTTCCATTGCGAGAGTGTCGAGTTCGGCACTGCCTCGGCCGCCGAGCAGGAGATCGTGAGTGGGTGCGAGCGCTCGTGCGATCTGGGCGCCCACACCGCGGCTGGCGCCGGTGATCAATGCTGTGGGCATGTCAGATCCGGCCGCCGACGCCGATGCGCCCCGAACTCGACGATCCACCGTACGACGCCGGGCTCCGACCGTCGTGGCTGTAACCGCCGTCGTGGACATCGTCGTTGAGAACGGTGTCGACGAGGATGCCGGTCAAGACCGGGGCAAGGTCGCCGTACGAGTCGCCTGACGGCACACGCTGCGAATCGAACCAGTCGGCGACGTCGGCCCGAGCAGCGGTCAACGCCTGATCGGCGAGTATCGAGGCTCTCAGTGCAGCTTCCGCCGAAGCTGCTGGATCGGATTCGGCGAGGTCGGCGGCGGTGTCTGCGAGTCGGCGCGCCTCGGACAGGCGAGTCCGTGCGATGGATCCGACCACTCCTCGGCGTGTTTCGACGTAGTCGGAGGCCGCCTGTACGCGGTCGATCACTGCGGGCAGATCGATGTCGTCGGTGCTGCTCGGATCAGATCCGTCGACGGCGTCCAGCAGTTTCGCGGCCTGATCCAGCGCGCCTTCGGCCGAGCGGATGGAACCGACGACGGAGCCGCGTCCGGTGGCTCCGGCGGCGGCCGCTTCGCGGCCTTGCTCAAGAACGTCTTCCGCGAACTGCAGTTGCTCGGCGGCCAGCGCGACGTTCTCGGTGATCGAGATGACGTCGGCGCCGTGTTCGGCTGTCAGCTCGTCGAGCCTCGACTGAGTCACGGGAAGTCGGGCGGTGAGTCCGGCGACCCGAGCCTCGAGTGCGTCGAATCGAGTGGCCGGATCGCTGAGCAGGTTGCGTAACGCGTCGAATCCGGCGACCTGCTGGTCGAGTGAGGCGTCGGCGTCCGAGCATGTCGTGATGATCCGGACCAGGAGCGAGCGCTGCTCCTCGGGGTCGGGGACGAGTCCGTCGTCGATCCTCTGCCGGAGTGTGAACGCGTCGGCGAGCGCCGCGCGAGCGTCGAGCACCGCATCGGTGAACGGCTGCGCCACGTCGGGTCCGAGCTCGTCGACGGCCAGCGAGAGTTCGTCGGCGCTGGTCGCGATCGCCCGATCAGTGCCGGTCAGGACCTCGCGGGACCACGGGTCGAGTTCGCTGAGCGGCTGACGTCCCAGTTCGTCGGCCGTGAACGCCTCCTCGTCCGGTTCGTCGGCGCGTCGCTTCCGGACGTACAGCGCCACGCCGACGGCTGCGAGGACGCCGACGACGGCAACCGTCGTGATCAGGCCGACCCGGGATGCGGAGTCGTCGTCGGCAGCGGACCCGAGTGCCGAACCGACAGACAGCGCGGCGTCGGCGAATCGCCCTTCCGTCACAGCGGGATCCAGGTCGTCGGCGGTGATCGCCGCGATCTCGGAGTCCGTGAGCCCGTCCACGTCGAACGGCGCCTGCAGGTAGGCGGTGCGGGTGTCGGTCGCGATCGCGAGGATCACGTCGCGCGTTCCGAAATCGCTCTGCGCGACGGTCCGCGACGTCCATTCCTCGGGAGAGAGTCCGTCGAAGTTCTTCACGTAGACCACCCAGTAGGCGATCTCGTGGTCGTCTGCGAGTTCGGTGACGGACTGCTCGATCTGTGCACTCTGCGCGGCGTTCAACGCATTCGCCGGGTCGACGACCTGAGCCGGAAGATGCAGCGGTGGCTGGGCGTGAGCCGATCCGGCGGTCGATGAGCCGAGGAACAAGGCGACTGGCACGGACACGAGGGCCAGCAACCGTCGGGCAGAGGCGGACGACATGGCACCAATCTATCGTCTGGGTGACACTCGAGGTGGGCGTCTGTGAGAGGAGTGAATAGTGCGTGACGTGTTCGATGCCGTCGTCGTGGGTTCGGGGCCGAACGGCCTGACCGCCGCCGCGACTCTCGCCGTCGCGGGCCGTCGCGTGCTGGTTCTCGAAGCCGCCGAGACGATCGGCGGAGGTGCGCGCACCGATGAGGCGTTCGGCACCGGAATCCATCGCGATGTGTGCTCGGCAGTGCACCCGACGGGGTTCGTCTCGCCGGCCTTCGCAGATCTCGATCTCACCGGCCACGGCCTGCGGTGGTGCATGCCGGACGTGTCGATCGCGCACGTCGCCGACGGCGACGTGATCGCCGTGAGACGCGAAAAGCATTCCCTCGCAGAGGAGTTCGGCGTGGATGCGACGCGCTGGGAGCGGCTTGTCGCACCATCGACTCAGCCCGCTGCGCTCGCCGACGACATACTCGCCATGCCCGCCATTCCACGCAGGACCCTCGATATGGCCAGGTTCTCGCCCGCCGCGCTGGCACCGGTCGATGTGCTTGCGAAGGCGTTCCGCACCGACCGCGCCGCCGCCGCGTTCGCGGCGATCGCCGCTCACGCGATTCGGCCGTTGTCCACGCTCGGCTCGTCGGCGGCCGGACTGCTTCTGGGCATGCTGACCGAGACCGGCTGGCCGGTCGCCGAGGGCGGCTCGCAGGCGATCGTCGACGCGCTGGCCGCCGTCGTCGTCGGACACGGCGGACGGATCGAGACCGGAGTCGAAGTGACCGAGCGGGCACAGCTGCCGGCCGACGCCGACCTGTTCTTCGACACCTCGCCCGCGGTGGTTCAGCGTGTCATCGGCGACGCGTTGCCGCGGCGCTACGCACGAGCATTGCGCCGCTTCGACTACGGTCCGGGTGTCTGCAAGGTCGACTTTCTGCTCTCGGAGCCGATCCCGTGGGCGCATCGCCCGGACGTCATGGCCGCCACCGCTACGTTCCATCTCGCCGACGACCTCGCCCACATCCGCACGACGGAGGCCGATGTCGCCGCGGGTCGAGTCCCGCGCCGGCCGTGGGTACTCGGCGGTGAGCCGACCCGAGTGGATCCGACCCGGGCGCCCGCGGGCACGCACCTCGCTTGGGCGTACTGCCATGTGCCCGCCGGGTGCGACGTCGACATGTCGGCGGCTGTCATCGCGGCGATCGAACGCCGCGCGCCGGGCTTCAGCGACATCGTCGACGGCACGATCGTGACGACGGCCGCCGACTTCGCCGTCCATAACAGCAACGACATCGCCGGTGACATCAACTGTGGGGCGGCGAGCCTGCGACAACTGCTCGTGCGTCCGATCCTGTCGCCGACTCCCCAGTTCACGGGCCTGCCCGGCGTTTACCTGTGCTCGTCGGCGACGGCGCCCGGCGGGGGAGTCCACGGCATGTCGGGGCGTCGCGCCGCTGTTCACGCGCTGCACGTGGGACGCTGACAGCTCAGTGTTTCGGCGAGCGCTCCAGGTGGATGAACGCCTGCACGTGGACGTCTGATCCGACCAGAGCATCCGCGATCTGGCTGGTCGCACGGCCGACGCGTTCGGCGATGTCGGCGTAGCTCCGATCGGGTCGTGCCGTCACCTCCACTCGGATGATCTTCCGCGACCGGTCGTCGAGCGCACGAGCCGACACCTTCTGGAACATCGTGTCACCCGCGAGGTCGTCGGCGACGGCGGATGCGATGAGTTTGGGCGCGATCACCAGCTCCCCGCTCGGGTCGGATCCGTCGAGTTCAAGATCGTCGACCGCTCGGGGTCTGATGGTGGACCCGATGAGGGCGAGGCCCCAGATGAGAGAGACGACAACCACGCCCGCGAGCACGGCCGTCCACCATCCGCTGCCGGAGAGGCGGTCGATCGACGACGGGTCGAAGCGGTCGACCCATTCGGAGACAGGCGTGACCCCGAACCGATGCGCGAGGGCCGCTCCACCCACGGCGATCAGAAGCAAGCCGATCAATGCGGTGGACAAGCGGTGAAATGACGCGGGTGTGCGGTTCATCGTCGACCTCCACGTGAGTGAACGAATCGGACCTTCACCCGGGGCGACGACTCGAGCTCGGCGACGACCCCCTCGACGGCGGCTTCAACGGCGGACCGGTCCACGTCGTCGCGGCAGTGCACGGTGCTCTTCACACGCCGTCGAGTGACGACGGTCGTCGCGTGATCGACGCCGGCCACGTCGTCGGCCGCCGCGCTGCAGCGACGTGCGACGTCGATGCGCCTGGTCCACATCACGTCGTGCCCTGCGAGTCGGAGGTGCGTGGGCTTACGCGGCTTCGCCGCGAGCACGAGCAGCACGACACCGACGACGACCAGCGCGATGACCGTCGGCCAGGCCCATGATTCCCACGACGCGTCCGACGAACGTTCAGCTAGGTCGCCGAGCCACGGCGGTCCCTGCGCCCAGCCGGCCGTGACCACGAGATCGCGGATCGCCACCCCACACAGGACCAGCAGGGCCGCGCCGAGCACAGCCCCGAACACCGCGGCGCCGGGGAGGCCGGACGGCCTGAACACCCGACGGTCCGAGATGTCGGCCGACCCCGACGGGTCCGCCGTTCGAGTGCGTGTCATGAGGTCTCCTCCTCCAATCGATGTGATTCGGCGCGGGTGTCGGCGTCGGCCAATGCGGGCAGGTCGATGTACCCGTTCTTCCGACGCGAGACCTCACCGCGTGGGACGAGGTGTCTCACCGTGACATCGACCCGCACCGGACGGTCGCCGGTGTACTCTTCGAGCTCGTCCGCCACACGACTGCGGATCTCCCGCGTCAGGCGCGTGACCTCGGACGGCCAGGCGAGTGCGACCGTCAGTGAGAGTCGACGGGCGCGCCCAGTCGAGTCGACGGTCGCTCTCGGCAGGTCTGCTCCGATGCCGAGGCGGTCTCCGGCGGCGCCGAGCAGCGATCCGACGGTGTCCTGGTGCCGGACCACTCCGTCGACGTTCAACGCCGCGCGGGTCGCGATCTTCTCGACGACTCTGTCGGCGATGACCAGAGCGCCGGGTGGATCCGTCGGCGGCCGGTCAGCCACGGCCCCTGCTCCGCACCACGGCGCCCAGATCGATCACTCCGTCGCGGTGCAGGCCGACGACGGTGCCGATCGCGCCGAGCACCAGTGCGACGATCAGGCCCCAGAAACCGCCCGTCGTCGCCGCGATGGCCAACAGCAGGCCCGCGAACAGGCCGATGACTGCATTGTTCTTCATCATCCCGCCTTCCGATCAGATTCGACGTCTTCGACGACGACCGCGAACTCCTTGCCGGTGATCTCCTCGGCCGCCTCTCGCGCAGCAGTCGCGACCGATTGCAGGTCGTGAGCGAGATCGACCACCAGGTGGACCTCTCCGTCGTCGTCGCGGATCGCGATGCCCGGAACGCGCCGCCCCGGGAGATATGTGGCGACCTCGCCGAAGAGTCCGCTGTGGAGGTCGACCACGCCGGGTATGGCGAGCACGGCCTCGGCGATCCGCTCGGCGGTGGACTCGTCGCTCATCACTCGACCCTCCGCGACGAGCCCGAGGGCTCCACCTCGTCACCGAAGTTCACGTCGTGGACGGTCACGTTGACCTCGGTGACCTCGAGTCCCGTCATCTGCTCGATCGCGCTGATCACGTTGCGGCGGATGGCCGCTGCGAGTTGATGGATGGCGACCCCGTACTCGGCGACGATCGACACGTCGACGGCTGCCTGGCGCTCACCGACCTCCACATCGATGCCCTGGGTGGCGCTGACGCCGGTGCCGGGCAGCACTTCGCGGACCTTGCCGACCACACGCTCGGTGGTGCCGCCGACGTCGTAGACGCCGTCGATCTCGCGCGCTGCGATGCCCGCGATCTTCGCCACGACGATGTCGGCGATCGACGTACGGCCCCGGTCGCCGGCGGTGTCACGCCGTGCGATCTCGCGGCCTGCGGGAGACTTCTGTTCTGTCGTCACGGCAGCGTCCGACTTGCGCTCGGTCGCAGCTGCGGTGGCCGTTGCATTCTCTGACACGCGAACTCCTTCGTCCTTGGCGTAATGCCGATTCAGTGTGCGGCGCACGGATCACGACCCCTCGTCCGACGGCGTCGGAACACGTGATCCGTGTGTATGGTCAGTCGCAGGGAGGCGGGGAAGTTGCACGCATGATGTCACGTGATCCCCATCACGCAGGGGAACTGGACCTTGGTGAGCTCAGCGACGACGAGCTCGCCGCCACTGCTGCGGTCGGAGACGCCGAAGCGTTCGCAGTCCTGGTCCGGCGTATGTCGCCGGTGTTGCTGCGGTACATGAGGCGTATGGTCAGCGACCCGCAGGTAGCCGAGGATCTCGCTCAGGAGACGCTTCTCGATACGTGGAAAGCGCTGCCCGACTTCGGATTCCGCAGCTCGTTCCGGACATGGATGTTCGCCGTCGCGCATCGGAAGACAGTCGACCACTATCGGAAGCGACGGGACCTGCCCGTGTCCGACGAGCGATTCGCCGACCTGCTCGCCAAGGGGCCGGAACCCGCCGACATGGCGGCGCACTCGGCTCTGATGGACGCGTTGCGCGCTGAACTCGAGAACCTCCCATACGCCTCACGTGCCGCCTGGTGGCTGAAGGAGGTCGAAGGCCTCACCATCGACGAGATCGCCCAGGTGCTGCGTGTGAGCACAGGGTCGGTCAGAGGCCATCTGCAGCGAAGTCGGAAGTTCCTGGTGACCCGACTAGCACCGTGGCAGCCTGGTGCGAAGCCCTCCGAGAGTGACAGACCGGCTGCCCGCGGGAAAGGAGACCGGCCATGAACGACGCCAAGCGTGACGATCAGAGCGCCGACCCGACCGACGGTTGGCTGGTGGACGCCGTGCGAGACCAGCAGGAGCCGGACAGTGACGTGGAACGGCTCATCTCGTCGATCTCGTCCGGCCTCGGCCGGGTGCGCAGGCCTGCGCGCTCACTTGTCGCCGACGCGCCGGGAGTCTGGGTGAGCGACAGGGTGCTCAAACAACTCATCGCGATCCGCGTCCGTCGCACGATCGGCAGGCTTGTGGTGTTCGCGTCGGTGGACGGCCCCGACGATCGTGTCGACGCTGTCCGAATGGGCTTGATCGCCCGGTACGCGGACGATCTCGTCGCGCTGTCCGATCAGGTGCGCGACGTCGTGGACGACGTTCTCATCTCGACGATCGGGACGGAGGCGAGTGCCGCGGCCCGGTCGGATGTGACGGTCCGCTGGCAGGACCTCTACACACGCGAGTGGCTCGACTGAACCGCCCTCAGCCGGCGCGGCCGTCTCGCCAGCGGACCAGGCTCTCAACAACCGAGAGGTCGTAGTCAGGGCCGTTGACGGCGAGTGTCAGCAGGCTCACGCCCTCCGCGGTGATGGCGTCGCCGAATCGCTTCAACTCGTCGACGCCCCCGTCTGCCTTCAACTCCGCGGACCGTTCGATGGTTGACGGGTCGCGGCCCACGGCGGCGCAGTGTTCGGCCAGGATCGCCGACTTGTGGCGGTAGGTCTCGACATCCACGAACGAATGCCAGATGTCGGCATGCGCGGCGACATGCCGCAAGGTCTTCTTCTCGCCGCCTCCGCCGATCAGCACGGGGATCTTGCGCACCGGCTGCGGGTTCAGCTGAGCCATTCGCGATTCGATGCGCGGCAACGACTCGCCGAGAGCGTCCAGTCGCTTACCGGTGGTGGTGAAGTCGTAGCCGTACTCGTCGTAGTCGCGCTTGAACCAGCCGCTGCCGATCCCGAGGATCAGGCGGCCGTTCGAGATCCGATCCACGGTGCGCGCCATGTCGGCGAGCAGTTCCGGATTGCGGTAGCTGTTGCATGCGACGAGGGGGCCGAACTCGATGCGTTCGGTCTGCTCCGCCCAAGCACCGAGCATCGTCCAGCATTCGAAGTGAGCCCCGTCGGGATCGCCGGACAGCGGAAAGAAGTGGTCCCAGTTGAAGACGACGTCCACGCCGACGTCTTCTGCGCGGCGGACCGCGTCACGAATGAGGTTGTAGTCGGGGGAGTGCTGGGGCTGGAGCTGGACACCGATGCGCACAGGGAATGTCATGACTCCAGTGTGCACCCGGACCCGCTTCTTGCCTCATGCGCAAAGAAGCATGACAGTTTGGCATGTCGATGGATAGGTTGTGAACATGAGCCACGATCACGATCATCACGCCGCCCCGACGCAGACGCCCCGCCATCCCGAGTCCGCCCAGGAATGGGACGAGCGCTACCGCATGTCAGACCGCATCTGGACGACCAACGTGAATCCGGCACTGCTCGCGGAGGCAGACTCGCTCCAGCCCGGTTCGGCGCTCGACGTCGGAAGCGGGGAGGGCGCCGACGCACGTTGGCTGACCGGCAAGGGGTGGGCGGTGACAGCGGTCGACATCTCGCAGGTCGCCGTCGACAGAGCGCGCGAAGCAGATCCAGAGGGGACCATCTCGTGGAATCGAGTGGACCTGACCGTCGACCCGATCCCGAACGCGCCGTTCGACCTGGTCTCGGCGTTCTACTTCCCGATCCCGCAAGGGCAGCGAGTGCTGGTGGACGCGCTGATCGGCGCGGTCGCGTCGGGCGGGACTCTGCTCGTCGTCGCCCACGAAGCCGAGGGAATGCGTGCTCACGGGTTCGACCCCGCCGACTTCTTCCAGCCGGCCGACATCGCGAGCCTCCTCGGCGACGGATGGGTCGTCGAGGTCTCCGAAGTGCGCCCGCGCGGGATCGCCGCGGGCAACGGTGCGCACATCAACGACGAAGTGCTCAAGGCCCGACGCCTCGCATAACGCCGGTCTCGCCACTCCGCCCCTCCTGCTCTTTGGCCGAGCGGCCCCACCTGCTCGACCCGTGCTCCTTGGCCGAGCGACCCCACCTGCTCCTTGAGTGAGCCGCCGCTTCCTGCTCTTTGAGTGGGCCGCCGCAGGGGACGTGCGGATCGCTCAAGGCGCAGTGACTCGCAGGGAAATCCGCACGGCTTCAGATCCAGCCGAGTTCGCGGGCCTTGACGGCGGCCTCGTAGCGATTCGCGACCGCGAGCTTGGCCATCGCCGACGAGAGGTAGTTGCGCGTGGTGCCGGGGGACAGGTGAGCGCGCGCCGCGATCTCGTCGATCGACGAGCCGTCGATCGCGAACTCCAGCACGTCGGCTTCGCGTGCGGTGAGCACCGAGTCCCCGGTGGAGATCGCTTCCGCGGCGAGCTCCGGATCGACGTAGCGTCCGCCGTCGTGCACCGAACGGATCACCGCGGCGAGCGTCTCCGCCGACGCGGTCTTGGGCAGGAATCCGCGAACACCGACCGACAATGCACGTTTCAGGTAGCCGGGGCGGCCGTGGCTCGTCACGATGAGTGTCCCCGCATCCGGCGACATCGCCAGGATCTGCTGAGCGACCTCGATGCCGTCGATGCCGGGAAGCTGCAGGTCGAGGACGGCGACCGCGGTCGGGAGACCGCCGTCGACTCGTGCCCGCCACAGGCGGACGAGGTCCTCTCCAGTGCTGACGTCGGCGACCACGTCGAGGTCGTCCTCCAGTCCGAGCATGGTGGCCATAGCCGACCGGATGAGGGTCTCGTCGTCGGCCAGTAGAACCGGAATCATGTCGTCTCCCAATGAACATCCAAGGTGAAGGCTCCATCGGCGGAGCCCGTGGTCACGACACCGCCGACGGCAGCGAGGCGCTCGGACAGGCCGCGGAGACCGGACTGGGTGCCGACCGGAGCGGTGACGCCGTTGTTGGTCAGTTTCATCCCGGACGAGCCGAGATCGAGTGTCGCAGTGGTGGCCGATGAATGCCGGACGATGTTGGTGGTTCCTTCGCGGACCACCCATGCGGCCGCTTCGTGGAGCCGCTCCGGGACGTCCTCTGGTCGACCCGTGACTATCAGGTCACAGCCCGCGGCGGCGAGGAGCGACCGGGCTCCGGCAACCTCCCCGGTCAAATCGATACCGCGGTAGCCGCGGACCAATGAGCGCATCTCCTCCATGGACGACACCGCCAGCGCTTTGACCTCGTCCATCTCGGTGGCGGCCCGGTCGGAGGCTCCGGCGCGCACAAGGCGCGATGCGAGCTCGCTCTTCACCGCGATCGTCGAGAAGCCCCGGCCGACCACGTCGTGCAGGTCGCGTGCGAACCGCAGCCGTTCCTCGGCGACTTCGAGTTCGGCTTGCGTCCGGCGGGCCTCGTCGAGGTCGTCGACGATCCGCAGCGCCCACAGCGACGCCCGTGTGGTCCCGCAGCAGAACACCGCCACGAGTGCCGGGGGCAACACGTTCACCAGCCGATCGTCCGGGGCGCCAGAAACGATCGCGGTGATGAGGGCGATCGCGGCGAGGGCCTCCCAGCGTCTTGCCATGAACGGAAGCAGGGCCGCGGCGGCGAGCACCACCACGAACCAGGCGCCACCGCGAGCGAACGCGACTGCGTCGCCGGTCGATGAACGCACCGCGACCAGCCCGGCGAGCCATGATCCGATGAACCCGACCGTGGCGACGCCGGTCAGCCAGGTGTCCAGGCGTGGTTGATCACGCCCGGTCAACTCGGGTCGGGCCTCGAAAGCCATCAGTGCCGACACCGTCGCCGTCAACATCACGGCAAGCACACCTGCGTGCTCGCGGAGATTGGCGGCGGCGAGCACACCCACCATCGTGACCACGCCGAGCAGTGTCGCCCGGGTGTAGGCCCGATACTTGGCCGGTTCGGACAAGCGGGACCATCGCCCGGGTGTGAGATTCATCCGCGGTCGTCCCAGCGGAACGATTTGTAGACGAGGCCGATCGCGAGTGCGGTCCATATGATCAGTGTCGCAACCGGACGGGCAGAATCGGCGAACGTCCCGCTCACGGTGCCGTCCGACGCGCCGAGGCGGACCAGGTCGGACACCGCGGCGTAGGGCGTCCACCCGACGATGTCGGCGGCGCGGTCGGGCAGGGCGTCGCGAATGTTGCCCATCCCGATCATCGCCAGGGCCATGACCGGCAGGGACGTGATCTGTGCGGCCTCGGCGTTCTTCGTGAATCCGCTGGTGGCGAGGGCGAGCAATCCGAACACGGGCACTCCCGCGGCCAGGCCGAGCGCTATGAGAAGCGGATTCGCCGGAGCGGGGGCGCCGGAACCGTAGACGACGGCCGCGACCACAAGCGACGAGGCGGCGGTCACCGTCACGCCCGGCACGTTGGGTGCGGCGAGTATCTGCCAATCGGCCGCCTCACCGGTTCGCAGTCGTTTCAGCACGCCTTCGCCACGGCGTGTCGTGACCATCGACAACACCGTGTAGAACTGCACGAACACCAGGGCGTACAGCGCGAACATGTCGAACGTCGCCGCGACCGAGTCGTGAGTGACGCCGTTGCTGCGGGAGAGCAGAAAGATCGTGAGTGGCAGGAGGACGGGGAACACGACGCCCATCACCACGAGAGTCCTGTTGCGGAGGAACTGACGGAACTCGGCACGTGCGAGTGAGTACAACGGGCGGCGTCGGAAGGTGTCTGCAGTGGTCATCGGTCCGCTCCGGTCGTCGCAAGGGTGGTCTCGCCGGCGATGTCGAGGAACACCGACTCGAGTGATGCCGCTCGTGCGGCAAGACCGGTCAGATGCACGTCGGCGACGTCTGCCCAGGTCAGCAGCTTGTGCAGGTCGCGTTGAAGGGAGAAGGTGCGGATCTCGACCCGGCCGGCTTCGGTCTGCATGCCGCTGAACTCCGGGAGTGCGACCGGCGGGGCGTCGAACGTGATGGAGGACGGGTGCGCGTCGACGATGTCGCGCAGCGTGCCCTCCCGAGAGACGGCCCCGGCGTGCATGATCGCGATGCGGTCGGCGAGCGCCTCCGCCTCGTCGAGATAGTGCGTGGTCAGGACCATCGTCACGCCCTCGGACTTCAGATCGGCGAGGAGCGTCCACGTGGCACGGCGGCTCTCCGGGTCGAGACCGGTGGTCGGCTCGTCGAGGAAGAGCAGGCGTGGACGTCCGAGCAGCGCACAGGCCAGGTCGACGCGGCGCTGCTCCCCGCCGGACAGCGAACCGACCCGGACGTCTGCCCGGTCCGCGAGGCGCACCTTCTCTAGAACGTCGTCCACGGTGGTCGGATGGCTGCATGTGCCGCGCCACATCTCGAGTGTCTCGACGACGGTCAGTTCGGCGGGCAGTCCTCCGGACTGCAGCATGATGCCTACGTCTGGACGGACCGCCCGCCGATCGTTGACGGGGTCGAGCCCGAACACCGCGACCGTGCCGTCGTCCGGCGTTGCCAGGCCTTCGAGGAGATCGAGGGTGGACGTCTTGCCTGCACCGTTGGTGCCGAGCAGGGCGAACACCTCGCCCTCGTCGACGGTGAGGTCGACACCACGCACGGCGTGGTAGGCGTTGTCGCCGTGTCCGTACCAACGGTGCAGGTTGTGGGCGTCGATGATGGCGGTCATCGGCGGGTCCACTTGTCGCGGGTGCCGATACCCCAGCGCACCGCCATGAATGCGCCGGCGATGCCGACCGCGAACGCGCCTGCGGCCAGAGGGGGCTGCACGATGACGAGCACCAGCCCGATGAGGACGGCGGTCACAGCGATCACGAACAGTTCTCGGGATCGCGTCGGCGCCGGGCCGAGGCGGCAGCAGTCCATGAACAGGTCGTGGAAGGAGGCGTCGCGGAGGCCGGGCTCGGGGCGGGGGGAGTGTCCGGCGGAAGGTGTTGTGTTCATGCTTCAAGCCTCGCGGCCGACGGGCGTGCGCAGTAGTGTGCCGAGTCATCGGTTCGTGTGCTCCAGTCATGGAACTCCGATGACATCTGTCATGTCGACTGGCGGAGATTGTCGTACCGGGGTGCCATGATCGCTGCATGAGGATCGAACAGTTCGAACGCGCCGACGCGTCGATCCTCCACGCAGATCTCGACTCGTTCTACGCGTCGGTCGAGCAACGCGACCACCCGCACCTTCGTGGGCGGCCCGTGCTCGTTGGGGGCGGCGTCGTGTTGGCGGCGAGTTACGAGGCGAAAGCCGTCGGCGTCCGATCCCCGATGCCCGGCCATGAGGCGCGAGCACTGTGTCCGACGGCGGTGACCATGCCCCCGCGATTCGACGCGTACATGGAGGCGTCGAAGGCCGTGTTCAACGTCTTTCGGGACGTGACGCCGCTGGTGGAGGGCATATCGGTCGACGAGGCGTTCCTCGATGTTTCGGGCCTGCGCAAGATCAGTGGAACTCCGGTCGAGATAGCGGAGCGCCTTCGGGAGCGTGTCCGGATCGACGTCGGTCTGCCGATCACCGTGGGCGTGGCGCGCAGCAAGTTTCTGGCGAAGGTCGCGAGTGCTGTCGGCAAGCCGGACGGACTTCTGCATGTCGAGGTGGGACGAGAACTCGACTTCCTCCACCCGCTTCCCGTGCGGAGGTTGTGGGGTGTGGGAGCGAAGACGGAGGCACGTCTGTTCGACGCCGGGATCTCGACAGTGGGGCAGATCGCCGAGTTGGGGGAGTCGCGCATGTGCGGGCTTCTCGGCCGCGGTACGGGTGCGCACTTGTACGCCCTGTCGATGGCCCGCGACCCGAGGCGGGTCGAGACGGGCCGACGACGCCGATCGATCGGGGCACAACGAGCGCTCGGACGTCGGATCAAGTCGGAGTCCGATATCGAGGCGACGCTGTTGGCGATCGTCGACCGCCTCGGCGCCCGACTTCGCAAGGCCGACCGGCTGACGCGGACCGTGGTCCTCCGACTTCGGTTCCAAGACTTCGATGCGGTCACCCGATCCCGCTCGCTGCCCGATCCGACGGACTCGACGGAGACGATCCTCGCGGTGGCGCGCGGCTTGCTCGACGACGCGATGCCGCTCGTCCGGGAACGAGGGTGCACGCTGATCGGTCTCTCCTTGACGAATCTCGCCGACCACGGCGCCGTTCAGCTCGTCCTGTCGTTCGACGGTGACGATCACGCTGCTGCGCTCGACGTCGCCGTCGACTCCTTGCGCGGCAAGTTCGGTCGCGACGCCGTCACCCGCGGCGCACTGATCAACCGCCACCACGGCGATGACGCCCCGATGCTCCCCGACTAGCCCCGCCGTCGAGGCGATCCCCTGCCCACTGCTGCTCAACCGACGCTCGCCCCGCCACTCCTCGAGCGAGCTGGCCCATTGCTCGAGCGAGCCGGTTCCCCACTGCTCCTTGAGCGAGCTTGCGAGTCGAAAGGTTTTGCGGCACAGGCCTTTCGACTCGCTCCGCGGGTCCTGAGCGAGCGCAGCGAGACGAAGGGCGCTCAAGGAGCAGTAGGACAGCGGCTAGAAGGCGGCCTCAGCGGCGGGGCGGGAGGCGTCGGCGACGAGCGGGGTGAGGGAGAGGCGGGATCGGCGCTCGAGAACGTCGTCCACAGTGATCGCGCCCTCGGCGTGCACACCGAACACGAACTCGGCCCCGGTCACTTCGGTGCCGTCGGCCACCGGTGCGGCGAGGTCCGGGTTGGACGCCCCGAGGTCGACGACGGCCGGCGCTTCCGTCCCGTACTTCGCGACCAAACGATCGGGCGCGTTGACGGCGGCGAGGACGTCGGGTCCTGCGGCTCCGACCAGTGCCAATGTGCGCGTCCGGCATGCGGCTGCGGTGAGGCCTGACGCCTTGATCGCTGCGTCGACGGCGTCCTGCGCCATGCGACGGTAGGTGGTCAGCTTGCCGCCGACCACGGTCACCAGCCCGTCGCCACGTGTGAGGACAGCGTGCTTGCGGGAGACGTCGGACGTCTCGCCCGATCCGGAATCGAGAAGCGGACGCAACCCGGAATAGGTGCCGATCACGTCGTCACGGGTCAGCGGTGTGCCGAGTGCGAGGTTGACGGTGTCGAGGAGGAAGTCGATCTCCGACTCCTCCGGCTGCGGAACGTCGGGGATCTCACCGTCGGCCTCCTCGTCGGTGAGCCCGACGTACACGCGGCCGTCGGCCTGCGGAAGGGCGAAGACGTAGCGGCCGAAATGGCCGGGCACGGCGACGGTGAGTCCAGCCGTCAGACCGTTGAAGCTGTCCTGGCTCATCACCAGGTGGGTGCCGCGGCTCGGACGAAGGGCGATCGCGGAGTCGACTTGCGCGGCCCACACACCCGTCGCGTTCACGACGGCCTTCGCGCGGATCCCGAAGCTGGCACCGGTGAGTTCGTCGGTCACATCGACAGATGTCCCGGTCACCTGGTCGGCGCGGGCGTGGGTGAGGACAGTCGCCCCGAGCGAAGCCGCGGTCCGGGCGATTCCGATGACGAGGCGGGCGTCGTCGTTGAGCTGTCCGTCCCAGTTCAGGAGGCCGCCGCGCAGTCCGTCCTGCTTGACGGTCGGCGCGAGTTCAACAACCTCGGCGGCGGAGATGCGGCGTGAGCGGGCCAGCGTGGACGACGGAGTCTTGGCGGCGATTCGCAGTGCGTCACCGGCCAGGAAACCGGTCCGCGTCAGGGTAGCGTTGAAGAAGTTGACGTCCTTCGTCAGCGGCACCACCTGCGGCAGCGGCCGCACCAGGTGCGGAGCGATCGTGCAGATCAACGCGTCACGCTCTACAGCGCTCTCGTATGCGATGCCGACGGCACCGGACGCCAGGTAGCGAAGGCCGCCGTGTACGAGCTTCGATGACCACCGGCTGGTGCCGAACGCGAGATCACGGCTCTCGATGAGCACCGTCGACAAGCCGCGGGAGACGGCGTCGAGGGCGACGCCGGCGCCGGTCACGCCGCCGCCGATCACCACGAGGTCAACTGCCGGCGATTCAGCGAGCCGAGCCAGGTCGGCGCTGCGACGAGCGGGTGACAGGAGCGACGACGGGTCGATTGACGGGTGGCCGGCGAGCAGGTCGAAGGTCATGGGCGGAGGTACCTTTCGAGGAGTTCCGAGAGTTCGTCGTCGAGCGCGTCGACGTCGTCGGGGTCGGTGAAGACGGGGCCGGTCAGCGCGAACGACCACGCCATCTGCAGGACGGTGGTCGCCATCCGGCCGGCGTCGCCGGCGCGGATCTCTCCTGTCGCCTGCCCTGCGGTCAGCAGGTGTTCGATCGTGTCGAGCTGGCTGCGCGACGTCCGGCCGGTGCGGTGGAGCAGGTACGGCATGAGGAACTCGGGATCCAGCTCGATGATGCGCTGAAGCAGCGGATGCTTCCGGGCGGCGCTCACGAGGTGCACGAGTCCGACGATCATCGACTCCCGCGTGGCGAGGCCCTCGCGAGCGGGTGACTCGGCCGCGATACGCGTGAACTCTCGCGTAGTGACTTGTGCGGCAAGCGATTCCACATTCGGAAAGCGCCGGTAGAGAGTCGCGCGGGACACCTCGGCGGTGCGCGCGACGTCGGCCATCGTGGTGCGGCGGATGCCGATGGTGGACATCAGCTTGGCCGCGGCATCGAGGATCACGTCCTCGCTGATCGCGTTCGCTGCGGTTCTCCCCTCGCCCCCGCTCGGGGGCCGGGAGGAACGCTCTCCATTGATTCGCTGCGACATCATATGTATAACTGTATCACCAACGCTGAACGGAAGGCCGAAAATGACCACGAGCGAGACCGCCGTCGACGTCGTCGACTTCACCCCGGGTCGCTGGGGCAACCCGAACGACCCGATGCACCTCTCCGACTCGGTGATCGGCGCGCTGACCATGCTCGGCATCAACGAAGCCGCGCCTGCACCGGTCGACCTGGTGATCCCCGCATCACGACTCGACGACGCCGCACTGGCCGACCTCGCCGCCACCGGCGCACAGGTCAGCACCGACGACACGCTTCGTGCTGCCCGCCTTCGTGGCTTCTCGACTCCTGACCTGCTGAAGTTCCGCGCCGGAGACGCCAGCGACGCGCCGGATGCGGTCGTCGCGCCGACCACCGCACACCAGGTTGCCGCCGTCCTCGCCGTGTGCGACGCCGCGGGCATCGGCCTGAGCCCCTACGCGGGCGGCACCACCGTCACCGGTGGCCTCGTCCCCGACCGCACGCGCCCGATCATCAGCCTCGACCTCCGCCAGCTGACCGGACTGATCGCACTCGACGAGGTCTCGCAGATCGCGACCTTCGCCGCGGGCACCCGGCTTCCCGACGCGGAACGCCTGCTCGGTGAGCGCGGCTTCGAGCTCGGGCACTTCCCTCAGTCGTACGAGGGCGCGACGGTCGGCGGCTGTGCCGTCACCCGATCGGCCGGTCAGTCGTCGATCGGCTACGGCCGCTTCGACGAGATGGTCGTCGGCCTCACCCTCGCGACCCCGGGTGGCGTCGCCGAGATCGGCACTGCTCCGAAGTCGGCCGCAGGCCCTGACCTGCGGCAACTGATCCTCGGCAGTGAGGGTGCGTTCGGCGTGGTCACGCAGGTGCGTGTGCACGTCCATCCCGTGCCTGCAGTCCGACGCTTCTACGGCTGGCACTTCCCCGACTTCGTCGCAGGCGCCGCCGCGATGCGTGCTCTCGCACAGGCGAGCGTCAAGCCCACCGTGCTGCGCCTGTCCGACGAGGCTGAGACCGGTCTCAACCTGGCGAATCCGTCGGCGGCCGGGTCGGCGAGCGGTCCGGTCGGCGGATGTCTGATGGTCGTCGGTTTTGAAGGCGACCAGGCGGACGTCGAATGCCGCGATGCTTACGTGACTGCACGACTCACCGAGCTCGGCGGCACGCCGCTCGGAACCGAGCCGGGCGAGCACTGGCGGGAAGGCCGGTTCCGCGGTCCGTACCTGCGAGATCCGCTGCTCGACGCGGGTGCACTGGTGGAGACCTTGGAGACGGTCACCTTCTGGTCGAACATCGACAAGCTGAAGGCCGACGTCACCGCTGCGGTCACCGGCGCCCTCGGCGAGCAGGGCACGCCCGCCGTGGTCATGTGCCACATCTCCCACGTCTACCCGACCGGTGCGTCGCTGTACTTCACCGTGATCTCCAACGCTCTCGCCGATCCGCTCGAGCAGTGGGGGAAGGCGAAGGCGGCGGCGAACGCCGCGATCCGCGCGGCAGGCGCGTCGATCACTCACCATCACGCTGTCGGCACCGATCATCGCGGCACATACCTCGAAGAGATCGGCGACGTTCAGGTGACCGCGCTGCGTGCCGTGAAGAACGCACTCGACCCCAACGGGATCCTCAATCCCGGTATTCTGCTGCCGTGACCAGCGCTGACGCGCCGCGCATCGTCGCGGTGGTGAACCCGATCTCCGGTGGAGGGGCGGCCAAGCAGCAGTGGCCTGCCGTCGCCGCGGAACTGGATCGGCTCGGCGTCTCCGACGTCGAGGTGATCGAGTCGGAATCGTCGGCGCACGCGACACGTGTGGCGACCGAAGCCGCGCGCAGTGGTGCGCTGACGGTTGCCGTCGGCGGAGACGGGCACGTCCGCGACGTGGCCGAAGGCGTGCTGGCGGTCGACGGCGCGCAGATGGGCGTCGCTGCCGCCGGGCGCGGCAACGACCTCGTCCGCCACCTCGGACTGCCGCTGGAGCCGACCGCCATCGCCGCGGTGCTGGCAGGTGGCCGAGTGCGGCGGATGGACGTGTTCGATGTGGAACGTCCCGACGGGACCACCGCTGTCGCGGTCGGCAACGTGTACGTCGGCCTCGACTCGGTGGCGACCGAGTTGATCAACCGGCTTCGTTGGATGGGGCGGGTGTCGTACCGGATCGCACCGGTCCTGACCGCACTTCGGTGGAAGCCCTTCCAGGTGGCGCTCACCGTCGACGGAGTCCGTCACGAGTCGTCCGCGCATATCGTGGTGGTCGCGAACTCGGGCGACTACGGGCACGGGCTCCGCATGGTTCCCACGGCGTCGGTCGACAGCGGTGAGATCCAAGTGATGCTGATCCGCGGTGATCACTCGAAGTACCGCCTTGCGAGCCTGATGAAGCAGGCGAAGACGGGGGCGCACGCGGGACGCGAGGAGATCGAGTTCCTGTCCGGAACCACGATCACTCTCGACGCCGACCGGCAACTGCCCGTCCACGCAGACGGTGACCTGCTCAGCGCGTTCCCGGTGACCGTCACCGTCCGTCCCGGAGCGCTGCCGATCCTGGTGTAGTGGGCCTCAGACGGTGAGCACGACCTTCCCGCCTGCGGTGCCGGACGCAACGAGTTCCAGGGCCTCGCGCGCCTGAGCGAGTGGGAACGTCTGGGCGACAGGCACTTCCAGTTCGCCCGCGGCGAGGAGGCCGATGAGCTCGGGGCGCACGGCATCGCGGAACGCGGTGCTCTCCGGGTCCATGCCCGCCACAGCGACGAAGCCGTGCCGGTCGGCGGCAGGCTTGTTCGCGGCTGTGATGATCCGCGACTTGTCAGGCACGAGTGCCAGTGACGCATCGGTGGCCTCGTCGGTGCCGGCGAGGTCGAGGGCGGCGTCGAAGGTCCAACCGTGGAGCCGGTCGATGAGGCCGGGGCCGTAGGCAACGGGCACTCCGCCGAACCGTCGCACTGCGTCGAACCTCATGGCGCCCGCCGTCCCGACCACTCGGACGCCGCGGCGTGCGGCGAGCTGCAGAAGAGTCGCACCGACCGCGCCCGACGCTCCGTGCACGAGGATCGTGTCACCGTCGGACGCTCCGCTGCGATGCAGCATGTCGGCGGCCGTCGTGCCGGCGAGGAGCAGTCCGGCCGCGGCGACGTCGTCGACGGAGTCGGGCAGGATGAAGGCCTTCTCGGCCGGGAACGTCAGCTCCGTCGCGTAACCGCCGTGCACGCGGAAGGCGACCACCCGGTCACCCGGCGCGAAGAGACCGGCCGCTGCGGATCCGACGTCGGTGACGACCCCGGCGATCTCATAGCCGACCGGCACCGGGTAGGCCGTAGCGCGTCGGGTGTGTTTGAGATCGGCCGGATTGACACCCGCCGCGCTGACCTCGACTCGCACCTCGTCCGGGCCCGGCGTCGCGCCTTCGACCTGCACGAACTCGAAATCGGCGAGCCCGTCGGGACCGCTGCACCGCCATCGTCGACCCGTCATGTGCTCCGAGAGTAGACCGCCCGTTATTGTGACGTGCATGACAAGCAATGTTGACGCCACGAATCCCGATCTCGTGACCGTGGACGTCCCCACCCACTGGTACAACCTGGCGGCCGAACTCGACCAGCCGATCCCGCCGCATCTGCACCCGGGAACCAAGGAGCCGGTCGGCCCGGAGGATCTCGCTGCGCTGTTCCCGGCAGGGCTCATCGCGCAGGAGGTCTCGACCGAGGCGTACATCGAGATCCCGGAACCGGTTCGTGAGATCTACAAGATGTGGCGTCCCTCGCCGCTGTTCCGCGCCCGCAAGTTCGAAGAGGCGCTGAACACCAAGGCTCGCATCTACGTGAAGTACGAGGGTGTGAGCCCGGTCGGCAGCCACAAGACGAACTCGGCCGTCGCGCAGGCGTACTACAACAGCGTCGACGGCGTGAAGAAGCTGACGACCGAGACCGGTGCGGGCCAGTGGGGCAGTGCGCTGTCGTTCGCCGGCGCGCAGTTCGGCATCGACGTCGAGGTGTGGCAGGTCCGGGCGTCGTACGACTCCAAGCCGTACCGCGGACACCTCATCCGCACCTACGGCGGAACGCTGCACCCGAGCCCGTCGGATCTCACCGAGGCAGGCCGCGCGATGCTCGAGAAGGATCCGAACACCACCGGCAGTCTCGGCATGGCCGTGTCGGAGGCCGTTGAGGTCGCCGCCAAGAACGACGACACCCGGTACGCACTCGGCAGCGTCTTGAACCACGTCGTCCTGCATCAGAGTGTGATCGGCCAGGAGGCAGTCGACCAGCTGTACGCCGTTGAGCCCGGTGGCGCCGACGTCGTGTTCGGTTGTGCCGGTGGCGGATCGAACCTCGCCGGTCTGTCGTTCCCGTTCCTGCGCGAGAAGATCCACGGCCGTTCGAACCCGCGCATCGTCGCAGCCGAACCGTCGGCGTGCCCGTCGATCACGCAGGGTGAATACCGCTACGACCACGGCGACGTCGCAGGCCTCACCCCGCTGCTGAAGATGCACACCCTCGGCATGGACTTCGTTCCGGACCCCATCCACGCAGGCGGCCTCCGCTACCACGGCATGGCGCCGGCACTCAGCCACACAGTGGAGCTCGGCCTGGTCGAGGGCACCGCGATCGATCAGCACGACGCGTTCAGCGCCGGAGTGCAGTTCGCGCGGGCCCAGGGCATCGTCCCCGCTCCGGAGTCGACGCACGCGATCGCCGCCTGCGCCGCCCACGTCGCGAACAGCGACAAGGAGGAAGTCGTCGTGATCGGCCTCTCCGGGCACGGCCAGCTCGACCTCCCCGCCTACGCGGACTTCATCAGCGGAGGCTTCTGACCGAACTGCCGCGAGGATCGCCTCAGAAATCGGGCCACGAGGGCATATTGCCCTCGTGGCCCGATTCGCGAAGCGATCTTTGCACCATTGCGCGGTCGCGGGCACTCCTCGCACGGTGGCGGTCGGCCCGGGTGATCGCGCGGATGTCGGCGAGGGTGCCGGGCCAGTCGTACAGGATGTCGTCGTACGTGAGCCGCATCGTCAGCCATCCATCGAGCAGGGCGCGGCGGTCGCGATGATGATCGCGCTCGTAGTCCTCGCGACTCGAGTGGTGAAGCACCGAGTCGCATTCGAGAATCAGCTTCCCGATCCGTAGGTCGGACCAGTCGATGCCCGCTATCCGCGGTTGGACGACAACTGTGAAGTGTGCGGCGCGGAGCCGTACCCGCGTGATGCTCTCCGTCCCGGATTGTGCACGCGGATCGGTGCGGTAGGCGAGATCGCGGACTGTCGGCCCGACCGCTCCCATCTGAGCGAGTAGATCTTCCACCGATTCGCCGGTCGAGTTCAGATACGAGTCGCACACGGCAATCCATTCGTCGGCCTCGAGGCAATGGGCTGCGTACTTGAGAGCGATGGGGATGGAGTCGACCGCGTCGAGGGTGGAGCGGACCGGCCCCTGAAAGGGTCGGCATGCGGGGTTCTTGCCGGTCATCTTGGGACTGCGTCGCAGGTGCAGTGCGGTGTGTCCGGGCGGAACCCAGAGTCCGTGGAACTGAAGCGCCGACACGCATCCGAGGACGCCGCCGTCTCGCACTGCGGTCGCCGCACGGAGATCATGAGCGCCGAGGGCGAACCACCCGGACCGCAGGCGGGTGAGAGTGCCGTTCTCAACCATCCTGCGGATGTCGGTGTCCGTCAGTCCGTCGGCATGCAGTTGCGCGCGAGTTCGTATCCCAGCATCCCCCATACAAGGTCAGACGCACAGACGCACAGAGCGGTTCCACGACGCGCGGTCGCCGGTCGCAATCCGACCAGATTCGTTGGGACGCGGAACCACTGTTTAAGCTGGACGTATGTCGAAAGTGCTGAGTTCTCTGCCCAAGGGCGAGCGTGTCGGAATCGCCTTCTCGGGTGGCCTTGACACCTCCGTCGCCGTCGCGTGGATGCGCGAGAACGGTGCGGTGCCCTGCACCTACACCGCTGACCTCGGTCAGGCCGACGAGCCGGACATCGCGTCCGTGCCCGGCCGCGCCGAGCAGTACGGCGCCGAGATCTCGCGCCTGGTCGACTGCCGTTCGGCACTGGTCGAAGAAGGCCTGGTCGCGCTGCAATGCGGTGCGTTCCACATCCGCAGCTCCGGCAAGACCTACTTCAACACCACGCCGCTCGGCCGTGTCGTGACCGGCATGCTGCTGGTCCGCGCCATGAAGGAGGACGGCGTCGACATCTGGGGCGACGGTTCCACCTACAAGGGCAACGACATCGAGCGGTTCTACCGCTACGGCTTGATGGCCAACCCGAACCTGCGGATCTACAAGCCGTGGCTCGACACCCAGTTCGTCGAGGAGCTCGGCGGTCGCCATGAGATGAGCCAGTGGCTCGTCGAGCGGAAGCTGCCGTATCGCGACTCGCAGGAGAAGGCGTACTCGACCGACGCCAACATCTGGGGCGCGACGCACGAGGCCAAGACCCTCGAGCACCTCGACCACGGCCTCGACGTGGTGGAGCCGATCATGGGCGTCGCTGCATGGCGCGACGACGTCGAGGTCGCCACCGAAGACGTCACGATCCGCTTCGAGCAGGGTCGCCCGGTCGCCATCAACGGCGAGGTGTTCGACGACGCCGTCGCACTCGTCCTGAAGGCCAACGAGATCGGCGGCCGTCACGGTCTCGGCGTCTCGGATCAGATCGAGAACCGCATCATCGAAGCCAAGTCGCGCGGCATCTACGAAGCGCCCGGCATGGCGCTGCTGCACATCGGCTACGAGCGTCTCGTGAACGCCATCCACAACGAAGACACCGTCGCGAACTACCACAACGAGGGTCGTCGCCTCGGTCGACTCATGTACGAGGGCCGCTGGATGGACTCGCAGGCGCTCATGCTCCGCGAGGCACTCGTCCGGTGGGTCGGTTCCGCTATCACCGGTGAGGTGACCGTCCGTCTCCGCCGCGGCGACGACTACCACTTCCTGAACACGCAGGGCCCGGCGCTCTCGTACCACCCGGACAAGCTGTCGATGGAGCGTGTCGGCGACGCCGCGTTCGGGCCTGCCGACCGCATCGGTCAGCTGACGATGCGCAACCTCGACATCGCCGACTCGCGTTCGCGCCTCGAGCAGTACGCGACCCTCGGCATCGTCGGCGGCGCGACCGCAGACCTCGTCGGCGAACTGTCCGAGGGCGGCGCGCAGGCCATCGCGGGCGGCAGTCCGGAAGATGCGGCCTCGGAGTCGCTCGACCGCGCCGCCATCGACTTCGGCGTCGACTAGACATCACTCGGGTCAGCACAAGCCCGGGCGATCCGCATGGATCACCCGGGCTTTGTGGTGTGAAGAGTACCGGCTGGTCAGCGCAGGTCGTAGCGCATGATCACGCGTGGGAAGCCGCCCGACAGTGACGACGTCGGGCCGGCGTAGACGAAACCGGCACGTTCGAACATGGTCCGCGATCCGACGAACGCCATGGTCAGGTCGATGCGGTCGGCGCCGTTGTCGGAGGGGTAACCCTCGAGGACCGGGGCGCCGTTGGTGCGGGCGAAGTCGATCGCGCCATCGAGCAGGGACGCCGTGATGCCCTCGCCTCGATGGCCGGGACGTACACGCAGGCACCAGACCGACCAGACGGGAAGGTCGTCGAGGTGGGGGATCTTGGTGGATCTCGCGAATGACGTCTCGGACCGCGGCGCGACTCCCGCCCAGCCGACGACGTCGTCGCCGTCGTAGGCGAGGACGCCGGGCGCGATGGTCGACTCACACAGCGAGCGGACGTATTCGCCGCGTGCCGGCCCGACGAGGGCGCGGTTCTGCTTCGCGGGGAGCCGGTGGCTCAGGCAGAAGCACACGCTCGCGTCGGGCCGCTTGGGGCCGACCATCGTCCGCACATCCTCGAACGAATGGGCAGCGCGGACGACGATCGGCATCGGACGAACCGTCAGATGTTGACGCCGAAGTCGCGGGCGATCCCCGCGAGGCCGCTCGCGTAGCCCTGACCGATCGCGCGGAACTTCCACTCGCCGTTGTAGCGGTACAGCTCGCCGAAGCTCATCGCCGTCTCCGACGACGCGTCCTCGGTGAGGTCGTAGCGGGCGATCTCGGCGCCGTTCGCGCGATTGACGACCCGGATGAATGCGTTGCGGACCTGGCCGAACGACTGACCGCGCGCGACTGCGTCGTGGATCGACACCGGGAAGACGATGCTGGCGATCTCCGGCGGCACAGCGGCGAGGTCGACGTTGATCGACTCGTCGTCGCCGTCGCCCTCACCGGTCAGGTTGTCGCCGGTGTGCTCGATCGAACCGTCGGGCGAACGGAGGTTGTTGTAGAAGACGAAATGCTGGTCGGAGGGGACCTTGCCGTTGGCACCGAGCGCCAATGCGCTGCCGTCGAGGTCGAAGTCGACACCGGAGGTGGTCCGGACGTCCCAACCGAGGCCGATCGTCACCGCGGTGAGGCCGGGGGCCTCCTTGGCGAGGGAGACGTTTCCGCCCTTGGCGAGGCTCACGCTCATGAGATGTTCCTTTCGTTCGATCTACCGATTAGGTGTCTAGCCGACACCACTTCATCATGCGGGGCTGACGGAAATCTGAGAGTTCATCCGCTTGACGCACACGGAGGCTCAGACGTTGACGCCGAAACTCTTGGCGACCGCCAGCAAGTCGCTCGCGACAGTGCCGTCGGCGTCGAGGATCCAGCGGTCGCCGTCGCGCACGATCCGGCCGTAGACGAGTGCACTCGCTGCGGGTCGCTGCTCGTTGATCTCGAAATTCACGATCGGGCCGAGCTGGGCGTCTTCGATCGCGAAGACGGCGTCGCACAGGTCGGCGAACGTTCCGAGACCGTTGTAGACGGTTGCGACGACGGCCACTGCGGTGACCGCTGACGGCAGGTGGGAGAGGGTGATCGTGACGGTCTCCTCCACGATCCCGCCTGCGCCGCCGGAGTGTTTCACAGCGCCGTTCGTCGACACCGGATTGTTGAAGAACACGAAGTCGGAGTCGGATGCGACCACTCCGGCGTCGTTCAACAGGAACGCCGACAGATCGAGGTCTGCGTCGTTGTTCGATCCGCGGGAATCCCAGAACGTCCGCACGGTGACGTCGGTGAGCGTGCCAGAACCCGGTCTCATACCGGTTGATTCTAAGGTCACCGCGCGACCTGGGCGGATCGGCGTCCCGAACGTGCATTCGTGAACGCGACCGAGGGTGCGAGCCACGCACAGACGGTGGCGCCGATCCCCAGCACCACGATCAGAACGGCGCCGGGATCAAGACCGATCAAGGCACACAGCGAGATCACGCACAGGGGTATCGCGGCGATCCGCGGCCACCGCTGACCACGCCAGATACTCAGGGCGAACAGCACGTACAGGCCCGCGGCGACGGCCGCGACCGAGTAGTTCACGGCGAGGAGCCAACCCTGCACGTCGTTGACGGTGTCCTCTGCGGCCATGCCGACGGTGTGCGTTTCGTCGAGATCAGTCACGTTGGTCGCGAGATCACCCAGCCAGTAGACGCCCATCGACACTCGGACGGCCTGAATCACGGTGATGACGGCGGCGATCGCCAGCGCCGCAGCCGCGATGATCGTCGTGATGGGTCGCTCGGAGACAAGCGGTGCAGGCGTTTGCTGCGGCCATCCAGAGGGCTGCCGCGCGGGTGCGGACCACGCGGTCTGTTGCTGCGGCCACCCGTAGTCCGCGGGTGCGGGAGGTGCGGGTGTGGGCCACTCCGGGGCGACAGGCTGCGCCGGAGCGGTCGTCCACGGCTGTGTCGGTCCCGATTGTGCAGGCCCAGGCCCGAACGGCGAGGGCTGACCGGACGACGGCGCGCTTTGCCGCCACGGCTGATTCGGAGCAGAGAACGGGTTCGTCATTGCCGAACCTGTCCCCATGTCTGCTCTTCGAGCGCGCCGCTGCCCGCGAGAATCCAGCGGACGGGATCACTGCATCGGAACGATGAGATCCCGTTCCGGTGCAGCTTGTCGCCGGAGGGTGACTCGCCGAGCGCAGACACCACGAAGAAGCGATGGTTGTAGTACTGACCGGTCACGTTGTTGCGGATGTTCCGCAACCGGGGTCCGGCGCCGAGGCGTTGCAGCAGACTGCGGACCTCCGCGTCGACGAGCTGACCGTCGACGTGGTCGTACTGCCTGGCGATGAGCCCGGGATCACGGTTGTAAGCCGCGCCCGCGTTGCCCATCGCCGAACTCCACTTGCCGTTCTCGACTTCCGCGAGCTTTTGAAACGCGTCGAACTTCGACAGGATCACGGCGATCGACGGGGTCCCGTCGCCGACGAACGACAGGACGGTGTCCAACACCTCGCGAGGATCGCCGCCCAGCTCGGGAATCGGGATCATATCCTGCAACTCGGCGGCGATCTCCTTCACGCGAAGAGGATCGAAGAGGAAGAACACCGAATCGGCACGTGAGAAGAATTCGAGGACCGGGCCGCTCACGTTCTGCGGATTCTCCAGGTCTTCGCCTGCGACGTCGCGAATCACCAGGTAGCGGGTCTGCCCGTTCCAGATTCCGATGTTGAAGATCAGCGGATGATGGGCGAACGATGTTGCGCTCGCCGTCGGCGACGCCACACCCTGCTCTTCGTAGAGCGGCTGCTCGTAGTGCGTCCGGAACCGTTCCCGAGTCATCTGATCGGCGGGCTGCACCACCTCGTTGTACTGCTCGGCCAGGCGCTGCAACTGCTTGATCAGGACCGCGATGTAGACGGTCTTGCCGGTGAAGCGGGCACCCGCCATCGCGATGCACGTCGCGTGACCGGCGCGCCACCGGGGCAACAGGACGTAGTGGCAGTTGGGGCACACCTCGTCGACGTCCGACGCGTCGACACTTGCGGGGAGAAGGGTCCAGTTCGGATCGTTGGGAGGCACACGCTCGGTGTGCACTTCGCCCATGGTCACGGTGTGTCCCGTGTAGGCGGTGGCGGTGTCGTCGATGCCTGTGGTCTCCGGCGACTTCAACGTCCACGCGTAGACGTCGTACGGAAGCGGATGGAAGCACCGTGGGCACTTCGTCTGCGGGAACACGGGCCCGGTCATGCCAGCAGACCCTTGCCGCGCGCCGAGCGGATCAGGTCGGTGACGATCGCTGTCACCGCGGGCGCGTCGTCCGCCAGGCGGGCCTGTGTGTCGTCGCCCTGGAGGAGGCAGACGGCCGCGTCGTGCGCTGCCGCCGCACCGGTTGCGACGACCAGGCCCACGACGTGACTGTTCGGGGTGACCACCGCCGGGACGGGCCCGTCGGTGATGACCACGGTCAGCGTCGGGCCTGCGACCGGTGCGCTCAGGCCGGGGACGAGGTCTGCCGCCAATCCCAGACCCGCTGTGGGCGGATCGCCTGCCCGTGCACTCAGTTCGGCGAGGCCGACCCGCGTGTACTCGGTTGATCCCGGCAGCGTCGCAAGCCAGTCGACGGTGGTCTGACCGCTGATCACCGCGCTCAGGCCGGCGACGATGTCCGCGCAGGCGGCGACGGCTCGCTGATCGAAGGCGGGGGACATCGACGTCGACAGGTCGATGATGCACCGCACCGACACCTCACTTGATGCGCGCACGTGATCGACTCCGAGCACACCGCGAGTCGCAATGCGAGCAGCGTGCGCGACCGGGGGCAATGGGACGTCTTCGACGTCGAGGAGCGTCGTGATCTGCAAGGCGCCGTCCGGCTCGGGGGCCACCGTCGCCAGGTCGACGAACGCAAGACCGGACACGTCACGAGGGGCGAGCGACGCGGTGTCGCCCCCGCGGCCGAGCGCACCCTCCGGTGTCATGGACAGATGCAGAATGGTGTTCGGCGCAAACCGGTCCAGTCCGGCAGCCGGCACCGCGCCGACTGTCGTGAGCTCGGTTATCGACGGCAGGATCACCATGTGCGCGCCGTTCGGCACCGAAGGCACCGCCGCACCGCTCTCCGATCGCGCCGTGATCCGCGCGTGAACGCCGGCGTCGGACGTCGTCAGGGACACGGCGAGCGGTCCGCGCGGGAGTCGTGCGGTGTTGCTGCTGTCGAGGACGTAAGTTGCCACGATTGCTTCTCTCTCAGCGGTTCAGACGACGCTGTACGTCGGCCTCGGGAATGTTGGTGCGAAGCCAGGCAGCGCCCGACTTCCGGTACGTCTGGAAGAACTCCTCAGCTGCTCCGGCGGTGCCGCGCGCCAGGATCGGCCAGCACGCGTCCCGGAGTTCCTCGACGGTCAGCGGGCCGCGGTACGACGTCCGGAGCTGGTCGAGGGCGAGTCGGGCGATCACGGCTTCGCCGTCGACCTTGGTACCGAGTCGGTGCGCCTCGGTCTCGCCGAGGTACGACTTCCCTGCCGTCCAGGCTTCTGTCAGTACCCGAGCGTCCACATAGCGGACGAGCTGGCGGGCTACGGCGCTGTCGCGGCCGGCGTTCTGTGAAAGAAGGCGTGACTCGACAGCGGTGTGCTCGTCCGTCCACGGTCGTCTGAGCTCGCGTATCGCGATCAGGGAGGCATCGAGGAACTCGGCGAGCTCCGGGGCGAACTGCGCCTGAAAGCGTGCCGCCAACGGCAGAGTGGCCTCGAGCATCCACAGCAGATCTGCGGTCGGCGGTAGCGGTGCGTACATGTCTGATGCGAGGAGCCGGACCCTTGCTGCCGCAGCGACATCGCTCATCTCGGCCGAACCACGGGGATCGGCGAGGGAGGTGAGCAAGTTGGTATCGAGGGTGTTGGCGAAGATCGCGCGATAAAGGACGTCGCCGGACATTCGATTCGGGGCCTGCTGAGTCCAACGCGGCACATAGGCACTCATCGACGGTTCCGCGACGAGAAGCTCACGAGTCAACGCTTGGGCGTCGATGTCATTCACATAATTTCGGGGCGCACCGAGGCACATGTCGATGGCGTCCCGCGCTACCTCGCGACGTAGGTTGTCAGTCATCGGGTGCTCAGTGTCGCGGAGGAACGCCAATCCCGCATACGGCAGTACCGCCCGGTCCTGATCAGTCGGATTGGGCGGCGACAGGGGGGACTCGAGTGTCGGCATCGGGACTCCGTACAGGTTCCAGTACCCGGGAATGATCGCGAGCAGATCCGCCGGGTTCGCGCCGGCGAGGCGCGGCAGGACGAGTTGCGCATAGATCGGCACCCGAACGGCAGTGACGGGGACTTCTCGTGGCCAGTACGGACCTTTGCCGACGAGTGTGGGGACAAGGCCGACAGCTGAGCGGTCGATGGCCGCGAGGATGTCGTAGAACTCGTCGATCGACGCGCCCAATCGGCAGATCACCTCGGCGAATACGAGAAGCCACGGTGTCATGCCAGGAGGGTCGAGCCGAAGCTCGGCGCAGAGCTGCGCGATTGCGGCGTCGATCTGCGGTCGGATGGCGCGCAGATCGGCCGAATTCACCTTCGGGATCGACGAGAGATCTACCTGTCGCCAACTGCCGTCCGTGAGCGCAGCGGTGAGGTACGTGACCGCGAGGTCGGCGGTGGGGCGGCCTGCGTCGTAGGAGCGTTGCAGCAGGCCGAGGGAGTCGCGTGCGGACATCGGGTGGTGAATGAGAGCGGCCGCGATCAGCGGTCCCGTCTGCGGATCGTCCATGGCCGACGCCGGGAACCCGGACGCGATGAGACGTTCGGCTTCGCGGGTGAAGTCGACCATGTCGGGGTCGTCCATCTCAGCGAGGACGATCGAGAACCCGACGGCTATCAGCCACGAGGCGGACCGGGCCTCGTCGTGCGGGAACCGGTTGTCGATCTCCTCCTGTCGCCGGAGGACTTCCGAGGCGATGCTCGGATCGAAAAGCACGCCTTCGAGCAGTGATGACACCGTGGTCGCGACGACGGTGCCGCCGCTCGACAGCTGATGTCGGCCGCCGGGCATCGCGAGTCCCGAAGTGTCCTGAGGGGAGACCACCACGGCGCCGGGGATCCCACCGTCGAGTGCTTCCGACGTCGGCACCGCGATGAGGTCGACGCCGTTTGCGACGTCGAGCACCGCTCGCTCGTGGCGGTCGTGGGTGGACCAGGTGAGACGGTGAGCGATCGACTGCGGGAGGAAATGGCTGACCGCCGAGATCCACGCGACCGCCTGCTCGTGGTCGGCGACGCGGAGGACAACCGCCGGTCCGCCGTCGAGGCGACCGAGAACGGCATCCATCAGGATGCGGAACACGGCCTGGCGCTCCATCGATGCGATCACGAAGTCGATCGCGGAGGCGGTGGAGATCGACGGGTTCGGTGCGGGCACCGCCGATGAGAGGGTCGCCGCGGCGATCCCGTCCGGCCCGTACGGCTGCAGCCAACTGGTGGACTTCCACAGCGCGATCGGGCGGTTCTCGCCCGGGGTCGGCGCGCCACGGTCGAGGACGACGTGCGCGAACACGTTGCCGGGCCTGCCCGAACCGTCTCGTCCGGCTTCCACGGTGTGCCACATCGCGACAGATCCGTCGGGCAGGCGTTCCCGCGCGAGGCGCGCGGGACGCTTCGCGAGGTCGTCCCCTGACGGGAAATCGGGGAGACGAGGATCAAGGTCGAACACGGTGACGACGCGGTTGACGAGCGTCTCCTGCTCGGCAGGCGAGAGTGCGCCTGCGATGTCTTTCACCTGCCATCCTCCCCGACCGGCTCCGTTGTCGTAGGAGGTGTACGTGAGCTGTGCGAACCGCTCGGTCATCGCAGCCCCGGATTCGCGGGTGCAGGCAGGTACAACTGATCGATGGGCGGATCCTGCAGGGCGTACCGTGCGGGTTCGTCGGCTCGGGAGTAGACGAACACGCGGACGAACCCGACCGCGCCGGTGAGATCGAGCGTGTAACCGGTCGGAATCGGATGCGTGGACGGGCGGATCTGCGGCACCGTCGCGTGCGGGAGCGGCTGGCGGTTCGGTGCGCCGAATTGCAGGTGCCTGCCGTCCTTCGGGTCCAGGGGGAGTCGCTCCGGGTTGAACACCGCGACAAAAGGCGGAGGTGCGTCGATCACGGCGGGGGCGGCTATCGAGAGGTTCACGATGCGCCGTGCCTGCGGCTGCGGCGGCACGTTCGGATCGATCGGCGGGCCGGCAGGCGTCAGGGCATAACTCATCCGACGGAGCCCCTGATAGGTGAGCTCGGTGATGTCGCCACGCAGTTGGCGGCCGTCGGAGTAGGCGATCGGGACGACACACACGATGCAGCCCTCTGCCTGCAGCGGATGGCGGAGGATCACCGACCCGTCGCGGTGGTACTCGGTCTGGCTGGCCTCGGCGAGCGGCTGCCCCTGGCAGATCTCCTCAGGCGTCATCGGCTCCACACCGACGTGGACCTGAACCGACGACGCGCCTTGCGGCCAGCCGAACACGATGAGCTGGGTGTCGAGCCGTTCGACGATTCGAGGTTCGACGACGGCCGGGATCGGCCGGGTGAACACCTCGGTCCGACCCACCCGGACACGGCCGTTGAACGAGGTGACCGGTGTCAGGTACGCCCGGTCCCAGTCGCTCGGCCAGCGCATGCCGACGATCTGAGCGCGACCGTCGTCAGCAGCCCGGATCGGATCCTTCACCTGGTTGACGATGGTGAGTCCGGCGTGTTCGAGAGCCGACGCGTCGAGGTCCTCGAGGTCGAGGCCCGCCTGCGGAGGCTGGCGTGTCAGGAAGACGTCGACCTTCTGGCCTGTGCTCGGAGCGGTCCAGATGATGTCGAACCGGTCGGGTCCGGTCGACTCGGCAGCCAGATCGCGCACCGGAGTCAGCTTCACGGAGACGAGGACATCGCGCTGCACGACAGGCGACAGGCGGCCTGTCTCCTTCACTTCGACTTCGGCCTTGGCCTGATAGAGGAAGCGGCGGCCGCGGACCGCTGTGTCGTCGACGAAGCCCGTCAGGTTCGCCTCGCCGTCGGCGATCGGCGTCTCACCGCTGTGGCCGTCGTCGAGGGAACGCCGGGTGACGCGGACACATCGTGTGCCCGGTCGTGTCGACCAGCGCCCGATGATCCGGCCCTCCTCTTCGAACAACTCGAAGTCGTCGACGGGGCTGACCGCTTCGCCTGTGGCCCAGAGGATCGGCTGGTTCCGTCGGGCGTCGTCTCTGTCGCGTCCGACGTGGCACCACACCTGGTAGTACCGCGCGGCGCTCGTCAGGAAGCGTGGGTCGACGAACTGCAGGGCGTCGTCGGCGGCGAGCAGGTCGCCCGCCTCCGGTTTGTACGGGGACGAGTCGTCGCCGGACACGAGGCGGTACAGCACGGTCTGGCCGGGAATCTCGGGGGTGAACGGCTCCCAGGAGAGTTCGGTCGACGTGGCCGTCTGCTCGATGCGGATCGGGTTGTCACGGTTGTCCATCCCGAACGCGTACTCGACGAAATCTGCGTGCGAGACGCCGGGACCGGCCGGTGCGATCGGTGCGGCCGGCGCCGTGGTGAGAACCGGTGCGGAGGTCTGGGCAGTCGCCACCGCGTGCACGGGTGCGGCAACGGGAACCTCCGGAACGGGTGCGACCTCGGACGGCGAACTGCCGGTCGGCGGATCGGCCGGTGCCGCGTGGCGCGGGGTGTGCACCGGTTCGACGGGTTCGGGCAGCTCACTCACCGGCGCGAACCGGGCTATGACTGCGGCGATGTCTCCCGCCAGTTCGGATGCGGGTCCGATCAGCGCACTGGCGATCTCTGCTTCGCTCGTGCGATTGAACTTGACGATGTTGCGCAACGTGATGTCGCGGATCGACTCGGCGCCTGCGACGCCCAACGCCATCTGCTCGGTGCGCCACGCGATGAGCGCCTCCACCGCGAGCGGTCGCCAGTCTGCGGCAACTGCCGGTTCCGGTTCGACGGCGGGCGTTTCGACGTTCGGCGGGGCGACGGGCTCGCCTGTCATCGATGCGGGTGCGTTGACGGCGGACGACGGCATCAGTGCGATTGCCGCGTCCACCATCACGCCGAGGGCGATCTGATCGAGGAGACGTCGGACCTGGGAGAACCACGCCGCTTCGCTGACTCCGTCGGGAGCCCACCCGTCGGGGTCGGCTCGGAACTCGTTGATCCGGGTCGGCGTCGGAGCCGGGGTGTTCGTCGAACCGACAGCGTCGATGAGACGGTCGATCATGTCAGAACTGATCGTGCCTGCTGTCATCAGAACGTGAACCCGTCGCTCAGGCCCGGGGTTCGGAACTCAGATGGCTTGTCCTGATCGTCGGACGAGGTCGACGTCCAACCGTTGTCCGGCGCCTGGATCGGTGCGGCCGACCACGACGACTGCTGTGCGCCGCCCGCATGCTTGATGCGGTCGATGGTGAATCCGTCCGAGAGCTGCGTGGCGACGCATACGATCCCGATACCGGTGCGGGTGGGGGAACGACGATCCACCAGCACTTCACCGACACCGGATGAGCGCGCGACGTCGGTCAGCACGTCGCCGGAGAACGACCCGGACGGCGTGGCCGCCCGGTCGAGGCCCGCAAGGAACTCGTTGATGGGCTGCGCTTGGCCGCCCACCACCTGGACGGTGCCGACGAGTCCGCCGATGAGGTCGGTCCGACGGGTGTTGAGCAGGGTGAGCGCCTCGTCCCAGACGCGATCCGCGCCGGTGGAGGTGACCCGACCGAAATACACGTCGCTCGACCACCGGTCGAGCCCCGACGAGGTGCCCGCACCGCGGTCCCGCCACAGTGTGGAGCGGCCTGCCGACCGATCGGCGCCGGGCAGGAGGGTCCCGGTCGCGGCGATGAAGTCTTCCCACGGCTCGGTGAGCCAACTGGGGTGATACAGATCGCGACGCAGGTCGGCCGCCGTGCGGTCGATGCTCTCGTCCGACGGCTGCGCGACACCGACCGCGGTCGACATCGGCATTCCCCACGACACAGCGAGCGGCGTCGACGTGGTGTGCCCGTCGGGTCCGAGCGGCGACTCCAAGAAACTGCCGACTGCACGGCTCCACGACAGGAACTGGCCGTAGGCCTGCGACAGGCGACGCAGGTCGGCGAACGCCGACTGCAGGTTCTGATCGTCGACGGCGCGGTCGCTGAGGACTTTGCGCCGCTGGTGAAGGAGAGCGAACAGTTGGCGTTGCGACCTGATGAAGGCGATGCACAGGGAGACGAGCAGCACCACGAGTGAACCGAGGACCACCAACACGGGAATCCACCAGCGCACACGATCGCTGGCGCCGAGCCAGATGTACACGCCCGACAGCACCAGCCATGCCAGCACCAGCACCTGTGTCCACCGCGCCAGCGTGAGACGGCCCTCGCCGGGATCGGGCGGCGTCACCGCGGTGCGGAAACGTTCCAGCAGGTGCTGGAACTCCGACAGCGCTTCGGTGAACGCCGAGGCCAACGCAGAACCGACGGCCGATCCGTAGCTTGGGGCGTTCCGCGAGGCCCACGAGTTCAGTTCACCGAGGGTGCTGCCCGCCTGCAGTCCGAGGTCGGGACTGGATTGCAGCTCGGTGAGACGAGCACGGAGGTCACCGATGCCGAGGGGATCGGTGGCGTCCACGCTGCCGGTCCGAACGGCCGCGGCCACTCCGCCGTTGCTGATGACGAATCGCTCGCGTGGGCCGGGAACGATCGAGCTGGAGCTGGTGACGACACCGCGCGCCGCGCCGACCGGAATCGGGTTCAAACCCTTGCCCGCGCCGCGGCTGCCCGCGTCCGCGAGGGTGAAGGCCCCACCGGTGTAGTCCTGCCACAGTCCGCCGAGGTCGTCGCCCGCGTGTTGGATCAGGTCGGGACGGCCGATGAGTCCGGACAGCTGCTCGGTCGCCGCGCCGATGTCGGCCCATCCGGCGCGGGTGCCGTCGGCGTGCCTTCCTCGGACCACCACCTCGTAGGCGGCGGGGGCGTCGGTGAACACGGCGTTCTGCACGCTGATCGCGATGCGGCCGGAGATGTTGTCGACAAGACCGCGGTACCAGGAGGCGGGTGCGTTCTTGAGGCTCGCCCATAGGAAGCCGAAGAACATCTTGATCGCCGCCCAGGCGCCGATCTTCTCCGCGGCGTGCGCCTCGTACGGCATGCGCGGACCCTTCAGAACGCCGGGATTGGCACGCCACAGCGCCTGCGCCATTGTCGACGCCGCCAGTGCGGGATCCTGCACGGGGACCACCTGCACGTGCAGATCAGTGGGGATCGGCAGGTTGCCGTCTTGCGCGAGGATCTCCGATCGCAGACGGGTCTCGACCTCGTCGGTCCGGAGCCTGCGGTAGTACGTGCGGGCGAGACGAACGACTGACCCGGGGAGGATGTACTCGCCGTCGAGGCCGGTCTCGTCGACACCGGTCCACAGGCCCGTCAGACCCGCGACGACGGGTGCCGCGTAACGCGCTGTGTCGGCGATACCGGGGCGTTCGGGAGTCGCGATCCGGCCGAAACCGGGACCGCGGGAGTCCTCCGGTGCCACCACGATGTTGTGCCAGCCCTCGATGACCAGCGACTCGACGTGCGACGGTGCGCCGTCCGAGCCGACAAGCAGGCACTGGAGACGCACGACGTCGGCTGCACCGGTTGCGCTGACCAGGGCCTGGGCTGCGGCGACCTCACCGAGGACATCGATCGGCTGGGAGTCGGACGTCGCAGGCGTCAGCAGGCACAGTCGGAGTGCGCCCACCCGACGATCGCTGACGAACCGCTGCAGGGTGACTCCCCGCGACGTCCCTGAGTCGACAACGGTGACCTCGGTGATGGGAGTGCCGGGAGTGTAGCGGGCCCAGACGAACTCATCGACGAGTCCGGCCGCGGTCAAGTCGGCGAGGCCGGAGACGACGCCGTCGGCGATGCCGCCCGGCGACACCAGCACTGTCAGTGTGTCGGTCACAGGAGGCCCTCCAGCCCGTCGACGGGACGCGGTGCGTCCCAGGTCTGCTGCTGCGCATTCGGGACGATCGGGCCGGATGCGGTGATCGGGCGATGAGCCTGATCAACTGCCAGATCGAGCAGGGCGACGATCTGCTGCGTCGCCCAGACCACGTCGGGGGCGAGGTCGCGGAAGATCGGCGTCGCCGACGCCTGGGCGCGGCTGGTGATGTCGGCGAACGTGCCGCCGCCCGGTGCGGGCGGCAGCCCGTCCTCGATGCCCGCGCCCGTCGCCATGAAGTTGGTCGACGCGAAGCCGCGGTACGCCTCCAGGTACTTGCGGAGTTCGGCCGCACGGTCCTCGATGGAGACGCCGGGACCGGTGTTCTTCAGTCCGGGGGCTACACCGGTGGAGCTCTCGCCGGTGCGCAGCCATTCGGCGATGTTCGCGACTGCCGACAGGTGAGCGCGGTTGTTGATCGGTGTCGGCTCAAGTGGTCCGGCGTCGAAGATCTGACGCAGCGCGCGGTACGGATGCATCGATTCCATGACCGGGGGTTGGTGCGCGGACGCGATCGCCAGCAACGACGATTCGAGGACGGCAGGCAGCCAGTCGAATTCGCCGTGGTGCTTGCCCTGCGGGGTCAGCAGCGGATGCGGGAACGAGACCCATCTGGTCTGGGACTTGTCCCACACCTGCACGGCGCGGTCGAACAACGGCGGCTCAGGCATCCGGATGAAGCCGAGCGCCCGGCCGAGGAGCCAACCGGCCACCATCGCGCGGCGTTCCGCAGCAGGCATCGGGAGGCTCGCCGCGAGCGGACGGGTCCGGCGGTACCGCCAGAACGAGTCGCGTTCCTTCGGCGACGCAGACAGCCACTGCTTGGAGGCCGGCTGACCGACCGACTCGTACACCAGCGGTGAGTAGTTCGGGAAGTTGCCGAAAATGTCGATGCGCTTGATGCCGCTCTCGTCGGTGAGAGCCGACGTGAACGCGTTGACCGTCTCGATGCCGACGTGCTGGGTGCCCGTCAGCTCGCTGCGAAGGGTGTCGGCGACCACCAGGTGCTGGAACGGGACGGCCGAGAACTTGAACGTGTACTCGAGGTCCGCGTTGTTGTGCATGATCTTCAACGCGTTGAGGTTCACGCTCGCCAACGGCCGGGCGAGCTGCACGGCCTGGGCGAAGCGCCCGATCAGGTCGTGCTGACGGCGCGCGAGTTCCGACTCGGGCACGCCCTGATCGACACTGCCCGAACGGCCCGTCACGTAGTCCTGCAGCGACTGCGAGACGTAACGGTCGAACGACCGGCCGGGACGTCCCACGAACTGGCGCGAGCGCGACAAGAGTTCGGACGGTCGGACGTGGACGTCGAACCTGGCCGGACTGCCGTTTATGGTCTCGCCGGTCTCCGGGTTTCGCGGGAACGCGCGGGACGACCACGGCCCGAGCCGTTCGACTGTCGGGAGGACCGCGCCGGGCGGCTGCGTGCCGCTGACGGTCTCCCACCAGCCGGTCACCACCTCGCGGATCGCGATCCGGCGCCCCGTCTCGAAGGCCTGGGCACCGAGACCCTGATCGACCGACGCCGGGAGGTCGGCCTGGTACTGACCCTGGAAGTTGTCGGAACTCGTCAGCATCACTTCGTTGTCCGCCTCGGAGAAGCGGTCCGCGACGCGGGCGTCGGTGTCGGCGGGCCACGCCGCGTACTCGTCGGTCCGGAGGTCGGCGAGGGCGACATGTGCACGCTGGCGGTCGGCGGCGTCCCGCAGCACGGTCTGCGCCTCGTCGAGCGCTGCGATCAGGGGATCGAAGAGCTCGCTGACAGACGCACCCGCGAAGTCGGAGATGTTGTGGGCGAGTGCGGCGTAGATGTGGCCGGTGAGGGCGGCGCTCACACTGTCGAGGACCTGCTCGGTGAGAGCTGCGGGATTGTTCACCGCTCCCTTCAGTGACGCCATCGTGCGGGCCAGCTCGGGTGACGGTTCCGCGACGTCCGTCGGTACGAAGCTGGTCAGCTGCTGCGCGCCGGGCAGGATGGCCTGCATGGTGCGCGAGGCGCGCTTGACCAGTCCGGACGCGTACGGCAGGCCGATCTCGGCGACGGCCTCGGTCGTGATCTGCTGCAGCGCGCCGTCGAAGCGTCCCGCCCACGAGAACGCGACACCGTAGGCGGCTTCGGATGCGGCCCGGAGGAGTTGGTCGCGCTGTTCGGCGAGCACACGGCTCACCGAGCCGGCCCACTGCTGACCGTTCACGCCGGGCGTCTGGTCGATGCGCGGCCGCACGATGCTGTTGACGATCGCGCGCGCCCGGGCGTTCACCTGATCCTGGGGCAGGACGGTGGACCACACCCACGAGCCGACACCGCTCTGGAGGCCCTGACTGTCGGGAAGGCCGAGGCGCGCGCAGATGTTGCTCCACTGCACGTCGAGACGGCCGGACACCTGCTCTTCCGCCGACGCCGGATCGTTGGGGTTCAGGTGGCCCGACAGCAGGAGGTCTGCGCTGCTGCGGGCCAGTCGCTGCGCGGCGTACTCGGCGTACCGGTCGCGGCCCATGCTGATGCTGGCGTACCCGAAGGCGCCCCACGGGACGTTGTCGGAGTTGTCGGCGCCCCACGCGAGGAACTCCGGTGCGGCTTCGAGATGACGCCCGTTGCCGAGGTCGTATGCCACGAAGTCTTGCATCGCGCTGCCCGACTGGATGAGTGCTGCCAGACCACGTCCGAGCCCGCGGTAGACGCTGCCCTGGGAACCGTCGCCGAACAGAGTTCGTTCGTTGCCGACGTGCGCGCCGACCGGGAAAACGCGCTTGAACGGGGTGACCGAACCCGCGCCGTTCTGGTGGCCGAGCGCCCGCATGATCGTGACGTCGTGCGCGCGGGCCGCACCGGTCTGGCTGGCGATGATCTCGCCGAGCATCGCGAGGGCGTTGGGGCGGGTGCCCGAGAACGACGGATGGTTCTCGTCGCCGAAGATGTCTGGCGTCACCATGAAGACGCCCATCAGGTCGGGGTTCACGCCGGGGATGAGAGTGAGGATGCGGCAGACGTCCAACGCCATCGATGCGCCTGCGCCGCCCGCCATCGACGACACGACGAGGACGATCGGATCGTCACCGGGATCGAAGCCGCCCGCGCCGGGCAGCGACAACGCACGCATCTCCGGGTTGGTCTGCGAGTCGTACAGCTGTCCCCACGCGCGCTGCAGGTCGGCGTACACCTTGTTGATCCGGCTCAGCGTGATCGCGCGGCCGATCGCACGGTACTGACCTGCACCGACGCTGATCGGTACCGTCACCGACTCCGGGTTGCGCGGCGCCCACGTCGCGAACTCCGCGAGGGCGCCCGACGCGACGAGTCCCTGCGAGAGGCCGCTGTCGAGCACCGAGTACGAGTCGCCCTGTGGGCCGACGCCGCTGTAGACGCCGCCCATCTCGGGCACCGACTTCACGTTCTTGCCCTCGTCGGGCGAGATCGGCACGTCGACGTGCACGAACTGCCAGCCCGCCGGGATCTTGTCGATGCCGTGATCGGCGAGATCGGACAGCAGCTGATCCATCATGTACGAGAGCGTCGCGCCGCCGGATCCACCGCAGCCGACGATCAGAAGCTTGCGCATCGTTGTCGATTCCTCACATGGGTTCTAGGTAGTTGAGTCGAGTGCGGAACGTGTCACGGACCGAACGGGTTCCCGCCGGCAGGCCGGTTCGGGCCGGGACCGAACGGGTTGTTCCCGGGTCCGTTCGTCGGGGGCGTGCTCGTGCCCGGTCCGAACGGGTTCTGCGCGCCGGGTGCGCCGCCGGACGACGGGCCGAACGGGTTTGATGCACCGCCGGTCGGACCGTACGGATTCCCTCCGCCGGATGGCCCGAACGGATTGGGCGCGGCAGGTGCGGCGTCCGACGGACCACCTGGGTCCGGCGAAGCGGGTGACGCCTGACGCAGTTTTGTCACGTTCCGCGGTGCGTAGTCGCGGACTTCTCCGACCAGACGGTCGATCTCGGGGCGGCCGGCGTCGCCGCCGACCAGGAGGACGATCGTCGCGACGTCTTCCGGACCCGACGGATCGTGGAACAGCGCCCAGTTGTTGTGGATCGCGAGCGGCAACAGCGCGTCCGGCGTCTTGCCCGTCGACGAACCTTCGCGCCCCGCGGCACCGGCCATGCCGGGGATCGATGCGACCACCTGGCCTGCGCCGAACGGCGACCAACCGACACGCGTCCGCAAGCTGAGGGCCCCGACGTCGATGCTGCGAGTCGAGTTGCCGTTGCTCGGGACCAGACCGACCAACTCGGTGTCACTGACACCGAACGGCTGATTCCCGCGAACCACGGCGCCGCCGACGATACGCACGGGGATCTGTTCCACTCGGAGCGCACGCGCCGGGATGCGCGCGGTGAGCCATTTCAGGAAGTACAGGAGCAGCAGCGGGATCAGCGGGCCGAGGATCAGGGCCGCGATCAGCGCCCCGATGAATGTGCTCGTGTTGAGCGGCTTGCTCAGTTCACCCGTGAAGGGAATCGTGATCGCGACCGGTTCGCCGTCACCCTTCGGCGCAGCCATCACGACGAGGTCGCCGCCGACGATGCCGTTCACCGACTCCGACGACGCCAGAGTCACCGTCAACTCGCCCGTCTGGCCGTCGGCGAGCTTCAGGCAGCCGGATTGCGCGGAGTGATCGGACTCGACCGTGACGTCGGTCCCGTCCGGCGACGCGGTGACCGCCGTGTCGTCCTGCTTGAGCCAGACGCAACCCGGACCGGTGACCTTGATGGTCGCGGTGGTCGAGCCTGCACCTTCGATCGTGTCGAACGAGATCGAGTCGGCGACCGTCGGGTAACCGGCAGGTGCCTTGATGGAGATCGGGATGTCGGCGCGGACCGGGGACAGCTCGGTCTCGCGGACCTTGCCGGTGCCCTTCTCCTTGGCCTTGAGGGTGACGTTCAGCGACAGTCGCAGCGTGGCCTGGCCTGGCGTCGCACCGGAGAGGTTCACTGTCTGCGGCTTGCCGATCGTGGCCTTGTCCAGGTTCTTGGCGATCGGGATCGTCTTCCCGTCGCGGGTCCCGAGCTCGGCCCCGAGCTGGAAGTCGTCAGGCAGTTTGTCGTTGCTGAGAGGCTTCCCGTCCTTGCCGTTGATCGTGAACGTGACTGTCTCGTCGGTTGTTCCGGCGTGCAGTGACACGGAAGCCGCGTCGGCCAACGCAGGCTTGAGTCCACCGGTGATGTGGATGCTCGAACGGGTCTGCGCGTCGGCTTCGGTGTCGGCGACGAACACGAGAGCCCAGACTCCGCTCCACGACGGTCCGGTGGAGCCCGTCATCGCGATCGACGTCGACCGCGCTGACGGGAAGCTGTAGTCGATGGTGACACCGCCGACCTTCTCGGTCTTCGGAGTTCGCGGGTCGAGGCGCGTCTGCGCGCCGTCCGGCGACACGAGAACCGGAACCAGGCCTTCCCGTCCTGCGTCGGCGAGCACGCTCACGCTGTCGACGGAGTCGTCCAGCACAAAATGGTGTTTGCCCTCATCGCAGACTGTCTTGACACAGGCTGCGCGTTCGGACGGCGCCCGATTGTCGCCGGGTGCGCCGAGGCGGTCGAACGCGAAGAGGAGATCGTCGATGTTCTTCGCTTCGAAGAACTGCCCCTTGCTCGAGCGGTCGCCGGTGCCGCAGTCGGCGCCGCCGATCGCGATGCTGCGCAGCAGGGTGAAGTCGGGCGACTCGCCGGTTGTGGCGCCGGAGAGCCCGATCGCCACGTTGACGATGCCCGCGGCGGCGAGCTGGTCCGCGATTCCACCCTTGCGGCAGATCTCGGTACTCGCGGCGTTGATGCGCGACTCGCGGTCGTCGGTGAGGAAGTCGAGCTCGCCGTCGGTGAACCAGGCGATCATCTTGCAGTCGCCGCGCTGTGCGCCCAGTGCGCCGCGTGCGCCTTCGAGTGCTGCCTGGTAGTCCGTGGCGGTGCCGTCCTGACGTGATGTGGTGTCGGTGATCGCCGTGTTGACGGAGTCGAGTGAACCAGCGTCCAGTCGGGTCCAGTCGAGAGACGACTGATAGGTGTCGGAGAAGCCGGCGACGGCGACTTCGACGGCGTTTCCGGTGCTGCTCGAATACGACACGAGTTGCTTCGCGAGCAGCTTCGCCGCTGTGCCGCGGGCGTTGGCGGCGTCGGACTCGGCGAGGCTGCGCGACTGGTCGACGAGCAGCAGCACCCGCCCGGAGCCGGACGCGGTGACGCACGCTCCGAATGTGTCGAGGCCGGTCCCCGCGGGGTCCTCGGCCCGTGCGGCGGGTGCCGGGACCAGTGAGAGCGCTGCGAGGAGGAAGGCCGCGGCGAGCACGACGATTCGCACTGCGCTTCGGGTGGAGGTGTGCAGGTGCGGCATCAACGGTGTCCGATCCACATGGCGAAGCTCACGGAGCCGACGACGACTCCGATCGCGATGATGAGCATGGTGACGGCGTAGGCGAGCGACAGCCAGTCGGGCCGCAGGTAGATCGCGGCCGAGCGTCGGACGGTGTCACGCGAGGTGAACAGGGCGAGCACACCGATCGCGATCGGTCCGGCCAGTGCCCAGCCGACGATGCTCAGCGGGGATCCCCAGAACACTCCGCCGAACACCGTGCCGACTACGGCCAGGACTGCTGCGGCGATCAAGAGACCCGTCGGTGGACCGACGGGGTCGAGGGGTCCGCTGCTTGCCGACGATGGTGCGGGGCTGTTCGGTGGAGGACCCGCGGGCACACCTGTTGACGGTCCGAACGGATTGTCGCCGCTCGACGGCGGACCGTACGGACCGGGCCGGCCGCCGGGCGCCTGCCCCGGGGGTGGACCGAAGCCGGGATACGCAGGTCCCGGACTCGGAGGTCCGCCGGCGGGGCGGCCTGTTCCCGGGCCGAACGGGTTCGAAGGTGACACGGAAGAATCGTGGCACACGCCACTGACACTTTTACGGTGAGTACCGCATCCGTCGGTTATCCGGACTACAGCGTGTTCTTCGTGTAGTAGACAGTAAAACCGCTGGTGACGTACGGTTGGCGCCGATCAGAGAGTCCCACGAGATGACCGTGCACGTTGGTCGGTCGGGCCGCTGGGGTGGGTGCAGCACCCAGAATTCATCTGTTTGTCGGACCGATGAGCCGATGCCGGCCGCTGGGCAGTCAGGCGGCGGCTTCGGCTTTGGCCTTCGCGCGCCGCTTCCCGAGCAGATAGAAGTCGACGGCGAGGCCGATGACAATGCCGATGATCAGCCCGATGAGAGTCGCGCCGCGGAAGCCCATGCCGTCGTAGTCGAGGGCGAGACGTCCGGATTCCGCGCCGCTCCCATTGCCGATGACCACGCTGAGGGTCAGCAGGTTGGGGACGGTCGATGCCAGAGCGAGCACCAACAGCGTCCACGACACGATGTTCCGGTAGCGGCCGATCGTCACGTACGCGAAGTACAGCAGGATCAGCGTCACCGCGGAGCCGAGCAGCCCGTATCCGAGACCGTAGAGCGAACCGCGGGTGAAGCTCCCTCCGACGTCGGCAGCGATCTCACGACCCCACCACTGAGGAAGGAAGCGCTGCAATATCAGGTACCCCGCGACCAACAGCACGACGATGCTCACACCGATGATCGCCTTGGTGCGTCCGGAGATCTCGGGCAGCTTCGATGTGAGTCCGCCCAGTCGCGACTGTGTGGACTCCGGTGTGGTTTCGGGAAGCTCGTCGGTCATGCGACAACTCTTCCACAAATGCTCGAGTTCGGCTTCCCTCCGCCGGTTGTGACCACATACGTGACACAACTGGCGGACAGAGGTCAGGCGAGGTAGGGCATCACGTGCGGGATCGCTTTGTTGGCGGTCTTGGCGTTGAAGCCCTCGCCGACGGCGCGGAGCTGCCATTCGCCGTTGATCCGCGACATGACGGCCATGCACACGCCGGTGAACGGCATACCGCCTGCAAGCGTGTAGCGCGCGAGCTCGGCGTTGGTCATCTGGTCGATGAGTCGGCAGTACGCGTTCTGGACCTCGGCGAAGGTCTGCCCTCGGTAGGAGGTGACGATGAACGCCAGACGGTCCACGTGCGGCGGGATCGCCGACAGGTCCACCGAGATCACCTCGTCGTCGCCCGCGCCCTCACCAGTCAGGTTGTCGCCGGAATGGACGATCGACTGGTTCTTCGACCGGAGGTTGCCGAAGTACACGCTTTCGACGCAGTTGCCCTGCGAGAACAGCAGGACCGACGCGTCGAGGTCGATGTCGCCGCCGCCTCCGCCACCGCCGAAGAAGCCGCGTTTCCCGGTCTGCACCGGATCCCAGCCGAGGCCCATCCACACCTGGGTCAGCGGAACGCCGCCGTCCTTCTTCAGCGACACCTTCTGGCCCTTGACCAGCGAGACGGGCCGGTCCTTCGAGAGGCTGATCGGTGCCTGCCCCTGCGGAGGAGCAGGGGGCTGGGCCGGTGCGCCGTACTGAGGCTGGGCGGGAGTGCCATACGCCGGGGCCACAGGTGCGTGGTTCTGCTGCGGTGCGGGCGGCGCGTAACTCGGCGGTGCGGGCGGCGGCGTGTAGTTCTGCTGGGGCGGCGGGTTGTATGCCGGCGGGGCCGCAGTGACGGGCGGCGAGGGGGGAGCAGCCTGGGCCGGGGCGTCGTCGACTGCGACGCCGTGGTCGCGGACCAGGTCGGCGAAACCGCCCGCGTAGCCCTGACCCACCGCGCGGACCTTCCACTGCCCGTTGCGCTGGTACACCTCTGCCGCGATGACGACCGACTCGGCGGTCAGACCGTCGACGACGTAGTCGAACAGCGGGGCGCCCGCGGCGTCGAACACGCGGGTCACCGGCGGTGCGAACTGTCCGAAGCTGCGGGTGGTGTCGTCCAGGGTGATCACGGCGCGGATCGCAGCGATGTCCGACGGGATGCCGGCGGTCGAGATGTGCAGGCGCCCGTCGCGAAGCTGAACGCCGGGTCCCGCAGGCTGGTTGAAGAACACGAAGTCGGCGTCGTTGCGCACCTTGCCCGCCTCGGTGACGAGAAGTGCCGACAAGTCGGCGGCCGCAGCCACGTCGACGGACACGACGACGTCCCCGGTCGGGAGCGCCGCATTCTGGCCCTTGGTGAGTGAAGACATCGGATTACCTCTTACTTCTCGGCGAGAGCCGGTCGGAGCGGATGGGGCGCTGACGCTGGGTGATGTGCGTGGTCGACGAACCAGTCGAGGATCTCCTCGCCTGCCTCGATACCGGCCGACGCTGTCACGGTGAGTCCCGGCCGGGTCCAGCCGGAGTCGTGGAGCTCGCCGTGGGCCGGACGGATGGCATGGTCGGCGTACTCGAGCAGGTCGGCGTCGAGCTGGCCGTCGCCTGCCGCGAACAGTGGCGCGTCCGGCGTGAGGACACCGTCGTCGACGAGCCTGCGTCGGACCTCGGCGACGGCGGCGGACTTGGTCACGCCGTCGGGCATCGCGTAGATCTTGCGGCCCTGCTGCGACACCGACCAACCCCGGGGAGTGCACCATGCCCGCCAGTCGTCGACGAAGTCGGAGGGCTGCCGGTCCAAGTCGACCACGAGGTAGGCGAACAGATCGTCGGCGATACGCGTCGACGACACCCACGACTCGTCGATTCTCGTCTGGAGGTCGGCGTGCAATTCAGCGACGGGCGCCGACGTCGTCGCGATCCGCGCCTCCAACGCTGAGCGCCAGTCCTCGTCGTTCTCGCCGTCGCGAACGATCCGGCCGCCGTTGCTCACCACGGCGTACGCGAACGGACCGCCCGGAAGGGTGATGCGCTCGAACTGCTCACGTGTGCGAGTGGTCGTCGGGACCACAGGAGTCGACGCGGCCAGCGCGGTCAGCTTCGTCACGGCGCCGGGGGTCATGAACGACAACGGCGCGGCGTTGTAGATCTCCACGCACACGGGTTCCTCGACCGCGCTCGGAGATCCGGACCGCTCTTCGAGCGCGGTCGAGAAGCCCGACGCCGCACGGGAGAAGATCATCGTGCGGTCGAGGTCGGTGGCGATGAGGGCGTTCACACGGACTCCTTGATCAGACCGACGCAGGAGTACGCGAGATCGGGCACCACGTCGACCGGCACGCCGCGTTCTGCGGCGAGGAGACGGATGTGCTGGTGATCGGGAAGGTCGGCGTCGCGCACCAGGATTCGCCACGGCACCCGGCGCAGGAGCACTCGGGTGGTCTCGCCGATGCCGGGCTTCACGAAGTTGATCGACGACAGTCCGTACCGCCGCTGCATCTCCTCGACTGATGACCAGCCCTCCCAGGTGGGAGTCCGGTCGGTGCCCCGCAGGGCTGCTGCGTCGGCGCGCGCCTGATCGAGGACTGCGTCGAACTCGGCGGTGACTGCGTCGAGGAAGCGGTTCGACACGTCGTGCGGCATCAGATCGCGATAGAACTTGGCGCCGTGAAAATCGCCCGGACCGATCAGGTCGTCGTTGAGCACAGTGCGCGACACGAGTCCGGACACCGTCGAGTTGAGGCAGGCCGAGGCGATCAGGAAGTCGTCGCGCGTGCCGTACAGGCGTGTGCACGATCCGGGATCGGCGAGCACGGCGAGTTCGTCGTCGAAGTGCGCACCCCCGCCGTCCTCGTACACCCGCAGGGCCGCGGTGAGTTCCTTCGCGATCGCGCCCTTGCCTGTCCATCCGTCGACGAACACCACCGACGCGGGGTCATGACGTTCGGCGATGTAGTCCAAGGCCACGGCGTCGATGCCACGACCACGCACGATCGAGACGCTGTAGTGCGCAGGCTGAGAACGGCGGGTCGCGCGAATCCACCGCGCGATCAGCGTTCCGACGGGGGTTCCGGCACGGGCGAGGGAGACAAGCGTCGGACTAGAGGAGCGTTCGGCCAGGATCAGTTCGGCGACTGTTCCGACGGCGAGCGCCAGTCGACGGGCCGACGACGTGAGTGTCGCGTCGAACAGTTCGAGGTACGCCGCGCCGGGCTGGAACTCGACGGGCAACGACTCCGCGTAGTGCGCGACACCCGCCTGGATGCGGCGCTCCCGCTCGGCGACGTCTCCTTCGAGCGAGTACTCGGACAGGTCCTTGAGCAGCCACGCGACCTCACTCGGCGAGTAGGACCCGAAGTCGGGCGCGCGCAGCGGGCCGCCTGTCGGTTCGATGCGTCGAGCGTCTGCGGTCCGTGAACGGGACAGACGTGCGGGGTCGGTCGCGGGCACCGTCAGCACGACGACGCGATGCCCGGCTGCCGACAGGACGTCGAGCAGTCCACCGTCCGCACGCAACGCGGCGGTGTCGGCGGGGTCGTCGATCACCAGCAGGACCGACGGGATGTCGTCTGAGCCGGGTTCGGCGACGTTGTACAGGTATCGGATGTCGGCGGCGGGGCGCTTCGACTCGCTTCGCTCGCTCAACGAGCAGTGAGAAGCGTGGGTGCTTGGCGAGCAGTTGTGGAGGTTCGACTCGCTCGATGTGTGGGAGGGGTCGAGTGGCGTTTCGGGAGCAGGGAAGGCGAAGCCGCGACGAAGGGGGTATCCGTCCTGGTCGCGGACGTGGGCGGGTGATCGGGACGTGGTCTGGAAACGCGTGTCGACACCGTGCGAGCCGAGTCGCTCCGCGATGCACAGGGGCAGATACATCAGCTCTTCGTGCCCGACGACGGTCACCTGGTCATCCGCGGCGAACACGTCGGACAGTCCGGCGACGACATCGTCGACGGCCCGATGGAACGGGGCGGTGTCGGCGGCGAGGAAACCGTGCCTGCCGCCGTCCGGGACGGCCGCGGGCCAACCCGCGGTGAAGAACGTGACGTCTCCGCGGGTCGGCGCCGTCGGGTTGAGGTCGGGCGCGTCGAGGGCCACCACCCGCTCGGTCATCCCGTCGGGCAGACGAATGGCGCCGTCGGCGAGCGCGGTGAAGTCGATCGTGACGCCGAGGCGAGTCGCGGCGGCGTCGCACTCGGCGCGGTGTCCGTCGTCGCGCATGTCTACGAGCGACGCGACGAGATAACGCTGGTGCGGGTGGAGACCGTGCAGCGCCTCGATCGCCTCGACTGCGGTGCGCCCGGTGCTGATCTCGTCGTCGACGAGCACCACGGGGACGGACGGATCGGTGTCGAGGAAATCGGCGTCGGTCGGCTGCAGCAGGTGAGTCGTCGCGTGGGAGTGGCCCTCCTCGAAGGAGCCGTGCACCGCCGCACCGTCGACGGCACGGCGCGTGGAGTGCAGGTAGCGGGCCGCCCCGATGCGCTCGGCGACGCAGTGTCCGAGCCCGGTCGCGGTCTCGGCGAATCCGAGGACCGTCGCGGTGGATGTCTCGTCGCCGAGGATCCCGGTGACGGCGTCGCCGAGATCGTTCGCCGCACCGCGTACCCGCGACGGCGGGGTCGGGATGTGCTTGCCGAGCACCGTCGACACCAGCAGGTGCGCGCGTTTCGGGTTGCGGCGCAACCCCAGTTCGACGAGGTCGTCGACGCCGGAGACGTGTGCATCGAAGGCGTCGGTCACCCAGGAGGGGGTCATCGGTCACCAGCCCATTCGGTGAGAAGGTCGACGAAGCTGATGTCGCGGCGGGTGACGCCGAAGACGTGCGCCCGGTTCATCACCCCGAGCGCCCAGTTGCGGTGCGGTTTCAGCTCGTTCATCTTGTTGCCGTACGCGGAGGCCTGAGCACCGCCGCCGTCGCGGTCGAGGATGTCGAGGGCGTCGGAGTACTCCTCGTCGGTGACTGTCGAGAGCGAGTGCACGGCGCCGACGTGGACGGGATGGATCACCGTCTTGCCGGTGATGCCGTTGGCGCGGTCGAGGGCGATCTCCCGGAGCAGGCCGTCCAGGTCGCGGCTCACCAGCTGTTGCCGGAAGTAGACGGCGTCGTGCTCACGGAACGGCGTGTGCCGCAGCGTCGGCGCGAACATGCGCTCGTGGTTCGCGAAGTACTCCCACACCGGGCCGGTGATCACGAAGCCGGTACCGTCGCTGCGTCCGAGCATGTTGACGATGCCTGCGACGGCGTCGGCGGCGACGCGGACGTCGTAGATGGTGACGTCTCGGTCGCGGCGGATGCCGAACAGGCCGCAGATGTCGGTGGCGCCGATGCGGACGGCGAGGACGCGTTCGCGGTGGCGATTGAGGACTTCGCGGATGGCGGTCAGTTCGGCGTCGCGCGTCTCGCGGTGCACGATGCGCGGCGTCTCGAGGACGGGCATCACGTAGAGGGGGCGGGCCCAGTCGGCGGACACCGCGGCGATGGTGTCGAGAGCCGCGGCGCCCGATTCGGCTTCGAACTTCGGGATCACGAAGCCCGCAAGGCAGTGGCCGGGGACGAGACCCGCGGTGATGGTCTCGATGTGATCCGTGGTCCGGACACGGACGAACAGCAGTAGGCGATCCCAGTTGTCGTGGGCGAAATCGGCGAGGGTTGCAATGGTGCGCTCGACGGCGGTCGCCTCATCTTCATCGGCGACGGCGTCTTCGAGGTCGATGACCATCGACGTGACCCCGGATTCGGCGCGACGTCGGATGACCGAGGTCAGGTCGTCGCGGGTGGCGGGCACGTAGAGGGTGGCGCCGAGGGCGATGGCGAGATGGTCGATCGGGGAGTGCAGGTCGACTGTCTGCGGGCGGTGCAGGAACAGGCGGTCGAGCTGCTCGTCGGACAGCTGGGGGAACTGCGTGATCCCCCCGGTGGCGGCGAGATCGACGGAGTCAACGGCGATGTCGGCGGACATGGGCTGCTCCTTTCGTTCGGTAGGTGTGTCGTCAGGCGCGCGAGACGTGATCGCGCATCCGTCCGATGATGTCGGTGACGCGGGCGTCGACGGCCCGCAGTTCGGAGAGGTAGAACCAGTAGTCGGGGTGGATGCGTTCGAGGACCGCTGCGGCGCGGTCGACTCGGTCGTTCTGGGCGTCGAGCACCGAGCCCCACTCGCGGACCTGGTGATTGTCGACGGCGAAGTTCTGGGCGTCCCGGATCCGGAAGCGGACGCGGGATGCGGCGACCGTCGGATCGGCGCGGACGTCTCGAAGGTCCGACAGCCTGTCGACGACGCGGTCGAGCTGTTCGTCCGCGTCCGCCAGGTGGGCCCTGGCCTGTTCGGTGGCGGCTCGTGCCTCATCGGGTGCGTGGCCGAGGAGGACTCGTGCCCGGTCGAGTCGTTCGTCCGCGTTCTGCAGGTGGTGTCGGACGTCTTCGGGGACGTCGACGAGGTCAATGGAGCATTCAGAACTGAAGTCCCGCAGCAGTTGTGACATCACTGCGGGCAGTCCGTCGAGTTTCGTCTCGACGGCCTGCCTGCGAGTGGCGAGCGACCGCATGGTCTTCTCGGTCTCGGCGGTGAGGCCGGGTGCCCGATCGAGGAGATCGATGACGCGGTGCGCGGCTTCGACGACGAGGTCTGCCGCACGTTGGCGCTCGGTGAGGCCCGTCGCCGCTTCGAACCCGGTGAGGTCTTGTGCGAGAGCGTCGGCCGCGGTTCGCACCGATGTCAGGTGAGCATGCTCGACCGGTGCCTGGTCGAGCGCGGTGAGCGCCTGGTTGGCCGCCACTCGGGCCTGCTGTTCGGCTTGGGCGGCACCGTTGATCGCGGCTCGCCCGGCTTGCAGACCCGACGCCTGCCACGCCGCGTAGCGACCGAGCCATTCCGTGGTCTCGACGAACGCCCGAGTGCACTGCTCCACGTTCGCCGGAGTGGCCTCGGGAGAGTCGTCGGCCGAGATCACCAAGTAACGGGAGATCACCTGGTCGTAGCGGTCTCGTGCGCCGTCCCATTCGGCGGTCGCGATGGAACCGGGCGCCACCGCCTGCGCGGCTTGTACGGCGCTCGCCATGTCTCCCATCGCCCGTTCGCAGGCGAAGAAGGCGTCGGTCAGAGCCGCGAGCTGCGCAGGCGTGGCGCGATCGCTCTGCGATCGCCTGCCGAACAGGCCCCGGCGCGGATTGGTGGGCACGATTCGATCGTATCCAGTCAGCGACGGGCGGCCTGGTCGGCAGACATTCGCATGATCGACCCGGTGCTCGTGTCGATCGTCATCAGCGCTACTCCTTCGAGTCGACGAGTGCGGCGTCGTCGGCAGGCTCGTCGGTCTCCTTGCGGCGACGGATGATGCTGCTGATCATCGCGGCGCCGATCAACGCGACGCCGACCAGGCCGGTGACGACCTCGGGGACCGGTGTGCCGATCGAGTACATGAGGATGAACGCGAGTGCGCCGATCGCCCAGTGGGCGCCGTGCTCGAGGTAGACGTACTCCGACAGGGTGCCCTGGCGGACCAGGTACACGGTCAGCGAACGGACGAACAGTGCGCCGATGAGGCCGAGACCGAGGGCGATGATGATCGGGTCCGCGGTGATGGCGAACGCGCCGATCACACCGTCGAACGAGAAGCTGGCGTCGAGCACTTCGAGGTACAGGAACAGGAAGAAGCCGGCTTTGCCGGTGGCCTTCGCCAGGTCGGACGGACCGGTCGACGGTTCGTCGCCCTCCTCTTCGACATTGAACAGTTCACCGAGGCCGTTGACCAGGATGTACGAGATCATGCCGAGGGTTCCGGCGATCATGACCGTCGCACCTTCGCCCTCGTGAGCGATGAACGTCGCGGTGATCACGAGGATTGCTGCGGCGATGACGACGGCGAGCTGATCGAGCTTTCCGATGCGGATCAGCGGCTTCTCCAGCCACGACAACCAGGTGATCTCCTTGTCGTCGAAGATGAAGCCGAGGAACAGCATCAGCAGGAACATGCCGCCGAACGACGCGATCTGCGGGTGCGCCGCGGTGATCAGCGATTCGTAGCTGTCGGCGTTCGGGTCCGTCGGAGGGTTGAGCGCTAGGTCGAACGCCTGCACCGGGTTGAGTCCGGCGGTGATCCACACGATGGCCAGCGGGAACAGGATCCGCATGCCGAACACGGCGATCACGATGCCGACGGTGAGGAAGATCTTCTGCCAGAACTCGCTCATCCGGCGGAGGACGGTGGCGTTGATGACGGCGTTGTCGAAGGAGAGCGACACTTCGAGGATGCCGAGGATGACCGTCAGCAGGAGGGCTTCGGGCCCGCCGTAGACGAATGCGACGACGAGCGCCGCGATGGAGATCACGAACGAGAGTCCGAAGATGCGGAGAATCACGTGGGTGTCGGCCTTTTCTTTCGTGGACGGCGCGACATCATCGAAGTCGACAGCTCGTCGTACGTGGCGCGACGCACCGACGAGCAGTAGGCCCGTCGGTGCGTCGTTGCTGTTGCGGCGGTGAGGGGATCAGACGTTGACGCCGAAGTCGCGGGCGATGCCCGCGAGACCCGATGCGTAGCCCTGGCCGATTGCGCGGAACTTCCAGTCGGCGCCGTTGCGGTACAGCTCACCGAAGACCATCGCGGTCTCGGTCGACGCGTCCTCGGACAGGTCGTAGCGGGCGATCTCCGAGCCGTTGGCGCGGTTGACGACGCGGATGAACGCGTTGCGGACCTGGCCGAACGACTGGCTGCGTGCGTCCGCGTCGTAGATCGAGACGGGGAACACGATGGAGCCGATCTCCGGCGGGACGCCTGCGAGGTCGACGTTGATGACCTCGTCGTCGCCGTCACCGTCGCCGGTGGTGTTGTCGCCGGTGTGCTCGATCGAGCCGTCGGGCGAGCGCAGGTTGTTGAAGAAGATGAAGTGCTGGTCCGACACGGCCTTCTTGTCGGCGTTCAGCGCGATGGCGCTGCCGTCGAGGTCGAAGTCGGTGCCGGTGGTGGAACGGACGTCCCAGCCGAGGCCGATGGAGACGGCGGTCAGGCCGGGGGCCTCCTTGGTGAGGGAGACGTTGCCGCCCTTGGTCAAGCTCACACCCATGTGCAGTGCCTTTCATTCTCGCCGAGCGTCCGCTCGATGGTCGGTGCCTGGTCCGAAGGAGGCCGGGCTTGTTCGTCAGCTTATGTGTGTTTTGTGTTCCGGGGGCGGACGACGTCGATCGTGCAAACGAAGTCTGGCCCCGACGACACGGTGATCGTGCCACGACGTGCCCCACAACTTAGCCTGTAATCCGCTATGCGGCATCAGGGAGATTCCTGATGTCGTCGGTTCGAACGAGATCGGTTCGGTGTAGACCGCGTGTGGCCGTCGATCCGCCCGGTGTCGTCGAAACGGTTGAATGCGACTGCGCGCCGCTCGATCCCACTGCGTGCGGGGATACCTTCGATCCACGTCTGTCGTGGATGGTCTCGGGGTTGAGGAGCGCAGTGTGAACGTGAAACGGATCGGAGTGGTCGAGGATCACGCATCCGTGGTCCTCGGCATCGAGGCGATGCTCGCCGGCCACCCGAGCCTGGCTGTGGTCGCGTCGGCGATGACCGTTCCGGAACTGTTGAGCGGCCCCACCGACCTCGACTTGGTGATGCTCGATCTACGCCTTGCGGACGGATCTTCGCCGTTCACCAACGTGGAGGCACTGCGGGCCGCGGGTCTGGAGGTCCTCGTGTTCACGGGGGCGGAGAACCCGTACATGGTGCGGCTCGCCGCGAAGGCAGGCGTGCTGGGGATCGTGCGAAAGTCGGCGCCCGTCGACGCCGTCGTCGAAGCGATCGAGGCCGCGGCCGCAGGACTTCCGGTGGTCACCACCGAGTGGGCCGCGGCGATCGACGGAGATCCCGACCTGTCGGCGGCCGGTCTGAGTCCACGACAGCAGGAAGTCCTCGCGCTGTACGCGTCAGGGGAGAAGGCCGACCGGGTCGCGCGGCTGACCGGCCTGTCGACGGAGACGATCACCGACTACGTCGGCCGGATCCGGGCGAAGTATGCTGCGGCAGGCCGCCCCGCCGCCACCAAGGTCGACCTGTACATGCGTGCTGTCGAAGACGGCCTGTTGCCGATGCCGGAGCGTCCCGCCTGATGGTGCTCCTGATCGACACGACGACCGGCGAGAATCTCGATCGCATCGTCCGGATCTTCGCGCGATTCACCACCGTCGGGTACGTGGCGTACTCCGTGATGCTCGTCGGTTCGGTGATCGCATGGTCCGACCGCACCGCACCGTGGTGGACGCCGGTCGCCGTTGTGCTCGCATTCGGCACCGGGCTGGTCCCCGGCGTCCTCTCGTTCCGTGACGATGTGCGGGCCGTCCGCTGGTCCGGCGCAGTGGCGGCGTCTGCCTTCCTCGTCGTCGTCGCATCGTTCCCGTTCGTGTGGAACGGGACCGGCGTCCCGATGGGCGACGGGGTGTGGTTCGCGTCGTTCCCCGGGCTGGCGAGCATCGCCGCGGTCATCGCGTGGCCCGCGCGGGTCGCCTTCGCGCACATGGTGATCGGCTGTGTCGCAGTGCAGATGATCAACGTGTGGGTTCGTGACGGGGCGACGCTCTTCGACCTGGTGCCGGAGACGGGTTTCGCCGTCATGTTCTGCAGCCTGTTCGTCGGCGGCTCGGTGATGGCGCTGCGCACTGGTCGCGTCCTGGACACCACCACGGCGCAGACGCACGCCGTCGCCGAGGCGGCCGCGTCGCAGCGCGGACGGATGGTGGAACGCGAGCGTTTCGACGCGCTGACCCACGACAGCGTGATGGCGACTCTGCTCGTCGCGTCGCGTTCGGCGTCGACCGACGAGATCAGCGCCCTCGCGAAGGCGACGCTCACCGAACTCGACGACATCAGGGCCGGCGTGCGGACGGATCGTCCGTTCACGGTGGATGAGGCGGTCGTCCACCTGCGTGCCGCCGCCGCCGACGCGAACGTGCGTGCCGAGTTCGTCGTGCGATCGTTCGACGCCGACGGCAAGATGCCCGCCGACGCCGTCTGGGCGCTCGGCGCAGCGGTCTCCGAGGCGCTGCGCAACACCGTCCGCCATGCGGGCCCGGCACCGACGAGTCGGGTTGAGGTCACCGGTGAAGTCGGCCGGATGACGATCCGGGTGTCGGACGACGGCGTCGGTTTCGACCCGACCGCGGTCGCATCTCACCGGCTCGGTGTCGCGGTCAGCATTCGGGGCCGCATGGAGTCGCTGCCCGGAGGCGAGGCGGACGTCGTCAGTCGTGTGGGGCACGGAACGACGGTCACTCTGACCTGGCGTGACGACATCGAGGGTGGATGATGACAGACGATGTCGAACACGGCGACGTCCGCTCGTTGATGGGCCTGCACTCGGTTGCCGCACAGATCCTCGCAGCGTGGTTCGTCTGCACGTACGCGCTGCTCGCCGTCACCACCTCCGAGAGCGGCGGCGTGCTTCGCGAACTGCTCGCCTGGGCGCTGGTGAGCGCGGCGGCGGTCGGGCTCATCCGTGCGGCGGGCGATCCGCTTCCGCCGGGATGGACTGCCTACATGACTGTGGCGGGTCCTGCCGCGACGGCGTTGGTGATCTACACGCTTCCGGCGGAGCCGGGCGCACTCCAGTTGTGGCCGTTGTCCGCGTCCACGGCCGTCTCGACCTACATGTGTGTGCGGGGACGGACGATCTGGGGATGGATGTCCCTGCTCGCCGCGATCGGCGTCACGGTGTTCTGGACGGCGGGCACCGGGCAGGGGACCGGGTACGGGCTGAGCGTGACGCTGATCAACATTGCACCGCTTCTCATGGCGACGTTCTTCGGATTGACTATCCGGCCCGCGGCCCGCGACATCTTTCTGCTGCGTGAAGAGGGCACCGAGCGAGCGGCGGCCGAGGCCGCTCACCGGGCCGTTCTCGATGAGCGGGACCGCCAACTGGTGGGTCTGGACTCGTTGGTCCGACCGCTTCTCGAGCGGCTGGCCGATCCTCGAGCGCTGACCGACGCCGAACGGCGGGCCTGCGGACTTCTCGAAGCTCAGTTGAGGGATTCGCTGCGCGCCCGATCACTCGCGGTTCCGATGGTCACTGCCGCCGCGCGAGCGGCGCGCGGACGCGGAGTGGACGTCATCCTGCTGGACGACCATGGACTCGACGGGGCGTCTGAGGAGATCGTCGAGCGGATCGTCACGACGGTCACGGCATCGTTGGATGCGACGGTCGACGGCACACTGACCATTCGGATCCTCCCGCCGGGAAGATCGTCCCTGATGACCGTTGTGCACAGTGCGGGCGAGGAGATCGACAGGCGGGTGTACAACGCGTCCGGCGAGCTCACTCTCGCCCCCTGAACTGGGGTCGTCCGCTCGGTTTACCCGAGAATTCGGGTCTGCCGGTGCATTCGCGCCCGGGGATACGGTGACCCGCGTACGCAGCACATTCCAGCGGAAGTGGGGACCACATGACGGTGTCGGAACCGGACGCCTCCTTCTCGGAGGCGAACCGCCTCCATCGGATGTCGGCCGGTCGACGTCTCACGTCGATCCCGACCGGGCTCCCGAGGACCGAGCGGGTGGTCGGTCTGCTCGGGGCGACTCCGCTCGACGCGGTCGGGTTGGACTCCTGGCTGGCCGCGATGGGTTATCGGTCGAGGGTGGTCACCGGCACCGAGCTCAGATCGGATCCGAAACCGCCTGCCGTGGTGATCACTCGTGACCCGTCGGCGCTCGATGCGGGAATGGCTCGGCACCTGCGTCATGTGCGCTTCATCGTCGTCACGGACCGAGCTGTGGCCGGATATCCGCCCTCGGTGAGGATCGTCGCCGATTCGAGCTCCGCACCAGGCGACGTCGAGGGCCTCGTCGGAGCGGTCCTCGGCCGAGCGCCACGGCGGGCCCCGGTGCGGCTCACCGATCGGGAACGCGACGTCATGACGACCTACGTGATGGGTGCGACGGTTTCGGAGACCGCATCGAAGCACTTCATCGCAGAGGCGACCGTCCGCACGCACTACCAGCGTGTCACGCGCCGCTACGAGGAGGCCGGCCGCGCCGCCGCCAACAAGTCCCAACTGCTGGTCCGGATGGTCGCCGACGGTTGGATCGAACTGATGTGAGCCGTTCGTCTCAGCGGTTTCGCACGGCAGTGGCGACGATCGGGAACACCAACACGGACAGGACGCCCGCGCCGACGAACACGGCCGCTTCAGTCGAGGTGATCGCGTGGTGTTCGACGCCGATGTCGGTCGCGACGACGATGATCGGCAGTGCGGTCGCGCCCATCAGACCGACCGCCGCTCGTTCACGACGGGAGGCGCCGTCCGGCGCGGCGAGCATCGACGGGACCCCGCGAATGAGCAGGAGTGCGACGGCGATCAACGGGATCACGGTGAATGCGAGCGGCGCGTCGAGCAGTGCACGGAGATCGAACTTCACTCCCGTGTAGACGAAGAAGACGGGTACAAGGAAACCGAAGGCCAACGCGTCGACTTTTGCTTCGACGCTTCGGCGGGTGGATTCGTCGGCATCCCGCATGAGCAGTCGCCACACGATGCCCGCGGTGAACGCGCCGAGCAGCATGTCCACCCCGAGTTGGAGCGCAAGGAACACGAGGACGGCGAGGACGCCCAGGACGCATCGCACCGCGAACTGCCCCGATGTGTGCAACGTCGATTCCACGATCCGGTGCAGCCGGTGATGAGGTCGTCGCTGAGCATGCAGGATCGCGGCTAGTGCGATCACCGCGAACACCACGAGGACGACCGTCGACATGCCGGGTGATCGAGTCCCCAGAAACACGGAGATGGCGATGATCGGTCCGAACTCGCCGACGGTTCCGACGGCGCCGACGGCGGAGCCGAACGGTGTGCCGAGATCGCCGGCGTCGCGGAGGATGGGCAGCAGTGTGCCCAGCGCTGTCGAAGCGAGGCAGATCCCGATGATCAGGGCGCCGAAGCCGGGTTCTGCGACGAAGCCGACGCCGACGCCGACGCAGATGCTGATCGCCCAGCCCAGCCACGCGCGGCGTCCGGTGCGTCCGCGCAGGGACGCGGCGTCGATCTCCGAACCGGCGACGAAGAAGAGCAGCAGGACGCCGAACTGCGACAACTGTGCGAGGAACGGCGTCCGGTCCACCCAGCCGAGGGCATCGGGACCGGCGACCACGCCCAGCACGAGTTCGAACACGACGACGGGTACGGCTACCCAGCGGGCGGTCGTGCGGCTGGCCAGCGCCGCGGCGATCATCAGCAGCGGGACCACGAGGAGGGAGGCAGGATCGGACATCGCCATCGAATCGTAGTCGGTGGGTTCGCAGTGGGACGTCAGTCGCCGAGAACGTCCGCGTGACCGTTCCGGCGGCACCAACTGACGAGATAGCGGGCGTGGACGCCGCACCAGCGGTACACCGCACCCTGCGTCAGTGGCAACGCGCTGTTGTGCTCACCGCGGGCCGAGATGATCGGCCCGAGATAGTGGCTCGTCACCTTGTTCGCCGTGCTCGGCGCGACCTGCGCGGCGAGCGCGAGCGTCGCGTTGTCAGTGGCCCGACCCGCCGCGATCGCACCTGCCAGACGGCCCGCCGTGTGTCCACGCCGTCCCTGAAGTTCGGCGTACAACGGTTTCGGCGCAGACGGGTCTGGTCGATCGGGGAGTCGGTTGCCGAGCGCGACCGAGCGGATCGAATCCATGAAGGGGTGCAGGCCCGCTGCTTTCGGGAAGACGCCCCACACTTCGTCTCGCAGCATCGCCTCGTCGAGATGGTCGCGCTCCATGCTGTGGCCTTGCGTCGCGAGGATCACCGGCGCGACGCGATCGACCTCGCGCAGGCGGTCGATCGCGTCCAGACCGTCGAACGTCCACTCGGTCTCAGGCTGATTCCAGATGAGATCCGCAGCGACGACGTCGTACCGCACCTGCCCGGTTATCGCCCGATTGAACTCGGCCTCCGTCGCGGCGACGGAGACCGTCACCTCAGGAAAATTGGCTTCGAGCGGAGCTGCGACGACGCGCCCCAGCGGAGAGGCGATGAGTATTCGTAGACCAGTCGACACTGGTCGAATCTTACTCGAAGGCTCGCATTTCATGCGTGATCGCGCATGAAGGTTCACCCGTTCGGTTCCTTTTCCGCCTAGTTGTCCACCAAAAGGATGATTGGGAGGCTGTTCTCGTCGTACCCGACCGAGACGATGGATGCGTTGGTTCATTCGATCGAGAACGAGGGCAGATGACGACGGCTTCCGAAGGCGTGCGACTTCACTCGCATCGCGTCCGTCCGCGGACCGGCGGTGGTCAAGGGGTGCGATTCGACGATTCGGTCGGCGTCCTGTCGGCTGGAGCGTTCGCCGCGGAACTCTCGGCGTCCTGGATCCGCTCTCTCGGCTACCGCTCGCGGATCGTCGACGTCGCCGAGCTCGCGGAGTGCCGGGTGCTGCCGAAGGTGCTCGTCGTCGACGGCGCCGCGGCGTCGACGACCCTTCCGCCGCTACTCGTCCACCTGGTGAAGGTGGTCGTCGTCGTGGACGTCACCGACCTCGGCGCAGTTCTGCCCGGAGCCACGGTGGTCCGCGATGCTGCGGGTGCGCCCGCAGCGATTCGTTCCGCGATCACCGATGTGCTCGGCGAGGGTCGGGTGCGAGTCGTGATCACTCCGCGTGAATTGGAGGTGATGGCGAAGTACGTCATGGGTGCGACCGTGAAGGAGACCGCGTCCGCGCATTTCGTCGCCGAGTGCACGGTGCGCACGCACTATCGCCGCGTGACGCAGCGGTACGAGGCCGCCGGGCGTCCGGTCGCGAACAAGGCTCAGTTGCTGCTGGCGATGGTCGCCGACGGTTGGCTCACCGTCGACGGGACTGTCGCTCGTCCTGCGCCTCCGGACCTTGGATGATCCCGCTTTCAGCGCCGACAAAGACCAAGGCCCGGCACTCCGTGAGGAGTGCCGGGCCTTGTCGGTACTGAACGCTTACTCGGCGCCGATGATGAACGCTTCGAGCTGCTGGCGAGCGACGTCGTCGGCGATCTGCTCCGGCGGGCTCTTCATGAGGTAGGCCGATGCCGGGAGGATCGGGCCGCCGATGCCGCGGTCCTTGGCGATCTTCGCGGCGCGCACGGCGTCGATGATGATGCCTGCCGAGTTGGGCGAGTCCCAGACCTCGAGCTTGTACTCCAGGTTCAGCGGCACGTCGCCGAAGGCACGGCCTTCGAGGCGGACGTACGCCCACTTGCGGTCGTCGAGCCATGCGACGTAGTCCGACGGGCCGATGTGCACGTTCTTGTCGTACACCTTGTTGGCCAGCGAGCCGCTCAGGTTGCTGGTGACGGCCTGGGTCTTCGAGACCTTCTTCGACTCCAGGCGCTCACGCTCGAGCATGTTCTTGAAGTCCATGTTGCCGCCGACGTTCAGCTGGTACGTGCGATCGAGGGCGACACCGCGGTCCTCGAAGAGCTTCGCCATCACGCGGTGGGTGATGGTGGCGCCGACCTGGCTCTTGATGTCGTCGCCGACGATCGGGACACCGGCGTCGGTGAACTTCTTCGCCCACTCCGGGTCGGAGGCGATGAAGACCGGGAGGGCGTTGACGAATGCGACACCCGCGTCGATCGCACACTGTGCGTAGAACTTGTCGGCCTGCTCCGAGCCGACGGGCAGGTACGAGACGAGGACGTCGACCTTCGCGTCCTTCAGCGCCTGCACCACGTCGACGGCGTCGCCGTCGGCCTCGGTGATGGTCTCGCGGTAGTACTTGCCGAGGCCGTCGAGGGTGTGGCCGCGCTGGACGGTCACGTTCAGCGGCGGAACGTCGGCGATCTTGATGGTGTTGTTCTCGCTGTTGTTGATCGCCTCGGCGAGGTCGAAGCCGACCTTCTTGGCGTCCACGTCGAACGCGGCGACGAACTGGACGTCGCGGACGTGGTACGCGCCGAACTTGACGTGCATGAGGCCGGGAACGACTGCGTTCTCGTCAGCGTCCTTGTAGTACTCGACGCCCTGGACCAAGGATGAGGCGCAGTTGCCCACGCCCACGATGGCCACGCGCACGTTGTTGGTTTCACCCATGGTCGGGCTCTCCTTCATTCTGTGGCGGTACGACGGACTGCTGTACCGCCGATTTCTTTCCTTTTTCGATGCCGTCGCCGGGAGCCGGCGTCCAGGCATTCAAATCTGTGGAGCCCGCCGACGCCTCGTCGGCGATCAGCTTGTTGAGCCACTGGACCTCGCGTTCGGAGGTCTCCAGGCTCAGCTCGTGCATCTGGCGCGTGTAGTGGTCGCTGGATCCCATCGCGCGGCCGAGCATCTCGCGGAGACCCTCGCGGCGCTCTTCCACCTGGCGGCGGCGGCCTTCGAGGATCCGCATCCGTGCGACTGCCGGGGTTCGGCTGAAGAACGCGAGGTGCACGCCGAAGCCGTCGTCGGTGTAGTTCTGCGGGCCGGTGTCGGCGACGAGCTCGCTGAAGCGGGTCTCGCCGAGCGGTGTCAGACGGTAGACGCGGCGTCCGCGGCGGACTTTGACGCCCGTCGCGGTATCGGCGTCGTCCTCGGCGATCAGCCCGTCGGCGCGCATGCGGCGCAATGTCGGGTACAGCGAGCCGTACGAGAACGCGCGGAACGCGCCGAGCAGCCCGGTGAGGCGCTTGCGCAGCTCGTACCCGTGCATGGGGGATTCGAGAAGAAGGCCGAGAACTGCCATTTCGAGCATGTCGGTCTCCTCTCGGCTCGTTGTGACGGCTGGATGCAGCCACCAATGTATCGCATCGATATAACCGGGATCGAACTGAACAGTAGCTTCTGATGTTTGATCTCCATCACAGCCGGAGGCGGCGGAGTGCGCGTCTACGCTGGAGCCCGTGCACCGTCAACAGATCGACTACGCCCTCGCACGCCGCGCCACGCTGGCGCGCATGCGCGCGGGTGAGGTCCAGTTGAAAGACGTGTGCGACGCGGACACCTACCTGCTCCGGGCCGCCAAGTTCCACGGTCAGAGCACCGACCGGCCCTGCCCGGTGTGCCGCAAAGAGCAGGTGACGCAGGTGTCATGGCTGTTCGGAAGCACAATCGGCGGACCGTCCGGCACGGCGAGAACGGAACCGGAGATCGCGGTCCTGGCGACCCGCTCGCCGGAGTTCACCGTCCACGTCGTCGAGGTGTGCCGCACCTGCCGCTGGAACTATCTGATCCAGTCGTACGTTGCCGGTGTGCCGGCGCGCGCAACGAAGCGCCGCCGGGCAGCGAAATAGTCGTCAGAAGGGTGACGAGCGGGACGGTGTCGACGCCGCTATTGAGTTGGCAGCGACGCGTCCGTGCGTCAGAGTTGTGGAGACGGTCCTCGCGCGGGACCGATGAGCGCAGAGAAATGGGTGAGCGATGACCAGCGGAGCTGGGGACAAGGCAGAGGGCCGACGGACCGCTGCGAAGATCGCGGCGTGGGTCGTCGGCATCGTGGCAGGCGCGGTACCGGTCCTCGTGATCGTGGGCGTGGCCGCGTTCGTCTTCACGTACGTGACCGTCGTCGTGCCCGCACCGGGCGACATCAAGCAGAACCAGGTCGCGACCATCGTCGACTCCAAGGGCGGTGTGCTGGCCCGAGTGGTCCCGCCGGAGGGCAACCGAACCGACGTCAAGTACGAGAACATTCCGACGTCGATGGTCGCCGCGATCAAGGCGGCCGAAGACCGCGACTTCGACTCCAACGTCGGCTTCTCGCTGCGTGGCTTCTCGCGCGCGGCACTGGGCAAGCTCACCAGCGACGGCGGAGCAGGCGGTGGCTCGACGATCACCCAGCAGTACGTCAAGAACGCCATCGTCGGCGACGAGGTCAGCTACAAGCGCAAGTTCAAAGAGCTCGCCATCGCCACCAAGATGTCCCGCCAGTGGTCCAAAGAAGAGATCATGGCGGCGTACCTCAACACCATCTACTTCGGACGCGGCGCGTACGGCATCGCCGCTGCCGCGAAGGCCTACTTCAACCGGGACATCACCAAGGTGACTCCCGAACAGTGCGCCGACTCGAAACTCCCTCGCGCCAAGCGGGCGAACTGCCTCAGCGCGTCCGAGTCCGCTCTCCTCGCGGGCATCGTGCGCGGACCGTCGCTCTACGATCCGGCGGTCAACCCCGAGATGGCGACCGAACGCTGGAACTACGTGCTCGACGGCATGGTCGACATCGGCTTCCTGCAGAAGGCCGACCGCGACACCCAGAAGTTCCCGAAGATCGCGGCTGTCAAAGCCGCGGACAGCAGTGACGTCAAGAGCGGGCCCAACGGCCTGATCGAACGCAAGGTGCTCGCTGAGCTCGACACGCTCGACATCACCGAGCAGGACGTGCGCACAGGTGGACTGACGATCACCACGTCTATCCGTCCGCAGGTGCAGAACGCTCTCGTCTCCCAGGCGCGCTCTGTGATGACCGGCGAGCCGAAGGAACTCCGGACGGCGTCGGTCTCGATCGATCCGGCCACCGGCGGCATCGTCGGCTACTTCGGCGGCAACGACGGCCAGGGCTGGGACTACGCCTCGGCCGGACTCCAGACCGGTTCGGTGTTCAAGGTGTTCGCGCTGGTCGCGGGCCTCGAGCAGGACATCCCCCTCTCGCAGCGTTACGACTCCAGCCCGTACGTGGGCCCGGGCGGGATCACGATCAACAACTCCGATGGCGAGAGCTGCGGAACGTGCAACCTGGCGACGGCGACCAAGATGTCCCTCAACACGGTGTTCTACCGCCTGATGATGGACCTCAACGGCGGCCCGCAGGCAGTTGCCGACACTGCGCACCGACTCGGCATCGCCGAGAGCTTCGGCGACATCGAGCACACCCTGTCCGAACCGAACGGCAAGCCCGAGAACGGCATCGTCCTCGGCCAGTACCCGACCCGCGTCCTGGACATGGCGTCGGCGTACGCGACGCTCGCCGCATCGGGCATCTACCGCGAGCCGTACCTCGTTCAGAAGGTGGAGACCTCCACCGGCGACGTGCTGTTCGACCGTGAGGCCAACAAGGGCAAGCGCGTGGTGTCCGCGGCGGTCGCCGACAACGTGTCGGCTGCTCTTTCACCGATCGCCGCATACTCGAACGGCAACGCGCTGTACGACTCGACGTACGGCGCCCGCCCGTCCGCTGCCAAGACCGGTACGGCTCAGCTCGGCGACACCGGTGAGAACAAGGACGCCTGGATGGTCGGCTACACGCCGCAGCTCTCGACGGCGGTCTGGGTCGGCACAAATAAGGGCACCGCACTCCGCAACTCGTATGGCGGAACCATTTACGGCAGCGGTCTGCCCGCGCAGATCTGGCGCGCCCAGATGAACGCCGCACTCGAAGGTGTGCCTGTCGAACAGTTCCCCGACCCCGAACCCGTCGGTGGCCAGGCCGGCGTGCCCTATGAACCTCCGCCCACCACGTACACGCCCACGGAGACCAGTCGCCAGCGGTCGCGGCCGCGTCTGCCCGGCGAGGGTGACGACGGGAACATCACGATCCTGCCCGGTGTCACGATTCCCGGTGGAAACAACGACAACGGGAACAGTGGAGACAACGGCGACAACGGCGGTGACGGCGATGTCACGCTCGGCCCGGGTGACGGGGCCAGCACCGGAACTCGATCCCGTGGAAACTGAGTGACCGCACCGCACGACACCGAGCCCGGTTCGACGCCCCCTGCGTCGGACCGGGCTGTCGGCGTCTCGGACGTCGACAGCCCTGCTCCGCTCGCCGAGGATCTGCGGCTCGCGACCGACAGGGTGCTGCCGTCGCGGACCGAACCGCTGGTCGGGCAGTTGAGCACGTCGATCGGCGGGCCGGTCGGGCTGCACGCAGCGATCGGCCGCAACCGGACCTGGACCCCGCTACGGGTGCTGTTTCTGCTCGCGCTGCTCGTGTTGGCGTTCAGTTGGTTCGGCAAGGCGGGCGGATGTCTGCAGCAGACGCCGTCGAACGACGCCGCCGCGACGATGCGCCTGGACTGGGACCACCAACGCCAGTTCTACGGACTCTGCTATTCGAACGTGATCGCCGGATACAGCGAGAACCACCTGACGCCCGCGGACCTCCGCGGCGGCGCTGCACCGTTCCGCACGTATTGGGAGAACGACGACGTCAAGCAGTACATCGGTGTGCCGGTCGTGACCGCAGCCTTCATGTACGTCACCGCGCAGGCGGCGCGCGGCTGGGGAGCTCTGACCGAGGCAGTCGGCCTGCCGAGGGCACTCGACGTGGCCAACTACTTCACCATCGCGGCGCTGCTGATGGCGCTGGGCTGGCTGATCGCAGTGTGGGCGACCATGCGGACCAGACGCCGAGACCCGTGGCTCGTCACGCTCATGGTGATCTCACCGCTTGTCCTCGTGCACGCGTTCACCTCGTACGAGGTGCTGCCGGTGATGTTCACCGCGCTGGCCATGTACGCCTGGTCGCGGGAGCGGATGTGGCTCACCGGACTGTTCGTCGGGTTGGGCGCCGCGTCTGCGATCTATCCCCTGCTGCTCATCCCCGCGATCGCGATCCTGTGCGTTCGTGAACGGCGACTCTCCGATGCCGCGAGTGTGGCGATCGGCGCGTTGTTGACGTGGGGCGTGGTGAACGGTGTGGTCGCCTCGATCTACCCGTCCGGATGGTCGGCGACCTTCACGCAGTGGCGCGACCGCGCCGTCGGGCCCGACTCCGTCTACAGCCTGATCGCCCGCGCCACCGGGTGGGACGCACAGCCGACAGTCGTCAACGCGCTCATGCTGGCGCTGATGGTGGCAGTCGTGGCAGGCGTGACGTACGTCGGACTCAGATCTCGACGTGAACCGCGACTGCCGGTGCTCATGTTCCTGCTGGTCGCCGGGCTGCTGCTGGTCGGCAAGGAATGGCGACCGGAGATGTCGCTGTGGCTGGTTCCGCTCGCAGTCCTCGCGATTCCACAGCCGCGCGTCCTGCTCGCGTGGATGACCTTCGACGCGCTGCTATGGGTTCCGCGGATGGCCTTGTTCCTCGCGCCCGAACGCAAGTGGGCGCCGGTCGAACTGTTCTACGTCATGGCGGGCGCTCGATGGATCATGGTCGTCGCCCTCTGCGCCTACGTCGTGTGGGATCTCCTGCGTCCGGCCGCCGCCCCGCACCCCGACGGCGGTCGGCTTCTCCAGTCACCGCTGCCGGTCTAGCGTCTCGACTCCGCTCGACGGGCGGTCGCTGGTCGTCGCGCAGTTCTGCTGGTCGTCGAGCGCAGTCGAGACGTGCCCGCTGAATCAGCGAGCGGCGCGCTCGAGGAGACGGGCTCGATGGCCAGGCCAGTCGTCGTCGGTCATGGCGAACTGAGCGGTGGTCCGCCAGCCGTCGCCGAACCGCCGGTGCTTGCGCAGGAGCCCCTCGAACTCGGCGCCGAGCTTGGCGATCGCGGCTCGTGAGCGGGAGTTCCCCTCGTGGGTGTGCCACACCACGCGGACCGCGCCGCACGTGTCGAAGGCGTGCTCGAGAAGCAGCAGCTTGGAGGTCGGATTGACGACGGTGCCCATCGCGGCGCGGCCGTAGAACGTGAAGCCGACCGCGAGGGTGCGATTCGACGCGTCCACGTCGTACAGGCTGGTGGTGCCGACGAACTCGCCGTCGTGCAGGACTGCGAACGGCACTCGCGTCGGTGTCGACAGCGCCGTCGTGATCCACCGGGTGGCGTCCTCGGGTGTCTGCGGGATCGGTCCGGTCCACGCGTACAGCGACAGGTCGGACGCAGGCACCAGCTTCGCGAGTGCCCCGGCGTCCGAGGTCCGTAGGGGGCGCAGGGTCACATCGCCTCGGACGAGAGTGGGCGTGCCGACCCACGCCCGGGCATCGGCGTCGTCGGCGTCGGCCAGGCGCGTGAGCGGACCTCGGGGCGCGACCGACGTCGTGAGATACGAGGCGAGGGGTTCGCGGATCGGCATCCGCACGAAGCCCACGATCAGCGCCACCAGGATCGCCGCGTGCACCCAGACGCTGACGCTCACCCCGACGGAGTCCTGCCACGGAGCAGACGCGGGATGATGCATGTATCCCATCAACCGGAAGATGGAGATGTCGAGCAGGACGTCGGTGAGCAGGTAGGCGGCGATGATCCACCAGCGGACCCTCAACATCACGAAGAACGGCAGGATCCACAGCGTGTACTGCGGTGAGTGCACCTTGTGGAACACCATGAACGCGCACAGCATCGCCGCCGCAACGCCGAGCCACGGGAACACTCCGTCGCGTTGATAGACACGCCACCCGAGCCACACCGCGACGGCGAAACCGGCTGCGACGAGCAACGGCGACAGCACTCCGACCAGTGAGTGATAGGTGTCTGTCTCACCGCCGGTCAGCAGGCGCAGTCCCCAGTACCAGACGCTGTTCGTCGTCAGATCCGCTTCGCGGCGGCCCTGGAAATCGAGGGCGGCCTTCCACCCGTCGTAACCGGCGATCATGAACGGCGCCTGCGTGGCGATCACGACGACCGTCGCCGTTCCGGCCACCCATGCCGCCCCGACCCAGTCCAGGGCGCGCCGAGCGCGAAGAGACTGTCCGCCGGTCAGCACGTACAGCGCGAGTGGGAGCACGAAGAATCCCGGGTACAGCTTCAACGAGAAGCCGACGCCGAGGAGCACCGCCGCGATGATCGCGGTTCGTCTCAGCGACATGCGACGTCCGCCGGTCCGGGGATCGACGCTCCCGCCGTACGCCATGACGGCGACGGCCGCGACGGAGGTGAACACGACGGGCAGTTCCCAGTTGTGGAATGCGTACAGGACGAGCGGCGGGGTCGCCGCCCACAACAGGACCCACCAGCGAGTCATCACCGCGAGCAGCGCGGTCGTCGCGAGTGCGAACGGTGCGAGGATGAGAGCACTGTGCTGAAGGAACTGCACATCGGTGTGAGCGCCGATCGCGCCGAGCCACAGCAGCATTCCGGACAGCACCGGGTACTCGACGACGCCGCCGAACAGATCGCCCTGTTCATTGATCCCGCCGTGGATGTACGGGAACACGTGGCGATCCACATCGCGACCTATCCACAGTCGCATGATGTCGGAGTAGCAGGGGATCAGTGCCCGTGGCGGTCCGGCCGGGAAGATCGAGCTTCGCCCCCACTCGTCGAACGGTGCACCGCCGCACACTTCTTTCACCCGGAACGCCCACGCCAGGGCGAACACGGTCAGCAGCAGCGAGGTGAGGACGACGAGGGTGACCTCGCCGACACGGGGACGGCCGATGCGCGTCGACCACGTGGCAGGCATGGTGGTCAGGTTAGTGGACGCAGACGATTTCGCTGGTCACCGGCTACTCATGTAGCCTGGACAGGTTGCCGACGCAGGCGACCCTCCTGCCGCGGACAGTCCGTGGCCGAACTAAGCCCATAGGAGGTGATGAGGTTTCATGCGTCACTACGAACTGATGGTCATTCTCGATCCGAGCTTGGACGAGCGCACCGTCGCCCCTTCACTGGATACGTTCCTCAATGTCGTCCGTAAGGACGGCGGAAGTGTGGACAACGTCGACATCTGGGGCAAGCGCCGTCTTGCCTACGAGATCGCCAAGCACAACGAAGGCATTTACGCCGTCATCGATCTCAACGCGACCCCGGACACGGTCAACGAGCTCGACCGTCAGCTGAAGCTGAACGAGTCGGTTCTGCGCACCAAGGTCCTGCGCAAGTAAGCGCCGGGCGCGTCCACGAACCACCTGTACAAACCTGTGGAATCCGGCCCTGACAATGTCAGAGGTCCGCTCTACTGTGGTGCGTAACCATTGCAGAGTGCCTTCGGGCGTTCCACACAGACGTTAGGGGAGTCTCATGACTGACACAGTCATCACGGTCATCGGAAATCTGACCGCCGATCCGGAACTGCGTTTCACGCCGTCCGGAGCGCCGGTCGCCAATTTCACGGTGGCGTCCACTCCGCGCACATTCGATCGTCAGACGAACGAGTGGAAGGACGGCGAAGCGCTGTTCCTCCGCTGCAGCATCTGGCGTGACGCCGCGGAGAACGTGACTGAGTCGCTCAAGAAGGGCACCCGCGTCATCGTGCAGGGCAAGCTCAAGCAGCGGTCGTACGAAACCCGTGAGGGTGAGAAGCGCACTGTTGTGGAGCTGGAAGTGGACGAGATCGGTCCCTCGCTGCGCTACGCCACCGCACAGGTCAACAGGACCCAGCGCGGCGGCGGAGGCAATTTCGGCGGAGGGAACTCGGGCGGCGGCGGTAACTACGGCGGGGGCAACTCCGGCGGCGGTAACTACGGCGGAGGCAACTCCGGCGGCGGCTACGGAGGCAACTCCGGTGGCGGCCGACCCGCTGCATCGAGCCAGCCGGCTGAAGACCCGTGGGGCAGCGCACCTGCTGCCGGCGGCGGCTTCGCCGGTGGGGACGACGAACCACCTTTCTGATTCCGGGCCCGCCAGCCCGGAGGCACTCAACTGGAGCATCACATGGCAAAAGCTAAAGGCGGCCGCAAGGTCCGCGTGGAGAAGATCACGAAGGCCAAGGCCTGCACCTTCTGCAAGGACAAGAAGACCGATATCGATTACAAGGACACGGCGCTCCTGCGTCGCTTCCTGTCGGACCGCGGCAAGATCCGTTCGCGTCGCGTGACCGGCAACTGCGTTCAGCATCAGCGCGACGTCGCGGTGGCCGTCAAGAACTCGCGTGAAGTGGCACTGCTGCCCTTCACCTCGACCGGTCGCTGACCAGGAAGGGACAGAAGACATGAAGCTGATCCTTACTGCCGCAGTCGAGAACCTCGGAGTTCCCGGTGACCTCGTTGAGGTCCGTGACGGCTACGCACGCAACTACCTGCTGCCCCGCAACTTCGCGATCGTCGCCACCCGTGGCGCCGAGAAGCAGGTCGAAGGCATCCGTCGCGCCCAGGAAGCTCGCGCCGTGCGCGACCTGGACCACGCGAACGAACTGAAGCAGGCTCTCGAAGGTCTCGACAACGTGTCGCTGACCGTCAAGACCCACGACTCGGGCAAGCTGTTCGGCTCGGTCTCCGCGTCCGACGTCGCAGGCGCCATCCGCACCGCGGGCGGTCCGGCTGTCGACAAGCGCAACGTGGAGCTGCCGAAGGGGCACATCAAGGCACTGGGCTCGTACCCGGTCGTCGTGAAGCTGCACCCGAAGGTCGAAGCAAAGCTCAGCCTGTCGGTCGTCGCCTGACGTTCGCAATCTGAGCCACAAAGGCCGGTCATCCCTCGCGGGGTGACCGGCCTTCGTCGTTCCGCCGACTCTGCTCGTCGAGCGATCCATAGTGTGGGGTGGACATCCACCGTGAGAAGGGAAACCCGCTCTGATGCGCGACGCCGTGATCTGTGAACCGATCCGCACCCCGGTCGGCGGCTACGGCGGCATGTTCGCCACCGTCCCGGCCGCGGATCTCGCATCGACCGTCGTACGGGAACTCGTCGCGCGCACCGGGGTCACCGGCGACGACATCGACGACGTGATCTTCGGGCAGTGTTACTCCAACGGCGAAGCGCCCGCGATCGGTCGTGTCGCCGCACTCGATGCGGGACTGGACGTCTCGGTACCCGGGATTCAGGTGGATCGGCGCTGCGGGTCGGGGCTGCAGGCGGTGCTCGATGCGGCTATGCGCGTCCAGACCGGAGTCGCCGACCTGGTGCTCGCCGGCGGCGCGGAGAGCATGAGCCAGGCGGAGCACTACGCGCTGGGATTGAGGTTCGGCCTTCGAGGCGCGGACGCGACCTTGGCCGACCGCATCGGACGCGGGCGAGTGACCGCAGGTGGCAAACTCCACCCGGTCCCGGGCGGCATGTTGGAGACGGCAGAGAATCTGCGGGCCGAGTTCTCCATCAGCCGGGAGGCGCAGGACGAGCTCGCTCTGAGTTCGCACCAGCGCGCAGTCGCTGCGCAGACACAGGGCCGGTTCGACGACGAGATCGTTCCGGTCACCGTCTCCACGCGCACAGGCGACCTGGTCCATCGGCGTGATGAGCATCCGCGGCCGGACATCTCGGCCGAAGCGCTTGCGGCCCTGCGGCCGGTGCGCCATAAAGTGGATCCGGCTGCGACGGTCACCGCGGGCAATGCGAGCGGTCAGAACGACGGCGCGTCCGTGTGCATCGTCGCATCTCGTGAGGAGGCCGAACGTCTCGGACTACGCCCGCTCGCACGCCTGGTGTCATGGGCGGTGTCCGGTGTGGAGCCGTCGCGGATGGGCATCGGTCCGGTGCCGTCCACGCAGCTCGCGCTCGAACGCGCCGGCCTGGGTCTCGTCGACCTCGACCTCATCGAATTGAACGAGGCGTTCGCGGCGCAGGTGCTCGCGTGCACAACTGCGCTGGGTCTCGGAGCCTCCGACTTCGACCGCATCAACGTCAACGGGTCTGGGATCTCCCTTGGTCATCCCGTCGGCGCCACCGGAGTGCGGATCCTGGCGACGATGGTGCGAGAGTTGGAGCGTCGCCAGGGTCGCTACGCAGTCGAGACGATGTGCATCGGCGGTGGGCAGGGTCTCGCGGCCGTGTTCGAGCGTCTGAGCTGATCTCGGCTAGGCGTCGGCGGCGTCGTTGCGGTGATGCCATGACGCCGATCCGACACCCGCGATCAGGGTCACCGACACAAGTGCCGACAAGAGGAACAGGTCAAGGCCGAGCGAAACGGCGGCCGCCCCGATCGCGGCGAGCGTTGCGAGGACGACGATGGCGACGGTCGACTCATAGCGATCGAGGCCACCGATCGATCCGACGAACAGTGCGAGACCCATGAAGAACAACGCGGGTCCACCGGCGATGAGCAGTGCATAGACGGTTGTCGCGTCGTCATGGGGATGAGCGAGCATCTTCTCGGCGCCGACTGCGGTGACGATGACACCCGCGACGAGAATCGCATGCGCATACGCGAACCCGCCGCGAGCGAGGGCGGTGGGGTCGGCGGATTCCTCGAGTCGGCGCTCGGTTCGGTCCGAATGGTGGGCGAAGTACAGCCACCAGAACGTGACGGGAACGATGAAGGCGACGCCCAGTGCGAGGTACGACGACAGGCTCGACTCCATGTGCACGAACTCGCGGCCGATCGACAGAACGGTCTCACCGAGCGCGATGAGGAAGATCAGGCGATTTCGCTCGACCAGGTGGGCCGGAGTCAGTTTCCATTCGCTCATCTCGATGCCGCCGAGCACCGGCAGCCAGGTGCGGACCATCGGAGCGGCGACGTCGACCGCGAGGGCGACAGCCCACACGATCAGGCGAGTGTCGGGTTCACAGAACGCGCCGATCACCCAGATCGATGCGGCGACCGTGGACCACGCCAACAGGTGCGCGTAGTTCCGCCCTACTTGAGTCCCTCGCATCGTGACCGCGATGAACAGCGGGCGGATGACCTGCAACACCGCCAATGCAAGTGCGAACTGGTGGCCGCGGTCGCCGAACGCCTCCGGGATCGCGGCAGCCATGATCAGGCTCGCCAGCATGATCACGATCAGCAGAATCCGGACGGGGATGCGGGCGGGGTCGACGAAATTCGTGGCCCACGCGGTGTAGTTCCACACCCACCAGACTCCGCCGAACAGGACCAGCATCTCGAGTGCGCCTCGGCCGGTCAGATGTCCGACGAAGAAGGCCGCCAACTGGCTGAACGCGAAGACATAGACGAGATCGAAGAAGAGCTCGATCGTGGCGACTTCGCCGCCTCTGCTTCGGGCCCGACCCATCGACGGCAATCCCACAGTCGACCCCTCTCGACGATCGCTCGGTTGATCGGAGATCAGAATAACGTGCAGACGCGCGTCGCACGCTCACGAAGGGGCCGGGTGCAGTGTCCTATCGAGGGTTGCGATCGTGGCGACGGTCGCCGTGCGGGTAATAGAACCGGTGCGTCGCAGGCGTCAGGACGAACGCCCGGTTCACGGTGGAGCAGATGACAACGCCGCGGCGCGGGACCGCGCACGTCACGTTGGCCGATGTGATGCGTTGACCGGGTGTGAGGACGGGCGCGCGGAAGCCTGCGCGGGATCCGAATCGGTAACTCGTTCCCCTGGGTATCCAATGCGGGCCCTGCATGTCCCCGGTGATCGCGACGCCGACGGTGCGCGGAGGTGCGGTCTTCGTGCGGCCGGAGCAGGCGACGTTGCCGGGGGTCGGCCCGATCTGGCAGAGCCGCCGGGCCGCTATGAAGAACGTTCGTCCACCGTCGGCGTAGGCGTACGACGTGAATCGTGCGGGGTTCACGGGTGAGTACTGGCCGAGCGGCAGCTTGGTCCGCAGGGGAGCGGCGTCGGCAGGCGCCACGGCGACGAGCGCCGACGCCAACGCGATCAAGGCGACGACGGCGGTGGTCAGGCGGGTGAAACGAGAACGGTCTGCTCGCATCTGTTCATTCCACCACGCGTTCCACCGCCGTCGGGCGATTTGAGCGGAGCTCTCAGTGAGCGCGGAAATCAGACGAGCGCTGCGGCGCCGGTCCGTCGGTCGAGGGCGTCGCGTGCGTCGTTGAACTCAGCGGCGAGACGGTCGACGGTCTGGGCCACGGTGCCGCGGGAAGCGACGGACGAGATGCCCTGGCCGCAGCCCCACACGTCACGCCACGCCTTGATGTCGCCGAGGCCGCCCTCAAGCGGATCGGGGCCGGACGTCGGCTTCGGCAGGTTGTCGGCGTCGAGGCCGTGGGCCTCGATGCTGCCGCGCAGGTAATTGCCGTGCACGCCGGTGAACGTGCTGCTGTAGACGATGTCGTCGGCCCGCGAGTCGACGACCATGTTCTTGTAGTCCTCGACGACATTGGCCTCATCGGTCGCGAGGAACGCCGAGCCGACGTAGGCGAAGTCGGCGCCCGCCGCGAGCGCGGCGAGGATCGAGCGACCGTGGGCGATCGCTCCCGACAGCAGCAGCGGGCCGTCGAACCACTCGCGGATCTCCTGGATCAGCGGGAACGGCGACAGGGTGCCCGCGTGGCCGCCAGCGCCTGCCGCGACGGCGATGAGGCCGTCGGCGCCGCGCTCGATCGCCTTGTGCGCGAACGTGTTGTTGATGATGTCGTGGAGCACGATGCCGCCGTAGGAGTGGACGGCCTCGTTCACATCGGGGCGAGCGCCGAGCGACGTGATCACGATCGGAACCTTGTGCTCGACGATGGTCGCGAGGTCCTCGTCGAGGCGCGCGTTGGACCTGTGCACGATCTGGTTCACGGCGAACGGCGCCACGACGGCGTCGGGGTTGGCGGCCGCGTAGGCGGCGTTCGACTCGGTGATCTCGTCGAGCCAGTCTCCGAGTTGCGACGCCGGGCGGGCGTTCAGTGCGGGGAATGAGCCGATCACGCCGGCCTGGCACTGGGCGGCGACGAGTTTCGGTCCCGACGCGATGAACATCGGCGACGCGACGACGGGCACGGTGAGCGGAGTCTGAAGGATCTCGGGAAGCGACATGTCCCGAACGATACAGTCAGAGGTGACTGTTTGAAAAGGGTGCAGAATGATTCACGTGGAACGAAAGAAGCAGGACCGGGCGGCGCAGACGCGCGACACGATTCTCGAGGCTGCGGCGAAGGTCCTCTTCGAGGAGGGCTACTCGGCGGCGACCACGCTGCACATCCAACAGGTCGCGGGAGTGTCGCGCGGTCGGCTTCTCCATCACTTCCCGTCGCGAGAAGTGCTGCTCACGGCGGCGGTCCATCACCTCGCGGACGTCCGGATCGCCGAGTTGACGGCCGGTGTCGCGATCCCCGACGACCTGCGCGAACGGATCCGATTCGCGGTGGCGGCGATGTGGGAGATCACCGGGCAGTCGTGCTTCTGGGCGACGATGGAGCTCTGGATGGGAGCGCGTACCGCGAACCCGGAGCTTCGTGAGGCGTTGTCGGACGTCGAGCGCCGGATGCTCGGGGTTCTTCGGGCCCGCGCCGACGAGTTGTTCGGTCCGCAGGTCACGGCCGCACCCGACTATCTCCGCACGCGCGAAGTGATGATCACGTCGATGCGCGGCGCCCGGCTGGCGTACACGTTCCATCCGCGTGATCCGGAGACCGAACCCGCTCTCGCCAATTGGGAGGCGATGTTCGAAGCAATTCTTCCCCTGGTGGGGTCCCGAATGGAGGCGGCGGAATGACGATCGAAGAACGGCTCGACGCGCTCGAGGGACGACTTCGGTCGGCCGAGGACCGGCTGGCGATCATGGACCTCGTCCACTCGTACGGGGCCGCGGTCGACACCGGATCGGCGCAGGTCACGGCGGACATCTTCACCTCTGACGGCGTCTACGACGTCGACACCGGGCTCCTCGCAGGGCGGGAGGAGATCGCAGCGATGGTTGAAGGCGACCCCCATCAGGGACTGATCGCGCATGGCTGCGGACATCTCATGACGGCCCCGCAGATCACACTCGACGGCGACCGGGCGACGGTTCGCAGTTACTCGCAACTCATCGTCCGACGGGCGTCGACCGACGGCTTCGCCGTCGCGCGTCTCACCGCCAATCAGTGGGACCTCATCCGCACCGACGACGGGTGGCGAGTGGAACGGCGCATCGCGCGGATGGTCGACGGATCTGCCGAGCCGCGGGATCTCCTGCGGCCTCAGTGATCGCGCGCGGGCGAAAGCAGGCCGGATATGGCTGTGCGCAACTCGTCGGGAGTCGGGTTCGGCAGGCTGCCGTGGCCGTGGATGTAACCGATGCCCGCGTAGACGAGCAGGCCCGCGATCAGTCGGGCGCGGATCTCGCCGAGGTCGAGTTCGATCATCGCGGAGTAGATCACGTCGAACACGTCACGATCGATCTGCTGCACTGTTGCGGCGATCCGCGGATTGGTGCGGGCCCAGTCGCGGATCGCAGTCTCGACGGTGAGGTTGCGATCGGACATCAGCATGGTCGCGAGGGTCACGACGCGCTCGTCCGCCGGGACTGACGCCAGGGCGTTGAGCTCGGTGGGGCGTGAATTGTGCGTCTCGTGCCAGCGCTGCGCCATCGCCTCCCAGAGCGCGTCGATGTCGTCGAAGTGCCAGTAGAAGCTGCCTTTGGTGACCTCGAGGACGGCGCACAGCCGGTTGATCTTGACGCTGGCCACACCCTCGGTCGTGATGAGGCCGAGCGCGGCGTCCACCCAGTCGGTGGCCGCGAGGCGAGTGGTTCGACGAGGCATCGACCCAGGTTAGCGCACCTACGCACGAACCATACCTCGTGGTATGGTCGGCGTCGTGAACACCGTCACACCCTCCGCGTTCCCTTATCGGCAGGCGATGGCCCGCCCCGCAGTCCGCCGTGTGCGCAGACTCGCGAAAGGGTTGACCGGCAAAGACGTCTTCCCGACCACGGAACAGATCGAGGCGTTCTGCGGCGACATGCACAGCTCCGACCCCGTCGCCGAGCGGTTCGTCGACGAGGTGTTCCTCGGGGCGATAGGGCGGACCGAGGGTCGGGCCATGTTGACGCAAGCGCTCGATCACGGGATCGGCAGCATCGACGATCCGCCGCAGGCGATGGTCGATCTGTTCGCCGAGTTCGAAGACGTCCCCGACTGGGTGGACCCGGAGCTCGTCGAGGCCGGCGCCCGCACCTGGCGGCGATGGGGGACGTTCCTGTTCAGCGTCGCAGGCGGGGAGACCCTCGAGATGTACACCGAGGCCGCCGTGGCGACACCGCTCTCGTTGGCGGGCGGGTACGCGGGCGACAACGCCCTGCGCCGATTCCTGGAGACCGCCAAGTTCTGGATCGACGTCTCCGAACCGGGAGCGTTGCTCACCCCGGGAAGCCAGGGGCGGGCGACCGCGATGCTCGTCCGTGTGATGCACGTGTTCGTCCGTCGCCGCGTCGCCGAGCACCCGGAATGGGACTCGACGCGCTGGGGCTACCCGATCAGCCAGGCGTACCAACTCCTGACGCTCGCGGGCGGAAGCGTGGTCCCCGCGATGGCCTTGTGGATGGTCGGAGTGCAGACCACGCGCGCGGAGATCAACGAACTGATCCATTTCCAGCGCTACATGGGACATCTCTTGGGTGTCCGGAACACGTGGTATCCGGAGACCATCGCCGACACGTTGCGACTGCTTGCGCTGGTGACCGTGTCGCGCAGCCACGACTCCGGCGACCACGGCGTGGAACTGATCGAATCGTTCCCCGCCGCGTTCGCCCCGCGCGACGGCCACACCGGATTCGCACGACTGCGCGAGCGCTACAACGGCACGATGTACGCCGCGTACTCACGCCTGTTCATGATGCCGCCGACCTATGCGAGATACCGGATGCCGAACGCGTGGCCCGGTCTGCTGTGGATAGCGGTGCGCCTGCCCGCGGTGATGCTGATCGAGACACTCCGCCGGATCCCTTCGATCGGCAGACTGCACGAGCGGTGGATGATCTCGCACCGCGAGAACTGGTATCGCGCGCAGATGGCGGGTCGAGAAGCCGAGTTCGACGCATCCGGCGCACTGCGTCGTTGAAGGGGGAAGGCATGCCGACCGACGTCGTCGAAGCATGGAACGGGCCGGGCCGCAAGGACGGTGAGCTGACCGCAGTGCTGCCTCGGCACAACGCATTCCACGCGCGGGCCGAGCGCAGTGCGTTCGAGCACTGGTACTTCGACGCGCACCTCGACAACGGATACACCGTCGTCGGTTTCCTGGTGAAGCGTCGACCCGAGGATCCACCGTTCGCCCGGCCGTGGGTGGAGGTCATCGTCTACCGGCCCGACGGGACGAGACGTCAGATCGCACAACGCTATCCGTCGAAGGCCGCGCACTTCTCGACCGAGGAGATGGACGTGCGGATCGGTCCGAACTCGGCGCGCGTGATCCCCGGCGAGGGCGGTCTCCCGCGCTACCGGGTGATCCTCGACGAAGACGACGTCCGACTCGACCTCGAGTTCGTCAACGAGCTGCCGCCGTGGATGCCGGGTCGCGGGGAGACGCTCTTCGGCGACGGCGGGGTCTTCGGCTGGTGCGTGGGTGCCCCGCGTGCGACTGTCGCCGGCCGGATGAGGGTCGGCGACGAGTCGTGGGACGTGGTCGGCACCGGGTACGCGGACCACAACTGGGGTGTCGGCGCGATGCCGAAGGTCATCGAACAGTGGCATTGGGGCAGGCTCTACACCGCGGAGTATTCGCTGCTCTACGCCGTCGTCGCGACGCAGGAGAAGTACGGCAAGCTCCAGATCGCGCCGGTGATGCTCGCCAAAGGCGACTCGATCGTCCTCAGCACCGGTGAGGCGGTCCTGTCCGAAGGACCGAACGCGTACGACCCCGTCGCGCGTCGTGAATACCCCACCAGCATCACGCTGGAGCGCCCCGGCGAGTTCTCCTTGACTCTCGACGTCCGGCGCGTCCTGCACGCTCAGGCGCTGCTCGACGATGTCCCCGTCATCGGGAGTGCACTGCTCCGCCCGGTGACGGACCGCCTGATCGGCCGACCCGGCTACTTCCGTTTCGAGTCCGATTTCACCCTCGCGGTGACCCGGGACGACGGGAGCGTGGAGACTGTGTCGGGGACGACCCTCCATGAGCTCGTCGGCTTGATCTGACATCGTCCTTCGAACGTATGAATGGGCTTGTGGGGAGTGCGACGGCGCAGACCTCAACCTCTCGTGGAGTCCTGCCCGGGCGTGGCGCAACGTAACACGCCGATGACCGGCGATCTGCTGCCTGGGGATACATGAATACCGCGTTGACCTGGTCTTTGGCGCAGAACCTTCGTCGAATTCCCCACGCTGTACACAGGAGATTGCACATGCCGTCCAGAGGTTTCCACGGTTGTGCACACGGCATCAACAGTGTTGTCCACAGGGGGCATTTGATGCGGTTCGGTGCCTGGCCCTAACCTCTGGGAAGGTTTCAGTTCGCCCAGTGGCAACTGGCAGGACTCCGGGGGCGGCCGCGCCGGGGCGACATAGAGCGACGAGTGGGGGAGACGCGCGTGGCAGAACCGGAGGATCAGGGTCCCGAGCCGGAAGAGCCAGGGGCCCCTCCACGGGAGGATTACGGGCGTCAGCCTCCGCAGGATCTGCAGGCCGAGCAGTCCGTGCTCGGCGGCATGCTGCTGTCGAAGGACGCCGTCGCCGACGTCCTCGAGCGAATCCGCCCCGGCGACTTCTACAAGCCCGCACACCAGGCGGTCTACGATGCGATCCTCGAGCTGTACGGGCGCGGTGAGCCCGCCGACGCCGTCACCGTCAGCGCCGAGCTGGAGCGACGCGGGGATCTCCGCAAAGTCGGTGGCGCGCCGTACCTGCACACTCTGATCTCAACGGTCCCGACCGCCGCCAACGCCGGCTACTACGCCGAGATCGTCGGCGAGAAGGCGATCCTGCGTCGACTCGTCGAAGCAGGCACGCGCATCGTGCAGTACGGCTACGCGGGCGACGGCGGCCAGGACGTGGCCGAGGTGGTCGACCGGGCACAGGCCGAGGTGTACGAGGTCACCGAGCGGCGGACGGCCGAGGACTACGTCGTCCTCGAAGAACTGCTGCAGCCGACTCTCGACGAGCTCGACTCGATCGCGTCGCGCGGCGGATTGTCGCTCGGTGTGCCGACCGGTTTCGCCGATCTCGACAAGCTGACCAACGGCCTGCACCCGGGACAGATGATCATCGTCGCCGCACGTCCCGGCGTGGGAAAGGCGCTCGCCCTCGACACTCCGCTTCCCACGCCCGGCGGGTGGACGACGATGGGCAAGGTCGCCGTCGGCGACCGGCTCCTCGGAGCCGACGGACGTCCCACGCGTGTGGTGGCTGCGACCGAGGTGATGACCCAGCGCCCGTGTTTTGAGATCGAGTTCGACGACGGCGGTTCGCTCGTCGCCGATCAGGAGCATCAGTGGGTGGCCGACGTCGACGGTCGCCGAGAGGTCCTCACCACCGACGCGTTGCAGTCGTACGCCGGGCGCGCGACGGTCCCGAACGCGGAGCCGCTCGAATTGCCGCGTCGCCCGTTCGCGTACGGCCCGTACACGGTCGGCGCCCTTGCAGGCATGGCGTACGACGATCCCGAGATCACCATGCGGATCGAGGACGAAGGACCCGTCGACGTGATGACGTTGATGGCCGACCTCGGTGGCCGCATCCCTCGCGAGTACCTGCGCGGATCGGTCACGCAGCGTCGTGCCCTGTTGGCGGGCATCCTCGACTCCCGTGCGCGCGTCGACGACGACGGCTGGATCACCGTTCCCGCCGCGACCAACCACATGTCGGGCATCGTCGGCGATCTCGCCGCAGGCCTGGGCTACACGTTCCGTCGAGCGAGCAGCGGCTGGGTGCGCCTCGCCGCGTCCGACGACGTCTTCACCGTCCACGACAAGATGCAGCGCCACAAGGAACTGCGGACCCGCGTGCGGTCGCGGCTCGTCGTCGCGGTTCGGCCGGTGCCGAGTGTGCCGGTGCGTTGCGTCCAGGTCGACAACCGCAGTCACCTGTACCTCGCGGGTGAGGCGATGGTCCCCACCCACAACTCGACTCTCGCGATGGACTGGCTGCGGTCGGCGTCGATCCACAACGGCCTGACCAGCGCCATGTTCTCGTTGGAGATGAGCAAGACCGAGATCGTCATGCGACTGCTCTCGGCCGAAGCCAAGGTGAAGCTCGGCGACATGCGTTCGGGAAACATGTCCGACGACGACTGGAGCCGTCTCGCCCGCCGCATGGGCGAGATCACCGAGGCCCCGCTGTTCATCGACGACTCGCCGAACCTCACGATGATGGAGATCCGCGCCAAGGCTCGACGGCTCAAGCAGCGTCACGATCTGCGCCTCGTCGTCATCGACTACATGCAGCTGATGACGTCGGGTAAGAAGGTCGAGTCACGACAGCAAGAGGTCTCGGAGTTCTCTCGTTCGATCAAGCTCCTCGCCAAGGAGCTCGAAGTGCCGGTGGTCGCGATCTCGCAGCTGAACCGTGGTCCGGAACAGCGAACCGACAAGCGCCCGCAGGTCTCGGACCTGCGTGAATCGGGATCGCTGGAGCAGGACGCCGACATGGTCATCCTGCTGCACCGCCCCGACTCCATCGAGCGCGACGATCCACGTGCAGGCGAGGCCGACATCATCGTCGGCAAGCACCGAAACGGCCCGACGGCGACGATCACCGTCGCCCACCAGCTGCATCTCTCGAAGTTCGTGGACATGGCTCGGGGCTGAGCGACTGTTGTCGAGATGCAGCGAAGATTAGCAAGGTGGTCCCGCTTGTTTAACAAGCCTGATCACGGCGTAAGAATCGCCCTGACTAGGGCAAACATGGTCAGGCGAGCGTTGCCCGTAGCCCGCGTTTCGGTATGATTTCCTGCTAATTTTGCCGGGGAATCTATTCCTGGAAATCGCCGAGTGCGCGGGTGAAACCGGGCGACGAAGGGGCTGAAGTGACCGGCGGCTGGCGGCAGGCTATCGGCGATTGGCTTGTGGGATGAGCTCGTCTAATTCGCAGATGACGTTGGTGCTGGTTTTGGGGATGTGCTCGGCGGATTCGACGCTTGCTCGGTGACTCCGTGACCGGGCTTGGTCAGCGGAAGGGTTGCGAGGTGCTTCTGGAGCCGCTTCGACATCGGCATGAACGTGACGAAGGTCAGGCTTCCCGAGACAACCGCGCCTACCAGCGGCACGACCTTGGCTGCGCTCTTGGCGAAGACCTGCTTGGTCATCTGAATGCCCAGGAGCCCTGCAACCTTCTTGACCACCGGATATATCGCACCCTTGGTGAGAGCCTTCTGCGGCAGCTTCCTGGCCACTTCACTTGCGATCAACTTCGAGACTTGCGCCACGCCGGCCTGGGCCGCGTTCACGCCAAACATCACGCCGATGAACAGCGTGAGCATGCTTTCGGTCGCGGAGTCCATTCCGTCGGCGCTGTCGTCGAAGAGCTCCGGCCAGCTGTAGATGTAGGCGAGCTTCTGGACGACGCGAAGAAGGTGCCCATAGTACTGCGCGATATCAGCCGGGACCGTGCCGATCGCTGCGAGGCCTCCAGGGATGCCGGCTGCCGTGGAAAGTGTCGTCACCTTGCCGGTCTCGAACTTGATCACGCTGTTGGCGATCTTGTCGATCACTTGAGGTGTTACGCCTGCTTCGGCCGGTGTTGTGGCGATAGCGAGTTTGATCTGCTCGTCGGTGCAGTATCGCTTCAGCTCTCTGCGGAGGAAGGCCTCCCGGTTGATCTGCACACCCGGCAGCTGAGCCGATGCCTGCAGCGTCTGCTCGAACTTCGTCGACGGAGCGACCTGATTGCCTTTGGCCATGGGAGCAACCTATCGCAGCCTTCCGACACGGACCGCTGATGGGGCGAAGGAGACGTCGGCCTATCACCCGAAATGCCTCGCTGACCGATTGTCGACTTGCTCCCTTAGTAGCCCTTCGACCTCGATTTCTTGCTAGATTTGGTGCTAATTCCTGCGGAAGCGGAGGTGTCACTTGACCGAGAGTTCCCGCGCGGCGGTGACGTGGCGGTTCCGATTCGCTGGCGACAAGGTGTCCCGCGTGTTGAACTGGCGGTCCGACGGTCCGCCGGATCTCGCACGTGTAGTTCCGATTCGCAAGCCTCGATCCTCGGAACGTCACCGGCACATACCTGTCACTGCGTATTCACTGACCATGCGCGACCACCTAGAACTCGAGTCGGGCCTCGAGCATGACCTCTTGCGACGCCTGGACCGGCTCAACGATATCGTCGCGCTGATACCGCAACCGTGTCAGCTGAAGCGGGGCGGATCGTCCTCGGCGAAAAACACGCCCGACTTACTCAGCCTTGACGACACCGGGGCGGTAACGCTCTGGAATGCACGCCTGCCGCACAAGATGGACGACAAATTCAAGCTTCAGGTCGCAATGGTCGAGGCCGCCTGCGCGAATGTGGGATGGCGTCACGAGGTATTCAACGGACTCGACCGCGTAGAACGCCTAAACCTTCTGTGGCTGCACGGCTACCGCCGAAGGCCTTCCTGGTATGACCAGGTGGCTGGCGAGATCGGGAAGGAAGCAAGTAACGACGCCGCGACTCTGGGCTCCCTATTTCGTCTGGATACCGGAAACGGGGAGGCCATCGCCGTGGTCTGGCACATGGTCTGGTCCGGTGAGCTGGATACCAACCTCTCGAAGCGATTGACGATGGAAACGCCAGTGCGCGCGGGACTGGTGGCGTAGTGGACACAAGTCGCACAGTGGTTGAGGTCGGTGGCCGACTTCTGACTGAGTGGGGAACCGGTCTGGTGACAGCGGTATCAGCGGCCGGCGTAGACCTCCGCACCAGCGTCGGCGATTCCTTGCACGTCGATTGGCCCGAACTCGCAGAGGTGCGAGTCGTGGTCGATGGCGATGTAGCGCCAATCAGACCGGCGCTCCGCCCGTACTGGGATGGCCTGTCTGAGGAAACGCGCCGAGCCGCCCTCGACAAACTTGAAATCGTGCATGAGATACTGACCGGCTACCGGGACGGTCACGCCGAACTCGCGCGCGATGGCGAACCGCGCCCACCCTTCGGCGAAGGCTTCGGCGTCTCCGAGGCGGCGCGCTGTCGCGCGATGGCGGTCGCGTTGCAGCAAGAAGCTGTGGGAGATCGTGCCCTACAACGCCGCATCGCGAACGGTGAGATCAAGCGATCGGCTCCGGTCGACAGCACCATCCGCAACTGGGTGCGTGCATGGAAACGCGACGGACTACTCGGGCTCCTCGATGCCAGATCCCTGCGTCGCGAACAGACGTGGGAGCGAATCGATGAGCGCTATCGGACTGTTGCTGAGTTGGTCTTCGCCACCCTGGACGGAGATCGGGCGGACGCCAACATCAGCGAGCTTGATCGGCGGATCAAGGTTGAGCTCAAGCGTGCAGGGCACGTGGATGTCTCCACGCCGCAGCGTCTGACGGCAGAGTATCTCGCGCACCTCAAACGGGGCGCGGGCGCAACAACCCGCACCCAGAGAAGCCGGTCGCTACAGCGCGTGTCGGGCAAAGAGCACTTCCCCGCAATCAGGCCTGGGCAAATAGTCGCCATCGACGCCACGAGGGCGGACAACCTCGTATACGACCCGCTTCTCGGGCGACCCTTCAGCGTCGAAATCCTCACTGCAATCGACGTCGCCACCAGAGTGGTCCTCGCACTGCGCGTGGTGCCGAAGAGCGCCGATGGAATCGATGCCGGGCTACTTCTCTACGACATCTGCCGCCCGTTCTCGATGATGGTGGAGGGCACCACCATCAGTCACTGGCGCTGGGCCGGTTTGCCCCAAGTCGTCGACGCTTCTGATGTCGCGGTCAACGTTGGGCGCAGAAGTGTTGCACCCGATTTCACTACGCTTCAAGGAGAGCACCACATCCCTGGCGTCATGCCGGACGCGATCCGCGCCGACCACGGTTCGATCTTCGTGTCCGATCACTTCCGCGCGATTCTGCGCGACTTCGGGATTGACTTGTTGCTCAGTCGCGGGAAGAAGCCAACGGACAACCCCCACGTTGAACGCTGGCACGAGACGCTACAACGGGCCGTTCAACAGCTCCCCGGCTACAAAGGTCGCAATACCTCGGAGCGCGGTCGATTGGTCGCCGAGGAGGCATTGGTCACGGCCGCCGAACTGGAAGAACACCTTCGGCGATTCGTCGCCTTGGACTACCACCGGTCGTGGCACACAGGCTTGGTTATCGGTGGTGAGCCCACCGCTCGCACCAGTCCTTTGGAGCTCTGGGACATCATGCTCGACGTCACCGGCCGTATCGACGTACCGCAGCGTGCAGACATGATCTATCAGATGCTTCCGGTCAAGTGGGGCACAGTCGGAGTCGCAGGTGTCGAGTTTGCTGAGATGGTCTACGACGGCAAGCTGCTCGATGATTTTCGGAATGTCGCACGGGGCCAGTTCAGGGACGACGACAACAAGGTTCCCTTTCTTGTCGACCCGCACGACTTGTCGAGCATCTGGTTCCCGCACCCCGAGACCGGCCGTGTACGCCCCGTTGCGTGGCGAGGATCTTTCTTCACTGACGCGCCGATGACCGATACGATCGTTCAGGCTGTTAGGCGGCGCGTCCGCGAACGCGGCGGCAACCACATTCTGAGTCGGGGCTCAGCGCAGCGGCAGATCCTCGACGAGCTCACGGAACTCACCTCTGGGCCCGTTCCAACTGACTGGACTGCCAAACTGTCAGCCGCGCACCGCAGAGTTGAACAATCGCGCAAAGACCACGAAGAAGCTCAGGCAGCCCAAGGTGCAACCCGCGACGAAGCCACTCAGTCGGGCGGCAACGAAGCACGCACCAAGACGCCCCATACCGATTCACCCCAGGACGACGTTCCCTTGGACATCCTCGACGTCCCGTGGCCGACGATGCGGGCCGACTCCTGATGGACTCTCTCGCTTGGCATTTGGCTTGCACCAAAACGGAGTTGCCAGAACCACCTCTGTACACGTCGGCTGGTTGGGACAGGATGACATCCGAGGACCGCTCGCGGGCGGTCGATGCGCTGCGTCAATGGATGAATGGACTCTACGTCGAAACGGCCGAGACCCGCGCAGTCGCAGACCGACTCACTGAGATCGTGCAGGAGAATTCTGAAACGGGCCCCGGTGCGAAGGCAATAGCGTCGGTCACAGGCGCAAGCACGCTCGGGAAGAGCACGGCGGTCCGCCGCTGGGCCACAAGGAAATACGTGGAATGGATCGTAGGCGCACCGAAAGGCCCTGCAGAACTGCCCACGTGGAACCCTCAGCCAACGATCGACGCAGACCTATGCCCCGTCGTTTGGGTCAACCTGCAATCTGGCTCGATGGTCAAAGGATTCAACTCCCAAGTCCTTGACTTCTTCCGCTTATCCGCCAGCGGCGCCGCCCACCAGACGTCAACCGCCGCGGTCAGGGCATTGGCACGCCACGGCGTGCGCACCCTTCTCATCGACGACTTCCATCTACTGCGTACCAACTGGAAGGGCGGCCGGGAGGTCCTCGATCACGTGAAGTACATGAACACCGAGCTCGGCGAATTCAACGCCAGCTTAATTCTGGTTGGGACAGACCTCGAATCCAGTGAAGCCATGAGCGATGCCCAGCTTATCGGCCGCCTCCAGCCAATGAGCTTCAGTCCTTACGGAATCGAGACTTCGGAGGAGCAACACGCGTGGCAGCAACTGCTCTACGGGCTGGAAGGCTATCTCCTTCCGCATCTCCCTCGGGCAAGCGAAGGGCTTCTCACTTCACAGCTCGCGGGGCCCATCTGGAAGCGATCTCAGGGCTACGTCGGTGACGCGACACGCCTCCTCCGCATTGCGACACTTGCAGCGATCGCCGACGGCACGCACACGATCAACCCAGAACACCTGAAGGAAGTCCGCCTCAGTAAACGAGCGCACGCAGCAGAGGCGGAAATCGATCTTCGGCGCCGCAGCAAGCAGAGCAGGGTGTGATGTCACCGGCAGACAACGGAAGGGGGCTATCCATGCGAGAGCCTCGTATCGGCTATCTGCCTGCTCGACCGATTCCAGCCGACGATGAATCGCTGGAGTCCTTCGTATTGCGCGCGGCGACGGCGAATTGCACCACCGTCACCAAGATCCTTGGTCGAAGTCAGTTATCGCGATCAGCGTCTGACTACGAGCCGATTCTGCGGCACCTGGCCACGCTGACGCGCCAGCCATTCTCGCGCATTTCGGCGATGACCCTTGATGACTGCCATAGTCGAGTGCTCGCGAAGGAAGGCTGGCTGGCAAGTGAGTGGGGTCAGCATTGCCGTTGCGCCCCAAACGGAGTGGCACGGCGAGAGTGGGCTTTGGCTCTGTCTCCGGTCTGCTTCTACTGCGGGCACCTCATCGGGATGCCCGGTAGTGGCACTGCGCAGTTGACCAGAGTTCCCAATCGGATTCTGTCGGTCTGCAAGGAGGTCTCGTCCGCTGCACACAGATCTACGACTGACTTCGATGCACTCGACCGACTTGAGTGTCTCCGTGCGGAACTACCCTCGGTGGCTCGTCGGCTCAGTCGAGGATCTGCACACTGGATCCCAGCTGATGCTCAGTTGGTGACCACTGCGACGGCAGATCTTGCGACGAGTCACGAGTCCGAGGAAGAGCTACCGCGATCTCCTGCCGTTCGTGCACTGGCCATCGCAATGGCCTGGGAAGAACAGCGAACGTGGCTGACACCACGAGTATCTCCACATCCACGTCCCACTCCTGTCCGACCAGAGAATTCTGAAATACCCGATTCGCAGGTCTTCACTCGACGGGTACTCCGCACAGGCGCGAAGACTGTCAAGACCATGCGGTTACCGAAGAGCTCAGTCCGCCATCCACGCGGCGAAGATCTGATGCGGCTGGCGCTTGGCCATACGCAATTGACGCTTGACCACATCCCAGGGATCTACCGGCAAGAAGGCGAACCGTTCGTGCTCGACCCCGCCCAGTGGTTGTGGCGTTCCAGAGTCGCGCTACTTCTCAGTCAATGTGTTCGGTTGCGCGATCATTGGAGCCTTGCCGACGAGCCGACCTACCGTCTGACGAAAGCTGGTAGCTACTCGATTTGCATAGGGGCGTGGCCGAAATGGACTCCGATCTTCCACCGCGAGAGCGACATTGCCCATGCGATGAATCTGGCGCGAGCTCTATGCCTCGACGAGCTCGTCAACTACCGTGAGCGCCGCGACGCGTTAAGACGGATTGAAGCCGCCCCGCCGGACCTGGTCGGCACCCTGCCCGCAGCCGCCCGGAACTTCGATGGCTGCGCCCGGCTCGCCGCATCTTGGATGTGGTTCGATGCAACCTGTGATAGCCCGCGTACATGGCCAGACGCCGAACACCTGAAAGCATTTGACGCTGCGCTCAACCCCGAAGGCCGTCTCATCCTCCGCAGTGCCGCCGAAGCGATCTGCGTCGCCGACGAAGATCTTGTGCGTCAGGTTGGGAGTGGAGACTTCGGTGTGGTGGATTCGGACCGAGTCTCAGAAGAGGACCGGACTCGTGTGGGCGCGTGACTTCCAGTCGCTCGCCCACTGCGGGCGCTACCAAACCGCGACGGCGATGGAGCCTCTGAGCTAATGCTCCCCGCTCGAGTTGCAATCGATCCACGCGAGTCGCTTGATTCGTACCTCGAGCGGATTGCACTTGTGAACGATCTGACGACCAAGAGTCTTGTCCGCATGCTCAAGGAGAACCGGGACGGATCGTCGGTCTCGACGGCTTTCATGCTGGTCCGGCCTAGCGATGAGCTCGTCGGCCGAATAGTGGATCTCACTGGGCTGGGGGCATCGGCCGTCGAGAATTCGACCTTGTTGCGTTACGACGGAGGCGCGCCACTCAACCTCGACGGCTTCGACCCGCTCGATCGGGCGAGCTACCGCGCCATCGTTTGCCAGGGGTGGTTCCCGCAGCATGGGACGCAACTATGCCCACTCTGCCTATCGCACGACGGAATCTGGCAGCTGTCGTGGAAGCTACCGGTGTCGACAGTGTGTCCCGACCACGGCGTCTACCTGGTCGCTGAGTGTTCAAGATGTAGCCGGCGCTTTCGAACGCGACACCACAGTCCGCTGCGTCCTCGGCTCGATGAACACCAGCCGTGCGGGAATCCGCTCGGATTCTCGGCTCCCTGCCGACACTCCATCCTGAGAGAGAAACCGACGGCTGCATCCGAAGGTGCAATTCGGACCGCAACACGGGTTACGGCCGCTATCCAAGGCGAAGAAACGAGCGTTCTCGATGGCGCTCTCGCGCCCCCCGCGTACCTCGCAGAAGTCCGAAACTTAACCACTCTTCTACTTCACCTCGCATCCCGGTCTCGCGCAAGGGGTTTCGTGGC
>NZ_BAOP01000018.1 GCF_000344135.1 Gordonia malaquae NBRC 108250 | reverse complement strand
AGAGTCTCCGTTCGCTCAACGAGCAGGGAGGCTCGGTTCGTCGTTCATGGAGCAGCGGAGGCTTATTTGGTGCCGCGGAGCTGCGACTCGTCGAGGAGCTGCTCGTCGATGCGCTGTTCGCGGTATACGAGGCGTCCGACGCGCTGAGCGATCACCGGAGCCGTGAGCAGGGTGAACAGTCCGGTCAGGATCAGCATTCCGCTGTCCGGGTGACCGCGCAGCTGGATGAGCGTGCCGATGAGCACGAGGATCATGCCGAACGTCTGAGGTTTGGTCGCGGCGTGCATGCGGCTCAATGTGTCGGGGAACCGGGCGATGCCGATCGCCGCGGTCAGCGCGACGAGCGAGCCGAACAGAATGAACACTGCGGAGAGGATGTCGCGGATCATTCGTCGTCCCTTCTGCGGAAGCGGGCCACCGCGATCGAGCCGATGAAGCTCACCAGGCTGAGCACCACGATGCCGGCAGCGATCGTGGTGTCACCGGTGGCCGCGACCCAGACTGCGAGTCCGGAGATCAGAATCGCGACGATCGCGTCGACGCCCACCAGGCGATCGAGGGTCGTCGGGCCGCGCAGGGTCCGATACGTGGTCAGGACGACGGAGATCAGCAGCATCGTGGCGGCGACTCCCCAGACGTATGTCACTTGTCGTCCTTCCGTCGACGCCGCATGCCGCGCGACGGCCTGTCGCGTTCGGCTTCCTCGGCGACGCGTTGGCGGTCGCTGAACGGGACGTGGTGGTAGTCGTCGTCGATGCCGTGGAACGGGCTGGGGTGCCATTCCGAGTCGCGCTCGAACGCCTTGATGAACTGGCGTTCCACGTACGCGGTCTGCTTGAAGAACGCGTCGATGTACTTCTGCTTGCTCACGTCGAAGATGTGGACGTACAGCATGCGTCGAAGATGATCGATCTCGACGACCATCGTGCCAGGCACGAGGTTGATGTAATTGACGGCCAGCGTCAGGACCAGGTCGGACTTGATGGCGACATGGACGCGGACCACCGCGCCGAGCGGCGGCGGCCCGGGTTTGACGGCGGCCCACGCGACCTGGGCGCTCGACTGCACGAAGTTCACCATCAGCGACAGCAGCAGGCGGATCGCCGCGAGCGGATGCAATCGACCTTCCACTGGGACGCGGGGGAGTGGGAGCACGGTCATCACGACCAACCCGAACACCAATCCGACGATGATGTTGCCCCAGGTGATGTCGCCCCAGAGGAGAACCCACACGAACGCCAGCCAGAACAGGCTCCACAGCCGCATCGCGAACTCGCGGAGGTCGCCGCCGGCCCACACGGGGAACTTCAGATGCGCGGAGAGCCACACGTACAGCTTGACGATCGGCCAGGCGAACCACAGCAGTGCCGAACGCCAGAGCCGACCGAAGAACGACGGGATCGCCCTCTTGCCGCGCGGTTTCACGTGGGGTCGGTCCGGGAACGGTGTGTTGCTCACGGCGCACCCTCCCCCGTCGATCCGCCCAGCACGGCACCGATATAGTCGGCGCGGTCGAGGACGGCGTGCGCGGCGCTGCCGGTGAATTCGAAGATGGGCCCGGCCCAGACAGTCAAGGCGATGCCGCACGCGACCATCGCCGCGGTCGGGACGACCATGGTCACCGGCATGCGGCCGACGTCCTCACGATCGTGGATCAGCACGTCGGTGCCTTCTTCGACGAGTGCCGACGGAGTGCTCGCCGCCATCTCGCCCTCCGGGGCGTCGGCGCGGGCTCGCCAGAAGCCCTTCGTCCAAATGCGGGCCATCACGTACAGGGTCAGCAGGCTGGTGATCACCGAACCGGCGATCAGGACCCACGACAGGACCGAACCCTGCGCGGCGCCTGCCTCCAGCAGTGCCACCTTGCCGAGGAAACCGGAGAACGGTGGGATGCCGCCGAGGTTGAGCGCGGGGATCAGGAACAGCACCGCGAGCAGCGGGCTGGCGATGAGTCCGCCGAGACGGCGCAGGGACGACGAGCCCGCCTGCCGTTCGATCAGTCCCACGACGAGGAACAGGGTCGTCTGCACGAGGATGTGGTGCGCGACGTAGTAGATGGCGGCCGACGTCGACTCCACTGACCCGACAGCGATGCCGAAGATCATGTAGCCGATGTGGCTGACCAGAGTGAACGACAAGAGACGTTTGATGTCCGCCTGGGCGATCGCACCGAATATGCCGACGAGCATCGTCAGGAGGCCGGCGATCATCAGGACGGTGTCCATCGTTCCGCCGGGGAACAACAGGGAGTGCGCCCGGACGATCGCGTACACGCCGACCTTGGTCAGAAGGCCCGCGAACACGGCGGTGACCGGTGCCGGCGCCGTCGGGTAGGAGTCGGGCAACCACGTCGACAGCGGGAACACGGCGGCCTTGATGCCGAACGCCACCAACAACACCGCGTAGAGCGCATTGCGGGTGCCGTCGGGCACGTCGTCCAACCGAACCGCCATCTCGGCGAGATTCAGCGTTCCGGTGGTCGTGTACGCGAAGGCGATGCCAGCGAGGAAGATCAACGACGACACCATCGACACCATCACGTACGACGCTCCCGCGCGGACGCGTTCGGCGCTGGCACCGAGTGTGAGGAGCACGAACGATGCCGCGAGGAGCACTTCGAACGAGACGTACAGGTTGAACAGGTCGCCTGCGAGGAACGCGTTGCAGACGCCGGCCGTGAGGATCAGGTAGGTCGGCAGGAAGATCGACACCGGCTGCTCGGTTGTGCCGTCCCGGATGCCCTGCCCGATCGCGTAGACGACGACGCACAGGAGCACTGTCGTCGACACGACGAGCATCAGGGCGGCGAGCCGGTCCACGACGAGAGTGATGCCGAGCGGTGAGTCGCCGCCGTCGCGTCCGCCCCAACCGCCGATGTTGACCGCGAACGTGCCGTGCACGCTTGTCAGATACAGCATCATCGCCGACGCGACGAGGGCGATCGTGATGGCGCCGACGGTCACCGGGCGTTGGAAGTTCGGACTGCGGCCCCGCAGCAGGGTCAGCGCTGCGCCGAGCATGGGGGCGAGGGTCGGGAGGACGATGAGCACACCGATCCAGGAGGCCTGCGGGATCATCGATCACCTCCGCCGGTGGTCTCGTCGTCGGAATCCTCGGGCATATCGTCGCCGTCCTCGGTGAGGTGTGCGAGGAGGTCGGCGTCCTCGGGCATGAGGTCGGTCTCGATGACGCCGAGGTGCACCTTCTCGAACTCCTCGGCGGTCAGCGGATTGCCGTGGTCGTCGAAGAAGTCGCCCGCGACGGTGTCCGCACCCGTGAGCGGGTCGTCGGAGCGGTCGCGGTCCGGGAATGTCTGGAGCGTGCTTGTTGCGATCTTCAGGTCTTCCGGGTCGTCCTGGACATCGTCGTCGACTGTCACTGCACCCTCGGTGGACGTCGGTTCCACGTCGGGGGCTGCGGTCTCGGGGCCGCGGCGGTTGATGACGAACAGGCGGTACGTCAGGGCCAACACGAACGCGGCGACACCCATGGTGATGACGATGGCGGTCAGCACCATGCCCTGCGCCAGGGGATCGGCGTCGGCGGTCTGGCCTGCCGACGAACGTCCGCGGATCGGCGGGTTCCCGGGCGGGCCGGAGAGGGTCACGATCAGCAGATTGATGCCGTTGCCGACCAGCATGAGGCCGAACAGCATGCGGATCAGGCTGCGTTCCATCAGCAGGTATACGCCGCACGCGGCGAGGACGCCCGCGATGACCAGGAGTCCGAGGTTCACGCTCACTTGACTGCCTCCGACGGCTCGGGGGCGGGGGCGTCCTCGGGTGTCTCCAAGCGAGCGCCGAGGCTGCGGAGCACGTCCAGAACCAGTCCGACGACGATCAGGTAGATGCCGAGGTCGAAGAACAGTGCGGTCACGATGTGGATGCTCCCGAACACCGGCAGTTCGAGATCGACCACTGCCGACGACAAGGCGGGCGCCCCGAGGAACAGTGAGGTGACAGCGGTCGTCGCCGAGACCAGCAGACCTGCACCGAGGATGGTCCCCGCTTCGACGGGCAGTGCTTCGCCGAGTTCGTAACGTCCACCCGCGAGGTAACGGAGGACCAACGCGAGGCCCATGACGAGTCCGCCCGCGAATCCGCCGCCGGGAGCGTTGTGGCCTGCGAAGAACAGATAGATCGACAGGATCACCAGTGTCGGGAACACGACGCGGGTGGTCGCTTCGAGGACCATCGTCCGGTGGCGAGGATCGCGGAACTCGCTACCGCGGAGCCAGGTGGTGCGGTCGGACACGACGTCGTCGTCGCTCAGACCGGCCTGGAGTCGGGCCGCGTCGGTGACGCGGGGAACGGCGCCGAAACGGCGGCTCCGGAACACCATCGACGCGACGCCTGTCGCGGCGACGATCAGCACGGACACTTCGCCGAGGGTGTCCCACGCGCGGATGTCGACGAGCAGGACGTTCACCGTGTTCGAACCGTTGCCGAATGTGTAGGCCGCATCGCCGAGGCGGAGCTGGAGGGGTTCGGTGGAGCGTGCGGCTGCGGCGAACAAACCGATCATGACCAGCATCGCCCCGAATGCGAGACCGATCAGGGCGCGGCCGGGCTTGAATCCGGTGGTGTGGCGGGATGCCGGTTCGGAGGGCAGTTTGCGCAGCACCAGCACGAACACGACAAGCGTGACGCTCTCCACCAGGAACTGGGTGAGGGCGAGGTCGGGTGCACCGTACATCGCGAAGAGCGCGCCGCAGCCGTAGCCGGTGAGACCGACCACGAGGGTCGCCGCGAGACGGTTGCGCAGGACGGTCACGGAGATGGCGGCCGCCGTCATCAGGACGCCGACCACCGCCTGCTCGACGTTGTCGAATCCGCGGACCTGCAACGCGTCACGATTGCCGAGGGCCAAAGCGATGACGGGCAACAGGACCGCGGTCGACAGGATCACGGCCTGGGTCAGGGGGAGGGAACCGCGCTGCGTGTACCGCGTCACGAAGAGCGACAGGGTGTCCGCACCGCGCAGAGTGGCGTCGTACACGCGGTCGGCGTTCAGCGGCGGCGGGTTCTTGAACACCTTCCGGCGACGCTTCCGCAAGAACAGGAACAGCGATGTTCCGCAGACCACGACGATGATCGAGAAGACGATCGGCAGTCCGAACCCGTGCCACATCGCGAGGTGTTCGAGTTCGTGACCGTAGTCGGGCAGTGTCTCGGCGTAGGGAACGAACTGTTCGCCGATCCAGCCTGCGGCGAACGCTGCGGCGACACCGGCGGCGGCCAGGATCGCGGGCGGCGCGAGGAACGCGGCATTCGGCGGATGAAGCGCGGCGACCGGCCTGGTCGGGAACGTGCGGACCTTGCGGCCGAACGCTCCCCACAGGAAACGCGTCGTGTACGCGAAGGTGATGATCGAGCCGACGAGCAGCGTGATGTCGACCGTGTAGGCGGCCCAGGTGTCGAGGGCGCCGGTGTTCCAGATGGCGCCGAACGCCGTCTCTTTGCCGACGAAGCCGAACGTGAACGGAAGTCCCGCCATGCTCGCGCCTGCGACTGCTGCGATGGCGGCGAGCGCCGGGAGACGGTGACCGAGGCGGGCGAGGAGTCGGATGTCGCGGGTGCCGGTGGAGTGGTCGATGATGCCGACGACCATGAACAGGCACGCTTTGAACAGCGCGTGCGCGATCACCATCGAGAGGCCTGCCATGGCCACGCCGGCGTCGCCGATCCCGACGAGGACCATGATGAAGCCGAGTTGGGACACAGTGCCGAACGCGAGGATCAGTTTCAGGTCGCGCTCACGGAGTGATCGCCAGCCGCCGAGCAGCATGGTGAGTGCGCCGAGGCCTATCACCAGCACCTGCCAGCTCAGCCGGTCGGAGAACGCCGGGGCCAGGCGAGCGACGAGGTACACGCCTGCTTTGACCATCGCCGCGGCGTGCAGGTACGCGCTGACCGGCGTGGGCGCGGCCATCGCGCCGGGGAGCCAGAAGTGGAACGGGACGATCGCCGATTTCGAGATCGCGCCGATCAGGATCAAAACGACGGCGACGTCGACGAACACTCCGCCTGCGGGCGGGTTCGCGAGAAGGTCGGAGAGCAGGTAGCTGCCGGTCCGTTCACCGAGCATGATGATGCCGACGAGCATCGCCAGGCCGCCGAACGTCGTCACCAGGAGTGCCTGCGTCGCCGCGCGACGCGACGTCGCGCGGACCATGTTGAAGCCGACGAGCATGAACGACAGGACCGTCGTAGCTTCCCAGAACACGTACAGGACCAGCGTGTTGTCGCTGACCACGAGCCCGAACATGGCGGCGGCGAATGCGACGATCTCACCGCCGAACGTCTCGACGCGGCGTCGCATGGTGTCGAAGTAGTTGGCGCAGTACACCAGGACGAGCGAGCCGACGCCGAGGATGAGCACCGAGAGGATCGCCGACAGCGTGTCGAAACGGACGTCGATGTCCATCTGCAGTGCGGGGACCCAGGTCAGGGTTTCAGTGCGAGGCTCCGCATGGGCTTCCGGCCAGTTCGCGATCACCCAGACGAGAGCGGCTGCGGGCATCAGCGCGAGGACGTAGAACCCTCGGGTTCCGCACAATTTCATGATCGGTGGTGAAACGAGCGCGCCTATTGCCAGCGCGATCATCACTGCGATCAAGGGGCCACTCCGTCGGTCAAAGGGGGCGGGCGGGGTGTCGGAACTCTGGTTCTGCTGCGCCCTACTCTACCGTTTCGACCATGACCGTCTTGTTCCGAGTATGTGCCGCGCTTCTCGCCGTTGTCGCAGGCGTCGCAGTTCTGACCGCTTGTGGGAGCGACGACACCACGTCGGACCGCGCCGGTGTGGAGCTTCCCGCCGACTTCCCGTCGGGCGACGTCCCCCTCGTCGACGGCGCACTTCTGGACGCGACCGGTAAGGACGGGACCTGGCGCGTCACGGTCCAGGCGGGCGCCGCCGACGGCAACGCGCTCGTCAACGCCACCAAGAAACTCACCGACGACGGTTTTGTCGAGTCGAGCCGGACCGGCGACACCGCCAACCAGACGGTCACGCTGTCCCGAGCTGTGGACGGCGGCACCCTCTGGGTGAATGTCGGCATCTCCGCAGACGCCTCATCCGGCCCGTCGACGGTCTTCTACCAAGTGGCCAAGACGAAGTAACTCTCCGCGGCCTTCGCTTGCGAACGCTGCCTTCGTCGACACAGATCGACGCTTCGTCGACAAACGCGGCCCTTGTGAAGGCCGCGTTCGTCAGTGAGGGTCGCGGCGAGCGCTTCGGCGGTTTGTTCCCGGCGTTTGATCCCTTCGGGATCAGTCAAAAGATGCTTTGACCAGATGCCAGCCGGACAAGGAGCGCTCGACCGGCAACCTCCGCTGTCCCCAGCATCTTTGAACCGAAGCCCGCCACCGCGCACCTCACGGCGGAGGCGCTCTCGCGACCCTCACCGACAAACGCGGCCTTCAGGAAGGCCGCGTTTGTGAACGAAGCGTCGGTCTGTGTCGAGGAACGCAGCGTTCGTCGTCGAACGTCGCGTTAGAGGTCGATGCCGAGGCGGGAGTAGTGAGCTCGGACGATGGATGTGACGCGGTGTGCGGTGAGGTCGGACCAGATCCATCGTGCGACGTCGAGTCCGAGGTCGCGGAGTTCGTCTTCGCGGATCTTCTCGCGGATCACGACGTCTTCCGGATCCTCGCCGTCGCGCATGTCTCGGCGGTATTTGACGAGGCCGTCGAACTCGGCGACGAAGACGTCGCGTACGCCGAAGTCGCAGCGGGCGGTCCGGCCTGATCGGAGCTGATATTCGACTTGGAGATCGGGGAGACGGAGATCGTCCTCGATCATCTGTGCACGGCTCCACGATTCGCCTGGCGATTCGGACCGTCCATCTGCGAAGCGCAATGCACGCCGGGCCAGGGACACGCCCCTGCGTGGAGTGGAGAAGGCGCGCTGCAAACTGTCGTCGGTGAGCCCGTGGGCGAGCCCTCCGTCGAGAACTGTCAGGGACTGAGCGAAGCGGGATGACGCGAGCGCGACGTCGACAACTGTCCGCTCGAGGCTGGTGACCAGCACGCCGTCGATCTCCACGACCTCGTCGTCGGAGAGGATCCCCGGATGCACGATTCTTCGTGCTCGCGTGTATCCGCCGCCCGAGAGTCCGTTTGTCAGATGCACGTGGACGGTGTCGGGATAGAGGAGCTCAAGTCCGTGGACGGCGGCCGCGGAATCGTGGCTGAGCACCAGACGTCCCGGTCCAGTCGCGGCGGCGATGCATCGTTTCCGGTACAGGAGTGCGGTCGGTTGTGCACTCTCGGAGAGCACTACGCCCGGCAGATACTGCCCGCGTCCGACGACCTGCAGCTCACCCGATCTGACTGCCTCGGTGATCCGACGTTCCGGTATCCCGGCGTCCAACGCCGACGCTCGATTGACGATCCCGTACCTGTTCACCGGCCACATGCCCGTAGTGAACTACGTGAACACGAAAAATGCACCCACGTTGTCCACAGGCTTGTCGCTCTGTGCCTCCCGCGGCCTTCGGCGACAAACGCTGCGTTCCTCGACACAAACCGACGCTTCGTCGACAAACGCGGCCCTTGTGAAGGCCGCGTTTGTCGGTGAGGGTCGCGGCGCGTGGTTCGGCTGTCGCCTCCGGTGTTCGATCCCTTCGGGATCCACTTCAAAAGACGCATTGACCAGATGCCAGCGGGACAAGGAGCGCTCAGCCGGCCACGTCCGCTGTCCCCAGCGTCTTTGAACCGAAGCCCGTCGCGGCGCACCTCACGGCTGAAGCGGTCGCCGCGACCCTCACTGACAAACGCGGCCTTCAGGAAGGCCGCGTTTGTCGATGAAGCGTCGATCTACGTCGACGAAAGCAGCATCTGTCGGCGAAGGCCGCGCTAGGCGGACGGGGTGGAGGGGGTCGCGGGAGTGTCGGTCTGATCGGGTGCGCCCTCCTGCGGACGCATCCGGAAGTTCGGGACCTCGCCCTGGCCCGGGAACTGTTGGAGGCCGGGGAACTGGCCCTGCTGATCCGATTGATCCCCGAACCGCATCACCTCGATCCGACCGTGACGACGCTCGAACTTGTCCCCGGAGTGGTCGCCGACGAGGAAACCCGCGCCGAACGACAGTCCGACGACTGCGAGGGCTCCGACCACGGAGCCCGCGATCAGAAACCGTCGCTGGACCGGGACCACAACCGGCTGCTTCGACGGGGCGGGCGGCACTGCGGGAGCTGCCGGTTCGGGTTGCCCGATGGGCTGGGTCGGCGCGGCCGCGGCGTCGGGTTCGGCGGCCGGGCTGTCGGGAGTCTGGTCCTGGGCGTCGCTCATCGTGATTCCTTCGTGTCGTGCGGCACGACTGCCGCTGTCGATTACGAGAGAACCCGCACAACCTGGCAGGAAGCTGGAGATCCCGTGCCAGTGCCCTGGAAGCCAGAGGCTAGCTGCGACGACGCTCGGCGTACGCCTCGAGTTCGGCCACCTGGTCGGGATCGAGGGACGGGCGGACCGCCGCTCGTGCGACGTCGAGATCGGCGGAGGTGACCGTCGCGGCCTCGATGTCACGACGCATCGCAGCGAGTGCCGCCTCACGCAGCAGCGCGGAGCAGTCGGCCGCGGAGTACCCGTCCAAGTCGGTGGCCAGTGCGTCGAGGTCGATCTCCGCGAGCGGGACGTTGCGCGACGACGCGCGCAGGATGTCCGCGCGGGCGGCGGCATTCGGCGGCGGGACGAATACGAGTCGCTCGAGGCGGCCGGGACGCAACAGCGCCGGATCGATGAGGTCGGGCCGGTTCGTCGCGCCGAGCACCACGACGTCCGACAGCGGTTCGACGCCGTCCAACTCGGTCAGCAGCGCCGCGACCACGCGATCGGCGACTCCGGAGTCGGTGGAACCACCACGACGCGGTGCGAGTGCATCGACCTCGTCGAGGAAGATCAACGACGGCGCCGACTCTCGTGCCCTGGTGAACAGGTCGCGTACGGCACGTTCGGACGCGCCCACCCACTTGTCGAGCAGTTCCGCACCCTTGACGGTGTGCACCGAGAGGCGTCCCGACGCGGCCAGTGCCCGAACGACAAACGTCTTGCCGCAGCCGGGAGGGCCGTACAGCAGGACGCCGCGCGGCGGGTCGACGCCCAATCGGGTGAACGTGTCCGGGTGCTGCAGCGGCCACAACACCGCCTCAGTGAGAGCCTGGCGAGTCTCGACCATGTCGCCGACGTCGTCGAGCGTGATCGAACCGAGAGCCACATCGGGCGACTCCAGCCGGGACGCCGGACGGACGACGGCCAACGCCTCGGTCAGATCGGACGTCCGCAGTGCGGGTTCTTCGGAGGTCTCGGCGGCCCGAGCCGCAGCGCGCAATGCGGCGTCGCGCACCACGGCGGCGAGGTCTGCGGCGACGAAGCCCGGAGTGTGTGCGGCGACGTCGTCGAAGTCGAGTTCACCGTCGACTGGCACGCTTCGCAGGATCGCGGCCAGCAGCTTTGCGCGCAGCGGAGCATCGGGGAGTCCGATGGTCAACGACCGGTCGCACAGGTCGGGTTCGCGCAGACGCGGATCGGCCTTCGTCGCATCGGCGCTCGTCGCGACCAGTGCGACGGTCCCGCTTCCGATCGCAGACCTGAGGTCGTCGAGGATCAGCGTGGACACCGGATCGGCATCGACCGGCAGCAGCGCGTCGACGTCGGTGATCAGCAGAACGCCAGGGCCCTGCGCGCGCAGGCGCGCGACGGCCGAGGACACCGCGGCACGGCGGCTCTCGGCGACGAGCGCGCCCGTGGTGGGCCCGTCGATCTCGACGAACGGCCGATCGGCGCACACCGACCGCACAACGGTCGCCTTGCCGACACCTGACGGGCCGGTCACCAGCACGCCGAGACGAGGCTGCGCGCCGAGTGCCGCCAGGATGTCGGGGGAGTCGAGGGTCACCGACAGCCACTCCGTCAACCGAGCGGTCTGCGAGTCGACGCCGACCAACTCCGCGACCGGGAGCGGCGGCAAGGCGTCTCGACTGCGCTCGACGGGCGGGGATGCGTCTCGACTGCGCTCGACGGGCGGGGAGGCGTCTCGACTGCGCTCGACGGGCGGCAAGGCGTCTCGACTGCGCTCGACGGGCGGGGAGGCGTTTCGACTGTGCTCGACGGGCGAGGAGGAGGCCCATACGACCGCCGTGTTGGTCTGCACGCTGACGGGGCCGGCAGGCTCGGTCGCGGTGACGGTCAACAGTTCGTTCGTCCAGGTGATGCCGAGAGCGCGAGCCATCGACTGTGTGGCTTCGCTCGCTGCGAGGTCGGGGCCGAGGTCACGTGGCAGGAGGGCGACGGCATCGCCCACAGAAACGATCTTGCCGAGCAGCGCGCGCCGCAGGGCTGCGTCCGCCACGGCCGACACCGCGGCAGACGATCCGCTCACCGTGACCTTCGACGCGCCGTACACGGTCACCGGGCCCACGATCACCTGGGTGTTCTCGCGGACGCCGAGATTGGAGAACGTGATGTCGTCGAGCAGGAGGGTGCCGGGTGGCACGTCGTCGGACGCCCTGGCCACCACCGAGGTCACGGTCCGCGCACCGGTGAGGCTGATCGCGTCCCACTCCCTCAGCGACAGTGCGGCCAGCACCTCAGGGTGAACGCGGACGAGTCCACGCCGCGAGTCGGCGGCCGAGGTGTTCAGACGTGCGGTGAGTGCCAACGACGGTTCCGTCACGTCTCAGTCCTCGACGATGTCGTCGGCGTGGCGTTCGGTTCGCGGCGTCGGACGCCGCAGACCCAGGCGTGCAGACGTGCGCGGGGCCACTCGACGTCGGCGGACGCCGTTGCCGCCGGCGGCACGACGCTCGTCTCGCCGCTGGAGGCGACGGTCACGCGCGGGGACCTCCCAGTGCTCGGGCCGGGCCGCGACCAACCGCTGCATCCGCCACGCGAACGGCATGTGTGCGAGGTACGCGAGAACGCCGATCACCATCAGCAGATACGGGAATGTCATCAGCAGTGCGGCGGCCGCAGCGACCACGATCAGCAACCCGGCGAGCGCACTCGGGCGCACCCGGGCCGTCTTGAACGACAACGTCGGGACGCGGCTCACCGCGAGCAGTGCGACGAACACCATCCACGATCCGACAGCGGCGGTCGACGTCCACCAGCCGGTTCCGAAGTGCTGCATCATGCCGACCGGGAGCAACGCCATCACGGCGGCCGCGGGAGCGGGCACGCCGACGAAGAATTCCTTCGTGTACGCCGGGGCGTCGTCGTCGTCGAGCAGGGTGTTGAACCTGGCCAGCCGGAGGACGATCGCTGCGCAGTAGATGAGGACGAGGATCCAGCCGACGTCCTTGCCCATGGAGTCGGAGTCGCGCAGCACCGCCGAGTAGACGATCAAGGCGGGTGCCACACCGAAGTTGATGGCGTCCGCGAGCGAATCGATCTCGGCGCCGATCTTGGTGGTCGCGTCCATCATGCGAGCGACGCGGCCGTCGAGGCCGTCGAGCACGGCGGCGATCACCAGTAGTCCGAGCGCGAGATCGATCTTGCCTTCGTCGGCGAAACGAACAGCGCTCAGACCTGCGCAGACGGCGAGAATCGTGAGTGCGGACGGCAGGAACATCCGGCCGTCCCGCAACGAATGGCGCCGCTCGCGGTCGCTGCGTCGCCGCATCTGGCCGGCGACGCGGGCACGACGACGCGGCGCGCCGTCACGACGGCGCCGGCCCAGCCGCGGGCGGGTCGGTCCGTCGGCCATCAGCTCAGGTCCGCGAAGACTGTCTCGGCACCGATGGCGCGCTGGCCGACCGACACCTTCGGCACGGTTCCGGCGGGCAGGAAGACGTCGACGCGTGAACCGAATCGGATCAGGCCGTACGTGTCGCCGAGGACCAGATCGTGTCCGACCTCGGCGTCGTTGACGATGCGGCGGGCGATCAGACCGGCGATCTGCACAACACCGACCTGCGGTCCTTCGGGGGTCGCGATCGTCATCGACGTGCGTTCGTTCGCCGTGCTGGCCTCGGGCAGATCGGCCGACAGGAACTCGCCGGGCTTGTGGACCACCGACAGGACTCGCCCGGCGATCGGGACGCGCTGCACGTGGACGTCGAACACCGACAGGAACGTGCAGATGCGCGGCAGCGGCTGATCGCCGAGACCGAGTTCGGGATGAGGGACCATCTCGTCGACGATCGCGATGGTGCCGTCGGCAGGTGCCACCACCAGCCCCGCGCCCGTCGGTGGGACGCGGGACGGATGGCGGAAGAACAGAGCCGACGCGCCTGCGAGCGCCATCGCAGGGCGCGAGATCCACGGCTTGCTGCGGCCCAGGACTGCGACCGCGGCGGGCGCCGCGACGAACGGGATGCCGCGCGGGTGGATCGGCGGGACTGTCTGATTGAACAGGTCGATCAGGTGTCCGACGCCGGTGCGTGCGTCGGGACCCTTGGGGCGTCGTGCCACCTTCAGGTTCCTCCTCGGTCGGGCTCCGGCGGAACTGCTGACCGGGAGCGGATTCATCGCCCCCGAGTCTAGGCCAGAGCTCAGACGCTTTCCGCGGCGCGCTTGATCTTGCCGAGCGTCTCGCGGATGCCTTCGCGGAGTTCGTCTTCGAAGGAGTCGTTGCCGCCGAACACCTTGTCGACGAGGAACGCCGACAGTGCGGTGGTCTTGCCGCCTTCGGCGACACGCGATTCGGTGACGCGCGAACCGGTCTCGGTGGCGTCGATCTTGTACGACCAGACGGTGTGGTTCTCGGAGATGCGGAAGGCGATCTCACGGTTGGTGTCGAACGTGACGATCTTCGCGCTGGTCGGCCACACGAGCGGGCCGCGGCGGTTCACGTTGAGAGTGCGCGCGCCCTGCTTGACCTCACCGCCGAACACGATCATCTTCTTGCACTGCGGGCTCCACTCGCCCATGCGCGGAAGATCGCTGATCACGGACCAGACGGCCTCGGGGGTTGCGTTGACGTCGATGGAGTCTTCGATGATGGGTTCAGCCATGGTCGTCACCCTAAACCAGTTGCTGTGACATTCGGTAGCGTGATCCACGTCTCGTAGTGCCGACACGTATTCCGCACTTCCGGAGCTCAGGGCCGGATACGTGTCGGTGCTACGAACGTCAGTCAGCCGACGGTCACCATGTCCCACTCGGACACCGAGCCGGAGAGCCGCGCCAGGTGCGAGTCGGCGTCGCCGAGGGTGTGCGAGATCGCGGTGAGGCGGCTGACGTAATGACCGACCGGGTACTCGGCCGTCATGCCGATGCCGCCGTGCATCTGGATGGCCTCCTGGCCGACGTGCCGTCCGCTGCGGCAGATCTGCAGCTTGGCCCGGGAGGCGATGATCGGGTCGTAGTCGCCGTCGGCAAGGGCCGCGGTGAAGTACGTGCTCATGCTCTGCGCGAGTTCGTTCGACACGTACATGTCGGCGGCGCGATGAGTGAGCGCCTGGAACGTTGCGAGCGGAACGCCGAACTGCTTGCGCGTCTTCAGATACTCGACCGTCAGCTGCAGGGCGCGGGTCATGGCGCCGACGGCCTCGGCGCACAGGGCCGACTGTGTGGCGACCTCGACGTCGGAGATCACCTGCGACGCGTCGCCGCTGCCCAGACGTGTTCCGGCGGCGCCGGTCAGCTCGATCTGCGCTCCGCGTCGGCGGTCGTGCGTCCGGTACGCGGTGCGGGCCAGGCCGTCGGCGTCCGCGGCGACGAGGTACAGCCCGATCGTCCCGTCCGACTCACGAGCGGAGACCACGAAGGTGTCGGCGACGTCGCCGTGGTCGACGAGGGTCTTGGTCCCGGTCAGGTTCCCGTCGACGGCTGTCGTCGTGACCGCGGTGTGCGGCCACCGGTCGCCGGGTTCGGTGTGCGCGAACGCGAGCAGACGTTCGCCCGACGAGAGGCCGCCGATGACGTCGGCGCGGGTGGCGTCGTCGGCGGTGCGGGCGACGAGCATGCCGGGCACGATCACCGATCCGAGCAGAGGTTCGGGAGCGAGGCTCGCACCCAGCTCGCCCATGACGACGGACAACTCCTCCGGGCCTGCGCCCATGCCGCCGTCGTCTTCGCTGAAGACGAGACCGAGGATGCCGATCTCGGCGAGCGAGTTCCACACGTCGCGGCTCCAGCCGAGGTCGGTGTCGGTGACGGATCGGAGGGTCTCCACGTCGTAGGTGGAGGTCAGGACGTCGCGGACGGTGTCGCGCAACATCACCTGTTCTTCGGAGAGGTCGAATTCCATTTGTGTTCCCTGGTGAGTCTGGCGGGCCTAGAGGCCCAGCACGGCCTTGTCGATGATCTGGCGCTGCACTTCGGACGAGCCGCCGTAGATCGTGACCTTGCGGTAGTTGAGGTAGGTCGGAACCGTGAGCTGGGCCCATTCGGGAGAGGCCACGTCGGCGGTGCCGTTGGCACCTGCGGCGTCGACTCCCGCGACGGGCAGCGAGTCCGGACCGGCGATGTCGGCGAGGAGCTCCATCGCCTGCTGCTGCAGTTCGGAGCCGCGCAGTTTCAGGAGCGACGACGCCGGGTTCTGCTTGCCGTTCGCCGAGCCCGCGACCACACGGAGCTGCGTGATCTCGAGGGCCAGGAGCTGATTCTCCAGGTCGGCGAGGCGTGATGCGATCGCCGGATCGTCGAGGAGCGTCCCGTTCGGCGTGGTGATCTCGCTCGCGAGCTTCTTGGCTCGAGCGAGCTTCGTCTTCGTGTAACCGACACGGGCGATGCCGGACCGTTCGTTGCCGAGCAGGAACTTGGCGATCGTCCAGCCCTGGTTCTCTTCACCCACGAGATTCTCGACAGGCACGCGCACGTCGCTGAAGAAGACCTCGTTGACCTCGTACCCGCCGTCGATCAGCTGGATCGGGCGCATCTCGATGCCCGGGGTGTCGAGGTCGATCAGCAGGAAGCTGATGCCCGCCTGCTTCTTCACGTCGGGATCGGTGCGGACCAGCATGAAGATCCACTTGGCGAACTGGCCGAGGGTGGTCCACGTCTTCTGGCCGTTGACGACGTAGTGGTCGCCGTCGCGGACGGCCCGCGTCTTCAGCGACGCGAGGTCACTGCCTGCCTCGGGCTCCGAGAATCCCTGGCACCACCAGAGGTCGAGATTGCGGGTGATCGGGAGGAAGCGTTCCTTCTGCGCGTCGTTGCCGAAGTGGGCGATCACCGGTCCGACCATGCCCGCGTTGAACGGCAGCAGGTCGGGGACGAAGTTGAGCGCCATCTCCTCGCGCCAGATGTGATGCTGCACCGGCGTCCAGTCCTGGCCGCCGGCTTCCACCGGCCACGCGGGGACTGCGATGCCGCGCTTGTTGAGGATCTGCGTCGTCGTGACGATGTCGTCCGGGTAGATGGTCTTGCCTTCGGCGTTGCGCCGTCGGATGTCCTCGGGGATCTCGGTGGTGAAGAACTCCCTGAGCTCGGTCCGGAAGGCTTCTTCCTCTGGGGTGAATCTCAGCTGCATGCTTCAATTCCTACCCGCTGATGTGCGTCGCGTCACGGGTGTCGAACGAAGTACGCTGCGTAACCATGAAACACGTGCATTCCTTCACCGACGACGCGCTCGGCGACCTCGACGCGCTGGGCGTCGCGCAGCGGATCGCATCCGGCGAAGTCAATGCCGCGGAAGTGCTCGACGCGGCCCTCGCCCGACTGGATGTCGTGGAGCCGGCGATCAACGCTCTTGTCGTCGACGATCGGGAGCGTGCACGGTCGCGGGCCGCGGGCACGTTCGACGGTGTCTTCGCGGGTGTGCCGTCGGCGATCAAGAACAACACAGCGTTCGCGGGGATCGCCACGCGGAACGGTTCGGCCGCGACGCCGGACGTGAAGGCGACCGAGAACGAGGAGTTCTCCGACCAGTTCGTCGGAACCGGCCTCAACGTGATCGGAGCGTCGACCACCCCGGCCTACGGGCTGACGGCCACCACCGAGTTCGTCGACCGCGAACCGACCCGCAACCCGTGGGACACCGACTTCTCGTCGGGTGCGTCGTCCGGCGGTGCAGCCGCGCTCGTCGCCGCGGGCGTTCTGCCGCTCGCACACGGCAACGACGGCGGCGGCTCCATCCGTATCCCCGCCGCGGCGTGCGGTCTGGTCGGTCTGAAGCCGACGCGCGGGCGGACGGCGCCGTCGAAGATGGCCAAAGACCTGCCGATCGACCTGGTCAGCAACGGTGTCATCACGCGCAGCGTCCGCGACAGCGCGGCTTTCCTCGCCGACGTCGAACGACTGTCACCGGCGAAGAATCTGCCGCCGGTCGGTCACGTCGAGGGACCCGGTGACAAGCGCCTCCGGATCGCGCTGGTCAACGTGCCGATCACCGGACATCTCCTCGATCCGGCGACAGACTCCGCACTGAACGACACCGTCGAGCTCCTGGAGTCGCTCGGTCATTCGGTCACCACAGTGCCGCTTCCGGTCGACAGGTCGTTCGTCGACGACTTCGCCGACTACTGGGCGTTGATGGCGTTCGGCATCGACAGGCTCGGCAAGTTCACCGTCGGCAAGGGCTTCGACAACTCGCAGATCGATCCGTTCACGCGTGGCCTGTCGAACCGATTCCTGCGTCGCTTCTACCGCCTCCCGTTCGCGATCCGCGGACTGAACCGCGGGACCAAGGCGTTCATCGGCCTGACGAGGGACTTCGACGTCGTCCTCTCGCCGACGCTCGCTCATGTGACGCCGGAGATCGGTGTCCTCTCCCCGTCGGGCGACTTCGACGAGGTGTTCGACAAGCTCACGCGCTATGTGTCGTTCACGCCCGCCAACAACGTCAGCGGAACGCCCGCGGTATCTCTGCCGCTCGGGCAGACTCCGGACGGTCTGCCGATCGGCATCCACTTCTCCGCCGACATGGGCGCCGAGCGCACGCTCCTCGAACTCTCCTACGAACTCGAAGCGGCCCGCCCGTTCGCGCGGATCCAAGACGCCTGACTTTCCGCGTCCAACCATTACCACTCAGGGGAGTAGGCGTGCTTACGTGCCTTCTTCCGCTGCTCGGTGATGGTTGAACGCGGTCTCGAGTAGTTCGCGTCGCCCCGTCGACGGTCATCTTGCGAAGGTTTGGCCGGCAGTTCTGGGCTGCGAGGACGAACCGTCAGACCGGGCGTGATCCTCGTCGAATGCCGGATATCGCCGTGACCTGGGGGGTTCGTCAGCGGGACGTAGTCGAGGGATGTCCCGGTGGTTGGGACGGTGTGTAGTGGGGCACATCTGCCGTGGATTGTGATGTCACCGACACGAAGGGGCTGAGGCCCCGGCTGTCGATCCCTTCCCCACGAAAGGACCTCTGATGGTCTCGCCCTCCCTCCCCGGCTCGACCGGCGACGTAGATCAGCGGTGGACGCCGCGACTCGTCATCTCTCTCCTCTCGATCGTGCTGCTCCTCGAAATGCTCGCGATCAGCTACATCATGATCGCCACCGCCCTCCCTTCGATCGCGGCGCACTACCAGACGACGCAGGGCGCATGGCTGCTCACCTCGTTCCTTCTGCTCGGGGCGGTCGCGGCACCGCTCGTCGGCAAGCTGGCCGACATGCACGGGAAGCGGAAGATGCTGCTCGTGTGCGTGGCGCTCGCCCTCGTGGGATCACTTGTCTCGGCGGTGGCGCCGTCGTACGGCGTGTTGATCGTCGGACGCGCATTGACCGGGTTCCTCGTCCCCTGCCTGTTCTTGAGTTACTCGCTGATTCGTGACGTCTTCCCGGCGAAGACGGTCGCACTCGCGGTCAGCATCGCGACGAGCGGCATGGGCATCATCGCGATCCCGGCGCCGTACATCACCGGTTGGCTGGTCGACGGGTGGGGCTTCCGCTCGATCTTCTGGTTCGCGGTCATCGCACTCGTTGTTCTCGGCGGCCTGATCTTCGCGACGACGAAGGAGAGTTCGGTGCGGGTTCGCTCGCGGCTCGATCTGGTCGGCGCGGTGCTTCTCGGCGCCGGTGTGGCGGGCATTCTGGTCGGCGTCAGCTTCGGCCCGACCTGGGGCTGGTCCGCGGGCTCGACTCTCGGCTTCCTGCTCGGCGGCATCGTCCTGGTCGTCGCCTGGTTGGTCAGCGCCAGCGTGATCGCCGAACCGCTGATCGACATCAAGGTCCTCCGCGAGCGGTCGGTCGCGTTCACCGTCACCGCGGCCGGATTCATGTACGGCGTGAGCGGGTTGTTCACGATGCTGCTCCCGATGCTGGTCATGACGCCGGGAATGCTCGGGCTGGGGTACGGCTTCGGTGTCGACGCCAAGGGAACGGCACTGTTTCAGACTCCGATCGGACTGTTCACCATGATCGGCGGCGTCATCGTCGGTGTCCTGGTCGGCCGCGACGCTCGTCCGCGGATGACGCTCGCGGCCGGTGCGGTCTCTGCGGGACTCGGCTGTGGCCTCGCGGCGTTCTCTCACGACAGCAAGGGACTGTTGATCGTGTTCGGCAGCCTTGTCGGACTCGGCATGGGGCTCGGCTACGCGTCGATCCCGAATCTGCTGATCGAAGCAGTTCCGCCGCAGCTGCAGGCGTCGACCGCGAGTATCGCGGGCGTCTTCCAGAGTGTGTTCCCGGCTGTCCTCCCGGTGATCGCCTTCACCGTGATGAACAACTCGTACATCGCGCAACTCCCGCCGCAGGTGATGCAGGCGTTGCCTCCAGGCACAGTCATGTACACCAGTGACGGATTCAAGGCCGCGTACCTGATTGCGGCGGCGGCGGCAGTCGCGTGCCTGCTGGCAGCGCTCGCCCTTCCGGCGCGCATCCGCCAGATCGGTTCTCCCGAGTCGGTCGACGACGAGATCGTCACCGTGGGTTGACGGTCCTCATGCAACGAGCCGCCCCGCAGATCGTGCGGGGCGGCTCGTTGTGTCGAGGGGCGGTGGTCAGTGGGCGACGGCTCCCTCGGCGCCGACTCCGGTGAGGGAGCGGACCTCCATCTCGGCGTTCTTCGCGGGCTGGCCGCGGTCCTTCGACGTCAGCGTGCCGACGATGCCGAGGATGAACGCGAGGGGGATCGACACGATGCCCGGGTTCTCAAGCGGGAACCAGTGGAAGTCGGATCCCTTGATCATCGACTTCGCGGTGCCGGAGACGGCAGGCGAGAACACGATGAGCACGATGCACGAGATCAGGCCGCCGTACATGCTCCACAGCGCGCCGCGAGTGTTGAAACGACGCCAGTACAGCGAGTACACGATGGTCGGGAGGTTGGCCGACGCCGCGACCGCGAACGCCAGGGCCACGAGGAACGCGATGTTCTGACCGTTTGCGAGAATGCCGAGGACGATGCTCAAGATGCCCAGCACCACAACGGTGATCCGGGAGACGCGCACCTGATCGGTCTCCGACGCCTGACCACGCTTGATCACCGACGCGTAGATGTCGTGTGCGAACGACGCCGACGCGGTTATCGCGAGACCGGCGACGACAGCCAGGATGGTCGCGAACGCGACGGCCGAGATGATGCCCATCAAGACGGTTCCGCCCAGTTCAAGCGCGAGCAGAGGTGCCGCCGCGTTCTCGCCGCCCGCGGCGCCCAGGATCTTCTCCGGGCCGACGAGCGCAGCCGCGCCGTAGCCGAGGACCAGCGTGAACAGGTAGAACGCGCCGATGAGCGAGATCGCCCAGACCACCGAGCGTCGTGCTTCCTTCGCGGTGGGGACGGTGTAGAAACGCATCAGGACGTGCGGCAGACCTGCCGTGCCGAGGACCAGCGCGAGGCCGAGCGAGAGGAAGTTGATCTTCGACTCGGTGGAGCCGCCGTACTTGGCGCCGGGGGCGAGGACGTCACGCGTCGCGGTCTTCTCGTTGCCCGTGATCATGTTCTGGGCCTCACCGAGGAGGCTCGACATGTTGAAGTCGAACTTGACCAAAACGATCGCGGTCATGATCGCAGCGCCCGCGATGAGCAGCACAGCCTTGATGATCTGCACCCAGGTGGTGCCCTTCATTCCGCCGACCAGCACGTACACGATCATCAGGACACCGACGACGGCGATGACGATGGACTGTCCCGTCTTGTCGTGAATGTTCAGCAGGAGTGCGACGAGGCCGCCCGCTCCGGCCATCTGCGCAAGCAGGTAGAACAGCGACACGACAAGAGTCGAGATCGCGGCGGCCATGCGGACCGGGCGTTCCTTGAGTCGGAAGCTGAGCACGTCGGCCATCGTGAATCGGCCCGTGTTGCGGAGAAGCTCGGCCACCAGCAGGAGCGCGACGAGCCACGCGACGAGGAATCCGATCGAGTACAGGAAGCCGTCGTAGCCGTAGACGGCGATGGCGCCCGCGATGCCGAGGAAGCTCGCCGCCGACAGGTAGTCGCCCGCGATGGCGACGCCGTTCTGGGGGCCGGAGAAGCCGCCGCCCGCGGTGAAGAACTCAGACGCGGAGGTGTTCTTGCGGCTGGCGCGGATCACCACGAACATCGTGACCGCGACGAACGCGATGAAGATCGAGATGTTGACCGCAGGATTGCCGACCGCCTCTGCGGCGGCGAGATGGGTGATCATCGGGTGGCCTCCGGAGTGTTGTAGCCGCCGTCGGCGAACTTCTGGCGGATCGCGTCCGCCTGCGGGTCGAGGTCGCGGTTCGCGAACCGCACGTACGCGAAGGTGATGGCGAATGTGGTCACGAACTGCAGCAGTCCGAGGATGAGGCCGACGTTGATGTTGCCCCACACCTTGGTGCCCATGAAGTCGGTGGCGAACGCGCCGAGCAGGACGTACACGGCGTACCAGAGGAGGAAGAACGCCGACATCGGGAAGACGAAGCGCCGCAGTGAGCTGCGGAGCTTGTGGAACTCAGGGCTGGCCTCGGCTACGAGGAACTCGTCTGGTGACGGTTCGAGCCTGGCGGGAGGCTGGTCGGACACGATCACTCCTTCGCTGGGTTGACGGTGAATCGCATGCGATGAGCATGAACGAGACGACAGTCACATGGAGTACAGGTTGTGATCTGATCGACCAGGCCGGTCGACGGTGCGATGAACGGTCTCTCGCTACCGATGAACGGTCGTCGGACTTGGCACTCGCGGCCGGTTCAGGACCGGCTGCGGGTGCCGACGGTGTCGTGCCATCGTGCCCGACAGAACGGTGACGACCAATAGCGGGACGAAAAGGAGCACCAGCGCGGCACCACCGGCACCCATCAGGGAGTCCTCTCCACGCCGAGGCCGAGGCGTTCGGGTACATGCATGGCTGCGAAGACAGCGGCGACCCGCGGGGGAATCGTCGCGCGTGTCATTCGGCTGACTCCGATCATCACCGCGAACGTCAACGGCACGGTGACGGCCGCGGGGTAGTCGACGACCACCCCCGGCCAGCCGGCGAGGAGGTCGCCAGTTCCGAGCGCCACCGCGGCGATCGAGGTGGCGCCGCCGACGACGAGTCCGGCGACGGCGCCGGTCGCGGTGAGTCCGCGCCACCAGATGCCCAACAGCAGCAGCGGGCAGAACGTGGCGGCCGACACCGCGAACACCAGGCCCACCGAGCGGGACAGTTCGAGCGATCCCGCGCCGAGTGCGAGACCGATCGGGACCAGTCCGCCGATGACGGCGCTGATCCGGAAGCTGCGCACCCCGGCGGGCAGCAGATCGGTCGACATGACGCCCGCGATGGACACCAGCAGGCCCGACGACGTGGCTAGGAACGCGGCGCTCGCCCCGGCCGCGACGAGCGCGCCGAACAGCGTCCCCCACACTCCGCCGAACGCGGCGTCGGGCAGGAGTAGGACGGCCGCGTCGGCGTCGCCCGTCGTCAGGATCTGCGGCGTCCAGATCCGGGCGAGCGCGCCGAGCACCGTCGGGAACAGGTAGAACACCGACAGCGCGGCGATCACGTTGAGCGCCGTCCGCCGGGCGGCGCGGCCGTCGGGGTTGGTGTAGAAGCGCACGAGCACGTGGGGGAGTCCGATCGCGCCGAGGAACGTCGCGACCATCAGCGACAGGACCTGGTAGAGCGGGTGGTCGCCGCCGAGGCCGCCGCCGGACGCCGCCCACCCCTGCCCGGTCTGCGGGACTCCGGACACCACGGGTGTCTGCGCACCGGCGTCGAGCGTGATGGTGGAGCCCTCGTCGACGGTCGTCGTGCCGGCCGTGGCGGGCATGCGGTCGATCCGGACGCCCGCTGGGTCGGTGATCTCGACGGAGACGGTCCGTCCCACGTCGACGGTGGTGGCGGTCTGGACGTGTGGAGGAAGCGGTTCGCCGAGGTCGTGCGAGCCGGTGAGGAACAGTGCCGAGAGCGCGAGAGCCGGGACTGCGATCGCCGTCAGTTTGAGCCAGTAGGTCGCCGCCTGCGCGAACGTCACCGACCGCATACCGCCGCCGACGACGTTCACGATCACCAGCAGTCCGATGGTCACGACACCGATCCACGGGGGCAGGCCGAGGAGGATGTCGAGGGTGAGGCCCGCGCCCTGCAGCTGCGGGACCAGGTAGAGGACGCAGACACCGACCACCACCAGCATCGACACGCGGCGGGCCAGGGGAGAGGCGAGGCGGAACTCGGCGAAGTCGGGGACGGTGTACGCGCCGGACCGGCGGAGCGGCGCGGCGACGAACAGCAGGAGCGCGAGGTACCCGGCGGTGAACCCGATCGGGTACCAGAGGGCGTCGGCGCCGTATTTGGCGACGAGCCCGGCCACCCCGAGGAACGATGCAGCCGACAGGTATTCGCCTGCGATGGCCGCGGCGTTCCAGCCGGGTCCGATACCGCGCGAGGCGACGAGGAAGTCGGACGTCGAACGGGCGCCCCGTCCCGCATAGGCGCCTGCGGCGAGGGTTCCCGCGGCCGCGGCGACGACTGCCGCGAGAGTCCAGCCGGTCACCGGTCGGCGCCCGGCTCGTCGGAGGTGAGGCGTTCGAAGTCGCGTTCGGCTTGTTCCGCGAGACGCAGATACAGCCGTCCTGCGAGGTAGAGGACCGGATACGGTGCGACTCCGAGGATCAGCCAGTTGAGCCTGATTCCGAAGACGGTTGCCGTGGCGAACGGTTCGACAGTGGCGCCGAGGATGGGGATCGCGACGAACAGCAGGGTGACGGCGACCCCGAGACGCAGAGCGAGCGCGAGCTGCGCGCGGACCAGACCCCGCACCAGGTGTTCGCCGACGCCGCTCTGCTCGGCCACCTGGACGCGAGTGCGCACCATTCGTGCGCCGCGTCGCTGCGACAGGACAACGCGTTCGCGGGGCGGGACGTCTGGCACGTCAGCCCCCGGTGTCGCCGCGGATCGTGCGCATCGGGTCGCGGACGAGACGGTCCTTCAGTTCGCGGACCTGGCGGCGGCTGACGGGCAGTTCGACGGCCGCAGACCGCCCGTTGGCCTGGACTCGGACCATCGTGGTGGCACCCGCCGACCGGAGTCCGACGACCATCGGCAGATTCACGAGGTAACTGCGATGCACGCGGGCGAACCCGGCAGGCTGCCAACGGGTTTCAAGTGTGGACAGGGTGACCCGCACGAGGTGCGCGCCGGTGTCGCTGTGCAGACGGGCGTAGTCGCCGACGGACTCCACCCATGAGATCGAGTCACGTCGCACCAGCGAGGTGACACCGCCCGACTCGACGGGGATCACATCGTCCGGCTCCACGGCCTCAGGCTCCGACGGTTCGTCGTTGCGGGCGGTCACATGCGCGACCACGCGGTCGATCGCCTGGGCCAGGCGGGCGTCGCGCAACGGTTTCAAGACGTAGTCGAGGGCACCGATGGCGAAAGCGTCGACAGCGCGGTCGTCGTGCGCGGTGACGAAGACGACGGGCGGGGGCGATGCGTAGTTGGCGAGAACCCCGGCGAGCTCCATGCCGGACAACCCCGGCATCGAGATGTCGAGGAAGACGGCGTCGATGGTGTGGTCGGTGAGTTCCCGGAGCGCGCTCGTCGCGTCGGAAGCGGTGATCACCTGGCCGACGGAGTCGTGCCGGTTGAGGAGGTATGCGAGTTCGTCGAGGGCGGGGGCCTCGTCGTCGACGGCGAGGATTGTCAGTCCGGTCATCGGTGGTGGGCCTCTCTCCCGTCTGTCGCCGGATCGGCTCGGATGCCGGACGCGAACTTCGGGATCCGCATGCTGACCTTGGTTCCTGCGCCGACGGCGGTGTCGACCACTAGACCGTAGTCGTTGCCGAACGCCGATCGGAGACGTTGGTCGACATTGGTGAGTCCGACGTGCGCGCCGTCGGACTCTTTCGGTCCCGCGGGGTTGAGGGCGTCGATCGCGCCGGTCCGCAGCAGCTCCGGATCCATCCCGACGCCGTCGTCCTCGATCGACAGCAGGCAGTCGGGACCCGCGTTGCGCGCGATGATGCTGATGGTGCCGGCTCTTCTGCCCGCAAGGCCGTGGCGGACGGCGTTCTCCACGAGCGGCTGCAGGGCGAGGAACGGCACGACGACACCGAGTACTTCGGGCGCCACCTGCAGTTTCACTGTCAGGCCGGGTCCGAATCGTGCACGTTCCAGGGTCAGGTAGCGGTCGATGTTGCGGAGTTCGTCGGCGAGCGCCGTGTACTCGCCCGCCGCGCGGAACGAGTAGCGGGTGAAGTCGGCGAAGTCGAGGATCAGCTCGCGTGCCCGGTCGGGGTCGGTGCGGACGAACGATGCGATCGTGTTGAGGGCGTTGTAGATGAAGTGCGGGCTGATCTGTGCGCGGAGCGCGAGCACTTCGGCCCGGTCGAGGCGGGCCCGAGACGCGTCGAGTTCGGCGAGTTGCAATTGGCTGGCGGCATAGCGTGCCACCTCGGTGATCGCACCGATCCGGCCTGGTCCGGGTTCGTCCAACGACGCAACAACCAGCACGCCCGCACTGATGTCGTCGGTGAGCAGGGGCGCGGCCAGCAGGTGTCGGGCGAGAGCCGACGCTCCGCCGGGGCCGGGAGCCGCCAGCGGACGCTGATCCTGCAGCGCGTCGGCTGCGAGTCTCGCCGACGACGCGAGGACGGGCGACGTCCAGAGGTCGGCCTCGCCGTCGCTCGCGAGGAGTTCGGCGTCCGGACCGTACAGCGCGACGCCGTCGGCCGAGGTCAGCGCCAGCAGCGGGCCGACGGCCTCGGCCGCCGACTCTTCGGTGAGTCCGTCGCGCAGTGGTCGCGCCGCCAACGCGGCGGTCTGCAGGGTGTCGTAGACGGCCCGCTCGTGCGGGGTCACGACCACGCGTCGGGTCCGCAGTGCGATGACGATCAGCAACGCCGCCAACACGGTCCCCAAGATCACGATGGTGATCAGTTCGCCCGACATGTGTTCTGACGGTAGTTGGTATCCGGCGTCAGTACGCGGTCCATTCCGATTGTGCGTAGCGAAGAATCCGCGGATCCATCAACGTCGAGGCCGGAACGTTCATCGGACCCCGGTCGGGTGGAAAGGAGCCCGCGGCAGCGAGCGTCGACGCGTCGAGGAAGCGAAGCGGGGACGGCGCATTGAGTCGCAACGCGGGAGCGGTGCGGCCGGCGAGGTGGAAGCCCCAGTCGCCGAAAGCTGGGACGTCGACGTGAAAGGGGACGGTTCGGAGTCCGGCCTCGGTGAGCGTCGAACCGATGCACCAGAACGACTGCGGAGCGAAGTACGGCGACCCGGATTGAACCACGATCGAGCCGGTCGGATTGAGGTGTGACCGGACCATCCCGTAGAACTCGGCCGAATAGAGCTTCGCGGTCGCAGTGTCGTCCGGGTCGGGCATGTCGATGATGATCACGTCGAAACTGTCACGGGATTCTCGGATCCAGGAGAACGCGTCTGCGGTGACGACGGAGGCGCGAGGAGCGTCGAGCGATCCCTCGTTCAACCGTTTGAGTCGCGGGTCGGTCCGGCTGAGACTGATCATCTCCGGGTCGAGTTCGACCAGCGTCACGGCGTCGAGGTTCGGGTACCGGAGCACCTCGCGCAGAGCGAGACCGTCGCCGCCGCCGAGGATCAACACGCGGCCTCCGCGGTCGGGAAGCGCCGCCATCGCGGGATGCACCAGCGCCTCGTGATACCGGTACTCGTCGACTGAGGAGAACTGCAGGTCGCCATTCAGGAACAGTCGGGTGTCGGGGCCGGACGCCGTTCGACGCTCGGTGATCACGATCTCCTGGTACGCCGTACGCTCGGCCGCGACAACGGGGTCGCGGTAGAGCGCTTGACGTGCAGTGACCTCGAATCGGTCGGAGAACACCATGGCGCCGATCAATGCCGCGACGACGAGCAGGGTCGCTCCTCCGAGAACGGCTCGCCGGACCCGGCTCAACATCGGCGCGAACACGACGAACACGAGGAACGCGCTGGCTGTGGCGTTGACGAGGCCGACAACAAGGGCGCCCCGCAACTGCCCGAACATCGGGAGCAGGAGGAAAGGGAAGCAGAGCCCGCCGACGAGTGCCCCGACATAGTCGACGGCGAACATGTCAGCGACAGCCGATCCTGCGTCCTGCCGTCGGATCTTCTGCAGCAGAACCATGAGGAGGGGGATCTCGGCACCGATCAGGAGACCGAGGACAAACGCGATCACCACCATCGCCGAGGTATAGATCGAAAGATAGGCGAAGGCTGCGTACAACGCGAGAACGGACAGTCCACCGATGAACGCCAGGAGCAGTTCGATGATCGCGAATGCGGTGGCGGGCCATCGCTGCAGCGGCTTCGCGGCGAGCGACCCGATGCCCATCGCGAACACCATCACCGACAGGACGATCGACGCCTGCGTCGCGGTGTTGCCGATAAGGAAGGAGCCGAGCGAGATGAGTGCCAACTCGTATGCGAGGCCGCACGCCGCGCAGATGAACACGACCGCGAGCAGAGCGCTGCGGGCGAGTCTCGGCCGGAGCGTCGACAGTGGCGAATCGGCGGTAGACGTCTCGGTCGTCTCCGGCGTCACAAGATCGACGCGCAGATGATCAGGGCGATTCCGATGTGCGTCACGGCGTGAACCCAGACGGCGGGGTGCGGGTCGGGGTGCACGACGAGGTCGCCGAGCTTGCCGGGAGTCAGCATGTCGACGACCAGGAACGCGATCGACATGGCGACGATTCCGATCACCGAGTACGCGAAGGTGTACACGAGTCCCTCGGCGAGCCGTCCTTCGCTGGCGTTGATGGACGCCACGATGACCAGTGCCGTCGCCGCGAGGTTCGACCCGACGAGGATCGCCGCATTGCGGTTGCGGTCGAACCACACCAGTCGTCGGAGATCGCCGGGGGTCAGGGCGTCGATGACGGCGAACGCCGCGACCATCAGCAGCAGTCCGGTGCCGATGTACGCGGCGGCTGAGTACGAGTTTCTGAGCAGATCGATGAGCACCGAAGTCTCCTAGATGTTGTTGTCTGTTCGTGGGCGGATGGTCGCGGTCATTTGCCGCTGCCGCTTCCGCCGCCCCGATAGTCGGAGCCGCTGCCGGAGTAGCGGGGTGTCGACACCCAATGGCTGCCGACGTAGTGGTGATAGTGGTTGTATCCGCTTGTGTAATCGCGGGAGACCATCACCTTGGTCTTGCCCGACTGATAGGGAAACAAGGCGATGAGGTAGTCGGGGTACTGCATGAAATGCGACCCGTCCAGCGTTCCGTCGGCCCCGGCCCCGTCGAGCTCGTCGACCGGTTCTTCGACGTCGCTGATGGCCGCGGCCACACTGCTCGGCGTCCCGTCTGCCACGTACGCGCTCTCTCCGGACTCGTCGAGGGCCGTCGTCCTCTGGTACTCCCGCGTGATGTGTTCTTTCGCCGACGACGGGCGTGACGCCCAGGTCACGATGATGGCGATCGCCGCGATCACGATGATCACTCCGACGAGAATGTTCCGGATCAGGAAGAGATCCTTGCGCGGATCCGGATCGGATGTGCTCATGATGCGATCCTGAACTCGGATCGGGTGTGGACGATCTGAGTGTCCTGCGGGTAGGTGTGCCACGTCTCCCACACGGCCACTGTGGTGCTGACGTCGGCGAAGATCGCCGTGACGGCGTGCGGTTCGCGTGGGAACCGGCCGATCAGGCAGGAACCGTTGGCGCGGTCGGCACGTCGGATCAGGTCGTCGACCAGTGCGGCGAACGTCGGGCCATCTGGTGCGGTGATCTCGGAACGGAACTGAAATCCGTCCCTCGTGAGGTCGGACGGAAGCGCAGCGTTCGCTTCAGGCAGACACGCGACCGTCTCGGACAGCGTGCGGCTGCCTTCGACCACGATTTGATGACTCGCACCGAGGAGTCGCATCGAGACGACGATGCCTGCAACCGCCAGGTCCTGACGGGCGAGGTACGGAAGCTCGGGCCCGTCGATAACCAGTGCCAGTTGGTCGGCGCGGGTGTCTGCGTACGGGACACTCAGCGGGCGGACGATCGACGCGGTCATGTCGTCGGACCGGAGTCGGCGGGGTACACGCGGTACTCGGAGTGGTGGAGCACCTGGCCCTTTCCGCATTCCCATCCGAAGCCGTAGTCCTCGAACGTGAGCCTTTCGTCTCCGGCCTCGTAGTCTTGATACGCCATTCGGCCGGTCCCGGCGACGCCTGTCGTGCCCAGTGAGGAGAAACGCGCCGACCCTGCTTCGTCGAACCGGTATCGGCGTCCGTCGAGATCGACTGTGATTTCACCGGGCACTACGGTGACTCCCTTCTGCTCTTGCCAGAGCACCACTTCGAGATCGGGGTCGTCCTCCACCGAGATCCACGCCTTGGATCCGGTTCCGGTGTCGATGAAGTGTTCCACCCAGGAGAATCCGTCCTGTGTCAACGTCATCGTGCCGCGTACTGCGTACGTGGTCCCGCGGATCTCCACCATGTCGCCCGGCTCGAGTTCGCGCGGGTTGCCGTGGACGGCGTCGTCGTCGGCACTGGAGAACGGATCCGCCGGCGCGTAGGCCCGCTGGCGGATGCCGTCGGCTTCCGCTTCGCGCAGCTTCCGTTGGCCGAGGATGTGGAATACGACGAATACGGCGATGATCGCCAAGAGGGCGATGATCAGTATGAGAGCAATGTCCACGGCATGACAGTAGTCGGTGATCGGGGTCTCGACGGCAGTCGACGCTATGACGCAGTCCGTATGTCATCTGTTCAACCGACCGGTTCCGTCAGTTCATATTCGACTGTTGCCATACGTCCATGGCTCAGAAACATGGCAAGAAGAGGGTGCGCGCCATCAGCGCACTCGGAGCGGTGGCCGTCCTCGGTGCGGCCGGCGTCCTCGGCGCCTGCTCGTCCGACGACGCGGCCGGCAACGACGGCGACAAGGTCGCGGGCGTCGACATCCAACGCGCGGCGACCGGCGACATCACGAAGAACGGCGGCGCACGCCGTCTGTCCGAGGATCAGACGCAGATGATCGCCGACTCGATTCAGAAGTCCGGTGCGAAGAACGTCATCCTCGTGATCGGGGACGGCACCGCGAACCAGGAGTACACGCTGGCGCGCGACTACGAGTACGGCGCGGCCGGACAGCTGCCCGGCATCGATCAGCTTCCCTTCAGCGGCGACTACACGACGTACTCGCTGAACAAGGATTCCCACAAGCCCTCCTACGTCACCGACTCGGCAGCGTCGGGTTCGGCGTGGTCGACCGGTACCAAGACGTACAACGGCGGCATCAGTGTCGACGTGAACGGCAAGGCGCAGCGCTCCATCCTCGAGATCGCGAAGGCCAACGGGCTCAAGACCGGCGACGTGACGACGACCGAACTGCAGGACGCCACCCCGGCCGTCCAGGTGTCGCACGTGTCGCAGCGCAAGTGCTACGGACCGAAGGCGACCCTGGAGAAGTGCCCGGAGAACGCCCTGGAGAACGGCGGCCTCGGCTCGATCACCGAGCAGCTGCTCGCCACACGACCTGACGTCACCCTCGGCGGCGGTTGGGAGACCTTCAACGAGACCGCGACGGCAGGCGAGTACAAGGGCAAGACTCTCGACGTTCAGGCGAAGGAACGCGGCTACCAGGTGGTGCGCAGTGCCGACGAGCTGGCCGGCGTCAAGGCCGCCGATCAGGACAAGCCGCTGCTCGGTGTCTTCGCCGACGGCAACCTGCCGCGCATGTGGTCCAAGGCCACGGCCGTCAAGGACGGCAACAAGCAGCCGGCGGTCAAGTGCTCGCCGAACGCAGAGTTCACGTCAGCAGTTCCGAAGCTCGGCGCGATGACGACCAAGGCGATCGATCTCCTCAAGGGCGACAAGGGATTCTTCCTGCAGGTCGAGTCGGGCTCGGTCGACAAGGCGAATCACGACGCCGACCCGTGCGGTCAGATCGGTGAGACCGTCCAGCTCGCCGACGCAGTGAAGGCCGCCCTCGACTTCGCGAAGGAGAGCAAGGACACGCTCGTCATCGTCACCGGGGACCACGCGCACTCCAGCCAGATCGCCGAGACCGACGCGGAGCTCCCGATGCCGGGTCTCACCCGCAATCTGACGACCAAGGACGGCGAGACCATCACCGTCAGTTACGGCACGTCGCTCGAAGCCGGCGAAGAGCAGCACACCGGTGGCCAGGTCCGCATCGCCGCGTACGGCCCGGGCGCCGTGAATGTCACCGGACTGAGCGACCAGACGGATCCGTTCTTCTACATCACCGACCAGCTCGGCTTGGACCGCGACAAGAAGTAGCCGGCCGCCGCGCCCGATCGAGAGGCCTCTGATCGACCTTGCACTCTCCATGGTCGAGTGCTAAAACGGAGATTGGCACTCGCGGCATGTGAGTGCCAGGTCGGAACGATGAGATCGGTTCACTAGACACCCCGATCGTCCGTCGCGGGCATCGAGTCCGGCACTACAGAACTTAGTGTCACCCCCCACCGGAGGATCACTTACCAATGGCAAAGCAGATTGCTTTCGACGAAGAGGCCCGTCGCGGACTCGAGCGCGGCCTGAACAGCCTCGCCGACGCCGTCAAGGTCACCCTCGGCCCCAAGGGCCGCAACGTCGTCCTGGAGAAGAAGTGGGGCGCCCCCACGATCACCAACGATGGTGTGTCCATCGCCAAGGAGATCGAGCTCGAGGACCCGTACGAGAAGATCGGCGCAGAGCTGGTCAAGGAAGTCGCCAAGAAGACTGACGACGTCGCAGGCGACGGCACCACCACCGCCACCGTGCTCGCACAGGCGCTGGTCCGCGAAGGCCTGCGCAACGTCGCGGCCGGCGCGAACCCGATGGTCCTCAAGCGCGGCATCGAGAAGGCCGTCGAGGCCGTCACCGCCTCGCTGCTCGCTTCCGCCAAGGAGGTCGAGACCAAGGAGCAGATCGCTGCGACCGCAGGTATCTCGGCAGGCGACCAGAGCATCGGCGACCTGATCGCCGAGGCCATGGACAAGGTCGGCAACGAGGGTGTCATCACCGTCGAGGAGTCGAACACCTTCGGCCTGCAGCTCGAGCTCACCGAGGGCATGCGCTTCGACAAGGGCTACATCTCCGGCTACTTCGTCACCGACGCAGACCGCCAGGAAGCCGTTCTCGAAGACCCGTACATCCTGCTCGTCTCGGGCAAGATCGGCACCATCAAGGACCTGCTCCCGCTGCTGGAGAAGGTCATCCAGGCCGGCAAGCCGCTGCTGATCATCGCCGAGGACATCGAGGGCGAAGCTCTCTCGACCCTCGTCGTGAACAAGCTCAAGGGCACCTTCAAGTCCGTCGCCGTCAAGGCTCCGGGCTTCGGCGACCGCCGCAAGGCCATGCTCGCCGACATCGCCATCCTCACCGGTGGCGAGGTCATCAGCGAAGAGGTCGGCCTCTCGCTGGAGACCGCAGGCCTCGAACTGCTCGGCACCGCCCGCAAGGTCGTTGTCAGCAAGGACGAGACCACCATCGTCGACGGTGCAGGTGACGCAGAGGCCATCGCAGGCCGCGTTGCACAGATCCGCTCGGAGATCGAGAAGAGCGACAGCGACTACGACCGCGAGAAGCTGCAGGAGCGCCTGGCCAAGCTGGCCGGCGGCGTTGCAGTCATCAAGGCCGGCGCTGCCACCGAGGTGGAGCTCAAGGAGCGCAAGCACCGCATCGAAGACGCTGTGCGCAACGCCAAGGCCGCCGTCGAAGAGGGCATCGTCGCCGGTGGTGGCGCTGCACTGCTGCAGTCGGAGCCCGCAATCGAGGGTCTCTCGCTGGACGGCGACGAGGCCACCGGTGCGAACATCGTCAAGGTCGCGCTGTCGGCTCCGGCCAAGCAGATCGCGATCAACGCAGGCCTCGAGCCCGGCGTCGTCGCCGACAAGGTTCGCAACTCGCCGGTCGGCACGGGCCTCAACGCCTCGACCAACGAGTACGAGGACCTGCTCGCCGCAGGCATCAACGACCCGGTGAAGGTCACCCGCTCGGCACTGCAGAACGCAGCGTCGATCGCGGCTCTGTTCCTCACCACCGAGGCCGTCATCGCCGACAAGCCCGAGAAGAACGCCATGCCGGCAATGCCGGGCGGCGACGAGATGGGCGGCATGGGCTTCTGATCTCCTGATCAGAAAGTTCACTGCAGAACTCACCGAAGGCCGGTCACCCCGAAACGGGTGGCCGGCCTTCGGCGTTAATTCAGTTGCCCAGGGCCCGGCCGAGCGGCACTATCTCTGTGTCGGACGAGCAACACGGCTCGCTCCAAGGAAAGGAAGTGACATGCATATGACTGCCGTCGGCGTGACCTCGAACCGCCACATCACTTCTCCCTGGAGCCACCATGACTTCGCCCAACGAGGCGTCCACCGACGCTGACCTCTACACCTTCGACTACCGCCCTATCGACGATCCGGGCGACCACCAGCGGTTCACCCGGTACTGGGACCTCGAACCGCTGCAACGCGGCCCGCAACCCGTCCCCGACTGGCTCGTGACCGATCGCGCCGCAGTCGAAACCGACCTCGGTGTCCTCAAGACAGGCAAAGAAGCCGACGTCCATCTCCTCGAACGCTCGGTTGCCGGATCGAGCTGTGTTCTCGCAGCCAAGCGGTACCGAGACGACGACCATCGCTCGTTCCGCCGCACCACGACCTACACCGAAGGGCGTCGCGTTCGGGACTCCCGCGTGACGCGGGCGCTGGCGAAGAAGTCGTCATTCGGCCGCGAGGTCGCCGCGGGCCAGTGGGCGCAGGCCGAATGGGAATCGCTGCGACGCTGCTGGACGGCGGGTGTGCCGGTGCCGTATCCGGTGCAGATCGACGGCACCGAGATCCTGATGGAACTCGTCACCGTCGACGGGAATCCGGCGCCTCGACTGGCTGCCGCACGTCCCGATCGAGATCGCCTCGAACACTGGTTCGACCAGCTCAGGACCGCCATGACAGTCATGGCCGGAGAAGGTTTCGTCCACGGTGATCTGTCGCCGTACAACGTTCTCGCGGCTGCCGACCGGCTCGTGATCATCGACCTCCCGCAGATGATCGACCTCATCGCCAACCCGAACGGCTCCGAGTACCTGCTGCGCGACTGCGTCAACATGTGCGACTGGTTCGTCCGACGCGGTTTGAACGTCGACCCGCAGGAATTGTTCGGCGAGGTGATCGCCGCAGCCTGGTGACGCGACCCTCGCTGACAAACGCGGCCTTCAGGAAGGCCGCGTTTGTCAACGAGGCGTCGGTTTGCGTCGCCGAAGGCAGCGTTTGTCAGGGAACGCCGCGTCAGCTGCCGTCGACGAGGCTCAGCACAGAGTAGGCGGCGATCTTGGTCCCGAAAGCGACGGCGGCGAGGTCGACCACGTAGTTCGGGTTGTGCGGGTAGTACGGGACCAGTTCGCCCCGGGACAGGGCCTCCGCGAACACCTCCGGCGCGGCGACGCCGACAAGCAGGTAGTTGAACGGCAGATCGGTGTGTGGGCCGCGCAGCATGTGCGCGTCCTCAGATCCGGTCACTGCGGGCATGTCGGTGATGACCTTGTCGGCGCCGATGATCTCGCCGAGGGATGTCGACATGGATACGGCCAGGTCGGGGGTGTTCACCAGCGGCGGGGACCCGCCCTTCATCACGATTCCGGGCAGCTTGTCCTCATCGACCCCGGCCGCCCGCGCGATGGAGTCGGAGACGGTGCGGATCGCGCCGAGCAGCGCTTCGCGGACGTGCGGTTCGAACCACCGGAGATTCGCTTTGACCAGGGCCTCAGACGGGATCACGTTGTTGTCGGCACCCGCTTGGATGGAACCGACAGACAGGACGGCCGTCGCACTCGGTTCGACGGTCCGAGCCACGAGAGAGGAGAACTCGAGCGTCGCCTGAGCTGCCATCCGGACCGGATCCTTGGTCTTGCTCGGCATCGAACCGTGCCCACCGACACCGTGGAAGTGAACGTCCACCTGATCCGTCCCCGCCATCCGGGTGCCGGGCGGATTGATCACCGTGCCGACCGGGCCGGGCGCGGTGTGCAGTCCGATCAGGACGTCGGGCGTCGGGATGAAGTTGTACAGGCCGTCGTCGAGCATCGCCTGTGCGCCCATGATGAGTTCTTCGGCCGGCTGGCCGATGAGGACGACGGTGCCAGACCAGGAGTCGCGGACCGACACCAAGGCGTTCGCCATGCCGATGAGCCACGTGACGTGTGCATCGTGCCCGCAGAGATGCCCGACGGGCACTTGTGTGCCGTCATCGCGGGTGGCGGTGACGGTGCTGGCGTAATCGAGCCCGGTCTCTTCGCGGACGGCGTTGGCGTCCATGTCGGCGCGGTACATGACCACCGGGCCGGGGCCGTTTCGGAAAGTGGCCGCGATGCCGGTCTTCCCGATGCCCTTCGTGACGTCGAAGCCGAGGTTCTGCAGGGCCTTCTCGATCAGCCTGGCGGTTCTGATCTCTTCAAATCCCAGTTCGGGGTTTCGGTGAATGTCTTTGAACAGGTCGACGAGTCGGACGCTGTCGGCGTCGATGATGTCGTCCACGCGGGCGATCAGATCCTGGGGCAGGGAGCGTGCAGTCACCATGTCTGCCAGCGTATCCGTGCCGCGCAGGGAGTCTCTCGCGAATACGACTCACGGCATAATGGCGGTCATGTCCCCAGACGTGAACACGCCCGCGACCGTGGCATCCCCCGGGGCGCCGAGCCCGGTCGGATCGCTCGTGAACCTTCGCGACCTCGGCGGCTGGACGGGTTCGGACGGCCGAGCCGTCCGGACCGGGATGCTGTTCCGGTCGGCGGACTTCCGTCCCCTCACCGACGACGACGCGCCCGCATACCAGGCACTCGGCGTCCGCACCGTCTACGACTTCCGGTCGGCAGGCGAACGCGAATCAGCGCCCGACCCGACGTTCGACGGCGCGTCCAACGTAGGACTCGACGTGTTGGCCGACTCGTCGATGGCTGTTCCCGCGAATCTCGCCGAGTTCTTCAGCGACCCTGCACTCGTCGCGAAGGCGGGCGAGCAGCTCAGCGGCGGCAAAGCAGTCGAGGCCATCACGTCCACCTACCGCGACCTCGTGACCCTGCCGAGCGCGCGGGCCTCCTACCGGCAGTTCTTCGCCGGCCTCGCAAGCGGTGCCAATCCGTCGCTGTTCCACTGCACCGCGGGCAAGGACCGGACCGGATGGGCCGCGGCCGCCTTCCTGACGCTGCTCGGCGTGAGTCACGACGACGTGTTGACCGACTACCTGCTCACCAACGAGCGACTCGTCCCGTCGTTGCAGCCGATCTTCGACAAGTTCGCCGCTGCCGGTGGCGATCCGGCTGTGCTGCTCCCGGTCTTCGGCGTCCGCGAGGAGTTTCTCGCCGCGTCGTTCGACGAGGTCGGCAACGTCCATGGATCCATTGAGCAGTACTTCGCCGACGGCCTCGGCATCAACGCCGACACTCAGGCGACGCTCCGCGCGACCTTCCTGGCATGACGTCGCAGCGCGTGAAGATGGTGGCCGCGGCGGCCGACCTCATTGCGCGCAAAGGCGTCGCGGGGACATCGATCGGCGACGTCCTGTCTGCGGCCGACGCGCCGAGGGGCAGCGTGTACCACCACTTTCCCCGCGGTCGTGCGGAGGTGATCGGGGCTGCGGTCGAACGAGGCGCGTCGCGGCTGGACGATGTGATCACGCAGGGCGCGCGGGTGTCACCGTCCGACGCCGTGGCCGACATGACGTCGATGTGGCGACGGATTCTCACCGACTCCGACTTCGAGGTCGGCAGCATCGTCGCCGCGGCAGCTCTCGCTCGGGACGCCGCACCGAACGCGGCGAACATCGCAGCGGCCCGGTACATCCGGTGGGAGCAGTTGCTGTCCGTGAGCCTCCGGGCCCACGGATTCGAAACAGACCAGGCCTTATCCGTTGCCGGCACGGTGCTCGCCGCATTGGAGGGAGCGGTGATCCTGTGCCGCGCACGACAGAGCGTGGAACCCCTCGATCGGGTCGCTGACCAGTTGCAACAGATGGTGAGATCCCCTGCGGGCCGGTGAATTCGGGCAAGGGGCGCAGCCTCGGTCGTGACTGCGGGGTAAGTTCTTCCTCATGGCTGTCTCTGCAAGCACCGAATTCGACATCGACGCACCGCCGTCGGTGATCATGGAAATCCTTCTCGACGTCGAGTCCCTGCCGGAATGGTCGGGCCCGCACAAGTCCGCGAAGATCATCACCGAACACGAGGACGGAAGCCCGGCACGCGTCGAAGCGTCCGTCAGCGCCGTCGGCATGACCGACGACCAGGTGCTCGACTACACCTGGACCGACAACTCCTGCTCGTGGAGCCTCGTCGAGAGCTCACAGCTCAGCGAGCAGCAGGGCACCTACACCGTCACGCCGAAGGGCGACGGTTCGCACGTCAAGTTCGACCTGAGCGTCGAGCTCAAGATCAAGCTGCCCGGGCTGATCGTCAAGCGTGCCCAGAAGATGGCCGTGGACACGGCCAAGAAGGGCCTGACCGAAGAGGCCAAGCGCCGCGCTTGATCTGACTTCTGACCAGAGGCCGCCGAGACGAGAGTCCCGGCGGCCTTTGCCGTCCGAGCGGGTCGAAAGGTCAAGAACCTGCGTACCCTGCAGGTATGAGCGAAACAGTTGGGGCGATCGCCGAATCCACCTACGTCATGCTGACCACCTACCGGAAGAACGGGACGGCGGTACCGACACCGTTGTGGGCGGCGCGGGACGGCGACGACCTCGTGATGTGGACGGTCGGCGACTCGTGGAAGGTCAAACGTCTGCGCCGCGACAATCGGGTGCTGGTGCAGACCTGTGACGCACGGGGCAAGAAGACGTCGGGGCCGGAGGTTGCGGGCATCGGTGAGGTGATCGACGATTCGTCGCGTGCCGCCGATCTGATCGTCAAGAAGTACGGGATTCTCGGGCGTCTCACGGTATGGGGTTCGAGGATTCGCCGAGGGGCGGATGCGACGGTGGAGATCCGAGTCCGCGACGTGGTCTGAGGCGACACGAAGATGTAGTCCGATTGGACTAATGCGTGGTCCGCGCCACTCTGCGGTGTTTGCTCTTCTCATGAAGCTCGACGAGGCGGACACCGCACCGGTCCGTGAGATACGTCGATTCAGGGCCGTGTGGACGGGTGTGCTGGCCGGATCGATCCTGGTCACGGTAGGCGTTGTCGCAGTCGCCGTCGTGTGGGCCGCGCCGATGTGGCATCACTCGCCCGGCGACTTCCCCGGCGAGGAGCTGAGGTGGTTCCTCGTCGGAGCGGGCGTCGCCGTCGCGGTCCCGGTGCTCGTGCATGTCGGCGCCCGCCTGCGCCCGTCGGCGACGTTCGATCGGGTCGACGTCGCGGTCACCGTCGTCGGCGTCGCAGCGCTGGTGGCGATCCTGATCGTCACATCCGACGACCGTCGAGCCGCATCGACAGTCCAGTCGTTGCCGGGTGTCGTCGGCGCCGGGCGAGTGCTGATGTTCGTCTGCGTGCTCGGCGTGATCATCGGGCTGGTGAACCTCCTCGCCCGACGTGCACGGGTCGAGCACCGGAGCCGCCACCGACTGCGCAGACGGTTCGGAGCGGCGTTCGCCGCTTCCACTGCGCTGCTGGCGACCGTGGCGGCTGTCGTCGCGTGGCCGCAGGGGGTGTCGCCGACAGTCGACCAGGCGACTGCGCGTGGAATCGGCTGGGTGCCTCAGGGGTTCCAGAACGACGTCCGCCGTATCGACTGGCATTCCACTCTGCGGCCGGCCGCCTGGACGTCGATCGCGCCCGCCCCGATCGCGGGTGGCTTCGCCGTCGCGGACGACACATCGGTCACCGCGTTCGTCGGCGCGACACAGTCGTGGCGAATCCAGTTCCGGCGTCCGGTGATCGGACTGTGGGGTCCGGTCGTCGACGCCTCCAACACGGCCTCGCCGGTTGTGGTCCAGGTCCGCGACCTGGCCACCCGAACGTTGCTGACCTACGGGGTGGACGGCGAAACCGGTCGGATCGACTGGGTGACGGATGCCGTCGACGACATCAAAGCGGGTCGCTTCGACGACGCGGGCGCGATGATCCTCACCTGGAGTGACGACCGCAGCGTCTCCGTCGGCGAACTGAGTCTGGCGGACGGTGCCTACGCCGGACGGGTGTCGGTGCCGCCTACGGACCGTCAGTGCGAGCGTCCCGAACGCTTCGACTTCGTCGACGGCGCGGTTGCTCTCCCGGTCGTGTGCGGTCACGGACCCCGAACGGTCGACGCATACGACTACTCGACCGGAAAGCGGGTGCACACCTACACCGGTCGCGACTTCGGCGCCCCGGATGCGAGCGTTCGCGTGTCGGCGTCCGTCGGCAGTGTCGCGGCTCTCGCGGTTGAGGACGGAGATCGACGGAAGACAGTCTTCGTGGCATCGCGGGGGACCGCGGCGCCCGATGGACTTCCCACCGGGTGGACCGTCACCGGACTGGCTCGGTCGAACGACGATTGGACGATCACCGGCGTTGATCCCGCAGGTCACGCCGCGGTCATCTACTCCAATCCCGTGCGTCGAACCCGATCGACGGGCTCGACGCAGGCGGTCGGCGATCGCTTCGCGTCCGCGTGGACCGGCTTCGGCGACTCCCTCGTGACCACCGTCGCCTATGCGACGCCGATCGAGGTGGACGATCGAACTTCATTCCCGCAGGTTGCGCCCCTCACCTTCGTCGGTCCGTCGATTCCCGGAAGTGGAACTCTCCAGCCGCCACCGAACGTGACGATGAAGACGTCTCCGTGCCGGCTCACCCGTGACTCGACGAGCAGCGTGTTCACCGTGGGAGGTGGAGTCCTCATCCGGTGCAACGGCGGTTCTCCGGAATCGCGCGAGCTCTTTCTCCTCCGCTGATCCACACCGCTTGCACGGCCCTGACGTGGACGTGACTATTCGGCCTCACCCAGCAGAGCGACCGCCGCCCGGACGTACGCGCGTGCGGCGTCGGCGAGTTCGGAGAGGCGGACCGATTCGTCGGGCTGGTGTGCCTGGCCGTTGATGTCGCCGGGACCCATCACCACTGTCGGGATGCCGAGCGCGGTGCTGATGAATCCGCCGTCGCAGGCGGCGGTCCATCCGCCGACGGCGCCTCCGCTCGCGTCGGCGGCGGCGGTGACCAGCGGGTGGTCGCCGTCGGTGGCGAATCCGGGAAGGAACATCGTGGGCGTGACGGTCACCGTCACGCCGTCCGACTCGATTCCCGCGGCGCGGATCGCCGCCTGTAGATCTCGGCCGATCTGCTCGACGTCTTCACCGGGCATCAGGCGTCGGTCTACGCCGAGGGAGCACGACGGCGCCACCACCGATATGCCTTGACCGCCCTCGATGGTGCCCACGTTCCACGTGCCGAACCCGAGCAGCGGATCGGGATCTGCGGCGAGACGCTCCTGATCCGCCCGGATCACCTCGATCACCCGTGCGGCGGCGTCGATGGCGCTCACCCCGTCGCTGGGTCGTCCCGAATGAGCGGCGCGACCGGTCACCTCGATGTCGAAATACGACGCGCCGCGACACCCGCGAACCACCTCCATCCGCGTCGGCTCCGCCACGATGCAGCCCGCGAACTCGCGGTCGACGCCGCGGGCGACGAGCTGTCGGACGCCGGTTCCGTGCTCTTCCTCGTCGACGGTCACCACGAGCTGGACGGGACCGGTGAGGGCGACGCCGAACTCGGCGGCGCGTTGCAGAGCAGACATGGCGGCGACTGCGGAGGCGATCCCGCCCTTCATGTCCGACGCGCCGCGGCCGATGATCAGGTCGCCGTCTCGGCGCGGCACGAAGGGATCGGCCGTCCATCCGGGTCCGGCGGGCACCACGTCCGAATGGCCGAGCAGCATGAGACCGGGTCCGTCGCCGCCCACCTGGGCTGTCGCGACCAGGTTCGGCCGTCCCGGAGCGGCGTCGACAACCTCCACGGCGAACCCCGCGGATCTGCACGCGTCGGCGAGGACCGTGACCGTCGACTCCTCGGTTCCTCCGGGGTTGACGCTCGGCTCGGCGATCAATGCGCAGGTCAGCGCGTCGATTGCGGAGACGTCGACGCTGTCGACGAGGCGCTGCAGGGCGTCGTCGCGTCGTTCGGTCATGGGGTTTCCCTTCTCTGGCACACGCGTCGGCATGGTTCGCAGGGCGTTCGATAGTAGGCTATCGGTGATGACCATTGTCTATTTCGTGATTGCGGCGCTCGCACTTGCCGGTGCGGTGGTACTGCTGTGGCTCGACCGTAACCGGTCCGAGCAGGTACACCACCAGCGGGCAGTGTGGGGAGAGACGCACTCCTTCAAGTTCCGCGACAGCGATTCCAAGCTGCGCACCGTCTTCCAGCGTGCCGCGATGGACGCGCCCGACCACGTCGTGGTGCGCAACGTCGCCTACGGCGTCTACGAAGGCGCCGAGGCCGTCGTCTTCGACCTCGAGGAGACGGCCACCGTGATCGCCGTCCGACGTCCCACGGCATCGGCTGTGACCGTCGACCTGCGGTACGAAGACGTCCTCGCGCCGGCGGAGGACGACGTCGACCTGCTCGGTGCGATGGGCTCGCGTGTCATGTTCGCGTCGAACCTCGACGCTGCGCGCCGCATCTGCGACCGCCGCATGGTGACGCTTGCGACCGAGGCGCCCGACTACGTCGAGATCCTGTGGAACGAGGGCAACTGGGTGCTCGGGTCCATGCCGCTCACCGCGGACGACACCAAGCTCGACGTAGCGCTCGACACGGTCCGCCGTTTCGCCGACCTGCTGCGCGTGCTGCCTCCGGCAGTCGATCCGCAGGATGCGCCCGACCCGCGCGATCCGCACGGCCCGGCCCGCGAGGAGTTGGCCGACAAGAAGACGGAGTCGTTGCGCGACAAGGAACGCCGCCGTCGTCTCGAAGAGGCCGCCGCGGAGGCTCCGCGATCGGCGCCTCCCGTAGCCGAGAGCGTACGCACGCCGTCCCGCCCCGCGGCCCGCCCGCAGCCCGCGTCCGACGAGCGGTCGCGTGTCGAACCGATCCGCCGCGCCGCGCCGCGCCCGCAGGAACCGACGACCGCGATTCCGGAGCAGCAGCCCCGGCGTGAACGTGTCGCGCCGCCCAACCTGCCGCCGCTGAACGACCCGCGTAATCGCTGACGCATCCGCGTCACCTCTGAAGGAGCTTCATGTCGGACGCCGACCGTGCCCGCCTCGCCGAACTGGTCACCGAACTAGCCGTCGTCCACGGCAAGGTGACCCTGTCGTCCGGCAAGGAGGCCGACTACTACGTCGACCTCCGTCGTGCGACGCTGCACAACGAGGCGAGCCGCCTCATCGGCAAGCTCATGCGTGACCTGACCGCGGACTGGGACTACGCGTCCGTCGGCGGGCTCACCCTCGGTGCAGATCCGGTTGCGACGTCGATCATGCATGCCGACGGTCGCCCGATCGACACATTCGTGGTGCGCAAGGCGGCCAAGACGCACGGCATGCAGCGTCGTATCGAGGGGCCGGACATCGCCGGCAAGCGAGTGCTGGTCGTCGAGGACACGTCCACCACCGGCGCCTCGCCGTCGCAGGCTGTGGAAGCGGCACGGGAGGCAGGCGCGGAAGTGATCGGCGTGGCGACTGTCGTCGACCGTGCGACCGGCGCGGACCAGGTGATCGGCGCCCTCGGCGTGCCCTACCGCTCGCTGCTGGGACTGGCCGACCTCGGCCTTGCCTGACGTTCCCCGCCCGTCGAGCGAGTCTTCCGCCGCGTCGAGCGAGTCGTCCTGCCCGTCGAGCGCAGTCGAGACGCCCGGACCAACCGAGTGGGTCACCGGCGTCGGCCCCGCAGTCGGAGTGGGCCCGTGGGCTGTCGAACGTCCGGGTCAGTCTCCCGACGATCCGCGGCTCGACCCGGAGCTCGTCGCGGACGGGGACCGGCGCAACGTGGTCGACGACTACAGGTACTGGCGGCGTGAGGCCATCGTCGCCGACCTCGACACGCGTCGCCATGCCTTCCACGTAGCCATCGAGAACTGGGCGCACGACGCCAACATCGGGACGGTCGTCCGTACGGCCAATGCGTTTCTGGCTGCGGAGGTCCACATCGTCGGTCGCCGCCGCTGGAACCGTCGTGGAGCGATGGTCACCGACCGCTATCAGCACCTACGGCATCACGACACCGTCGACGAGCTGATGGTGTGGGCGCGGGAGAACGATCTGGCTGTCGTCGCCGTCGACAACACGCCGGGATCGGTCCGTCTCGAGACGACTGAGCTCCCACGTCGTTGCGTCCTGCTGTTCGGGCAGGAAGGCCCGGGTGTCAGCGACGATGCGCAGGCGCGCGCCGATCTCACCGTCTCCATCGCGCAGTTCGGGTCCACGCGCAGCATCAACGCAGGTGTGGCGGCGGGGATCGTCATGCACTCCTGGATCGCCCGTCACGCAGACCTCGATCAGGCCTGGTAGCTCCCGGGGCAGACGCGGGTAAGAGCCAGCACCGGGATCACGCGAATGCCTGCCGTCTTCTCCGCGTATTCGGCGAACCCGGGGTAGCGGCTCGCCTGCTCGGCGAAGATGCGGTCGCGGTCGGCTCCTGTCACCTCGGCGACGGTGACGTCATAGGTCTCGGTGCCGCGCTCCACGCTTGCGCTTCCGGCTGCGACGAGGTTGAAGTACCAGGCCGGATTCGTCGGTGCACCGCCCTTGGACGCGAAGACGTACACCGTCGACGGGTCGTCGTCGGATTGCAAGTACATCATCGGCGCGATGCTCTGCTTGCCCGATTTCCGTCCGACATGGTGGACCAGGATCATCGGGGCGCCCTCGAAGGGGCCTCCGACGTGCCCGTCGTTGGCGCGGAACTCGTCGATGATTCCGGCGTTCCAGTCACTCACAGCAGTCTCCCGTTCGTTCGTCGACGACACCAGCGTAGACGGATTCAGTCGAGCAGCGATGCACACATGGTGATGCGTGTCGCATTGTCGGCGCGGTCTTCCATTTCTAAGTCGCATGACTGAACATGGACGAACGTGTTGCGGGCAAACGTAGTCCTGAGAGGGAGGTGATCGCCGATGCGACGTCCGGTCAGCGAGTGGTGACCGGCGCGAGCCAGAGGCCGACGAGGCTGTCGACCATCGAATCGGAGAATCCTGACCACGACGTGGTGTCGAGGGCGCCGAGTTCGTTCCTGTTGCGTTCGAAGTCGGCGAAAGTCGCGATCAGGGTGTTCTGCGACATCAGATTCCGGACATGGACGGTCGACTCCGGCAATGCCGGAAGACTGCGGTACATGCCGTCGAGAATCGTGGCCAACGGTTCCGAGGTGAACGCTTCCTGGTGCACCAGTGCGACCGAGATGGGATCATTCAACAACTGACGCCAGAACTGTCCGTAATACGTTGGATCGGGACTTGTTCCGATGTGCTCGAGTTGGGGTTGGACCAGGCATCTCAACCAGTCCCGGAGTTCGGCGACGTACCCGATGTCGGCCACCATCCGCTTGCGGATCACGTCGATCGGCTCCTGGTGCGCCTTGAGTAAGGCGAGTACAAGATCGGCCCTGGTGCCGAAGTGGTAGCCGACGGCGAAGTTGTTGCCTTGACCTGCTGCTTCGCTGATCTGTCGATTTGAGACGGCGGACAGGCCGCGCTCGGCGAACAGGCGTTCGGCAGCGCTCAGTAGACGCGCGCGAGTCTCGTCTGCCCTGCTGCTGCGGTCGGCGCTCACCGGACCATGATCCCTCACTGAGTGTCGGCCGACGCCGCCGGTCGAATTTTAAGTCATCTGACCGAATAGTTGAAAGGTGTGTTTCATGCTCTTACCCACATCGGAGGGCATCAGCCGACGCAGTCTCCTTGCCGGAACGGCGGCCCTGGTGGCTGGTGCAGCGGGACTGGCGGCTGTCGGAAAGGCTGGTGCATCGCCGAGTCGTGTTCGCACGTCGACGTCGGACCATCGTGTGATTGTGGTCGGCTCGGGTTTCGGGGGAGCGATCGCGGCACTGCGTCTCACTCAGGCGGGAGTGCCCGTGTTGTTGCTGGAACGTGGTCGAGCATGGAGGACCGGGCCGAACGCAGACACCTTCCCTGACCCGGCCTCACCCGACAAGCGGGCGCTATGGCATCGCGGCGATCCCCAACTGTTCGGCAGGCCTGTAGCGTTCGATCCCTATGTCGGCCTGATCGACGCCGTCGTCGGAGACGGTATGACTGCGGTGACTGCGGCAGGACTGGGCGGCGGAAGCCTCATCTACCAGGGCATGTCGTTGCAGCCGAAGGAGGAGATCTTCAACGAGTGCCTTCCCGAGTCGCTCGACTGGCCGACGATGAATCGCGTCCACTATCCCCGCGTTGCGAAGATGCTTGGTCTCCAGACGGCGCCGGATTCCCTTGTACGGCGACCGGAGTACCGCGCAGCGCGCATCTTCGCCGACCGCGCCAGGAAAGCGGCACTCCCGATCTCCAAGATTCCGATGCCCATCGACTGGAGCTACGCGCAGGCCGAGATCGACGGAAGGATGAAGCCGTCCTACACCGACGGATCCGGTGCCCTCGGGGTCAACAACGGGGGCAAGCACAGCGTCGACACCACATACATTCGGAAAGCATTTGCCACCGGGCTGCTCACCGTCGCCACCCTGCACGAAGTGCTCGACGTGGAGCGTCTGAGCGACGGGAAGTGGGGCCTGGACGTCGTGCAGACCGATGTCAACGGTACGACCGTCGCCCGCAAGAAGCTCGTCACGCCGTCGCTGATCATGGCCGCAGGCAGTGTCCACACGACGCGCCTGCTCATGCGTGCTCGGGCGAACTCGGCGCGGGACCTCCCCGACGAGATCGGCAGCGGTTGGGGCACCAACGCCGACCGGATATACGTGTGGAGCAATCCCGAACTCGACTTCGGCGTCAAGCAAGGCGGCCCGGTGGTCTTCGGGAGCCTCAACTGGGACTCGCCGCGGACTGCACATACGGTCATCCAAGCGTCCATCCCGCCCTTCGGCGTGAATGTGCACAGCACGATGATGGTCGGCTACGGCGTGAGCGAATCGCGGGGCCGGTTCCGGTACGACGCGTCGACAGGCGACGCACGGTTGATCTGGCCTGCCAGTGGTGACACGAGGATTCAGTGGCGCCATATTCATCCGACTGCACTCAAGATCGCCGGGCCGGGGTCGGTCCTCACCGACTCCAACAGGTTTGTCGACACCACCTGGCATCCGCTCGGCGGTGCGGCGATGGGCGCCGTCTGTGACCTCAGCGGCAGGGTGCACGGTCAGCAGGGCCTCTACGTGATCGACGGAGCACTGATTCCGGGAACCGCCGCGGCCTGCAACCCGTCGATGACCATCGCGGCGATCGCCGAACGGGCGCTTGACGACATCGTCGCGAACGACGTCGGGGTCACGATCTGAGTGTCACGCCGCGGGCGTCGAACGATGCCCGCGGACGGTCCTGGTCACCGGCCCGATCCGCGACTCGACCCGTCCCAGGACGTCGGCGAGTTGGATCGGATCCTCGACATCGGCGACCATCGCGACCGTGTAGCCGTTGTTGCCGACCATGAACGGCAGCACCGGGGCGTACTGGTCGCTTACCACGGCCATCGGTGTGCCCGCCTCGGCGAGGCGCCTCGCGTACTCGGTCGTCTCGTCGTCGAGGACGATGAGTGGAATGTCGGTGGGAGTGATCTTCCGTCGGTTTCTCATGCACCGAGAATGGCTCGCGAAGTTGGAGCCCCGATGCGAGCGACGTGGGAGTCGCCTGTGAGCGTTGACGCCAGCCTGCGAGACCGTCAGGCGGCCTCGGCGTCGGACGGGTTGTTGCGGCGACGGCGCAGCCACTCGAACACCATCGGCAGCACCGAGATCAGAACGATCAGGATGAAGATCGGTTCGATGAGCTTCTGGACGATCTCGAACTGGCCGAGCCAGTAGCCCAGCAGCGTGATGCCTGCGCCCCAGACGATCGCGCCGACGACGTTGTACAGCGAGAACACCGCGAACTTCATGCGGGCGGCACCCGCGACGATCGGAGCGAGAGTGCGCACGATCGGCACGAAGCGTGCCAGCAGGATCGTGATCGGGCCACGCTTCTCGAAGAACGCATGCGCCTCGTCCAGGTACTTCTCCTTGAGGAAGCGCGCATCGGGCTTGAACATGGAGGTGCCGGCGTAGCGGCCGATCCAGTACCCGATCTGGCCGCCGATGATGGCGGCGATGGGTACGGAGATGATCAGTATCCAGATGTTGAAGTTTGCAGCTTCGACCTTCTCTTTGTGATCGCCGGTCGCGCTTCCTGCCGCGATGAGACCCGCGACGAAAAGCAATGAGTCCCCTGGTAGAACAGGGAAGAGGACTCCCGATTCGATCAGAATCACGAGCAAGAGGCCGGCAAGAGCCCATGTCCCGAAGTACCCGATCAAGTTGAACGGATCCATGAATCCGGGCATCAGGGCGACGGTCGAGGTGGACTCGGCAAGAAGTGTGTCGATCACAGGCCCACACGATACCGGTGAAACCTTCAAGAACCCTTATAGACGATTGACGGGGGACCGCCCCGACGTCGAGAGCGACCTGGCAGACTGGATGCCGATCCCTATTTCAAGCGTGGAAAACATCCACCGGCTCGACAGGAACATGCGCATGCCCATCGCAACACCCGCCAAGTACGCCGAGATGCTGGCGAAGGCGAAGTCGGAGGGCTACGCCTTCCCCGCCATCAACTGCACCTCGTCGGAGACGATCAACGCAGCCATCAAGGGCTTCGCCGACGCGGGCAGCGACGGCATCATCCAGTTCTCGACCGGCGGCGCGGAGTTCGGATCGGGTCTCAACGTCAAGGACATGGTCGTCGGTGCTGTTGCGCTGGCAGAGTTCGCACACGTCGTCGCCGAGCAGTACGACGTGACGATCGCCCTGCACACCGACCACTGCCCCAAGGACAAGCTGGACGGCTTCGTCCGCCCGCTCATCGAGATCTCGCGCGAGCGCGTCGCGAACGGTCAGAACCCGCTGTTCCAGTCGCACATGTGGGACGGTTCGGCCGTGCCGATCGACGAGAACCTCGAGATCGCCAAGGAACTCCTCGCCAAGACCAAGGAAGCCAACATCATCCTCGAGGTCGAGATCGGCGTCGTCGGCGGCGAAGAGGACGGCGTCGAGAACGAGATCAACGACAAGCTGTACACCTCGGTGGAAGACTTCGAGAAGACCGTGGACGCCCTCGGCACCGGCGAGAACGGTCAGTACCTGCTCGCTGCGACCTTCGGAAACGTTCACGGCGTGTACAAGCCGGGCGGCGTCAAGCTGCGCCCGGCGGTCCTGAAGGAGGGCCAGGACGCGGCGATCAACAAGCTCGGCCTCGCCGCCGATGCACAGCCGTTCGACTTCGTCTTCCACGGCGGCTCGGGTTCGCTCAAGAGTGAGATCGAAGAAGCCGTCAGCTACGGCGTCATCAAGATGAACGTCGACACCGACACCCAGTACGCATTCACGCGACCGGTCGCGGCGCACATGTTCGCGAACTACGACGGCGTCCTGAAGGTCGACGGAGAGGTCGGCAACAAGAAGGTCTACGACCCGCGCAGCTACCTGAAGAAGGCCGAGACCTCGATGGCCGAGCGTGTCGTCGAAGCGTGCAACGACCTCGGTTCGGCAGGTAAGACCATCGGTCGCTGACCCGCGGCACTGACAAGAAGGGGCGCCCGGATGATTCCGGGCGCCCCTTCTTCGTCTCGTTCCGCCTTTACGGCTTCTTGCAGACCTTCCAGTCGTCGCCGACCTTGTGGAGGGTGATCTGCGCGGGAGCCTTGTTCGACGGGTCGCCGGACGGGTACATGTCGACACCGACACGGGCGGTGTCGCCGTCGATTGCGACCGCGTTCACGTCGTCGAACTTCATCAGCTGGTCGTTGGCCTTCTGAGCCTGGTAGGCCTTGTTGAACTCGGCCTCGTCCATCGACGTGTAGGTCGTGTTCTCCTCGCCGCAGGTGATGTCGCGGAGCTTCGCGAGGTCACCGTCGTTCATCGCCTGCTGGTACGACTTCGCGGCGTCCGCGGCCTTCGTCTCGGGTGAGGTGCCGATGGTCATGTACCAGATGCCGACTGCGATGGCCGCGATCACGACGAGAGCTGCGATCACGAGGCCGATCAGCTTGCCGCGCTTGCTCTTCGGAGCGGCCGGAGCGGCCGGGGCGGCGGGAGCGGCGGGGGCGATCACCTGCGGAGCCGCCGGCTGTGCCGGAGCTTCGGGCGCCGGGGCAGCGGGAGCCACAGGTGCGGCAGGTGCAGGCTGCTGAGCGGCGAACTTCTCGGTCTTGTCCGCGGTGGCGGCTGCAACCGGCGCGGCGGCGGCAGCGGACTTGGTGATCTGGACGGTCGGAGTGACGTCAGCGGTCGATTCGACGGAACCCTCCGTCGAATCGTTGGCGTCAGAGGCCACATCGACTGACTCCTCGACGACGTCCGAGCTCGCCGCATCGTCGGCCGCGGGCTCGTCTGCCTCGGCTGCGGGCTCGGGTGCCTCGACTGGATCGCCGACGACGTTCTCCTCCACAAGTTCGTCGCCGGATGTCGCGGCTGCGGCTGCCGCAGCCACATCTGCGGGCACGGCGAACGCCCTCGTCGGCGACTCCGAGTCGCTGCCCTGGGGCTGGGGAGCCTTCGGGGCGTCGTCGCCCAGTTTCACGACGCGCGTGGGTGCGTCGGGGGTGGACTTGTCGTTGTCTGAGTCAGGCATGCGGCTCAATCCCGTGTGGTGAAAAATGATGCAACGCGCATACGCGCGTCGCCTGAGACTATCGAATTAGTCTGGCAACGGTCTCTTCGGAGAGTCCAGTCGAATGATTCAATGGTGGTGTGACGTCATTCGGAGACCTCCTCGGACCCCAGCCCACGCTCCTCACCGGAGACGATGAGGCCGAATCGGACCTGCTCAACGGGGCCGACCCGGCCGCTGTCGCGGCGGAGCACCCGACGGCGTCCATCGCGTGGGCGTACTTGGCTGAAGCTGCACTGGACGGTGCGACTGACGGCGCCGAGCCGGACACGGCACGAATCGTCGCCGCCTACGCCTACGCGCGCACCGGCTACCACCGTGGACTCGACCAGCTGCGTCGACACGGCTGGAAGGGTTTCGGTCCGGTGCCGTGGAGCCACGAGCAGAACCAGGGGTTCCTGCGCTGCGTCGGCGCCCTCGCGCGGGCCGCAGGGGCGATCGGTGAGGAGGACGAGCACCTCCGCTGCCTCGACCTGCTCAACGACAGTGATCCCCGCGCGATCTCCGAACTCGGCCTCGACTGACCGGAGGTCCTGCTGAGCAGCACTGCGCGTTCGCTCCGCGACGCTCATCACGCCGGTGACGAGGCGTTGCGGACGATGCGTGCCCGCATCGCCAGGCGAATCCCGCGGTGGTTGTTCGTGCGACTCCGCCGGCTCTGGCTGTCGCTGGTCCCCATCGCGCAGTGCGCGGCCGCGGCGGGTCTTGCGTGGTGGGTGGCCGCGGATCTGCTCCAACACTCGAGACCGTTCTTCGCGCCGATCGCCGCGGTGGTCTCCCTGGGTCTCTCCCTGGCGAAACGATGGCGCCGCTCTGTTGAGCTGATCGGCGGAGTGCTCATCGGCATCTTCGTCGGAGACCTCTTGATCTCCACGATCGGCTCCGGTGCCTGGCAGATCTGTGTGGTCGTCGCCGTCGCGATGTCGATCGCGGTGTTCCTCGACGGCGGTCTGATGATTCCCATCCAGGCGGCATCGTCCGCTGTGCTCATCGCGACGCTGATCCCACCGGGACCGGGAAGCCTGGACCGCGCGGTGGACGCTCTGATCGGCGGCGGCCTCGGCATTCTGGTGGTGGCAGTGGCGCCCGTGAACCCTGCTCGACGAGCACGCCGTGACGCCGCTGCGATCCTCCACACGCTCAAGAACCTGTCGGCCGACCTGGCCGTGGGGCTCCGTACGAACGACGAAGACGCCATCTATCGCGTTCTCGCGTCCGCGCGCGGCACACAAGCGTCGATCGAGGCGCTGCGGAACGACGTTGCCGCGGGACGTGAGGTAGGACGGCTGTCTCCCCTCTACTGGTCGTCGCGCGACCGTCTCAAGCGGATCGCCGCCACTGCGGATCCGATCGACAACGCCGTCCGAAACTTCAGGGTGATCACCAGACGGTGCCTCGGCGTCACCCAGCGCGGCGTGACCATCGAGCCGGCGATCGTCGAGATCATCGACTCGATGTCGTCGGGGTTCGAGATGCTGCGAGCCATGATGATGGCCGAGCCCGGGGAGTCGCCCGACCAGGCCGACGCGGCTCGTGAGATCAGGTCGATCGTACGCAAAGCACGAACCTCGATCGCCGACAACGTGGAGGACATCTCCGAGACTGCGGTTCTCGTGGAGCTGCGATCCCTGCTCGTCGACATGCTGATGGTCGCGGGGTTGAAGCGGTCGTCGGCCATCGCCCAACTCCATCTCAACCGGTGAACGGGCTGCCCGGCTGACATCCGCTCCTCTCGTCGACATCCGCTCACTTCGGGAGGTGAGCGGATGTCGGTGAAGGGAGCGGATGGTCGACGAAGGGAGCGTCCAAGACTCTTGACATATTCAATAATGCGCATATATTGAGGTCATGGGTAGTGAGCATGGACATGAGGGGCACTCGCACGGGCCGACGGCCGCCGACCTGGCCTCGGGTGCGGTCAACCGCAGGTTGTGGCCGATGGTCGTCTCCGTGGTCATCATCGGCGGATTCTTCGTCGTCGAATTGGTCGCCGGACTCGTGTTCGGTTCGTTGGCGCTGGTGGCCGACGCCGGGCACATGCTCACCGACGTGGTCGCGCTCTGCATGGGTCTGTCCGCGTTGTTGTTGGCGCGACACGGTCGGGTGACCGACGGTCGGAGCTTCGGTTGGTATCGCGCGGAGGTCTTCACCGCAGTGGTGAACGCGGTGCTCCTGATCGGTGTGGGCGTGTTCGTCCTCGTCGAGGCGATCCGCCGCATCGGCACCGACCCCGAAGTTCCCGGCGGCGCGATGATCATCGTCGCCAGTCTCGGGCTGCTCGCCAACATCGTCGTGATGTTCCTGCTGCGTGCCGACGCGGAGGGGTCCATCGCGGTCCGTGGCGCGTATCTCGAAGTGCTCGCGGACGCCGTCGGCAGCGTCGGAGTCCTCGTCGCAGGCGTCATCGCGATGACGACCGGGTGGGGATACGCGGATCTGCTCGTCGCGGTCCTCATTGCCCTGTGGGTGGTGCCTCGCGCGGTCAAGCTCGCTCGTGACGCGCTCAAGATCCTCAACCAGCAGGCGCCGGCTCATCTCGACCTCGCGGCGCTGCGGACCGAACTGACAGATCTGCCGGGTGTCGACGATGTTCACGATCTGCACGTCTGGTCGGTGACCACCGGCATGGACGTCGCAACCGTGCATCTGACCAGCTCGGGCGATCACGAGCAGGTGCTGGCGGACGCTCGCCGTGTGCTCGACGGTCACGGGCTGGAACACGCGACGGTTCAGATCGAGTCGAGTGGCACTACGGGCGCATGTTCTGGTGAGCTGACCTGGTGATCACGACCCACTGCGCCGACATCGTGGACGCCGCACTGCGAACCGCACGATCGGCGCTTGTCGTGGCCCGGTCCGGAGTCGCCGACGTCACTCGACCCGACCACGCACTGGCATCGGTCATCGACATGCGGACGATCGGTCCACTCGCCACCCCGGTCGCTTCGAGTGCCCGCCGGTACCCGGACCGCGTCGCGGTGATCGACGGTGACCGATCGATCTCCTACGCCGAGCTCGACGCGGCGTCGTCCGCCCTCGCCGCCTCCCTCGTGAAACGCGGAAGCACGCAGGGACGCACCGTCGGAGTCCTGTGCCGGGACGGCATCGGCTCGATGGAGGCGATGATCGCGGCGTCGAAGACCGGCGCGAGGGTGGTCCTGCTGAACACGGCCATGGCGGGTCCCCAGGTGGCAGAAATCGTGGCGCGCGAGAACGTCACGGTGCTCGCGTACGACGCGGAGTTCTCGCCGATCGCCGAGATGTGCGCGGTGCCGAACCGATTCGTCGTGAACGGCGACACCGCAGGGGAGGAGAGCGTCGCCGACCTCATCGCAGAGGGCGTCACGTCGGCGCCCGCGCCGCGGCCGAAGCGTCCGGGCTCGATGGTGCTGCTCACCGGCGGCACCACGGGGCTTCCGAAGGGCGCCGAACGCAGCGTGCGCAATCCCCTCGACGCGGCCGGTCTCATCGAGCGGATCCCGCTCCCACGCTGCGGAGTCGTGGTGTGCGCGGCGCCGCTGTTCCACGGCACCGGGCTGAGCCAGGTCCTGTATTCGATGTCTCTCGGCAGCACCATCGTGCCCGCGGCGGGCCGCTCGTCCGACGAACTGTGGGAACTGATCGAGCGGCACCGCGCGACGTCGATCGTCCTCGTTCCGACGATCCTCCAACGACTCCTCGCCGTCCCCGATCACACCAGGTTCGACGCGTCGAGGGTCGAAGTGATCTTCACGGCGGGCTCCCTGCTTCCAGGCCCCGTCGCGGTAGCGGCGCTCGAACGGTTCGGCCCGGTGCTCTACAACCTCTACGGGTCGAGCGAGGTCAGCGTCGTCTCGGTCGCGACACCCGAGGACCTCGCGGCGGCCCCGACCACCGCAGGCCGCCCGCCATCCGTCGTCCGCACCAGGATCTACGACGAGAACGGTCGAGAGATCACCGAACCCGGACTGATCGGATCGATTCACGCGGGAAGCGCGCTCGCCTTCGACGGCTACACCGGTGGCGGCACGAAAGACCGCATCGACGGACTGCTCGCCACCGGCGACCGCGGCCACTGGGATGCCGACGGCAGGCTGTTCGTCGACGGCCGGGACGACGACATGATCGTGTCCGGCGGAGAGAACGTGTATCCCGGCGAAGTCGAGGATCTCATCCTCGCGCACAACGACGTGCTCGACGCCGCGGTCGTCGGAACGCCCGACGACGACTTCGGCCAGCGGTTGGTGGCAGTTGTCGTCCGCGGGGCCGGGTCCACGGTGACCGCGGACGAGATCCGAGCCCACGTGAAGCAGAACTTGGCGAGGTACAAGACACCGCGTGAGGTGCACTTCGTCGACGAACTGCCCCGCGCCGCCGCCGGGAAACTGCTGAGGCGGACGCTGGTGGAGCGTTACCGCCAGAACTCGAACAGCGCCCAGCCGTAGCTGATGAACGCCGAGTCGATGCCGAAGGTGTCCATCACCGTGTATACGATGTTGAAGAACGTCCTGTTCAGCACGGGAATGTAGAGCAGGACGAACACGATGAGGAAACCGAACGGCGCGACCTTGGCGACCGAGCGACGAGTCTCGTAAGAGAGGTACGGCTCGATCGCGCCGAAACCGTCGAGTCCGGGGACCGGCAGCATGTTCAGCAGAACGGCCGTGAACTGCAGGAATGTCAACAATGCCAGCGCAGAGTACAGATTCAGGCCTGCGAGGTCGTCGCCGGGGGCGAGACCGATCAGCGCCGCACACAGCACCAGACCGAGTATCAGGTTCGCCGCCGGGCCCGCGAGCGAGACCTTGGTCCGCTGTTCCGGGGTGAAGCCGGCCTCGTTCACGTAGACGGCTCCGCCGGGGAAGCCGATGCCTCCGAGCGCGATGATCAGCAGGGGGAAGCCGATCGACATCGCCGGGTGGGTGTACTTGAGCGGATTCAACGTCAGATACCCGCGGAGCTCGGCCGAGCGGTCGCCGAACCTGAATGCGGTGAACGCGTGCGCGAACTCGTGCAGCGACAGCGAGATCACCCAACCGCTCAACACCACAAGCACCGTGCCGACCGTCGCGGTGGCGGTGTCGTCCTTGCCCGAGTCGATCAGCAGGTAGACGCCGACGCCGAACGCGGCGCACAAGCCGAGGAACACGGGTCCGGGGCGGACCGACTTCAATGCGGCCGCGGTGGGTGTCGTCACGTCGCGACCAGCTTCCAGTCGATGTGGTGGCGGTAGAAGGTCGACCGCTTCACCACCCGCTCAGTGAGCACACCTTCGCGTTCGACGACCACGTTGGTCCCGCCCGTCTGGACGGCGCGCCCGGCGTGCCAGCCGCCCGGCAGCCTGCGCGCGACACGCCCTCGGACTCCCGGCTCGTCAACGGTGGGCTCGATCTCGACGGCCGTCGTCTCCCCGTCGAACAGCCGATGCGAGTCCACGTACGTCTCGCCGTGCAGCCGCGCGCCCTCCGCACCCAGATGGCGAGCCCGTCCGACGAGCACGGTGGCGGCGTCATCGCGGATCAAGGGGAGTGTCCGGGCCACGCCCGACTCGGCGAGAGCGATCGCCCTGGCGCCGTGCTTCAGCCCGTACACCTTGGTCGCCCGTGTCGAATGCGGTGCGATGTAGGCGATTTCGATGTCGAGGCGGTCGTTCTTCATCAGCGCCGCCACCACCTGGGACAGAAAGACGTCCGGGTCGACGCCCGACTCGGCTGCGGCCGGGGGCGACACGATGAGGCGGGTCAGGTCGGGGTCGGTCACGGCGTCGGCCACGAGTTGAGCCGCTGTGAGGCCACCGTCTTCCGGCCTCGACGGCGTGAGATGTGTTGCTGCCACTCGACCAGCCTAACCAGCGGCTCACGCCACGCCTGTCGAGTCGCTGCCGAAGACACTCGGCGACCAATAGGCGCTCGCGGCCCGCGACCCGATAGGGTAGTGCCGAACAGGAGGAGCACCAGACATGGCTGCGATTGTGCTCATCGGCGCCCAGTGGGGCGACGAAGGCAAAGGTAAGGCGACAGATCTGCTCGGCGAGAAGCTGCAGTGGGTGGTCCGCTACCAGGGTGGAAACAATGCGGGACACACGGTTGTCCTGCCGAACGGTGAGACGTTCGCCCTCCACCTCATCCCGTCCGGCATTCTGACCCCGGGCGTCAACAACGTGATCGGCAACGGCGTCGTCGTCGACCCGAGCGTTCTGCTCGCTGAACTCAAGGGCCTCGAAGACCGCGACGTCGACACGTCACGACTGCTGCTGTCGGCCGACGCGCACCTGCTGATGCCGTACCACGTCGCCATCGACAAGGTCACCGAGCGATTCCTCGGCAACAGCAAGATCGGCACCACCGGCCGCGGCATCGGTCCCTGCTACCAGGACAAGATCGCTCGCGTCGGCGTGCGTGTCGCCGACGTCCTGGACGAGAAGATCCTCACGCAGAAGGTCGAAGCGGCCCTCGAGGTCAAGAACCAGATCCTCACCAAGATCTACAACCGCAAGGGCCTCGACCCGAACGAGGTCGTCGACGGCACCCTCGAACTCGCCGAAGGCTTCAAGCACCGCATCTCCGACACGCGTCTGCTGCTGAACCAGGCGCTCGAGCGCGGCGAGACGATCCTGCTCGAAGGCTCGCAGGGCACGCTCCTCGACGTGGACCACGGCACATACCCGTACGTGACGTCGTCCAACCCGACCGCGGGCGGCGCGGCCGTCGGCGCGGGCATCGGCCCGGGCCGCATCGACACCGTTCTCGGCATCCTGAAGGCGTACACCACCCGCGTCGGCGAGGGGCCGTTCCCGACGGAGCTGTTCGACGAGTGGGGCGCGTATCTCGCCAAGACAGGCGGCGAGGTGGGTGTCACCACCGGCCGTGCACGGCGCACCGGCTGGTTCGACGCCGTCATCGCGCGTTACGCCACGCGGGTCAACGGCATCACCGACTACTTCCTCACCAAACTCGACGTGTTGTCGAGCCTGGAGACGGTCCCGATCTGTGTCGCGTACGAGGTCGACGGCGAGCGTGTCGACGACATGCCGATGACACAGACCGGATTCCACCACGCGAAGCCGATCTACGAAGAGATGCCCGGCTGGTGGGAGGACATCTCCGGCTGCCGCACGTTCGAGGATCTGCCCAAGAACGCACAGGACTACGTCTTGCGTCTGGAAGAGCTGTCGGGCGCACACATCTCGTGCATCGGTGTCGGTCCCGGTCGTGACCAGACCATCGTCCGTCGTGAGATCGTCTGAGACTGGCTAGAGTCCTCTCATGAGGATGCCGGGGATCAGCAGGGACTACGGTTCCGTGCTGCTGGGGTCGGCTGATCAATCGAGCCGCAGCCAGCGGGTGCGGATCCAGACGTTCCTCACCATCGCGATCGTCACGGCGAACGTGATCGGCATCGTGATCGCGATCTGCCTGGTGCTGTTCGGCATCCCGGAACCGTCGTTCCTGCGGCGTGACCTGGTCCTGATCAACTTTCTCGCAGTGCCGGTCTACATCGGAGTGGCACTCCTGCTCGGTGTGGTCGTCGGAACGGCGTCGACGGTCAAAGCCGTCCGGTGGTCGATCGACGGGGAGGTCCCGTCTCGCGACGACGCCAGGCGGGCGCGTCGTGCACAACGACGCCTCGTCCTTCTGCAAGGTGTGCTGTGGATCGGGGGCGCGGGTGTGCTCGGCCTGCTGTACGGGCTCGCCGATCCCGAGCTGATCCCGAAGACGGTCCTGATCATCCTGATGTGCGGACTCGTCGTCGTGTCGATCGCGAGTCTGTTCACCGAGATACTGCTGCGGCCGGTGTGGGCGAGGATGATGCAGGCAGGCCTCGGCATGCGCGGCGGCACGGTGCGGTCTCGCGCCTTCACCAGTTGGTTCATCGGTACGGGCGTGCCGCTGCTCGGCATCACATTCGTCGTGCTGTTCGGCGCGATACGCGGTGAGACGAGCAGTACCAGCGTCCTCATCTCAGTCTCCGTGCTCGCGGTGATCGCGGGAGCGGTCGGTCTGCTCACTACGTCGCTGTTCGTGTGGAGCATCACCGGGCCCCTGCAGAGCGTACGTGCAGGGATGGCGGAGGTCCGCGGCGGAGCCGTCGATCACGACGTCGACCTCGTCGTCTACGACGGCTCAGAGCTGGGAGAACTGCAGTACGGATTCAACACGATGGTCTCGGGGCTTCGGGAGCAGGAGCGACTGCGAGACTTGTTCGGACGGCACGTCGGGCGGGACGTCGCCGCCGCCGCTCTGCGCAGCGACCCAGAGCTAGGCGGAACCGAGCAAGTGGTCGCCGTGGTCTTCGTCGACGTCATCGGGTCGACGACGATCGCCGAGAAGCGCTCACCGACCGAGGTCGTCGCCCTGCTCAACAGGTTCTTCGCCGTCATCGTCGACGCCACTGAACGCAACCGTGGACTGGTCAACAAGTTCGAGGGCGACGCGGTTCTCGCGATCTTCGGCGCCCCGGTCGCGCTCGATGAGCCGGCGACTGCAGCGCTCACCGCAGCCCGGGAGATCGCCGACGGACTCGCCGCGGACGTACCGGAACTGACGGCGGGCATCGGCGTCAGCCACGGGACTGTCGTCGCGGGCAACGTCGGCGCCGTCCAGCGGTTCGAGTACACGGTGATCGGTGATCCAGTCAACGAGAGCGCTCGACTCTCCGAGGTCGCCAAAGACGATCCCCGCCACCCCGTCGCGTCGGCTCGTGCGATCGGCGCCGCATCACCCGACGAGGCCGCGCATTGGTCGCTGCTTCGTGAGATGACCCTCCGCGGTCGGACCGAATCGACGCCCGTCTACCGCGCACAGTAGCCACCCTGTTCCTTGAGCGGCCGCAGTACCCACCGTGCCCACTCAACCCGTGGCCGACGCCAGACGCTTCGACTGGCTGCGCTCGCTCAACGAGCAGTAGGGCCTCCGTCGTCAACGAGCCGCGGCCCTCGTCGACGAACGCGGCTTTCGTTGACGAAACCGACGCTTCGTTGGCAAATGCGGCCTCTGTGAAGGCCGCGTTTGTCTGTGAGGGTCGCGGCGAGGGTTGTGGTGGGTGTGAGGGGCTTCGTTCGCCTGTGCTCGGCAGGGAGATGGCCGGTTCGGCGTGAATCAGCCCGTTCTCGTCGTGGACACGGCTTTGGGTGTTGCTCCCGTAGGGAGCGGCCGCGCTGGACGTCGCCCGCGACTTCCACTGACAGACGCGGCCTTCAGGGAGGCCGCGTTTGCCAACGAGGTGGCGGTCGGTGTCGAGTAGTGCAGTGTTCCTCAGTCGAGGCAGAACTCGTTGCCTTCGGGGTCGGTCATCACGATGTAACCGCCCTCCATCGGCGGGACGGGATCCTGGCGGCGCACACGCTGTGCGCCGAGCGACGTCAGGCGAGCGCACATGTCCTCCAGCGCGGCCATGCGGGCGTCGCCGACCAGGCCGGGCGCCCCGCGCACGTCGAGATGCACACGATTCTTGACGACCTTGTCTTCCGGTACCTGCTGAAAGAACAGCCGTGGACCCACTCCGTCGGGATCCTCCGCCGCCGACCGCGAGTTCCACTGCGACGCGGGCACGCCGAGGCCTGTGAGGAACGTGTCCCACGCGTCGAACGGGTCGTCACCCGGTCCGAGTTGAACTCCAGGTGGGCCCGGAACGCGGTAGTCGAGCACTGCCGCCCAGAAACGCGACTGACTCCGCGGATCGTGGGCGTCGAAGGTGACCTGGATGTCGAGACTCATGATTCCTATCCGTGATGTCGATGCCACGCGGCTCGCCCGCGTGCGTACTCCGGCCGGTCTCGGTAGACGAACTCGAAACCCTGTGCTGCACTCTCCGAGTTGACCGGGAGGATTCCGAACTCCTCCGGCAGTAGTCCGACAGTCGCGATGTACGCGGTCGGTGTCGCGGTGCCGTACTCGCGCGACTTCGGGATGTAGTCGACTCGAGGCAGTTCAACGCCGGGGAACATCGTCGCGACGCGGGCGTTGTCCTCTGCGGACTGCTTCACTGCGAGATTCTGAGATGCCTTCTTCACGGAGTCGAACACGCCCATCAACCGAGCGTACTTCCATCGAATGCCGCCGTGGGTGGTGCACGCGCGGATGCCCGTAAACTGCCGGGTATGGCGTCTACAGTGATCGGCACCCCGCTGAGTCCGACCGCGGTCAAAGTCCTCCTGCTCGGTTCGGGTGAGCTCGGCAAAGAAGTGACGATCGCTCTGCAACGATTCGGTGTCGAGGTCGTCGCCGTCGATCGATACGCCGACGCTCCGGCCCACCAGGTGGCACATCACGCCGAAGTGATCGACATGACCGACGCCGCGCAGGTCCGTGCCGTGATCGACAAGCACAAGCCGCACTACGTGCTCCCAGAGATCGAGGCGATCGCGACCGACGCTCTCGAAGCGGTCGAGAGCGAAGGCCTGGCCGAGGTGATCCCGAGTGCCAAGGCGGTGTCGGCCACGCTCGATCGTGAACGGATCCGTCGCCTCGCCGACGAGGAACTCGGGCTCCCGACGTCGCCCTACCTGTTCGCGGGCTCGTTGGAGGAGATGCGCCGCGCCGTCACGAGCATCGGATTCCCGTGTGTGGTGAAGCCGGTGATGTCGTCGTCGGGCAAGGGCCAGAGCGTGCTCAAGGGCCCCGACGACATCGATGCGGCATGGGAAGCGGCGCGGACCGGCGCCAGAGTCAACAACGACCGCGTGATCATCGAGGGCTTCGTCGACTTCGATTACGAGATCACCCTGCTCACCGTGCGCGCCGTCGATCCGTCGACAGGCAAGCTCGCAACCTACTTCTGTGATCCCATCGGCCACCGTCAGGTGTCCGGCGATTACGTCGAGAGCTGGCAGCCTCAGCCGATGAGCGAGATCGCCTACGGCACCGCTCGGTCGGTGGCCGCGCGGATCGCCACCGCGATGGGCGACGGCGAGGGCACCGGCCGCGGTGTGTTCGGCGTTGAACTGTTCGTCAAAGGCGACGAGGTGTACTTCTCCGAGGTCAGCCCCCGCCCGCACGACACCGGACTGGTCACCCTGGCCACTCAGCGACTCTCCGAGTTCGAACTCCACGCTCGAGCGGTCCTCGGGCTGCCCGTCGACACCACCGCGGTGTCGCCGGGCGCGTCTGCCGTCATCTACGGCAGGCACGAAGCCGTCGGCATCAAGTTCGCGGGCGTCGCCCAGGCGCTGGCCGACCCGGCCGTCGACGTCAGACTGTTCGGAAAGCCGGAGAGCTTCGCGCGCCGTCGGATGGGCGTCGCCGTCGCGACCGCGCCGACCACCGACATCGCGCGTCAGAAGGCGACACGCGCGGCGGAACTCGTTCAGCCACTCGTCGCCGACGCGGCCGAACCCACGGCGCCGCCGACCGTCGCGCAGGAGACTGTCGCGGTCAAACGTCCGCAGCCCGCGCAGCCCCGGCCGCCGATGCCACGCGGAGGTCCCATGGGCCAGCCTCCGCGCCCACCCATGGGACGTCCAGGAGGACCGCGCCCCGGACCAGCCGGACCCGCAGGCCCGAGGCCCGTCGCCCCGCCTCCGCCCGGTGCGGGCGGCCACCCCGCTCCGCCCCGCAGGCCGGGACCCTCACCCGCCTGATCCGTGCCCCACCTGAGGAAAACCTGAACAGTTTCGTAACACCCGTGTATGCGGGTCCCGATAGACCGGTTAAGGGCGGACACGCTTCCACCTGTTGCTCTATCAGATGAAACGAAAGGTACTCCTCATGAAGAAGACCCTGACACGTGCTGCCGTCGGCATCGCCGCGGCGGGCGCAATCGGTGCAAGCTCGCTTGTCGCTGCTCCGGCTCAGGCCGCAGGCCCCGGAGATCTCCAGATCATCGGCGGCGTCACCTGTACGTTCAAACTCTGGGGCCCCAACTGGTCCGACGGCCCCGTCTGGCAGATGAACCGCTTCATGGGCGTCAAGAACATCGGCGGCTCGACGATGACCGGCGTGACCGTCACCGAGTTCGGCGGACCGACCCGGTGGGTCAAGGCAGACAAGGACAAGAAGACCAAGACCGGCGAGCTCAAGCCCGGTCAGACCGCGATCCTGTGGAACGACAAGTGGAAGGGCTGCTGGCCCGCGTCGATCTCCGGCTACACGATCGGCCAGCAGGTCGAGAACCCGTTCAACAACGCAGGCTACTGGCAGAACGTGAAGCGTTCGCAGCCGAAGCCGTAGACTTCGACAACAGACAAAAGGTCCGTCCCTTTCGGGACGGACCTTTTGTCGTCTGTGCAGATCAGACCTTGTCAGGCTCGGATGCGGCCAACATGTCGTGGCGCTCGACGACCTTGATGCGGTCGCGACCCTGCTCGGCGCCGAGAGCGCGCTCGTGCTCGTCGAGACGGTTCCAGCCGTCCCACGTGGTGAACGGGATCTTGCGCTCTTCGAGCAGCGCGATGATCGCGTCGTCTGCCGGGGTCGCAGGCGTGTTCAACGTGCCGGCCTTCATGTCGTCGAGAATGCACTCGACGGTCTCGTTGGCGTCGCCCTTGGTATGGCCGATGAGACCGACGGGCCCGCGCTTGATCCATCCGGTCGTGTACAGCCCGGTCAGATGAGCGCCGTCGTCGAACACTCGCCCGGCCTCGTTCGGGATGACGCCTGCCTGGCTGTCGAAGGGGAGACCTGGCAGATTGTCCGAGAGGTATCCGACCGCGCGGTAGATGGCGGTGACATCCCACTCGCGGATCGCGCCGGTCGGCTTCACGTTGCCCGTGCCGTCGAGCTCGGTGCGCTCGGTGCGGAGACCGACCACCTTGCCGTCCTCACCGAGGACCTCAACGGGGTTCTCGAAGAAGTGCAGGAACAGCTTGTGAATCGCGCCCTGCTTCGGCTCACGGATCGCGTAGTTCTCGATGATCGTCGCGACCTGATCAGTGATCTTGCTGCTGCGGCGGGCGACGGCCGATCCCTCGTCGTACTCGATGTCCTCGGGATCGACGATCACCTCGATGTTCGGCGAGTGATCGAGTTCCTTGAGCTCGAGCGGCGTGAACTTGGCCTGCGCCGGACCACGACGGCCGAACACGTGCACCTCGATCGCCTTGTTCGACTTGAGACCCTGGTAGACGTTGTCCGGGATCTCCGTCGGCAGCAGTTCGTCGCCGGTCTTGGCGAGGACACGCGCGACGTCGAGTGCAACGTTGCCGACACCGATGACGGCGACCTTCTCCTCCTCCAGCGGCCAGGTGCGCGAGAAGTCGGGATGGCCGTCGTACCAGGCGACGAACTCGCCTGCGCCGTAGCTGCGCTCGAGATCGATTCCCGGGATGTCCATGCCGCGGTCGTCGGTGGCACCTGTCGAGAAGACGATGGCGTCGTAGTGGGCGCGCAGGTCGTCCAGCGTGATGTCGGTGCCGTAGTCGATGTTGCCGAGCAGGCGGACCTGCGGCTTGTCGAGGACCTTGTGCAGGGCGTTGATGATGCCCTTGATGCGCGGGTGGTCAGGCGCGACGCCGTAGCGGATCAGGCCGAACGGAGCGGGCATGCGCTCGTAGAGGTCGATGCTCACGCCGCGTTCACCGGCGGTGTCCGACTTCATCAGGGCATCGGCACAGTAGATGCCTGCCGGTCCGGCGCCGACGATGGCGACCCGCAACGGGCGGTTGGTGTCAGTCATGTGCTCGTGCTTCCTCGCACTGGTTGGAATGCTGTCGTCTCTTACGTTAGGTCGTGTGCGGTCCCTGCCAAAATCTCTAAGTGAGGTGAACCTCAGTCGTCCTGGGCGTGAGGGAAACTCTTGACGATCTGGACCCGGTATGCCGCGCTGAACTGGGCGGGACGCCCCGCCGACCACCGACGCCCAACTCGATAGACTCAGGACCTATGAGCGCGAAACAGCCCGACAGCACCGACGTGCCCGCCGAGGAGCAGGCCCCGAAGACGTGGCGGGACGCGCTGCCTTTCATCATCGCGTTCGTCGTCGTGCTGCTCGCCGTCGGATTCATCGGGATCCGTCACTGGACCAACCCTGCGGAAGAGCGGCTCACCGACTCCGCTCAGGTCCAGAACGTCGTCAACGACATGTACACGGCGCGGAACTCGCTCGACTACGAGAAGTACCGCAGCACCCAGTGTGAGAAGAACCTCTCCGACGCCGCATTCCCGAAGTCGTTGGACTTCGCCAACCAGAACCGGGCCGAGCGAGATCGCGACGGAAAGCTGATCGTCCCGAACATGGACGTCGAAGTGGCCGGGGACCGTGCCGCGGTGACTGTCACCGAGAAGCGCGAGAACAAGGGAGTCGAGACCAAGACCGAACTCACCGTGATCAAACAGGGTGACGAGTGGAAGGTGTGCGCAGCATGACGTACTCCGGCGACATCCCGGTCAGCGACGCGTGGGTCAGGCTCCGCGACAACCCGAAGGCCGTGCTCGTCGACTGCCGTACCCGTGCGGAGTGGAACTTCGTCGGTGTCCCCGACATCACATCGCTCGGCAAGCAGACGGTGTTCGTCGAGTGGGTCGACTACCCGAACGGCGCCCGCAACCCGCACTTCGTCGACGAACTCCGCGCCGCCGGCCTGACCGACGACGATGAGGTGCTCTTCCTGTGCCGGTCCGGCCAACGATCGATCGGTGCCGCCGAAGCCGCGACTGCTGCGGGCTTCCAGTCGGCGTTCAACATCAGCGACGGCTTCGAAGGCGCGACCGACGCCGAGGGGCATCGCGGCGGCGCCGGGTGGCGCGCAGAATCTCTTCCCTGGCGACAGCCGTAAGGAGCATCAATCATGAGCAACGAGCTTCCCGACTGGGTGTCGCCGGAGACCCTCGCCGTCCGCGGCGGGCTGATGCGTTCCGGCTTCTTCGAGACCTCGGAGGCGCTGTACCTGAACAGCGGCTATGTGTACGAGTCCGCTGAGGCGGCGGAACGCGCGTTCACCGGTGAAGACGAGCGTTTCGTCTACACCCGCTACGGCAACCCGACGGTCGCCATGTTCCAGGAACGCCTCCGGCAGATCGAGGGCACGGAGGCGGCGTTCGCCACCGCCAGCGGCATGGCTGCGGTCTTCGTCGCACTCGGTGCGATCTGCAAGAAGGGGACGCGCCTTGTCGCCGCACGCAGTCTGTTCGGGTCGTGCTTTGTGATCTGCAACGAGATCCTGCCGTCGTGGGGCGTCGAGACGGTGTTCGTGGACGGTGAAGACCTCTCCCAGTGGGAGGAGGCGCTGTCCAAACCGACGGACGCAGTGTTCTTCGAGACGCCGTCCAACCCGATGCAGACGCTCGTCGACATTCGCGCGGTCGCCGACATGGCGCACGCGGCAGGCGCGAAGGTGGTGCTGGACAACGTCTTCGCGACGCCGCTGTTGCAGCGCGGCCTCGACTTCGGCGCCGACGTGATCGTCTACTCGGGCACCAAGCACATCGACGGCCAGGGCCGGGTGATGGGCGGGGCGGTGCTCGGCACACAGGAGTTCATCGACGGGCCGGTCCGCGAACTGATGCGGCACACCGGGCCTGCCCTGAGTCCGTTCAACGCGTGGACCATGCTCAAGGGTCTCGAGACGATGAAGGTGCGCCTCGACCAGTCGGTGTCGTCTGCGCTGCGCATCGCGGAGTTCCTCGACGCCGACCCCCGCGTCGCGAACGCGATCTACCCGTTCCTCACCTCTCATCCGCAGCACGATCTCGCGCGTGCCCAAATGGCGGGCGGCGGTACCGTGATCACCTTCGAACTCGGTGCGCAGCCGGGGAAGTCGGGCAAGGAGCGGGCCTTCGAGGTCCTCAACAAGCTGCAGGTGATCGACATCTCGAACAACCTCGGCGACGCGAAGAGCCTGATCACGCATCCGGCGACCACCACCCACCGGGCGATGGGCCCGGAGGGACGCGCCTCGATCGGTCTCACCGATGCGATGGTGCGCCTGTCGGTGGGGCTGGAAGGCGCCGACGACCTCCTCCGCGACCTCGACCAGGCTCTCGGCTGATTTCGAAAGGTCGTTGGAGCAAGCGCGTTGGGATCAGTCGGACAAGCCGAGGGCGGACAGCACGGTTCGGAACTTGGCTTCTGTCTCGGCCACTTCGGCGTCCGGATCGGAACCGGCGACGATGCCGCCGCCCGCCCACGTCGTCACACCGGTGTGCGCCGCGTCGAGTTCGAGGCAGCGGATCGAGACGAGCCACTGGCCGTCACCCGAGGCGTCGCACCAGCCGACTGCGCCCGCATAGAAGTCTCGGGGGCCTTCGATCTCTGCGATCAACTCGGCCGCCGCCGTCGTCGGAGTCCCACAGACGGCGGGAGTCGGGGACAGCAGAGCTGCGAGGTCGAGTGAAGTGATCGAGGCGTCCGCCAGCACACCGCGGATCGGCGTCGCGAGATGCCACACAGCGGGCGTGGACTGGATCTGCGGCCCATCCGGTACGTCGAGCTCGGTGCAGAGCGGACGGAGCGCGTTGACCAAGGAGTCGACGACGAAGGCGTGTTCGCGAAGGTCCTTGTCGGAGGCGCGCAACGATTCGACGGCTGCGCGGTCGGATGCGGCGTCACTCCCACGAGGCGCGGTGCCGGCAAACGGGTGACAGGTCACGACTCGGCCGGACCGGCGGACGAGGAGTTCGGGGCTCGCGCCGATCAACCAGTGTCCACGGCGGCCGGCAGCGTCCAGGGGGACGGCGAACGCGGTGGTGGTGGTCGCATCGCGGCCGGGAACGAACCGCGACGCGAGTGCAACCGGGTCGATCGGATCGTCGAACCGGAGATTCAGGGTGCGTGCGAGGACCGCCTTGCCGACTCGGCCTTGACCGATGGCGGCGAGAGCGGACCGCACGCGGTCGGCGTGCACGTCGGCCGGAGTGATCGTGGAGACGGCTCGACCGAACCCGGAGGTGACGACGGACAGGGGTGCGGCGGGGCCGAAGGTCTCGGGCGCGATCAGCGCGGCGTCGCCGGTCGGGTCGAATCCGAACGCGCCGGTCACCGTGGCGACCGCACCGGCGGCCATCGCGTCGTGGGCCTGCCCGACGCTGCTGAACTCGGCGGACACGCCGGAACCTCGCAGGGTCAGGGTGGGTGAGGAGAAGAACGAACTGAGGGTCACTGAGCCAGACCAGCAGGTGGCTCGGGCTGGTCGCGGCGCTCCGCCGGCTGGGGCGGGAGAGGTGGGATCGGCGGCAGCGTCGGCGGCGTCGAAAGACCGGAGTCGAGTCCGGGAGCGAGCGTGATCGACGCGGCGGCCTTCTCGAAATCAGAGATGCCGCGGTCCACGGCGGCCAGCGGATCGGCTTTCGCGTTCGCAGGCAGCGCCCAGATGGTCACCAGTCGTTGATCGAGTTCCCGCGCCGTGATCAGCAGGCGTGCGCGCTCGTCGAGCTGAGTGACGTCGGCGTTGCCGATCGTCGCGTCGAGGGCTTTGGCGGCATCACGGATCCGGCGATGCAGTCGAGCCTCCGGATCGTGCGAGCCGGCCCAGGACGCGGGGACGGCGACGTCCACTCCGGGGATGTGGATCGCCGCTGCCTGCGACTTCCTCCCCGATCTCGCCAGTGCGACGGCGAACGCGGTCGCAAGGCCGGCGATCGCCACGAGCACGAGCAGGATCACGACAACGATCATGGAGTTACCTCATCCTCTGATACAGGAACACGATGACGCCGATCAGGATCAGCCCGGCGATGACGGCGGCGGCGATCTTCACCTTGCTCCACGGTCGCTGGCCCTGGACCTCGCCGGTCAGCCCGTTGACGACCACCTGGAACGGCTTGCCGTCGAAGTTGACTGTGAGCAGCCACATGGGCAGCAGGAGATACATGAACTGCAACATGTCGAACGACGTCTGCTTGCGGCTGATCCGCTGGTGGTCGCCGCCGATGTCGTAGCGGATGGTGCTCTCCACCTGGGCGTCGACGCGCGGGCGGGCGTCGCGGTCGAACACGTCGCCCGGGTCGCGGTCGTAGGTCCGAGACAGATGTCCCGCGACGAACTCCGGCGTGTACGGCACCGCTGCCTGGATCGGCCACGGTTCGAGCTCCCGCACGCGCGGCTCGTCCATTCCGGTGTTGGCGAGTTCGGGCAGGTCGCGAATGCTGTTGTGGACCACCCCGGACACCGACCGCCAGGCGATGCGTGTCTCAGTGTGCTGGTTGTCGCCCGATCCGACGACGACGGTGTAATTGTCGCCTCGCTGCCCGGAGTAGCCGGTAGTCGCCTCGACGTCGTAGGTGTAATACGACATGTAGACGCTGGTGAACGAACCGAGCGTCCGATACTTCTTGAACTCGGTCGGTGCGAACCAGCGGCTGTTGATCCACTTCTCGATCGAGTCGCGGGCCTGTGGCTCGCCGACCTGCAGCGGCAGGACGGCGTCCAACGCGAGACGCTCGGGAGCGTCCTGGACGTCGTCGCGCTGAATCGGAGTGGCGCAGTACGGGCAGCGGGTTGCGGTGAGGCTGCCGTTGAAGATGGTCTTGCCGCCGCACGCCTGACACGTGACGACGTGTTCGTTTCCGCCGATCGACGCGAGGCCGAGGGGCGCCCGCTGAGCGAGCTGGTTCATCGTCGACTGCAGGTCGTGTTTGACGATGCGCGCCGACTGATCCAATTCGATCGGGTACGACGTTCCGCACGACGAACAGCCGAGACACTGCCGCTCGGGGACGAATGCGAGCGGTGCCCCGCAGTTCCCGCACGGGTAGGTGCGGGTCTGCTCGGTCACCTGACGCTGCGCACGGTCGGCGGCGTTGGGTGTCGAGGGCGGTGCGGGCACAGGCGCGGCGGCCCTCGGGATCGGCGGTGGCGCGCCAGAGGGCCCGCCGGTCGGCGGGATGGGTGGCGGTTGGGTCATCGGGTCACTGCCCGGGCGCAGGGGGTGCGGGCGGAGCCTGCGGCGGCAGGGGCGGAGGCCCGGCCGGGGCGAACAGCGGTGCGAGTGCCGGAACTTGGCCCGCCTGCGTCCAGCCGGCCATGCCCTGGGACCAGACGAGTGTGGTCGGCGTGAGTGAGCCGCGCAATTGGTCGATCGTGAACGGGCCTGCGGCGGTGCCGTTCTGATCCACGTGGAACGTCTGTGCCGACGGAACGGGTGGCGGCCCGGCAGGCGCCTGCTGCTGTTGCTGCTGATTGAACTGGTTGGCGAACTGCCCGGCCATCGCCATCCCGACGCCCATGCCCATCATGTCGCCCGCGGTGCCTCCGCCGGGATTCTGGGCGGCGGCGAGCATGGCGTCGCCCGCACGACCCTGCTGGAAGCGATTCATGTCGCCGACGTTGTTGAGGAAGCCGCGTTCTTCGACACCTCGGGCGACACCGCGGGTCATCGCGGCGGTGATCTCGTCGGGCAGCGAGATGTTCATCGTCACCGACTCGATGGCCAGTCCGTACTCGTCGTCGACGCGGGTCTGCACGTATTCGCGGAGCTTGTCGCTGAGTTCCACCTGCTTGCCCTGCAGGTCGATCGCCCCGACTCCGGTCTCGAGGATCATGTCCGAGAACGCTGTGGAGATGACGCGACGCAGCAGTTCGGCGATCTCGTCGGCGTTCACCTGGCTGTCGGCGCCGATCACTTCGCGGAGGAAGATCGCCGGGTCGGCGATGCGGATGACGCACAGTCCGTTGGCGCGGACCTGGACCATGCCGAAGTCGGGATCGCGCAACGTGATCGGGTTGGGCGTGCCCCAGCGCAGGTCGGTGACTGGCCTGCGGTTGATGAAGTACACCTCGCTGCGGAACGGGCTGTTGAACCCGTGCTTCCACCCCTGGATCGTGCTCATGATCGGCAGGTTCTCGGAAGTCAGCTCGTAGTGGCCCGGCTCGAAGGTGTCGGCGAGCTGCCCGCGGTACACGAACACCGCCTGCTGGCCCTCGCGCACGATCAGCTGAGCGCCGTTCTTGATCTCGTTGTTGTAGCGCGGGAAGCGCCACGCGAGGGTGGAACGCGAGTCGTCGACCCATTCGATGATGTCGACGAGTTCGCCACGCATCTTGCCGATGATGCCCATGTGAAGTCTCCGTTCGCAGATGGTGTGCAGGTCAGACCGCGCGGGCGGCGGTGATCTTCTCTTTGTTGACGAGTTCGGGAAGCAGTTCGGACGCCTCCGTGCTGAGCGTGTCCGCAGAGTGCGCAAAATCGACGCCGACCACGCGGACACAGTGTGTGTCGTCGACCCGGGTGGTCGCACCGCGGCGCGATGCCTTGGCATGCGACGAGCTGTTGTCGACGTCCTGCGTCCACGTGCCCAATTGCAGGGACTCGTCGCGCGGGCACGTCCCGGATCGGGCGATGAGCGCGTGGATCGGTACGCCTCGGCCGCCGCTGGCGAGCGACTTTCCGTCGGAGTCGATCTGGTCCGGGGAGCGGGTCTCGGAGTCGGGGACGATCATCGTCACGTTCTTGTCCTCAATGGTGCCGGTGGTGAGCGTCCACCCCTCCGGGACTTCGACGGTGAGGGCGATGCTGTCGTTGAGCATCGCGGTCTCGGTGTGCGGGCCGGATTCTGCCTCGGACTTCCGTGGCTGCCAGATGAGTACGCCGACCCCGACGCCGATCACCGCGACCAGCGCGGTGAGGCCGACGATCAGCCCGGTCCGCGACTTCTTCGGAAGCGGCGGGTACCCGAACGGGTTGGGTGGGCCGAACTGATTGGGCGGGCCGAACTGCGCCGGGCCGAACTGCGGGGGTTGCTGCCCGTACTGCGGAGGTGCGTATTGGGGAGGCGTGTACTGACGGGGCGCCTGCGCCGCCGGACCGCCGAAGCCCGGCCGTGCGCGCGGGTCCGCCGGGCTGCCAGGGTGGCCGAAGCGCGGGTCCTGCGGATACGTCACGGGGTCGGGCCTTCCATCGTGGTCGGGCGATGCCCGAAGTGTCTGCTGACGACTCTATCTGTCGACTGAGGCGGGGAGGAGTCGGCGACGAGTGAACGAATGACCCGGAAGTTGAAACCACCGCGCGCCAAACCCTCGTCTGCACCCACGAGGCCGCGGATAGTGGTCGGCAGGTCACGAGTATCAGCGACAAGCCCCGGCTAGCTGGTCGGCAACCCTCCTCCGCGGTGGGGTGCTCCGGGTGACGACCTGGCCGCGCGCAAGGAGTGCGCGGCAAGCGCGATTTTCAAGGAGTCTTCACCATGACCGCTGTTCTCGACGCGCCCGTGTGCCGTCCTGCCTCTGTTCTCGCTCTGGCCCCGGTGGTGGGCGCCGATGTCACGGTGCCCGCTACCGGACACTCCGGGGGCGTCGCGTACGCCAATCTCGACTACGCGGCGTCTGCTCCCGCGTTGACCGCAGTCGCGGATCGACTCGCGGGTGCGCTCGCGGAGTACGCGAGCGTGCACCGCGGTGCAGGTCACCTGTCGCAGGTCACGACGGCCCGCTACGAGCAGGCCAGAGAAACGGTCCGGACGTTTGTCGGCGGTCGTGCGGACGACACCGTCGTGTTCACCCGCAACACCACCGACTCGATCAACCTCGCCGCATCGATCGTGCCGGGCGACGTGGTCGTCCTCGACATCGAGCATCACGCCAACCTGCTGCCGTGGACGCGCACCGGTCGGGCCCGCATCGTCGAATCGCAGTCGACGATCGACGCCACGCTCGCCGCTCTCGAGGACGAACTCGCGTCGGCGCCCGCTGCGCTCCTCGCCGTCACCGCTGCGTCGAACGTGACCGGCGAGGTGCTCCCGCTCGCACGCCTCGCAGGTTTGGCGCATCGCCACGGGGCCAGAATTCTCGTCGACGCGGCTCAGCTGGTGGCGCACCGCGGGGTGTCGATAGCGAGCTTCGGCATCGACTACCTGGTGTTCTCCGGCCACAAGGTGTACGCGCCGTTCGGCGCGGGAGTGCTCGTAGGTCGTCCGGATTGGCTCGACAGCGCACCTCCCTACCTCGCAGGCGGGGGAGCGAGCGCCGACGTCTCGATCGACGACGTCGCATGGCATGCCGGGGCCGCTCGGCACGAGGCCGGTTCGCCGAACGTGCTCGGCGCCGTCTCCATCGCCGCGGCGGCCGACGAACTGCGCCGAGTCGGCTTCGAGAACATCGGGGCTCACGACGACGTGCTGATCCGCCGCCTCGACGCGGGTCTCGCAGCGCTCCCGCACGTGCGTCCGCTCCGCGCGTTCGACGACGGCCTCGACCGGGTCGCCATCGCGAGTTTCACTGTCGTCGGCCACACGCCTCGTGCTGTGGCCGAGCATTTGAGCAGTCGCGGCATCGGCGTTCGCGACGGCAAGTTCTGCGCGCACCCGCTCCTGGCCAAGCTGGGTCATCCGGACGGCGCCGTCCGCGCCAGCTTCGGTGTGGGCACCACGTCCGACGACGTCGATCGCCTTCTCAACGCTCTGGCGGAACTGGCCTGACTTTCTCCAAACGCGACCCTCCCCGCTCACTGAGCGGGGAGGGTCGCGTCGTTCCGGCGGCGCTAACGGCGCGCGGTCAGTGTCCCGTTCTCGCTGAATGTCCTGGCCAGGTCGATGGCAGGAGTTGATAGCGGGGCCGCTGTCGGATCGGCGGCGCCGCTGTCGAGGCGGATGCAGTACGTCGAGTCGACGCGCATGATGCCCTTGCTCACCTTCGCGTGGAACCCGACCTTGTCGGTCACTTTGATATCGAGGAAGTCAAAGCCGCCGACTGGCAGCGCCGCGACGTTCTCGGGGCACAATCCTGCATTCAAGAACGCGACGTCGAGGCCGAGGTCGCTGATGCCTTCGGCTCGATCCGCCATCGAGATGTCCTTCTGCAACTCCGCAGTAGTCCGCGGATCATCAGCGCGTACGACCGCGAAGGCGTTGTCCGGCTTCGCTCCGATGGTGACAGGTACAGTCTTCCAATCTTCGTGGAGGCGCAGGGTTGCCGTGACGCCGTACTCCAGCGACAGCGTGCGATCGGTGACTGTCGGCGTGGGCGAAGGTGGAATCAAAGACGTCGATGTGTCTGACGTGTCTGACGTGGCGGAGTCGTCGTCGGACTTGCTGTTCCACGGTTGCAGGGTTGCGATCAGACCTCCCGACACGAGCAGTGCGGCGGCCAGGACTCCGATGACGATCAGGGCGGTCCGCGACTTCGGATGCTGCGGTGTCGTGTGCTGCCACGGATCCGTCATTGTTGGCCTTTCGCGTGCTCAGTGTTTCGAGTCAACTGATCGTAGACGCTTCGCCGTTTCATCCGTTCCGTGGGATTGGGCGGCTATCGCCGAGTTGCTAGCTGATCTCGGCGAGCGCATGCTGGTGGACCTGAACTTAGTTGCACAACGCAAGTAATTGGAGTCGAACCATGCCCGCGCCCGAATGCATCGACGAGGTGTTCCTCGCGCTGGGGCGATTCATCAGACTCCGCGACCGGGGCATTCACACGTCGTTCCGCTCACCGGAAGGCGAAGTCGAGACAGCGGCCTACCGTGGGCTGTTCGTCCTCAAACACGGCCCCATGCGCGCGAGTGAACTCGCCGCGGCGATGGCCGCCGACCCGTCCACCACCAGCCGGCATGTCGCCAAGCTCGTCTCCGAAGGATTCGTTCGGCGAGAACCGGATCCCGCAGACGGCCGCGCGTTCCGCTTGATCCTCACCGACGAAGGTCACGTCAGAGTCCGCGAACTCGGCGCACGTCGTCGCCAGGTGGTCGGCGAGATGGTGGCCGACTGGTCCGACGAAGAGTTCGACACCTTCTCAGCTCTGCTGACCCGATTCGTCGACGCGGTGGAAGACCGCATCGATCCCTGTAGTGAGAAAGGAGAAGCCCGATGACCTCCGCAGCTTCGGCCGACTTCCCCGGAAAGGGTCTGACACACCGCCAGATCCTCACGGTGATGGCCGGCCTGATGATCGGCATGTTCCTGGCCGCGCTCGACCAGACGATCGTGTCGACGGCCATTCGCACCATTGCCGACGACCTCAACGGTTACGACATGCAGGCGTGGGTCACCACTGCCTATCTCGTGACGTCGACCGTCGTGACGCCGCTGTACGGCAAGGTGTCCGACATCTACGGACGCAAGCCGTTCTTCCTGGTGGCCATCACGATCTTCGTGATCGGCTCCCTCGCGTGCAGCATGGCGACGTCGATGTACGAGCTCGCCGGATTCCGCGCACTGCAGGGTCTCGGAGCCGGAGGTCTGTTCACGTTGGCGCTCACCACGATCGCCGACATCGTTCCGCCGCTGGAACGAGCCAAGTACCAGGGCTACTTCCTCGCCGTCTTCGGCACCTCGAGCGTCCTGGGGCCGGTGCTCGGCGGCCTGTTCGCCGGAGCCGATTCGATCCTCGGTGTGTCCGGGTGGCGCTGGGTGTTCCTGGTGAACGTGCCGATCGGCCTGATCGCACTCGTCGTCGTCTACAAGGTCCTGAACTACCCGCAGCAGAAGCTCGTCGGACACCGCACGGACTACTGGGGTGCGGCGACCGTCGCCGTGGCCGTCACTCCGCTCCTGATCGTGGCCGAGCAAGGCCGCACCTGGGGATGGACGTCGACCAACTCGATGATCTGCTACGCCGTCGGCCTCATCGGCATCGCGCTGTTCGTGCTCGTCGAATCCCGGATGGGTGACGAGGCGATCATCCCGCTGCGCGTGTTCAAGAACCGAGTGTTCACGCAGGGCGTCTTCATCTCATTGGTGGTCGGCGCCGTGATGTTCGGCGGCATCTCCATGCTGCCGCAGTACTTCCAGGTGCTTCGCGGTTCGAGCCCGATGATGGCCGGTCTGCAGATGCTGCCGATGGTCCTCGGCATGATGAGCGCCTCGATCCTGTCGGGCCAGTTGATCTCCCGGAGCGGGCACTACAAGAAGTTCCCGATCATCGGCTCGATCCTGATCACCACGATGGCGTTCCTCCTGCACTACCTCAGCACCGAGACACCGCTGTACCTGGTGATGCTCGCGGCGTTCGGCCTCGGCTTCGGCCTCGGCAACCTGATGCAGCCGATGATGCTCGCGATGCAGAACATCCTGCCGATGCGCGACGTCGGCATGGCGACCGGAACGGCGACGTTCTTCCGTCAGATCGGTGGAACGCTCGGCGTGGCGGTGTTCTTCTCGCTGCTGTTCTCGACGATGGGAACCAACATCTCCGACGAGATGCGTGCCGCCGCCGGAGCCCCGGAGTTTCAGCAGGCGGTGGTCGAAGCCGCGCAGAGCGACGACCCCGACGTGGCGGCATTCGGCAAGGGCCTCATCGCGTCCGCCAAGAACCCGGAAGCCGGCGGAGGCGACAGCGATGGGCTGATGAAGGACACGACGATCATCGAACGGCTGCCTCACGGCATCTCGCACCCGATCAAGCAGGGTTTTGCGGACTCGATGGACAAGGTGTTCCTGTCGGTGTCGATTCTGTCGCTGCTCGCGATCATCGGCACCATCACCTGGACTGAAGTGCCTCTTCGCGGTGGCCCGAAGAAGGAATCCGAACCCGCAGAGGTTCTGGCCGCCGAGTGAGAAGAAAGACGCCGCGAACCTCAGTGGTTCGCGGCGTCTTGGTGTATCTCGGGAGGAGTGTCAGCCCTGGTAGCGGGCGACAGCGGCCTCGGCGACCTTGATCGCCTCGTCCTTGCCGACCCAACCGCCCGGGGTGACGGACTTACCGGGCTCGAGGTCCTTGTAGCGCTCGAAGAAGTGCGCGATGGCCTTGAGCTCGAACTCGTTGACGTCCCCGACGTCCTGGATGTGGTCCCACCGCGGGTCGCCTGCGGGCACCGCGAGCAGCTTGTCGTCGCCGCCTGCCTCATCGGTCATCGTGTACATCGCGACGATGCGCGCCTTGACGATGACGCCGGGGTATACCGACTCGGGGAGCAGGACCATCGCGTCGAGCGGGTCGCCGTCCTCGCCGAGGGTGTGGTCGATGTAGCCGTAGTCGGCCGGGTAGCCCATCGACGTGTACAGGTAGCGGTCCAGGTAGACCTTGCCCGTCTCGTGATCGACTTCGTACTTGTTGCGTGCGCCCTTGGGGATCTCGACGGTGACCTCGAACTCCATGCGTTCACTCCTTCATCTCGTGTGTGGGACCCTGCATCAAAGCGTGTGGGCCCAGCGCCGGTGGAAAACACGTGCGACGGCCTCCAACGATACTGTTAGTTCCGTCCCCTGTATTTCCCAGACCGGAGGTTCCGTGGCTTCGCGCATCCCGCCGACCGTGATCCCGCCGACGGGCGAGCCCACTCGGAAGTCCCGAAAAGGCTTGCGCATCACGCTGATCCTGCTGCTCGTCGCACTGCTCGCAGGCGGCGGAACGGCGGGCTGGTGGTCCTACACGCAGCGACCGGACCCCGTGCCGGACGGAACCCCCGCGCAGCCGGCCGCGGTCACCGTCGACCAGGTGATCACAGCCGTGTCCGAGACTGCACCCGCACCGACGGCAGCCGGTGTCCGCGCGGTGCTGTCGAAGCCGTCGCGGGCCGATGCACTCGGTGAGTTCACCGGGCAGGTCACCGACCCGCTGACCGGCAAGGTGTTGTGGAGTCGTGACGCCGACGAAGCGCGGACCCCCGCGTCGAATGCGAAGATCCTCACCGCGGCGGCGGTCCTGATGACGCTTCCCCATGACAAGCGGATCACTACGAACGTCGTCCTCGGCGACGACGGCCAGGCGATTCTCGTCGGTGCGGGCGATCCGACACTCACCTCCGGCGACGGGGAGCAGACGTTCTACTCGGATCCCGGTCGCATCTCCGACCTGGCGACGCAGATCAAACGGTCCGGAGTGGAGGTCACCTCGGTGGCGTTCGCGACGCCGGGCTTCACCGGACCGTCGATGGTTCGCACGTGGGATCGTCGAGACATCGAGGGCGGGGACATCACCCCGCTGACGTCGCTGATGGTCGACGCCGGCCGCCGCGATCCGCTGGACGAGTACTCGCCGCGTACCGATCAGCCTGCGGAAGAGGCAGGCCGTGCACTCGCCGACGCGCTCGGCGTGCACAGTCCAGTCACCGAGGTCGACGCCCCGGCGGGCGCTCGGACCATCGCGTCGGTGAAATCTGCTCCGCTCTCCGTGCGGGTCGGCGACATGATGCGGTTCAGCGACAACGTGCTCGCCGAGATGCTCGGTGTCGAGCTCGCCGCAGCGACCGGCGGCGAGGCGAGCACAAGCGGCGGTGTGGACGCCGTCCTGAAGGCCCTGCGCACCGCGGGGTTCGACGTAGACGACGTGAAGCTGTCCGACCTGTCCGGACTGTCGTACGCGGACAAGGTGCCTGCCGGTGTTCTCGACGCAGTGATGGGCGCGACAGTGGGCGGCGACAACTCGCCGAAGCTGCGATCGCTCCTCGACACGCTTCCAGTGGCGCATGGCACCGGAACGCTCGCCGACCGATTCGATCCGGACGAGATGCCCGGTGCGGGATGGGTGCGTGCGAAGACCGGAACATTGACAGGCGTCACGTCGTTGACCGGAATAGTGCAGACCGTCGATGGTCGAGTGCTGTCGTTCGCATTGATGTCGGGCGGCACCTCACCGGCCGACGCGCGGCCCGCGATAGACACCGTCGCCGGCGCGCTCCGCGAATGCGGATGCCGGAGTTGACATGACCGACCCACAGACCAGGAGCCACGACATGGCCGAGACCACCCGGGACGAATCGATCGTCACCGCCGAGACGTCTGCGCTCACTGTCGGCGTGGACTGGGAGCTCGCGGCCTCGATCGGGCGACGAGTGGCGCGGCCGGGGCCGCGCGTGACCCGCTACACGATGGACCAGGCGCGCGCCGAACTGGCGGCCGCCGCAGTGCGCGCGGAGGGCCCGGTCCGGGAGGTCACCGGACTCGCCGACGGACTGCGCGTGCCGACGGCGCGCATCGTCGACCGCGCCGGATGGATCGACGCGGCGTCGCGGTCCATGCCTGCGATGCTGACTGACGACCCGCAACCCGAGACGGGGCTGGGAGCGAAGATCGCAGGTGTCCAGGCCGGCGGTCTGCTGGCGTTCCTCTCGGGCGCGATTCTCGGGCAGTACGACCCGTTCAGCACCGACCCCGACACCGGTGAACCCGGAGTGCTGCTGCTGGTGGCGCCCAACATCATCGCGGTCGAACGGCAGCTCCGCGCAGTGCCGTCCGACTTCCGGCTGTGGGTGTGCCTGCACGAGGTGACCCACCGCGTGCAGTTCTCCGCCAACCCCTGGCTCACCGGCTACATGCGCGAGAACGTCAGCGGACTCGCGGGCGGCGACGAGGACTCGGTGACCGAGGTCCTCGCACGCGTCACCGAGGCGGCGCGGAGCGGGAAGCCCCGCGAGAAGGGCATGGTCGGAGTCATGCAGCTGCTGCAGTCGCCGGAACAGTTCGAAGCGTTCGAGCGCGTCCTGGTGCTCGGGACTCTCCTCGAAGGGCACGCAGATCACGTGATGGACGCCGTCGGACCAGCCCACGTTCCCACCGTGGAGCAGATCCGCGCCGGATTCGATGCGAGGCGCAGTGCGCCGCGCAATCCGCTGCAGCGGCTCATCAGGGCGCTGATCGGCATGGACGCGAAGATCGCACAGTACGTGCGCGGCAAGGCGTTCGTCGACGAAGTCGTCGAGACCGTCGGCATGGAGCGGTTCAACACCGTCTGGACCTCTCCCGACACGCTCCCGAAGATGAGCGAGATCGACGAGCCGTCGAAGTGGATCGACAGGGTTCTCTGACCGGCCCCGCGGAACGCGCCGTGATCGGCGCGATCCGCGGCTTCGTGTCGGCCCACCTCGACGGCGGTCCCGTCTGCGTCGCATTGTCGGGAGGTGCGGACTCACTCGCGTTGACAGCGGGTGCGGCACGCGCGGGACTGGACGTCCACGCGATCGTCGTCGATCACGGCCTGCAGACCGGATCCGATGTCGTCGCCGAAACGGCTGCGGCCACGGCCAGGAAGCTGGGGGCGACCGCCGAGGTCCGCCGAGTGACTGTCGACGGCGGCGGAGGGCTCGAAGCGGCTGCCCGGACGGCGCGCTACGCCGCGCTGCGGGCGGGGCGCGACGGCAGGCCGGTCCTGCTCGGCCACACCCTCGACGATCAGGCCGAAACCGTTCTCCTCGGTCTCGGACGCGGATCGGGCGGCAGGTCGCTCGCGGGAATGCGGCCGTGGTCGTCCCCCTGGGGGCGCCCACTGCTCGGCATCCGTCGCGCGCAGACCGTTGCCGCGTGCGCGGGCTGGGGGCTGCCGGTGTGGGACGACCCGCACAACGACGATCCGCGGTTCACACGCGTCAGGGTGCGCACCGAAGTGCTCCCGTTGCTCGAGGACGTGCTGGCGTCCGGGGTCGCCGAAGCCCTCGCGCGCACCGCTGATCAGCTCACCGCCGACTCCGACGCCCTCGACGGGTTCGCTGAGAGCCTCCTCGACCGGCAGGTGGACGAGGGGCTCGCGGTGGGCGACATCGGAGACGCGCCACCTGCCGTTCGCACCCGTGCGGTGCGTTTCTGGCTTCAGCGGCGGGGGATCGAGACGCCGTCGCACCGAAATGTCACGGCCGTCGACGCTCTGGTCTCCGACTGGCGCGGACAGGGGCCGATCGCAGTCGGGGGAGACGACGAGGCCCGCCTGGTCGTGACCAGACGGGCCGGAGTGCTCGTCGTCGAGCGTGCCGCTAGGTGACCTTGCAGAACTTCGGCTTGAACTTCGAGTGGATGGTGTCGAAGTAGCGGGTGAAGGTGCCTGCCACGGCGGCGCCGCCGAGGCCGAGTCCGACGCCGACGACAACGCCGATCGCTGCGCCCGCAAAAGCGAGCGGGCCGCCGACAAGACCGACGACCGCGCCGATCACCGCGCCGGCGAGACCGCCGATGGTGGTGGCCGTCGCCAGCTCGGAGTTCATCCGATTGAGTGCCTCCAGATCGCGCTGCTTGCGTGTCTGCGGGCCGCAGAGTTGCTTCTCGTCAGCCACCGACTGTCGGACCTCGGCCGCGTTCCGGACCCGCGCCGGAGCGGCGACCGAACGGGTGACGTCGGTCGACGGGACCAGGGTGGCGGTACGGCCCTTCACCGTCGCATCGATCGGGTACGCGCGCTTGTCAGTGTTCAGGTATGCGAGGGGGACCGTTTCGAGTACGGACCCGGCCGCGTCGCGGACGACGAGCGAACCGGATTCGACGGTGAGCGACCCGTCCGCGATACGGACGACGACGTCGTTCTGGTTCGCCTGAACGGTGGCTCGGACAGGGGTGTTCGCGGGTGCTGCTGCGGCCGGTCCGGCGACGAGGGGGATGGTCAGAACGGCTGCGATGAGCGTGATGACCGTGATTCGGACACGGTTGAGCCTTGGGGTGGGCATGGGCCTCATTTCAATGATGGAGCGCGCACGAGAGCGCGGAGTGTCGTCTGAACGTGCCACACGAAACATGATGGATTCCTCGCTTTCGGCAAAGTTGTGACAACTGTGATGGAAGAGACTTCTGATTCTCTGAATCAGTGGTATTTGCAGCCTTCGATCGATCGGATCGGTGCCGATGTGCCGCACCGATGGTCGGCGTGACAAGCTAGAGACGTGGCACGTGACGACAACGCCTTGGGTTCAGACAGCGGTTACGGCGGAGACATCGAGTCCGTCCTGATCAGCCGTGAGCAGATTCATGCACGCACGGTCGAGATGGCTCAGGCCGTCGGCGAACGGTACAAGGACGCGGACGAAGACCTCGTCCTGATCGGTGTCCTCAAGGGCGCGATCATGTTCATGACCGATTTCGCTCGTGCACTGCCGATCCCGTCGCAGATGGAGTTCATGGCGGTCTCCAGTTACGGCTCGTCGACGTCGTCGTCCGGTGTGGTCCGCATCCTCAAGGACCTCGACCGGGACATCGCGGGGCGTGACGTTCTGATCGTCGAAGACGTCATCGACTCCGGACTCACGTTGTCGTGGCTGATGAAGAATCTCGCGACCCGTTCACCGCGGTCACTCGAAGTGGTCACCCTGCTGCGCAAGCCGGATGCGATGCGCGCCGTGATCGACGTGGCAGACGTCGGCTTCGACATCGGCAACGAGTTCGTCGTCGGATACGGACTCGACTACGCCGAGCGGTACCGCGATCTGCCGTACATCGGCACCCTGCATCCGGACGTCTACTCGTCCTGATCTGGCGTCGCCGGGAACACCGCGGGTCGCCCGAGCGTTGACAGGTAGCCTCGTATTCGTCGAACGACGGGAAGGACTAGAGGTCCGGTGCCCATGCGCGGCGAGTACGCCACCTCACGCACCGGTCCACGCGCACACCCATGAACCGTAAGAAACTGTTCCGAAACCTCGCCATCGTGGCCGTGGTGCTGCTCGCCCTGTGGGGTTGGAGCGTGATGCGGAACTCCGACCGTGAATACACCGGCGTCGACACGTCCGTCGCCATGGCGCAGCTGGACGCGAAGAACGTGAAGTCGATTCAGATCGACGACCGCGAACAACGACTCCGGATGGAGTTGAAGAAGCCCGTCAAGGTCGACGACGCCGACCAGACCAAGGTGACGACGCAGTACCCGTCGGGTGTCTCGTCGCGCATCTTCACCGCAGCCCAGAAGTCGGGGGCGACCTACCAGACGAACATCACCAAGGACTCGGGGATCTGGCAGTCGATCCTGATCTTCGTCCTCCCGATGATCATCCTGTTCGGCCTGTTCTTCTTCCTGATGAACCGGGCTCAGGGCGGTGGACGCGGCGGCGTGATGGGCTTCGGGAAGTCGAAGGCCAAGCAGCTCAGCAAGGACATGCCGAAGACGACGTTCGCCGACGTCGCCGGCGCCGATGAGGCCGTCGAGGAACTCGACGAGATCCGCGACTTCCTGCAGAACCCGGCCCGCTACCAGGCGTTGGGCGCGAAGATCCCGAAGGGCGTCCTGCTCTACGGTCCGCCGGGAACCGGCAAAACGCTCCTCGCGCGCGCAGTGGCGGGCGAGGCGGGCGTGCCGTTCTACACGATCTCCGGCTCCGACTTCGTCGAGATGTTCGTCGGTGTCGGTGCGTCGCGTGTCCGTGACCTGTTCGAACAGGCCAAGGAGAACAGTCCCTGCATCATCTTCGTCGACGAGATCGACGCCGTCGGACGCCAGCGCGGCGCAGGCATGGGTGGCGGTCACGACGAGCGCGAGCAGACGCTGAACCAGCTGCTCGTCGAGATGGATGGATTCGGCGACCGGTCCGGCGTCATCGTGATGGCCGCGACCAACCGTCCCGACATCCTCGATCCGGCGTTGCTGCGGCCCGGCCGCTTCGACCGTCAGATCCCCGTCTCGAACCCGGACATCGCGGGCCGTCGAGCCATCCTCGCCGTGCACGCCAAGGGCAAGCCGATCGCGCCCGACGCCGACCTCGACGGTCTCGGCAAGCGCACGCCCGGCATGTCGGGCGCGGATCTCGCGAACGTCATCAACGAGGCCGCACTGCTCACCGCCCGTGAGCACAAGAACGTCATCACCGGCGAGGCGCTCGAAGAGGCGGTCGACCGCGTGATCGGCGGACCGCGTCGCAAGAGCCGCATCATCAGCGAGCACGAGAAGAAGGTCGTCGCCTACCACGAGAGCGGTCACACGCTCGCCGCGTGGGCGATGCCGGATCTGGACCCGATCTACAAGGTCACCATCCTGGCCCGAGGCAAGACCGGCGGACACGCGCTCGCCGTGCCCGAGCAGGACAAGGAACTGATGACCCGCTCGGAGATGCTTGCGCGTCTGGTGATGGCGATGGGCGGTCGGGCCGCGGAGGAACTCGTGTTCCACGAACCGACCACCGGAGCGAGCTCTGACATCGATCAGGCCACCAAGATCTCGCGCGCCATGGTCACCGAGTACGGAATGAGCGCCAAGCTCGGCGCCGTCCGTTACGGCCAGGAACAGGGCGACCCGTTCCTCGGGCGCGGGATGGGCAACAGCGTGGACTACTCGTCCGGCGTGGCGGCCGAAATCGACGCCGAGGTCCGTGACCTCATCGAGGCGGCCCACACCGAGGCGTGGGCCATCCTCGACGAGAACCGTGACGTCCTCGACGTTCTCGCGGGCGCTCTCCTTGAGAAGGAGACGCTGCTCCGCAAGGATCTCGAAGAGATCCTCGAAGGCGTCGTGAAACGTCCGCGGATCACCAAGTTCGACGTCTTCGGCGACCGCACGCCTAGCACCAAGCCGCCGATCAAGACGCCGGGTGAGCTGGCAGTCGAGCGTGGGGAGGAATGGCCGCCGAAGCCTGCAGAGCCCGTCGCACCGGTTCCGCAGAATCAGCCGCCCCAGTACCAGGCGCCGCAGAATCAGCCGCCCCAGTACCAGGCTCCCCAGTACCAGCAGGCGCCTGAGTACCAGCCGCTGCCCGCGTACGACGGACAGACGTACCCGCAGCAGCCGCCTGCGTACGGTGCTCCTGCCCAGTACGGGCAGCCTCCGGCTGGGCAGCCGTCGTACGGGCAACCTGCGGGCGGGCAGCCGGCCACCGGACCACAGCCACAGGCAGGCCAGGGCTACCTGTACCCGGGGACGACACCGCCTGCCGCCCCGAACGGTCAGTCCACGCACGGCACGCGGCCCGATTACGGGGCTCCGCGTGACTGGTCGGCACCCGGATGGCCGCCGGAGAACCAGACTGACGGCGACGGCTCGTCCGACCGCCGGTGACTCGAGGAGAGACAATGACCAGCGTCGACGACACCCACGCGGTGGACGGCGTGACTGCGCCGGGACACGGTGCGGTCGGAGAGTTCGACCAGGCTCGCGCGGAGGCCGCAGTCCGCGAGCTTCTCATCGCAGTGGGCGAGGATCCCGACCGCGAAGGGCTCAAGCGCACGCCGCACCGCGTCGCCAACGCCTACCGCGAGATGTTCGCCGGGCTCTACATCGAGCCCGACGAGGTCCTCGCGACAGTCTTCGACGAGGGTCATTCAGAGCTGGTCCTGGTCAAGGACATCCCGATGTACTCGACGTGCGAGCACCATCTCGTCGCGTTCCGCGGCGTTGCGCACGTCGGCTACATCCCGGGTGAGTCGGGGCAGGTCACCGGCCTGTCGAAACTTGCTCGCGTCGTCGACCTGTACGCGAAGCGTCCGCAGGTTCAAGAGCGCCTGACCAGTCAGATCGCCGACGCGCTCGTGCGTCGACTCGACCCGCGCGGCGTGATCGTCGTGATCGAGGCCGAGCACCTGTGCATGGCGATGCGAGGCATCCGCAAGCCCGGAGCCACCACCACGACGTCCGCCGTGCGCGGACTGTTCAAGACCAGCGCGACCTCGCGCGGCGAAGCTCTGGACCTGATCACTCGGTGACCGGCCGACCACTCGCAGACGAGCCCGTCGATGAGCGCACCCTGGTGATGGGTGTGCTCAATGTGACGGCCGACTCGTTCTCCGACGGCGGTCGGTACCTCGACGTGGACGACGCGGTTCGGCACGGCCAGGCTCTCGCCTCGGCCGGCGCCGACATCGTCGACGTCGGCGGGGAGTCCACGAGGCCGGGCGCGATTCGCGTCGATCCCGGTACGGAGGCTCAGCGGGTGGTCCCGGTGATCTCGGCGCTCACCGATGCCGGGGTTCGCGTGTCCGTGGACACGATGCGTGCGTCGGTCGCGGCGGCGGCGTTGGAAGCGGGTGCGAGCATCGTCAACGACGTGTCGGGTGGCCGTGCCGACCCTGACATGGGGCGTGTCCTCGCCGACGCCGGCGCGCCGTGGATTCTCATGCACTGGCGACCAGCGGGTGAGGCTGCGGCCGGAGACCGTCACTTCACCCACCGGGTCGACGACGCGGTCGGGTACCGCGACGTCGTCGCCGAGGTCTCGGGTGAACTCCTCGGTCAGGTCGACGCGGCAGTCGCCGCCGGAGTGGATCCGGATCGGATCGTCCTCGATCCGGGTCTCGGCTTCGCGAAGACCGCGGAGCACAACTGGGCCTTGCTGCACGCGCTTCCAACGCTTGTCGGACTGGGTTTCCCGATTCTGATCGGGGCGTCGCGCAAGCGATTCCTCGGGTCCCTGTTGGCCGCGGACGGGCGTGACCGCCCGCCTGCCGGACGTGAGGTCGCGACCGCGGCCGTCTCGGCGTTGTCGGCGGCCGGGGGCGCGTGGGGAGTGCGAGTGCACGACGTCGCGGCGAGCCGTGACGCGATCGACGTGGCCGCCGCATGGCGTGCCGGGGGACGAAGGGGAACTCATGGCTGACCGGATCGAACTCCGTGGACTGCGGGTCCGCGGCAACCACGGCGTCTTCGACCACGAGAAGCGCGACGGCCAAGAGTTCATCGTCGACGTCACACTGTGGGTCGACCTGCGCGCCGCCGCCGCGTCCGACGACCTCGCCGACACCGTCGACTACGGCACGCTCGCGCAGCGTGCGCACGACATCATCGCAGGTCCGTCGCGCGACCTCATCGAGACGGTCAGCGCCGAGATCGCCGACGCGGTGATGGCCGACGATGAACGGATCGTCGCGTGCGAAGTGACACTGCACAAGCCGTCTGCGCCGATCCCACTGACCTTCGACGACGTCGCGGTCGTCGCACGACGCTCACGGAAGCCGCGCGGAGCGTGACCAGCCGCGCAGTCCTGTCCGCCGGGTCGAACATCGGCGACAGCGAGGCGTTCCTGCGGTCGGTGGTCGACGCTGCGGGCGACGACCTGGTCGCGGTGTCCGACGTCTACCTCACCGCGCCGTGGGGCGGCGTCGAACAAGACGACTTCGCCAACGTGACCCTGATCGTCGAAGCCGACCGGACTCCGGCGGAATGGCTCGAGTTCTGCCGATCGTGTGAGCAGGCCGCGGAACGGGTCCGCGACGTGCGATGGGGGCCGCGGACCTTGGACGTCGACGTGATCACCGTCGACGTCGACGGAACGACAGTCGTCTCGGACGACCCGGACCTCACGCTCCCGCACCCGCGTGCCCAACTGCGTGCCTTCGTGCTCGTGCCGTGGCTCGCAGTCGACCCCGACGCCGTGCTCGTCACAGAGGCCGGTCCGCGGGCAGTCGCCGACCTGATCAGCGGTTTGGATTCCGCCGAAGCGGCGGGCGTCCGCCGTGCGGGAGCGCTGCGATGAAGGGGACCGGCGACGACGAAGAGCGGATGACCCTCACCCGCGTCCGCGACCTGCTTCTGATCGCCGTGGTCGCCGGACTCGCACTGTGGATCCTGATCCGCTACAACTACGGCGCGTTTCCGTCGCTGCCGTGGCCCGCCGGAGTGTCCCTGTACGTTCTCGCGGTGTTCGAGTTGATCACGGGCTTCATCGTTCGAGCGCGCGTCGCCGGACGCGACATCGGTCGGGCACGCGGACAACTGCACCCGATCGCCGTCGCCCGAGTGATGGTGCTGGCGAAGGCGTCAGCCATCCTCGGTGCGATCGCCGCAGGCGGGTGGACCGGTGTGCTCGTGTTCCTGCTCGACAACGGCCTGCTCGACGCTGCGCGCGCCGACCGTCCGGCCGCGATTGTCGGGGCCGTCGGTGGTGTCCTGCTCGCGGCCGCCGCAGTGTGGCTGGAACACTGCTGCCGCGCACCCGACGATCCCGACTCCGAATCGGACGCCTCCGACCCCGCTCCCGCCTGACAGCGTCGCCTCGATGGGGGGCGTCGGACGGCGAACGAAGGCGACGGGACGACTTTCCGAGGTCCGGTACGTCCGTACGCGTCTACGGGCCGGTAAGTTGGCGTGCATGACCGACGAGGCACAGTCCGACTCCAATCAGGGTTCGCGTACTTCCGCAGGCCAGTGGGTGATCGCGCTCTTCGTGGTGCTGGCCCTGGTCGCGAGTCTGCTCATGGTCCTGGGCGACGACCTGTCGATGCAGGCGTCTCTCGCCGTGATCGCGGCTCTGTGGGCGGCGGTGATCGGCGCGGTCCTGGTGACGAAGTACCGACGCCAGGCAGACGTCGCCGAAGGGCGCACCCGAGATCTGCGACTCGTCTACGAGCTCCAGTTGGAGCGTGAGATCGCGGCCCGTCGTCAGTACGAGTCGGACGTCGAGGCGTCGATCCGGCACGAGATGTCGACGGAGACCAACCACGAACTCGAAGACCTCAAGATTCAGGTCCTGGCGCTGCGGTCGAGCCTCGAGCAGTTGCTCGGCGAGCCACTGCCTGCGTCGCGGATCGCGATCGGCCTCGAACGGCCCCGCGAACTCGGATCGGGCCTTGCGGGAGCGACATACGCCGGGGACTCGGACGACCGTGCCGCCGCTGAGCGAGACTTCGCCTCGACGGCCCCGCCCGTCGAGTCGGGACGCCATGCCCCCGCGAGTGACGTCCCGCCGTCGGGCATGACGGAGATCATCCCTGTGGTCACCGAGGAGCCGGCACCCGAACCTGTCCGTGCAGAGCCGCAGCCGTCTCAGGCCAAGCCCCAGCAGGCTCCATCGGGCCGGTTCCCGCAGCCGCCGCCGGTCCCGCAGGCGCCCCAGCGTCCCCAGCAGGCCGGACCCGCACCACGGCCGCAGTTTCCCGCGGGCCCGCAGACCGGTGGACATCTGCGTGCCGCGTTCGGCGCAGGCGCGTACGAACCGCCGTCGGGCCCAATGCGTCAGACGCCCGCTCGCCCGCAGCGTCCCCAGCCCCCGAAGTCCCAGCCCCCGCAGTCCCAGCCGCAGCAGCATCCGAACGAAGACGGCGCGCACGCCGCAGGCCGGCCCGCTAGTGAACTGTTCTCGCGCCTTCGCGAAGGCGCGAACGACGGCGAACGCAAGTCCGGAGGCCGCCGCCGCCGCGACTGATCTGCGTCGGGACTCACCACGGCGACAACACTTCAGGGTGAAGCCAGTCACAGGCGTCTGGCGAGGTCGTGGCGGGACGCCTATCGTGGTGTCCGGACGTCTGGTACCCGGAGCATGCGCACCGCATGTGGGAGGGACTGGAACATCGAGTTGGAGGCAGCGGTGAATTCACCGACGGCGCCGGCGCGGCTACGCGTCGGGATCGTGAGTGCGGGACGTGTCGGTACTGCACTCGGCGAAGCCCTAGCCGCCGCAGGTCACCACGTGAACTCCGTCGTCGCGAACTCCCCGCAGTCTGCGGCACGCGTCCATGATCGACTGCCGTCCGCTGAGATCTGCGATCTGAACTCGCTCGTCGCGGCGTCTGACCTCATCGTCGTCGCCGTCCCGGACACCGTTCTCGCCGACGTCGCATCGCAGATCGCCGCCGCCGACGCCTTTCGGCCGGGAACCATCGTCACCCACACCGCAGGCGCCCACGGCGTCGATGTCCTCGGCCCGATCGCCCGCCGCGGCGGCATCGTTCTCGCGACCCACCCGGCCATGACATTCGTCGGCACCCGCGACGATACGGCTCGGCTGTCGGCGTCGTGCTTCGGCGTCACAGCGGCCGATGAGATCGGCGACGCGATCGCGATGGCTCTGGTGCTGGAACTGGGAGCGACGCCCATCCGCATCGCCGAGACGAGCAGGACGCTCTATCACGCGGCCCTCGCGCACGGCGCGAACAATTTGAACGCACTGATCACCGACGCCGTCACGGCATTGCAGGCGGCGATCGCGGGGCCCGGCGGTCACGCCGCGCGCACCGCGACAGTCGACGGCGGATCCATCGGTCTCGCCGAGCAACTCCTCGCACCGCTGGTCACCGCGTCGTTGGAGAACGTGCTCTCACAGGGGCGGTCCGCGCTGACCGGTCCCGTCGCCCGCGGTGACATCGACACAGTCGCCCGACACCTCGATGAATTGTCCGACGTCCACGAGGGCATCGCTCACGGTTACCGTGTGCTCGCCGGTCGAGCTGCAGCCCAGCACGACTCGCCGCAGGCCCTCCGCGAAATGCTGGAGGCACACCCGTGACCGATGCACCCCTGTTCACGCCCGGCGAGCTGACCGTGCACAGCGAACCCGCGGTGATGCGTCGCATCACCAAGGCCCTGCGCGGCACCGGCAAGCGCGTCGCGCTCGTCCCGACGATGGGCGCCCTCCACGAGGGACACCTGCAGTTGGTGCGGACCGCACAGGACCTGGGCACCGTGGTGGTCGTGTCGATCTTCGTCAATCCGCTGCAGTTCGGCGCGGGCGAAGACCTCGACGCGTACCCGCGCACGTTCGACGACGACGTCGCCAAGCTCCGCGAGCTCGGCGTCGAGCTGGTGTTCGCGCCCACCGCGAAGCACATGTATCCGATCGGGCCGCGGACGACGATCCACCCGGGCCCGGCAGGGGAGATACTCGAGGGAGCTGCGCGTCCCACGCACTTCTCGGGCATGCTCACCGTCGTCAACAAGCTCTTCAACATCGTGGCCCCGCACGTCGCGTACTTCGGCGAGAAGGACTACCAGCAGCTCGTTCTCATCAACCAGATGGTCAACGATCTGAACCTGGACGTCGCGGTCGTCGGTGTCCCGACGGTTCGCGAGGCGGACGGCCTCGCCCTGTCGTCGCGCAATCGGTACCTGTCGGCGCAGGATCGTGAACTGGCGACAACGCTGTCGGCGGCTCTGCTCGCTGGCACGCATGCCGCAGAGCACGGGGAGGCCGCGATTCTTGCGGCGGCCCGGGCCGTGCTCGACACCGAGCCGAGCATCGAGGTCGATTACCTCGCGCTGCGCGGCAGAGGACTGGAAGATCCCCCCGAGGTGGGGGACGGGCGGCTGCTCGTGGCGGCCCGACTGGGATCCACGCGACTGCTCGACAACGTCGGCGTCGCGATCGGTACCGGGTTCATCGGAAAAGAAGAAGGTTGAGCATGTTCCGCACCATGATGAAGTCCAAGATCCACCGGGCGACGGTGACGCAGGCCGACCTGCACTACGTCGGCTCGGTCACCATCGACGCCGACCTGCTCGAGGCCTCCGACATCCGCGAGGGCGAGCAGGTGACGATCGTCGACATCAACAACGGCAACCGCCTCGAGACGTATGCCATCGCAGGCGAACGCGGCACCGGCGTGATCGGGATCAACGGTGCTGCAGCCCATCTCGTCCACCCTGGCGATCTGGTGATCATCATCGCCTACGGCGTGATGGACGAGGCCGAAGTGGCCGCCTACTCCCCGCGCGTGGTGTTCGTCGACGCCGACAACCGACAGATCAGCGTCGGCGACGACCCGGCGGACGTCCCCGCCGACTCCGGCCTCAAGGATCCGCGCCACCCCGAGCGTGAACTCGTCACCACCCCCGCCTGATGCTCCTCACAGTCGACATCGGCAACACGAACATCCATCTCGGAGTGTTCGCAGGTGTCGGTGACAATGCGGCACTCGTGCGCGACTGGCGAATACACACCCAGCCGAACTACACCGCTGACGAACTCGCGCTGACATTGCGCGGCCTGCTCGGGCGCGACGTCGAGCAGGTGACGGCGGTGGCAGTGCTGTCGACGGTCCCGTCGCTGCTGCGTGAGATGCGCGTGATGCTGCCGCGGTACTTCGGGAACGGGCCGCACGTGCTGCTCGAGCCGGGCGTCCGGACGGGTGTCCCATTGCTCGTCGACAACCCGAAGGAAGTCGGCACGGACCGGGTCGCCAACGCGCTCGCCGCACACGAGAACTTCCCCGGCCGCCCGTGCATCGTGGTGGCCTGCGGAACGGCGACAGTCGTCGACGCGGTGTCGGCGAACGGCGAGTTTCTCGGTGGTGCGATCGCTCCCGGCATCGACCTCGCCGTCGGAGCTCTCAGCGACCACACGGTGACCGTGCGCAAGGTGGAACTCCGACCCCCACGCAGCGTCGTCGGCAAGAACACCGTGGAAGCGCTGCAGTCGGGCATCCTCTACGGATTCGCAGGTCAGATCGACGGTCTCGTCCAGCGGATCCGCCGTGACGTTCCGGGCTTCGACGGTCCGGACGTCGCCGTCGTCGCGACCGGTTACCTGGCGCCGCTCATGTTCGGCGAATGCGTCACGCTCACCGACCACAGGCCCCATCTCACCCTGGACGGCCTGCGTCGCGTCCATGAACGGTCCCGTAAGCGCTGAGCGAGTCTCACCGCATAGGTAGCGTCGAAGGCGATGCAAGCCTTCGACGACGGGAGAGCGATGTCAGACGTGGCAGGAATCGACGCCGCGAAGTACGGCCCGTGGGCGGTGATCGTCGGGGGCTCCGAAGGCGTCGGCGCGGAGTTCGCCGAACAGGTCTCCGCAGCCGGTCTGAACGTCGTCCTGGTCGCACGGAAGAAGGCTCCGCTCGAGGAGACTGCGGAGCGATGCCGGGCGCTCGGCGCCGATGTCCTCGTGATCAGCGCCGACCTCACAGTTCCCTCCGACCTCCAACTCGTCATGGACGAGACTCACGGGCTCGACGTCGGGCTGCTCGTCTGCAACGCGGGCGCCAACAGTTACGGCTCGCGGTTCGTCGAAGGCGATCTCGGCGAGTTCATGAACGTGTTGACGCTCAACGTGACCGTGCCGATGGCGCTCGCTCACCATTTCGGCGCGCGCATGCGCAAGCGTGGCTCCGGTGGGATCGTCACGATCGGATCGATGAGCGGGTATCTGGGATCGGCGGAGCACACGGTCTACGGCGGGTCGAAGGCGTACATGCGGATCTTCACGGAAGGCCTGTGGCTGGAGCTTCGGGATGCGGGCGTCGACGTCCTCCATCTCGTCCTCGGAGTCACCGACACTCCTGCGATGCGACGCGGGGGACTCGACTTCGACATGCCGGGCCTGGTTGTCGGGCAGCCGAGCGACGTCGCTCGTGAAGGGCTGGCGAACCTCGCCGCCGGACCGGTGCACGTCGTCTCGCCGAATCAGGACAGTCCCGTCGTCACCGGCCTGCCCGATCGTGCCCGCGCGGTCCTCGGTCACCACAAGATGATGCAGGGACTCATCCGCCGCAAAGTCTGACGTCGAACTCGTCCGATACGGTCGGACGATGGACAAGCTCTACGGCGACGACCTCCGGGTCGGGACCGTGTACCGGTTCGGCCGACACGAGGTGACGCACGACGAACTCGTCGAGTTCGCGCAGAAGTGGGACCCGCAAGACTTTCACTCGGACGCGGCGGCGGCCGACGACGGCGCATACGACGGGCTGATCGCGTCCGGTGTCCACACGATGGCGATCAATCAACGACTGTCCGTCGAAGCGATGTACCGGCACTGGCACGTGATCGCTGGACGCAGCGTCGACGTGCGATTCCTGCGTCCGGTGCGCGTCGGTGACGTCTTGTCCGGTCAGGGCGAGATCATGCGGATCGACCACGAGCCCGATCGTCGACGAGCATTCGTCGCGGTCGAGCGGACGCTCACGAACCAGACGGGACGCCAGGTGCTGGCCGTGTCGACGACCCTCTACGTGCACCTGGCGCCCACCCCTGGAGATCAGTTGCGGAGTCGAGCGGCTCCGTAGCCTGCGGCAGCGGCGATCACCACGGCGAGTGCTCCGCCTCCCCACGCCCACCAGTTGGTCGAGGAATCGTCCTGTGCGGACGCCGTGGTGGTCGGTGCGGACGGGTCGCCTGCCGCAGCGACGGCGGGCGCCGTCGACGAGCCGGGAGCGGTTGACGACGGGGCACCGGGCTTCGGGCCGTCGCTGAGCGCGCGCGCCTTCTCGGCAGCAGTGCCTGCGACGGTCAGCGGCGACGAGGTGTCCTGGCTGCGATCAGATGATCCGTGGGCGGCGAAGGTGTACACGGCGCATGCGTTCTTGATGCAGTTGCCCGCACCGAACACAGGGGCCACGTCGAGGGTCACCGAGAATGAGCCGTCGGCGGAGATCTGGGTCGACGGCACCCATGTCACCGGGTTGTACGCACTCGAGTCGGTGGTCGAGTACTTGCCGGTCTCGGCGACACCGACGTAGACACCCGGACCGGTGGTCGCGAAACCGGTGCCGTTCACGGTGACCGACGTGGTGCCGGTCGCGGCGATCGTCGATGTGGACAGGGACGTCGAGGCAGTGCCGGTGCCGCGGTTCTCTGCGGGCGGCGCGGGGCGCGACCGGCCGCCGTCGGTCGGAACCGCCACGGCGCGGTCGGCGGCGGGCCCTCCGGTGAACGAGACACCGGTCGCGGTGTCCTGACTGCGGTCGGATGAGCCGTGTGCGGCGAACGTGTAGACCGCACACGGCGAGGTGGTGCAGTCGGCGCGGCCGAATTTCGCCTTGACCGGGAGTTGCACGCTGAACGAGCCGTCGGCGCGCATGCGCCCGTTGCTGGTGGCCACCCAGACTGCACGATCGTCGAACGACGACTGGTCGGTGACCGAGAACTGGTTCGACTGCGCGATGCCGACGTAGACCCCGGGACCGCTGGTGGAGAATCCCGAGCCCGAGACGGTGACGGAATCGCCCGACGGGTTGAGTCCGGAGGTTCGATCGACACTTACGGACGGACCTGCGCCCGGCCTGGGAGCCACTGGTGCGGCCGGTCGGCCGGGTGCACTGGGAGAGGTTTCCGCCGGGCCGCCCGCCGCGCTGAACGAAATCGGGACCCATGCGTCCTGACTGCGGTCGGCGAGTTTCGGGAATGCCGTGAACGATGCGACGAAGCATGCCGTGCGCAGGCAGTTCACCTTGCCGAACGTCGAGGTGACGGCGATCTGTGTGCTGAAGGTCCCGGTGGAGCCCACCGTGACCTTCTTGGCGTCGGCGTATGTGCTCGGGTAGCCCGACGAAGGCTTCGCGATCGTCTGGGTGACGTACACGTTCTCGCCGCTGCGGTATCCCTTGCCGCTGACGGTCACCGTCGCGCCCGACCGGAGACCGGTCGTGGGCGTCACTGTGAGGACCGGAGTTCCACGGCTGGGACCGTTCGTTCCCGGGAGGAGGGACATCAGCCGGTTCAGCAGGTCCATGCCCTGTGCCGTGAGACGTTCGCGGACGTCGGTCAGCATGGAGACCTTGGTCGCGGCGGATGCGTTGTGCGGCAGCAGAATCGACGTGCCGTCCACCAGGTCGACACGCTCACCGGCTGGAGCGGCGGCCGGTGTGGGCGCCGCAGACGTCGTCGTTGAAGGCTTGGGTGACGATGTGGTCGGTCGGGCCTTCGGTGTCGAGGGAGCGGTTTTCGAGGTCTTCGGCTTGTCGGGGTGCGGCGCACCGGGCAGCAGATTGCCGACAGCGGCGAGGCCGTCGTCGATCGGTGAGGCGTACGCGGGTGCGACGCCGAGCGCTGCGGTGAGCAGAACAGACGTCGTCACGACGGACAGTCGGATGATCGGGCGTCGCATGGCCGTCCTTCACAATTCTCTAGTAAGGTCAGCCAACCCTATTGCTCGTCGTTGTCGGCGGCAAAGTCTGAAGCGTCGTTTTTGAGACGCGTCAGGAGAGCCGCGTGCTGGACTTACGCCTGACCTGGAGTTTTCGTGTCAACTCGTGTGCCTGAGCCAGGAGTAGTCGGCCCAGTTCGGTCCTGCGCTCTGGTTGGAATCGAGCCTCCACGCCGGTCAGGCTCAAGGCCCATGCGGGACGGCCGTCGGAATCGAACACTGCTGCGCCCATGCCCCAACTCGCTTCGACGAGCAGGGCTGGATTGGTGGCGTACCCGTCGAGGCGAGTTCGAGCGATGCGGCGGCGGATCATGTCGTGCGCATGCTCGGGGCCCCACGTGGCACCCAGATCGGACCTTTGCAAATAGTCGTCGATGTCGCGGTCCGGGAGATGGCTCAGGATCGCGAGCCCGGCCGAGGCGACGCCGAGCGGGAACCGAATGCCCTCGTACAACACGTGCGAACGGACCGGAAAGCTTCCTTCCTGACCTGCGACGCACACGGTCTCGTCACCGCGCCTGGCGCTCAAGAACACCGACTCGCCCGACTCTCCGGCCAGTCGATCGAGCACGGACTGGGCGTCGTCCCTGATGTCGTAGGCCGCGGCTGCGGTGGCGCCGAGCAGATAGAGCTCCGGCCCGAGCGACCAATCGCCGGTTCTGTTGTCGCGATCGACGAGGCCCTCGGCCGCCAGCGCGGTGAGCAGACGGTGCGCGGTCGGGCGTGCCAGGCCTGCGGCTGCGGCGAGCGCCGTCGTCGACGTCGCCGCCGAACTCGAGCCGATGGCCCGCAGCAGCGCCGCGATCCGCGCAACGCCTTGTCCGGACTTGTCTGTCGACGCCATGGCCTCAACGCTAGGGCGTTCACTCAATGAACGCAAGGTTCATCCGGCGACCGCCCAGAGAGAGGTTGGACCGCACCTCTTGAACTGTTGACGTGCAGAAAGTGACACTCGAAGCCGATACTGAGGTGTTTGTTCAACGGAGGAATGAGGCTGGACATGTCCAGAAAAGTGTGTGCGTCGGCGGCTGACGCGGTCGGTGTGATCACCAGCGGCGCGACGCTCGCCGTCGGTGGGTTCGGGCTCTGCGGTGTGCCGGACGCCTTGATCGAGGCGCTGCACGATCTGGGCGTCGGTGACCTCGAGGTGTTCACCAACAACTGCGGCGTCGACGACTACGGCCTCGGAATCCTCCTCGCTCAACGGCGGATCAGGCGGGTCACCGCCTCGTACGTCGGTGAGAACAAGGAGTTCGCGCGGCAGTACCTCGCAGGCGAGCTCGAGGTGGAATTGGTCCCGCAGGGCACACTCGCCGAACGACTCCGCGCGGGTGGAGCGGGGATTCCCGCGTTCTACACCCCGGCCGGAGTCGGCACCCTCGTCGCCGAAGGCGGGATGCCCTGGCGGTACGCGCCGGGCGGAGAGATCGAGGTGGCGTCGCCCGCGAAGGAGGTTCGTACCTTCGGCGGTCGGGAGTACGTGATGGAACGGTCGATCACCGCGGACTACGCGCTTGTCCACGCCGCACTCGGCGACACCGACGGCAACCTCGTCTTCGACAAGACCGCCCAGAACTTCAATCCGCTCGCCGCCATGGCCGGGCGCATCACGATCGCTCAGGTCGAGGAGCTGGTGGCGCCCGGCGTCATCGACCCGAGCGAGGTGCACCTTCCCGGTGTCTTCGTCCAGCGCATCGTCGACACCGGACCGCAGGCCAAACGGATTGAGAAGCTCACCGTCGCGACCGAAGGAGCCGCAGCATGACGACCACCGTCGCACGAGGCTGGACACGTGAGCAGATGGCGCAACGTGCCGCGGCAGAGATGATCGATGGCGAGTACGTCAACCTCGGTATCGGTCTGCCCACCCTGATCCCGACGTACCTCGACGACTCAGTGAACGTTGTGCTCCACTCGGAGAACGGGATACTCGGCACCGGCGGCTACCCGACTGTCGAGAACGTCGATCCGGACCTGATCAACGCGGGCAAGGAGACCGTCACCGTCGAACCGGGCGCCGCGTTCTTCGACTCGGCGCTGTCGTTCGGGATGATCCGCGGAGGTCACGTGGACACGGCGGTCCTCGGCGGGATGCAGGTGTCGGCCGACGGCGACCTGGCCAACTGGATGGTCCCCGGCAAGATGGTCAAGGGCATGGGCGGCGCGATGGACCTCGTGCACGGTGCTGCTCGCGTCATCGTCGTCATGGAACATCGCGACCGTGCAGGATCCTCGAAGATCGTTCCGACCTGCACGTTGCCGTTGACCGGCAGGCGAGTGGTCGACCGGATCATCACCGACCTCGCCGTGATCGACGTCACCGGCAGTGGGCTCGTCCTGCGCGAGACCGCTCCCGGAGTGACCGTCGATCACGTCGTCTCAGCGACGGACGCCGAACTGCGCGTCGCGAGTCAGCGCAGCGGGTGAGTGAGCAGGAGCTCGCAGTTGCGGTCCGACGCCTTGCCGAGGAGTTCGAGGTCGGCGTGGATGTCGTTGTACGACAGTTCGCGGTACAGGCTGGCCAGACCCTTCTGTGACAGGTCAGACGTGTCTGCCGTGTACGGGCTGTCGGCCTCGATCAGCGGGGTGAAGATGCTGAGCGTGCCGTCCTTGTTGTCGGACACCTCGATGATGCGTGCGAGCTGAGGGAAGTCGATGTGACTCGCCGTGTTGATCTCCCAGAAGCTGTGCTTTCCGGTGGACCCGCGGTGCGCGATCATCTCGTTGCGGTGCGTGTGGCCGTTGACCCACGCGATCACGTTGGTGTGCGACTTCAGTCGTTCGACGAGGTGCGTGCCGTCGAACGTCCGCTCCCCCGGGGTCTCCGGGTTGGGGAGTTTGGCGGTCATCGTCGACGACGTGTGGTGGCTGAACACCATGACGAGCTGGTCGCTGTGCGATGAGATCTGGCGTTCGATCCACGCGAGTTGCTTCTCGCTGATCGAGCCGTCGGCGATGCCCATGCTGTTCGTCGTGTTCATCGCGATGCCGAGGAGTCCGGGCGCGATCTGGAACTTGTACCAGGTGGGGCCCTCCGGATCGGCGAACCCGTGGCCGACCGGACCCGCTCCGGTCAACGCCGGATCGAAGTGCCTGCGGACGAACTCTCGCGGCGAGTACGGGCGTCGGCGCAGATCTCGGGTGGCCGGCAACGTCGGGCCGGTGGTCTTGAGCTTCGCCAGCATCCCGGCGACCGCCGCCGGGTCGGAGCCGAGCGCCTGGCCGATCGCCTGCGCGGTCGGGTCGGAGCCGGGGAGGTCGTACTTCACGTCTGACAGGTACAGCCAGTCCACGAGTCCGTTGGGAACGGTGCCGAGCAACTGGTCGTCATGGTTGCCGAAGACCGAGTACCACCGCATGTTCAGGCCCGGGCTGGTGTGCGTGCGCATCGCGGCGTGCAGTATCCCGGGGATCGTCGGGAATCCGCGGTCCTTGTAGATGTCGGGCTTGTCAAGCTCAGGTCGGTAATAGAGCGCGGACCCGAGGGCCTGGACACCCTCGAAGCGGGTTTTCGAGCCGGTGTTCGGGGTGATCGCACCGCCTGCGAGGAGTCGCTGGTACCACTCGAGTTCGATGATCTCGTGGTTGTCCGTGTTGTCTCCGGTCGAGACGACGCAGTCGAACGCGCGACCGGTGAACGGTCCACCAGAGAGTGCGTTGATCCGGTTGATCAAGGCGACGGCGCCCTGGGTGCCGAGGGCTTCCTGGGGACGAAACGCCGGGCCCTGAATCGGGTGCACATACTCGAATCGTGCGGGGCTCTGCACGTCGGTGATGTGGATGTCGGTGAGCTGCACGAACGACGCGACCGCGGTCCGACGGTCGTCGCGGCCCGATTTCGCCGTCGCGAGCTCCTCGCGGATGAAGAGCGGCCAGCCCTTGCCCTGCACCAGCTTGCGGTAGCCCTTGGCATTCGCGCGTCCTCCGACACCGACCTTCTCCAGCGTGGTGCCCGCCGCATTCGCGGACGACGTCGCGCCGGGCTCTGCGTGTGCCACACCGGAGACCAGGGACGATGCGGCGACGGCTCCGGCCGCAGCACCGCTGCGACGCAAGAAGGAACGGCGGGACATGCTCATCGGGCGACCTCGCTCAGATGAAGTGATTCTGAACACGACATGAAGCGACTGTAACCGGAGACGCGTCGTAGCTGATGAAGTGGGCGCTAATCCGTCGTGCGAGCGGTCACGCTGAGCACGGGCTTGTCGGCGGGCGGCTCGTCGTCCGCGGTGAGTTGGGCCCACATCGCGTCGACCATCGGCTGCAGGAACAGGTGGCCGACGTGCTTGATCATGAGCCCGAGTGTCTGATCGGCGACGCTGCGGTCGGTCGACGCCTGTCCGGCTCCACGCATCTCGACGACACCCTGCCGACTCAGTTCGGTGAGGCGCGCGAGGAGAGTGCCGCCGCTGTTGTGCGGGTCGAGGAGCACACGACGCATGTAGTTCACCACCGGCGGGTGCGCGTGGAGCATCTGTGCGACCGCACGATCACGAGCCGCAGCCGATTCGGCCGGCGAGTCGCCTGAGGGGGCGTCGGCGATCGCCTGTGCGTGATAGTCGACCACGAGTTGCTCGACGGCGTCACGAAGACCGTCTTTGGTCTTGAAATGGTGTTGCACGAGACCGACGGTGACCCCGGCCTGCGCCGCGATCATTCGCATCGACACACGGTCCTCGCCGTGCTCGGAGTACAGGTCGAGCGCCGCGTTCCGGATCTTCGCGCGAGCGGTCAGATCGGAGGCGGACGTGCGGGGATCACTCATGTCGGCTCCTTCCGATCGTCAGTGGATTGAGTCTACGGCGGGGCCATTGACCGATACACGCACACTGCTTACTATACGGCTGTATAGCGATGTTGGATGGAGATGCTTCTCTGCCGGCTCGCGACGCCACCCGCCCCTATCGGAATCGAGAAGCCCATGACCACACTGTTCCCCGACTACCGCGCATCGTGGGAGAGCGACGACCAGGCCGCGCTCCGCGCACACGCTCGCGCGTACTTCACCAAGGAGGCCACCCCGAATCAGGAACGGTGGGCGGAACAGCACCAGGTGGACCGTGAGTTCTGGACCAAGACCGGAGACGCAGGTCTGCTCTGCCTCGATCTGCCGGAGGAGTTCGGTGGATCGGGCGGCGACTTCGGGCATGAGGCGATCGTTCAGCAAGAACTCGCCTTCGCAGGCGACTCGGCATTCGGTTTCGCCGTGCACTCGACGATCGTCGCGCACTACATCAACGCGTACGGCACCGACGAGCAGAAGCGCCGGTGGCTGCCGAGCGCGGCCAGCGGTGAGTCGGTTCTCGCGATCGCCATGACCGAGCCGGGCACCGGTTCCGATCTCCAGTCCGTCCGGACCACCGCTGTCCTCGAAGGCGACGAGTACGTGATCAACGGATCGAAGACGTTCATCTCGAACGGCTCCCACTGCGACCTGCTCGTCATCGTGTGCAAGACAGACCCGACCCAGGGTGCGAAGGGCGTCTCGTTGATCGTCGCCGAGACGAAGGACCTTCCGGGCTTCGCGCGCGGACGCGTCCTCGCCAAGATCGGGCAGCACGGCCAGGACACGCGCGAACTGTCGTTCACCGACATGCGGGTGCCTGCCGCGAATCTCCTCGGCGGCGTCGAAGGCAAGGGCTTCTATCAGTTGATGAGTCAGTTGCAGCGCGAACGTCTGATCATCGGCGTCGGGGCCGTCGCCGTCGCCGAAGCCGCCGTCATCGAGACCCTCAAGTACGTCAAGGAGCGAGAGGCGTTCGGGCAGCCGATCCTCAAGTTCCAGAACACCCGATTCGTTCTCGCGGAATGCAAGGCCGACGTCCTTGCGGGCAAAACGCTCATGGATCACTGCATCTCGGAGCAGATCGCCGGCCGTCTGGATCCGGCGACGGCGTCGATGGCCAAGTTGTGGGGCACCGAGAAGCAGAAGGAAGTGGTCGATCGCTGCCTGCAGATGTTCGGAGGGTACGGCTACATGGCCGAGTACCCGATCGCGCGCATGTACGCCGACACCCGCGTTCAGACCATCTACGGCGGCACCAGCGAGATCATGAAGGAACTGATCGGCCGCTCGCTCTAAGGCGTGTCTCCTAATTCGCTTCGCGCGGTCTCGACGGCCAGATGCACTCCCCGCGGCGTTGTCGTCGGTCGTGATACCTACCGGTATCCCTTCCTCCTCCGCCTTGCGGGGCGCACACCTGATCCGCCGATCCCGAGCGGCGAATTAGGAGACACGCCCCTATACCGCATACTGTATGTTCGTACAGTACATGGTGTCCCGGCTCAGTCGGCCTTGTCGACCTGACTATCGCGCCGTCGGCAGCCAGTTGCTCAGGCCACCCGCATCGGCCTCCCGGCCCCTTGGACGCCAGGTGGAGGTTGGGTCACGGGTCGGACGTACGGGTGTCGGCGATATCTCCGTCGCCACAAGCCGAGGTATCGCACCCAGCACAACTTCATCGACAGGAAGGTCTGGACATGGACACATTTCGCGACAAGGCCGGCGGGCCGATAGGTACCGATATCGACACCTGGGTGCGCTCGTTTACGCGCATGGAATCCGGTTCCTCCGAGCTTCCTCCCCACCACCCCAACTGCCTTGGCTGTGGACCAGAGAACCCGAATGGTCACTTCCTCTCGGTACGGCGTGACGGAGACGGCGTCGTCGCACACCACCAGTTCGACCAGCGCCACGTCGGGGCACCCGGCATTGCACACGGCGGCGCGGTAGCGACCGTGATTGACGACCTCTTCGGCTTCTTGCTCTATTCGGTCGGCGAGCTCGCCGTGACGCGCCGTCTCGAGCTCGAGTATCTTGCGCCAGCACTACTCGACACCCCGTACATCCTGCGCGCTGCAGTTCGGTCTCGCGATGGCCGGAAATTGGACCTCACGTCCACGATGGAGGATGCAGAGGGCCGCACTGTTATTACTGCCACTGCCCTGTTCATCGTGGTCGAGGTTGAACACTTTTTGCAGTCACAGAGAAACTCGAGGGCTTAGGCCAAACTCACCGCCGCGAGCACCAGGCCCGAATACGTCGAGGATGTCGGCGGAGCCTGAAGCTATTGAACGCCACGCCCAAAGAAAGGGCGAAGCTGAAGGCACCGTGCATCGCCAGTTGCCCTGTACGAGTCAACCAAGAGGCAGCGCTACCTACGACGGAACCCCGTCGGCGGGTGGCCGGTCCAGTGCTTGAAAGCGTGTGAAAAGCTGGCGAGGTCGCTATATCCGAGGTCCGTGGCGATCTCGCTCGCGGACACAGATCCGTCCAGTAAACGAAGAATCGCGTACTCACGAATGACCGACTGGCGCAGTCCGCGATAGGTCATCCCTTCCTCAGAGAGGCGCCGCTTAAGTGTGCTCGTAGAGATGGAGAGTTCGTCTGCAATCCACTGACTTCCACAATCTGCGGGACGCTTCTCTATCAGACGTCTCACCTTGTCCGAATACGAGGCGATTTTACTCCGCTCGTCGAGCCTTCGCTGCAAGTCACTGATAGCGAGTCGATACGCCACGGGGTCAGAGAACCGGCAGACGTGATTGACCGCGTCAACGGGAAAATGCAGAATGGACAGTGAAGCGTCAAATACCAGGCGACCAGCTAACCGATCCTGATCCACGGGCAGACCTTCCGGAGCGGGCCAACCCAGTGAGAGTGTGATGTCTGGTGCATCGCCAACGAGTATATTCAGCAGCCTCAGCAGGACCGCACCACAGTAGGTGACCACTAGCC
>NZ_BAOP01000019.1 GCF_000344135.1 Gordonia malaquae NBRC 108250 | reverse complement strand
CCGCCGCCTGGACCGCTTGGCCCAACGCATCACCTGTCAGTTTCATCGTCCATCGAGTCTCGAAGTGTTACGGATTGGCAAAGATAGTTCTCCGGCGCAATCGGGTGCGACGAAGGGCCGCTGCGTCGGAGATCCACCGGTCCACTGTATCGACCAGACACTGGTGTTCATGCACCCGTTGCAAATGACATGCCGAGAAATGACATCGATGTGAGCAGATCCGACGCACGATGCGACGCGCCGACGTCAGCAGGGTCGATGCCCGCGAGCATCGTGGCGGCCGCCCACTGCAGTGGGAGCAGTCGCCTTTCGGCACAACGCTTCTCGACGTCGTGCGCACGAGCGACGGCCACCTCGAGCCGCCCGTTGGCGGAGTCGACGGCAGCGCCTATCAGGTCGGTCTTGATGCGATGGCGCGGTGACGGCGAGCCCGCCGCCAGTTCGTCCGCGCGTGTCGCCCAAACAGACGACGACGCGGCGTCTCCCGAGTACAGGGCGTGTTCCGCCCGAACCCACGCGTGCCGGAGCGCCACCCGTGGAATCGTGGCCCAATTCACTGTTGCCGACACGGGAAACGACTCGAGTTCGTCACCGGCACGGGTCAGCAGACGGTGGGACGCGGCGAACGCACCGATACCGAGATTGTCGGCGGCGAGGCCGATGAGCCCGTCCAGCCACGCCGTCTTCGCCCACAGATCGTCGCCCTCCGCAGAATGTGCACGCCTGAGGCGATAGGCGGCCGTAGGCGACGTCGTACGCGCGGTGGCGTGCACATTTCGCGAGACGGCAGTCGCACATGCCCGACCATCGTCCACGCGGGCGTCGGAGTGGCGGCCCGACTGCCTGACAAGCGATCCACGTGTGGACGCCGCAAGACTCTGCAGGATCGGCGACCGCGGATCGAGCTCCCCCAGGACCGCCCGCGCATTGGCGGCACGTCCACCCGCCCCCAAGGCGACGGCTCGCGCCCAGCGATCGGCACCCGCAGGCGCATCCGACCCCAGATCGTCGACACCGAACGCCTCACGCACCCATCGCTCATCAGCCAACCGCATCGAACCGCCTTCGAGAAGAGTTGTGTGCGCGATGAAGGAATGCCGCGACACCCGATAATTAACTTCATGTAACAACGAGTGACAATATGATGGATGGATTCCATCATCGGTAACCGTTCATTCGTCTGCAATTCACCTTGGCGCCCCCGGACAGACCGGCGCATACGCTTGACCGAGGCTACCGACCGAGCGCCACACCCCTCACAAGCAGGGCCATACGACCAGGTAGAGGCGACGAAATGTCCGATCATTTGTGACCTGGATTGCATTTTCCATGGGTTCGTGACGGCCGCAGTCGAACCACCGTTTGTTCACCGAACGACGTCGATAACGTGTCGAAAAGCCTGCGAATCGGGGTTTGACTCACTTTTCATCAACGCCCTACCGTTGCTGGCAGATGCAGAATGCGTCGCACGAGAATCACGTCAGGGAGAGAAGATTGATCACCACGCTCGACCGCCTGCCTGGACCTAATTCCGATTTCTGGGATTGGCAGATGAACGGCAGCTGCCGCGGACTCGACTCCTCTGTGTTCTTCCATCCCGAAGGCGAACGGGGCCAGGCACGCACCCAGCGCGAACGCCGGGCCAAGCAGGTCTGCGGCGCATGCCCCGTCCTCAACCAGTGCCGATCGCACGCACTCAGCGTCGACGAGCCGTACGGCATCTGGGGCGGCATGACGGAGTCTGAGCGCAATCTCCTCCGCCGCCGCTCTCCGCGCCGCCTCGCCGGCTAGCAGGCCGCTTGGCCGCAGACGACGAAGAACGCCCCGACCGGAATCCGGTCGGGGCGTTCTGCTGCGTCGGGAAGGCTGAGTCAGCCGACCACTGCGAGGATGTCGCGTGCAGAGAGGATGAGGTACTCCTCGCCTGCGTACTTGACCTCGGTGCCGCCGTACTTGCTGTAGATGACGACGTCGCCCTCGGCGACGTCGACGGGGACGCGGTTGCCGGCTTCGGTGACCCGACCCGGGCCAACTGCGATGACCTTGCCCTCGGACGGCTTCTCCTTAGCCGAATCCGGGATGACCAGACCGGAAGCGGTGGTCGTCTCGGCCTCAACGGCCTGCACCAGGATCTTGTCCTCTAGCGGCTTGATGTTCACGCTCGCCACGATGTCATTCCTTCTCTTCGTGTTACCGAATAACGTTCGCGGCTCTTTGTATCGGTGCACGCGTCCGCGTCGTCGCGGGTGCCGTGGACGGTGCACCAGAGCCATCTAGCACTCTACCCATGGGAGTGCTAAACCATCAAGGTCGGGCGGGAGTTTCGCTCACAGCTTGCTGATCTGGACGCTCATGCCGGGATCGGTCGCCACCGTCAGCGGCGACGCGGGCGCCCCGCCGCCGATGACGTGTGCGCCGAGTGTCGCGACCATGACACCGTTGTCGGTGCACAGACGAGGCTTCGGAACGCGGAGTTCGATGCCCGCGGCCGCGGTCCGTTCGTCGGCCAGTGAGCGGATCCTGGAGTTGGCAGTCGCACCGCCGCCGAGCACCAGCGTCGAGACGTCTCGTTCCCGGCATGCGCGGATCGCCTTCGCGGTGAGCACGTCGGCGACCGCCTCTTGGAACGACGCGGCAACGTCCGGAATCGACACCGGACGTCCCGCACGGACCTCACCTTCGACGAACCGGGCCACCGCGGTCTTCAGTCCGCTGAACGAGAAGTCGTACGGGGCGTCGCGCGGGCCGGTGAGACCCCGCGGGAACTTGATCGCCGTCGGGTCACCATCCCGCGCCGCGGCGTCGAGCGCAGGACCACCCGGATAGCCGAGATCGAGCAGACGCGCGACCTTGTCGAATGCTTCCCCCGCCGCGTCGTCGACAGTGGTGCCCATCTCGACGAGCGGTTGCGCGAGGCTGTCGATGCCGAGGAGGTGGGTGTGTCCACCCGAGACGAGCAGTGCCACCGACGACGGCATCGGGCCGTGTTCGAGCGTGTCGACGGCGACGTGCCCGCCGAGATGATTGACCGCGTAAAGCGGGACGTCCCAGGCCAGTGCATAGGCCTTGGCCGCGGCGACGCCGACGAGCAGCGCACCGGCCAGACCGGGGCCGATCGTCACCGCGATCGCATCGGGACGATCGATCCCCGCCGCTTCCCTCGCACGAGTCATCGTCGGGACCATCGCCTGCAGGTGAGCGCGCGACGCGACTTCCGGCACCACGCCGCCGTAACGCGCATGCTCGTCGACGCTGGACGCGACCTCGTCGGCGAGCAGCGTGGCCGTCTCGCCGTCCCACGAGACGACTCCGACGCCCGTCTCGTCGCACGAACTCTCGATGCCCATCACGATCACGGGCGTTCCTCCTGGTCAGACATGCCGCCGGCAGGCCGCACCATGGTGAAGGCGTCGGCCCCGGAGGGCTGATAGTAATTGCGTCGGGTTCCGACGACGCGGAATCCGCTGCGTTCGTACAGGTCGATGGCGGGCCGGTTGTCGGTGCGGACTTCGAGGAAGGTCGGCGCCGACTCCGCGTCGGCAACCGCAAGCATGGTCTCCAGCAGGGCCCATCCGTAGCGGGCTCCACGGTGTACCGGATCGACGGCGATCGTGTGGATCTCGCATTCGCGTCCGCCGACGGGACCGAGCACGCTGATGCCCGCGTATCCGGCGACCGGTGCACCCTCCGCGGTCCGCACCGCGAAGTACCGGTTGTGCGGCGCGCGCAGCTCGGCGACGAACCCGCTCAGCGGCCACGGCGACTCGTCGGCGAAGATCGAGGCTTCCAGTTCCGCGCACCGCGGAAGATCGGCCTCGGTCAATGCGTCGATCACAGGCAGGTCACTCACCGCCGGTCACCGGCAACAACGACTTCCGGCGCTGATCCTTCAGTTCCACCGCGTCCGGACGGCGCAGGTAGAGCGGTTCGAGAGGGTGCGCTGCCTTTCGACTCACGTCGCGGGTCGAAAGGGCCGTCACGAGACCGGCGGCGGTCGGGGCGATGAGCTCGCGCGAGTCGGTGTGATCGATGGTCTGGAGGAAGCGCTGCGGTCCCACGAGGGTGGCGTCGCCGGTCTCGAGGTCCGCGGGCGCGAGGACGCCCGGTCCGTCGATCCGTTCGGCACCGCGGTACCGGGCCCAGTACACCTCGCGTCGGCGGGCATCGGTGACGACGAGCGTCTCGCCGTCGAGTGCGGCGTCGACGGCGATCCCGTCGAGGGAGCACACGCCGTGGACGGGAAGTCCGAGCGCGTCCGCGTACGCCGACGCAGTGGCCATGCCGACCCGAAGTCCGGTGAACGGACCGGGGCCCACTCCGACGACTACCGCGTCGAGGTCGCTTCCCGCAATGCCCGCTTCGTCGAGCACCTCACGGATGAGAGTGGTCAGGATCTCGGCGTGCCGTCGGTTCTCGGTGATCGAGCGTTCAGCGAGCGTCGTGACATGATCGCCCTCAACGCTGACGACACCGGTGACGACCGCTTCGGTCGCCGTGTCGATCGCCAGTACTCTCACCGGATCGCCTGCAGTCGTCATGTGGTGCTCACCCACTCCCACACGGCGTGCCGTGTCTCTGTCTCGTCGTCGCGGCGCAGTCGCACCAGCAGATGTTCGTCTGTCAGACGCTCGGCGACGCCCTCCCCCCATTCGACGACCACCACGCTGTCGGCCAGGTCGGTGTCGAGGTCGAGGGCGTCGAGGTCGTCCAGGGTGGCCGTGCCGTTCGCGTCGGCCAGACGGTAGGCGTCGACGTGCACCATCCCGGGTCCTCCGTCCGCACCGGGTGCATGCTGTCGGGCGATGATGAACGTCGGCGACGACACGCGTCCGACAACCCCGAGTCCGGCGCCGATCCCGCGGGTCAGTGCGGTCTTGCCCGCGCCCAATGGTCCGTCGAGGATCACCAGGTCACCCGCACGCAGGTCGGCCGCCAGTTCTCGGCCCAGAGCTTCGGTGTCGGCGGTGTCGTGCAGGTCCCGGCGTCCCCCGCCGCGATGTCCCCCTCCGGGGCGCTGCGCGCTCACGGACGTGACCTGATCTCGTCGCGGCGCGCCGTGCGCCACGGCATCACCGGGCGGCCGAGCGCGACTCTCGAACGGTTCACGAGGTCTTCGATGCCGTCGGTCACCAGCTCCGGATACTCCATCGGCAGCATGTGCCCGCAGCCCTCGGCGACGATGAGCCGGGAATCCTGCCCGAGCTCGGAGTACATGGCCACCGAGTTCGGCAGCGGCGTGAGACGGTCCATGTCGCCGCACATGACAACAGACGGGACCTGGGCGATCATCGGCAGCGCCGTCACCTCGTCGTGACTCTCGAGGACCTTGAGGAAGTTGACCATCGTCGCGATGTGCGTGTTCTGGATCATCGACTCGACGGCCCGACCCGCGGACGGACTGTGATAGTCCGGACCGAAACTCGCGGCCACCAGCACCGGTTCCACTACGCGGCGGGTGATGCCGCGACCGGCCTGCACCGCACGTGGAATGTAGCGGACGGACAGACCCAGCGCGTCGACGATCGGGTTGTTCAAGCCCTCACCGAGACCGGCCTCGGTGATGCCGCGGGCCGCGGTCGAGACGAGCCCGACACCGGCGATCCGACCACCGTGACCGAACAGCTTGGGATGACGCCGAGCGAGGGACATGATCGACATGCCGCCCATCGAGTGACCCACGAGGACAACCGGTCCCGTGGTCGCCATGGTTCGGATGACGGCTGCGAGATCGTCGCCGAGTTGCGCCATCGTGGAGGTCTCCGCCGCCGACAGGTCGCTGGCGCCGTGTCCGCGCTGGTCGTAGAACACCATCTTGATGCGGCGGTCGGCCCACCGCTGCGCCAGTGCGTAGCGCTGGAAGTGCCACGAGGCCATCCGCAGGGTGAATCCGTGGACGAAGATCACGGTGAGTTCCGGCGTGGACGTCCGGCCCCACGGTTGCCCGTCGTCGGTGTCCGGACCGGTCACGAACGACCGGACCGCAAGTGCCACGCCGTCGTCTGCGGTGACCGTCGACGACTCGTCGCGGTAGATCTGCTTGAAGTCGATGCCCTCGTTCGGGTCGGCGCCGCCGATCTCTTTGCGCGTCCTGCGTCGCCGCATCACGCCGCCTGCGGCCTCTGCCCCGAGCGAACCGACCTGGGTCAGCCCGGACCGCCACGCAGGAGTCCGCTTGGCGGCCTTGGGTTTCCGCTTGAAGATCTTTCGCTGCGCCATGTCAGCCCTCCTGAGTCTGTCCGGACGGTCCGCCGACATAGCGGCGTTCCGGTCGCGAGCCGATACGCGAGACGATCTCGTAGTCGATGGTGCCGAGTGCGTCGGCCCAGTCGGTGGCGGTGGGAACCCGTTCGCCCGGCGCTGCCGATGCCGGACCGAAGAGCACCGCGCGGTCGCCCTCGGCGACGCCTCCGCCGTCCGGGCCGAGGTCGACCACGAACTGGTCCATGCAGATCCGACCGACGTTCGGGAACAGTCGATCCCCGATGTGCACCTGGAGGCGACCGGACAGCGAACGGGGCACACCGTCGGCGTAGCCTGCGGGAATCACCCCGAGGACGGTGTCGGTCGGAGCATGCCACGTGTGGCTGTACGAGACACCCTGGCCCTGCTCTGCGTTCTTGACCAGCGATACCTGTGTTTCGAGGGTCATCGCGGGGACGAGACCGAAATCGCCCATCGACGGGATCGGTGAGTAGCCATACACCGCGATGCCCGGTCGGACCAGGTCGCGGGCCAGATCCGGTCGGGCCAGCGCGGCAGGCGAGTTCGCCATGTGCACGATCCTCGGCCGTGCTCCCCGCTTGGTGAGGTCCGCCACCGCGGCGTCGAGCCGCTCGGCCTGCACATCGTTGAACGGATTGTCCGGCTCGTCACCGAACACCAGATGGCACATGACGCCGCTCAGTTCCACCGCGCCCTCGGCGACGGCCACCGCCACCGCGGACGCCGCGGCGTCCCACTCCTCGGCAGCGACACCGCTGCGCGCCAACCCGGTGTCGACCTTCACGGTGACGATCGCGGTCGTCCCGGCGGCACGCGCGGCAGCGACCACTGCGTCGAGTTGTCGCGGCGAGCTGATTCCGATGTCGAGCCGATCAGCGACGGCACCTGCGAAATCGGAGTCGGGGCGGTGCAGCCACGTCATCACGTGACCGTCGACGCCGCCCGCACGGAGCTCGCGCGCCTCACGAATGCTTGCGGTTCCGATCGCGGCGGCACCGGCAGCGAGCGCCGCTTTCGCGACGGGCACCGCACCGTGACCGTATCCGTCTGCCTTGACCACTGCGATCACCCCGGCACCCGAGCGTTCGCCGAGTACCCCGACGTTGTGCGCGATGGCGTCGAGGTCGACGGTGGCGATCAGATTGGCGGTTGTCATCGAGTCCATTGTCGCAAACGCAGGAGTTCACGCAGAGCCGGACGGACCGCCGCGCCCAGCTCGGACGCTCCGATCGGCGCTCCCCCGCTGGCGTGCGCCGCGGCGCGGGCGTGAACACGTGCTCCGGCGACTCCCGCGACTCGCGGATCGACGCCTGCGGCGAGAAGTGCGCCGATGATGCCTGCGAGTACATCGCCCGACCCGGCGGTCGCCGCCCACGACGAGCCGGCGTCGGTGCCCGCGGTGACTCCGTTCGGATCGGCTACCAGAGTCGCCCGCCCCTTGAGCAGCACAGATGCGTTCAGATCAGCGGCGAGACGCCGGACCGCCGCGAGCCGATCGGTGGCGACGAGTTCTGCGGCCTCGCTACCGACGGCGGTCGCTATTCGGACGAACTCCCCTGCATGCGGGGTGAGAAGAGTGGGCGCCGTCCGTTCTCGAACGACGTCTCGAACGTGTTCGTGCGCGGCCAAGACCGTGAGTGCGTCGGCGTCGACAAGCACCGGCACGTCGTGAGCGAGGACACGTTCCAGCAGTTCTATGCTGTGTGCGTCTGTGCCGTATCCGGGGCCGACCACCCACGCCTGGACACGCCCGGCGGCACCGAGGTCGGTCACGGCGACCGCTTCGGGCGTGCTCGCCAGGACCTGCTCGACAGCCGGCCCCACGTAGCGGGTCATTCCCGAGCTGGCCGCGATGGCGGCGCCGGTGCACAGGACCGCAGCACCCGGATACTTGGCCGACCCGGCGATCACTCCGACGACTCCCTGGCTGTACTTGTCGTCGTCCGGACCGGGAAGCGGCCACAGATCCGCGACCTCTGCGTCGGTCGGACTGGTCACCGCGGGCTCGCTCCATCCGTGCGATGGCGTGATGCCGATGTCGGCCACCACGACCCGGCCGCAGTTCGAGGCGGCGAGGAGATGCGCGATGCGGTGCACGCCGAAGGTGACGGACACGTCGGCGCGCACAGAAGGCGCATGAACGACGCCGGTGTCGGCGTCGACGCCGGACGGCAGATCGACTGCGACGATCGGGACGCGCCGCACTGCCAGTTCGGCGACGAGTGCGGCTGCTTGTTCTCGCAGCGGACCACGACCTCCGAGCCCGACCACCGCGTCGACCGCGAGGTGAACCCGCTCGGGCAGACGCTCGGCGACTCGGCCCCCCACGCTGAGGAAGTCGGCGAGACCCGCCTCGTGGACTCGACTCGACGTACGTACCGCGACCACCCGGACGCCTCGCGCACGCAGATGGCGGCCCGCGAACAGCGCGTCGCCGCCGTTGTCACCCGCGCCGACCAGCAGGACCACAGTCCGGCCGTACACCGCTCCCGTCCGCAGTCGGAGTTCGGTGAGCACCGTCGACGCGACCGCGTGGGCCGCCCGCGCCATCAAGGATCCCTCGGCCCATCCGACCGTCGCCTGCTCGGCCGATCTGATGGCATCAGCCCCGTAGTAGGAGGTCACGGCGGAGGAACCTATTCGACGGTGACCGACTTGGCTAGGTTGCGCGGCTTGTCGACGTCGTACCCGCGCGCCTGCGCGACAGTGGCCGCGAACACCTGCAGCGGGACCGTCGAGACGAGCGGCTGCAGCAGCGTCGGCGTAGCCGGGATCGGAATGAGGTGATCGGCGACGGCGGCGGCTGCGGCGTCGTCCGGTTCCGCGATGACGATCGTCGTCGCACCACGTGCCTGGATCTCGCGGATGTTGCTGACCATCTTGGAATGCAGCAATGCTCGGCCGGTGGGCGACGGCATCACGATGATCACCGGCAGACCGTCCTCGATGAGAGCGATCGGGCCGTGCTTGAGCTCGCCCGCCGCGAAGCCCTCGGCATGGATGTAGGCGAGTTCCTTGAGCTTGAGCGCACCTTCGAGAGCCACCGGGTAGCCGACGTGGCGGCCGAGAAATAGAACGGTGTCGGACGAGGCGAACGAACGCGCCAGGTCGCGGACCGGTTCCATCTGCTCGAGCACCTTCTCGACGGCCGCCGGGATCTGCTCGAGCGCCTCGAATTCGCGGACGACCTCGTCCTGGTACTTGGTGCCGACGGCCTGCGCGAGCGCGAGGCCGACCATGTAGGCGGCGGCGATCTGTGCAAGGAAGCACTTGGTCGATGCGACGCCGATCTCGGGTCCGGCATGCGTGTACAGCACGGCGTCGGATTCACGTGGGATCTGCGCACCGTTGGTGTTGCAGATCGCGAGGACGCGCGCCTTCTGATCCTTCGCGTGACGAACGGCTTCGAGGGTGTCGGCGGTCTCGCCGGACTGGCTGATGGCCACGACCAGGGTCGACCGGTCGAGCACGGGGTCGCGGTAACGGAACTCGCTCGCCAACTCCACTTCGACGGGCAGGCGAGTCCAGTGCTCGATGGCATACTTCGCGATCATGCCCGCGTGGTAGGCGGTGCCGCACGCGACGACGAACACCTTGTCCACGTCCCGGAGGTCTTGATCGGTCAGTCGCTGCTCGTCGAGCACGATGCGACCGTTCTGCAGGTGTCCGAGGAGAGTGTCCGAGAGCGCTGCGGGCTGCTCTGCGATCTCCTTGAGCATGAAGTAGTCGTAGCCGCCCTTCTCTGCGGCAGCGAGGTCCCAGTCGATGTGGAACGGGGTGCCACCGGTGACGACTCCGTCGAAGTCGGTGACGGTGTAGCTGTCCGCGGTGATCACGACGACTTCGTCCTGGCCGAGCTCAACAGCCTCGCGAGTGTGCTCGATGAACGCGGTGACGTCGGACGCGAGGAACATCTCGCCGTCGCCGACTCCGACCACGAGCGGAGTGGACCGGCGTGCGGCGACGATCGTGTCCGGGTGATCGGAATGGGTGAAGACCAGTGTGAACGCACCTTCGAGACGGCGCAGCGTCGAATAGGCGGCCGCCACGAAGTCGCCCGAGTGCTCACCCGAGTTGTACTCGCGTTCGAGCAGGTGGACGGCGGTCTCGGTGTCGGTGTCGGAGGAGAACTCGACGCCCGAGTCTTCGAGTTCGGCACGCAGCGGCGCGTAGTTCTCGATGATGCCGTTGTGAACGACGGCCAGTCGGCCGTCGTGGCTGACGTGCGGGTGTGCGTTGCGGTCGGTCGGCTGGCCGTGGGTGGCCCAGCGGGTGTGGCCCATGCCGGTGGTGCCGGTGAGTGCGCCGGGTCCCACCTCGGCGATCTGCTTGTCGAGATTCTCGAGGCGACCGGCCTTCTTCTCGACCGTGAGGCCACCCTCACCGTCGAGGATCGCAACACCGGCGGAGTCGTATCCGCGGTACTCCATGCGCCTCAGGGCGTCGACGACGATGTCCAGCGCGGGACGCGAGCCCACGTATCCAACGATTCCGCACATAGTCGTTAAGACTACCGGCTGTCCGGGCCCTACTTACGGGGCGGCTTTGCGCCGAGGAGTTGTGAGAGGTGGTCGAGTTCGGCGGGCTCGGTGTCGGCGACAGGCGTCGCGATCGCGTCGCCCGTGGTGGCCTCGGGATCGGAGAACGCCGCGTAACGGTCGTCACCGGTGAGCGTATGCAGCAGGTATCCGGTCAGTTGGGCACGGACCGGGCGGTGCGTGGCCTTGTCTGCGCCGTTGATGCCGATGAACGACTTGAGACTGCGACGTTCGAGGAGGCCCCGGTTGTCGGCCGCGGGGATCGTGCGGAACACCACATCGCCGCCGAGTGCGTCCGCGACGGCAAGGGCGTTGCTGGTCATCGAGTCGATTTGTCCGCCCGCGGCGAGGACCAAGGATGCCGCGGTGACGGTCGACGCCGTCGGCAGCAGGTCAGATGTGGTCGGCGACGGGAACACCGCGGCCAGGCTGCGCAACCGGACAGGTGGGCGGCCGAGGAGCACGGTGTCCGATGCCGCGCGGATCGCTGCGGCTGCACCGAAGCCGTGACCTGCGACGGCGACGCAGTCGGGGTCGACGCTGATGGTTCCGTCACCCAATTGCACACTCTGCAGAACGGTCACCGCGGCCCGGAGGTCGGTAGCGAGCTCCACGTCGGATGCGAAGACTCCCGTCTCACTGTCGGGCGCGGCGACCACGATTCCCCACGATGCGAGATGGAATGCGAGGTCGCGGTAGCGGCTGCTGGCGGCGAGCCAGTCGTGCGCAAAAGCGACGGCCGGCAGCTTTCGGCCGGTGCGCGGCGCGAAGATCTGCCCGCTCATACCGACGATGCCCAGGTCGCCGCGGTCCACCTTGTGGGGTCCGCGTCGTGCGAGTTCTGTCATCAGCTTGTCGGGCGGCGGTGCCGCCTTCTTCTTTCCGGCCACACACTCAGCCTAGTCAGCCCTTCGGACGGCGGGCGCGAGAAGCCTCGGGAGCGGCGCGTCGGGGTCAGCGGGCCTGCGCCGCTCAGGTTTCTGCGACGCGACGGTTCGGCTCCGTTCCCGGTACCGATGTTCCGCGGCATCGAACTCGGCGGCCGCTCGGCGCCGTGCCTCCTCGACGAGATGGTCGGTGCTCATCGGTCGCCCGCCAGAACCAGTTCCCCGGGTGACGCAGTGAGTCCGGCGATGTCGACGAGTGCGGTCGATGCGGCCCGTCCGACGGCGTCTGCGTATTCCATGCGGGCGATCAGTTCCGCGCGGAGGTCGTCGGACGACGCCGCTCCCGCCGCCACGATTGCCGGGTCGGACACGATCGTCATCGTCCGGCGGTATCGGATCAGGACGTCGTCGATCGTGGTGACCGCATGCGCCAATTCATCCGCGCACACGGTGAGGTCGGTGATGGCGTCTGCCACTCGTCCGGTCGTGGTCTGCGCGGCGGTGTCCGCCGCCCGGCCGCCTCTGCCCAGCCAGTCGTCTCCGAGTGTCCGACTCGCTGCTCGAACTGCTCCGGTGTCCAGCAGTGTCACAACCGCGCGGAGGCGGGCCGCGTCTGCCGCGAGTGCGGCGGCGTCGAAGGCCACCACGTCCTGGTGCGGCGCGCGGACTGTCGCTTCGTCGAAGGTGATCACGCCGAGCCGGGTTCCCTCGTCCAGGACGGAGACGAAGTCGTCGATCGTCATCGTCGACCCGCTACGACGTCGGCTGCGATCTCGTCGGCGGCGGACAGTTCCACGACCTGACGCCGAAGCCCCATGGTGAACGCGCCGACATCGGATGCCGCGCAGTCGAGTCGATCGGCGATGGCGGCGATCCTGCCGGCCAGCGGGTTCCCCCGACCGTCCCGCCACCACTCACCGAAGCCTCCCGACCTCAGCTCGGCGACACAGTCGGCCGCGGCATCGGCCAACGCCACCTGCCGCGCAGCTCGCGACTGCAGAGCATCGACGTCCACTCGCACGTCTGACGAAAAGTTTCCCCTCATACTCGTTAGACGCACGGGAGTTGTGCCCGGTTCCACAACACGCCGTGAGTCCGGCGTGGCTCGGCGGCACGACTGAAAACGTCAGTTGTCGATCAGACGGCGGCGACCACCGCGGCGACACGTTCCGCGATGCCGCGGGCGTCGTCGGCCGTTCCCGCTTCGACCATCACTCGAACGAGTTGCTCGGTTCCAGAGGGCCTCAACAGGATTCGGCCGGAGCCGTCGAGTTCTGCCTCGGCGACGCGAACCGCGTCCTGCACGGTGTCGGCGACGGCGACGGCGTGCTTGTCGCTGACGGGGACGTTGATGAGTTCCTGCGGGAGGACCGTCACGACTGCTGCGAGATCTGCGAGGCGGGTCCCGGTGGACGCGACTCGTCCGGCGAGCATGAGTCCGGTGAGGACACCGTCACCGGTGGTTCCCGCTGCCGGGATCACGATGTGGCCCGACTGCTCACCGCCGAGTGCGTAGCCGCCGGCGCGAAGCTCTTCGAGGACGTATCGGTCACCGACGCCGGTCACCTTCACCTCAATGCCCGCTTCACGCATCGCGATGTGGAGGCCCAGGTTGCTCATGACGGTGGCGACCAGCACGTTGTCGGTGAGTTCACCGCGTTCGTGCATGTCGATCGCAAGAATCGCCATGATCATGTCGCCGTCGACGACGGCGCCCGTGGAGTCGACGGCGAGGCAGCGGTCGGCGTCTCCGTCGTGTGCCAGGCCCAGATCGGCTCCGTGTTCGAGGACTGCGGCCTGCAGCACGTCCAGATGGGTGGATCCGCAGCCGTCGTTGATGTTGAGACCGTCGGGATCGGAGTGGATCGCGATGACGGTGGCGCCCGCCGCCTCGTAGGCGTGGGGCCCGACGGTCGATGCCGCACCGTTGGCGCCGTCGACGACGATCGTCAGTCCGTCGAGCCGTGCGTCGACGGACGCCGCGAGGTGACGCAGGTAGCGTTCCTCGGCGTCGGGGGCGTCACGGAGACGTCCGACGTCGGCGCCGGTGGGCCGCTCGGCAGGCGCGTCCATCGCGGCTTCGATGGCGTCTTCGACGTCGTCGGCCAGTTTGTGTCCGCCCGCTCCGAAGAACTTGATGCCGTTGTCGGGCATGGGGTTGTGCGACGCGGAGATCATCACGCCGAAGTCGGCGCCGTAGTCCGCGGTCAGGAACGCGACCGCGGGAGTCGGCACCACGCCGACTCGGATCGCGTCTGCTCCGGCGGCGGCGAGGCCTGCACAGAGTGCGGCCTCCAGCAGTTCGCCGGATGCTCGGGGGTCTCGACCGACCACGACTCGGGGCCGGGAGTTCGCATCTGCACCGAGAACAGAAACGGCGGCCGAGGCCAGGCGCAACGCCAGCTCTGGGGTGAGCTGGTCGTTGGCCCGGCCTCGGACGCCGTCGGTGCCGAAAAGGCGTGCCACAGAAGCGATCAACGCTTGCTGTACTGCGAAGCCTTACGAGCCTTCTTGAGGCCGTACTTCTTACGCTCGACTGCACGCGCGTCGCGGGTGAGGAAGCCGGCCTTCTTCAGTGCCGGACGGTCCTCGGGGCTGACCTCGATGAGGCCGCGGGCGATGGCCAGACGCAGTGCGCCTGCCTGTCCCGACGGGCCGCCGCCGACCAGCTTGGCGTGCACATCGAATGCCTCGACGCGCTCGGTGATGACCAGCGGAGCCTTGATCAGCTGCTGGTGCACCTTGTTCGGGAAGTAGTCCTCGAGGGTGCGGCCGTTGAGCGTGAACTCGCCGGTGCCTGCGACCAGGCGGACGCGGACGATGGCTTCCTTGCGGCGGCCGACGGTCTGGATCGGGTGATCGAGCACCACGGGACCGCGGGTCGGTGCAGCCTCGGCTGCGACGTCCTCGGTCGATTCGGTGGTGTACGAGCCGTCTTCCAGGACGACCTCTTCGTCAGCGACGACCTCGATGTTCTCGTTCTCGTTGGTCACTGGGACACCTGCTTGATCTCGAAGGGGACGGGCTGCTGAGCCGTGTGCGGGTGGTTCGGGCCTGCGTAGACCTTCAGCTTCGAGGCGATCTGATCGCCGAGCTTGTTCTTGGGGAGCATGCCCTTGACGGCCTTCTCCACGAGGCGGTCGGGGCGGGTCGCGAGGACCTCGCCCACGGTGCGCGACTTCAGACCACCGGGGTGACCCGAGTGGTGGTACAGACGCTTGTCGGTCAGCTTGTTGCCGCTGACGGCGACCTTGTCGGCGTTGATGATGACGACGTAGTCGCCACCGTCGATGTGCGGTGCGTAGGTCGGCTTGTGCTTGCCGCGAAGCAGGTTCGCGGTCTGCACGGCCAGACGGCCGAGCACGACGTCGGAGGCGTCGATGATGTGCCACGTACGTGTCACGTCACCAGCCTTGGGGCTGTAAGTACCCACAGTAGTCCTCATTCGGGTTGCTTCTTTGCTGGTCAGCGGTCCTTGCGAGCAGACTCCCGGCGACCAGTGGGGACCCGGGTGCTCGATGCTCAAGGCACCGAGGATCCAGGGTACGCGGGCGGACCTTCGCAGGTCAAAACGTCTCGACTGCGCTCGACGACCAGAGGGATTCAGGCGGGGTCACGCAGGTCGACGCGAATGGTCACGTCGTCGGCGACCTTGAGGGCGCCCATCATCGCGGAGTACGGCTTCACGCCGAAGTCGGTCTGCCTGACCGTAGTCTCCCCGGTCACTCGACGGTCGGCGCCCTCGCCTGTCGGCGCGACGGTGACGGTGTGCGGCTTCGAGGCGCCGAGAATCGTCAGGGTTCCGGTGAGGCGGTATCCGTCACCGTCGGCGACGATGTCGGACGCGTCGAACACGATCTCATCGTGTTTGTCTGCCTTGAGGGCCTTCACCGCGTTGCTGCGCGCGACGAGCCGCTCCGGCGCCGACATCGGCGTGAGGCCGCCTTCGCCCGAGCGGACTTCGAGCGACGGCGTCCGCACCACGACCCGCACGTGGGACGGTTCGGCGCCGTCCACGGTGGCGGACCATTCGGTGAAACCGATGGTCAAACGGTGACCGGTGCGGGCGGCCTTACCCGCCACTCCGGTGTGAAGCGTCAGGTCGCCGTTGTCTGGTCCGAAGTGAAGAGTGCTCATGACGTCAGCCTACGGAGATCGCCGACGGCGCTTCGCCGAAGCTTGCCGCCGAATGTTCCCCGAATCGTCGACTTCGGCATGGAAATCGCCCGATCAGGTGCAGATCGGGGAACCTTACGCAGAAGGACCGGACCTCAGAGCAGACTCCGGACCGCGTCGGCACAGGGATCGTCGATCGGATCGTCACCGGTTCCGGATTGGCAACCGATGCTGACCTGGGTGTTCCGGTCGACGTGGATATACCAGGCGATCGGCGGACCGGAGGCGGGAGTCTCCCGGTATGCGATGACCTGCTTGCCGGCGAACGACGCGTCGGCGGTGAACTCGCGAATCACGTCGTCGCCGCGCTGTGCGAGCCGGTTCCGCATGCTGACCGCGACTGACGCCCGCGTCGACCCGGCCCGCAGCGCCGTGACGACGACGATGATCCGGCGGCCGTCGTCGGGATCGGCGAACACGGCTCGCTCCCCCGCGCCGTCGACGGGACGGTTGTCGGGAAGTCCGGTCCGCCGCCAGTCTCCGGGCACGTCGACAGTCGCCGCGCCGACCTGTTCAACACGCACCGTCTGGGCCCGCGCGGGCTGGCCGCGGGTCGCCGCCCAACCCGACCCCATTGCGACAAGGGCGGCCGCGGCCACGACGGCCAGTCTGCGACGGCGACGCGGCATGGGTTCCGGCGGCGGCCGCAGCGCGGCGTCGATCGTTGATCTGGCAGGCCTGCGCACGCCGCCGAACTGCACGACGAGGTCGCGGTCGACACGGACGGTTCCACCCGCCGGACTCGGCAGCAGCCGGAATGCGGCGTCGACCTGCGTCTCGTCGGCGCCGTCGATCAGCACGACGTCCGCACTCTCGATCAGGTCGTGCCATGCCTGTCCGACGTCGGCCGGCAGGTCCACCAGACCTGTCTCAATCGTCCACTCTCCTGCGCGGCGGCGGACGATGTGAACGGACCAGTGCCCTCCAGTGTCGGGCAGCAGCGTCGTCTCCACGACGGCGCAGCGGGTGACCGTCGCATCGGAGTGACTCCGCGCAATCGCCACCGCCCGGGGAACCCCGTCGGCCGCGCCGACGGAGCGGATGAGCGCTGCGGTCCGACGTCGACCCCACGTGGTGGGATGAACCACGGTGACGTCCGCACCGACCGTCACACCGCGTCGGGCGCCGCCGTCGATCCCCTCCAGAAGCTCGGCGACGGCCGGTTCGTTCTCGCCGTATCCGAGGTCGACGATCCTGGTCATGACGGCGCCACCACCTGCACCGTGTCCGCTTGTCTGCTGCGTGAGACGTATTCGCCCCGCCCGACGCCGAACCGCTGCATGCGATGACGGCCGACGATGTACCCCTCGTCGGGGTCTCCCGCCATCATGAAGACGTCGCACGACAGGTCTCGCATCCGGTTGATGAACGGGTCGAACAACGCCCGTCCGATACCGCCGGACCGACGCGCCAGGATCACTCGGAGACCGATGTCGCGGGCGTGACCGAGCAGGTCGGCGAGCGGTGCGAGCGGATTGCTCGACGCGGTGGCGACGAGGTCGTAATCGTCGATCACCAGGTAGACGTCCGGCCCGCTCCACCAGCTCCGCTGCCGGAGTTGGTCTGTCGTGACGTCGTCACCGGGCAGGCGGCCTGCGAGGTGCGCGGCGAGTTCGGCCATCATCGGCCCGGCGGTCTGCAGGGAGCTGGCGTAGCCGCCGAGGTGGTCGTCGTCGACAGCACTGAGCAGCGAGCGGCGGAAATCGACGAGAACGACTTTGGCCTGCGCCGGACCGGCCGTCGCGACGATGCCGTCGATCAAGACGCGCAGCGTCGCCGTCTTGCCGCATTCGGCGTCGCCGAAGACGAGCAGGTGCGGTTCGCGGGTGAAGTCGACGACGTACGGCTCGAGGTCCGATTCGGCGAGACCCAGCGCCACCTGACCGGCGGACAGCCAGTCGGGCACAGTGAGACCGTCGGGTGACAGATGTGTCGTGAGAGTGCGTACTGCGGGCGCGGGTTCGCCTCCAGTGACGCCGACGACGCTGGGGAGCGCGATCAGCATGTGGAGGCCGTCTGCGGTGATTCCGCGGCCGGGTTTGCCCGTCGGCACCTTCGCTGCCGCGCGCCGGTCCATCTCGGAGTCGAGCGCGTCGCCGAGTTTCAGCTCGATTCGGGTGCCGATCAGGTCTTTCACGGCAGGCCGGATCTCGGCCCACCGCCCGGCGGTGACGACGACGTGCACACCGTACGAGAGGCCGCGGGCGACGAGGTCGGCGATCTGCTCGTCGAGTTCTTCGAACTCGTTGCGGAGGACGCCGTACCCGTCGACGACCAGGAACACGTCGCCGTACCGGTCATCGGGGTGGTCGCCTGCCGCGCACCGCGCACGGTACGCACTCATCGAGTCGATTCCGGCGTCTGCGAACGTGATCTCCCTGGCGGTCCGTACACCCATCACCTCCGACACCGTCCGGCGGACCGCGTCGCGGCGGTTTCGCGGTGCCACCCCGCCGACATGCGGCAGGTCGGCCAGCGCCGTGAGCCCACCACCGCCGAAGTCGAGGCAGTAGAACGTGGTCTGGCGCGGCGAATGTCCACGGGCGAGCGAGCAGATCAGCGTGCGCAGAGCCGTCGACTTGCCCGACTGCGGCCCGCCCACGATCGCGACGTGCCCTGCTCCGCGTGAGAGGTCGACCCGCAGCGGGTCACGGCGCTGGTCGTACGGTCGGTCGACGACGCCGATCGACGCGGTCAGCATCTCGTGCGGCACCGCCGGAACGTCGTCGAGGCTCACCGACGACTCCAACGGCGGGAGCCACACGCGGTGTGGATCGGAACCGTGCCCGGCGATCCGACCGACGAGCGTCTCGAGGACGCTGGGGCCGTCGACGTCCTCGTCAGCCGTCTCGTCGACCGCTGGAAGCTCGACGACCGTGTCGGCACGCAGGACTGTCACCGAGCCGCTGGTGTGCGCTGTCGAATCGACCGCTGCGGCGGGCGGTCGGTACACCCCCGACACGTACGACGTGCGGAATCGGATGGGTGTCGCGGAATCGCACTTGAGGTACGCCGCACCGGGTTCGCTGGGCAGGTGATAGGCGTCGGGCACGCCGAGCACTGTGCGGGATTCGCTGGCGGAGAACGTCTTCAGGCCGATTCGGTACGACAGGTGACTGTCGAGGCCACGGAGCCGCCCCTCCTCCAGACGCTGGGAGGCGAGCAGCAGGTGGATGTGCAACGACCGCCCGAGTCGACCGATGGCGACGAACAGTTCGACGAAGTCCGGCTTCTGAGCGAGCAACTCGGAGAACTCGTCCACCACAACCACGAGCGCGGGCAGCGGCGGCAGGTCCGCGCCGCCGAGCCGGGCCTTCTCGTACTCGGTGACGTTGGCGAAGTTCCCCGCCGCGCGCAGGAGTTCTTGTCTGCGGTGCAGTTCGCCGGACAGTGCGTCGGCCATGCGGTCGACGAGTTCGAGTTCGGCCTCGAGATTCGTGATGACGGCGGCGACGTGGTGGGAGTCGAGGCCGAGGAACGTCGCGCCTCCTTTGAAATCGACGAGGACGAGGTTGAGCTCGTCAGGCGAGTGCGTTGCGATGAGACCGAGAACCAGCGTCCTGAGCAGTTCCGACTTTCCGCTTCCGGTCGCGCCGACGCACAGACCGTGCGGTCCCATTCCGCCGTGGGCGCTCTCCTTCAGGTCGAGGTGGACAGGCTCTCCGGTGGAGGTGTGTCCGATCGGCACGCGGAGGCGATCCGAACCGCGGCGACCGATCCACTGCGACGACGGGACGAATGCTCCCGCGTCCACGACGCCGAGCAGCTCGGGCAGACCACGATCGACGACAGACGACGTGAAGTCCAGTTCGGCGAGCGAACCGAACTGCACGGGCCGGTACCTGGCCAGACGGCGCGCGACGGCTTCGGTCATCACCACGTCACAGGAGTCGGCGACGGCGAACTCCTCCCATCCCGCTTCGGTCTGCGCGCTGAGCCGCCCACCGTCGACCCGAATCACGAGCCCCCTGCGCGACGCGATCGAATCGGCCGACGAACCGAGTTCGACGACGGTCACCCCGTCGAGCCCCGCCCCGGATGACAACTCCTCGTCACCGGTGACCGCACCGTCCCCGACGATCACCACCAGGTGCCGGACCGTCGTGTCCGGCTCAGTCCGCGAGAACCTCGCTCGGGCCGCGAGGACGTCGCCCAGATCCTCTTCTAGTTCGACGAGCGATCGGTACACCATTCGCTTCGCACCGAGGCCGTCTCGCTTGTCCGAGTGGCCGACGTGCGGCAGCCACTTGCACCAGTCCCATTCGGGCGCGACCGGATCGTCGACGACGATCGCGATGCCGAGATGGTCCGGCCCGTGCTGGACGGCCAGTCGACAAGTCATCGATCGGACCAGTGCGTTCACCTCGTCGTGCGGTCCGCTGAGGCTGATTGCCGGGAATCCGCGGAAGGCGATCGCCGTCGGCATGTCCGGCACCGCCGACCGCGCCTGGACGAATCGTCGAAGAGCCACCGCCGACACCGGTTCGACGTCCTCGGCCGGCGCCGATTCCGGCGGCTGCAGGCCGCCGGCGAGCCGGTGAACCCCGAGTCCGACACGGACGTCGACGAAGTCGGAGTCGGCGGGGCGTCGTTCCCACATCCGGTCCGATCCGATCAACGACGCGACAGCACGCGGGTCCGGGTGATTCCACTCCGCTTCGGCCCTCTGCGCCCGCATCACCGTGTCGGCGCGCGACCGTACCTGCGTGAGGTGCCGCAGGTAGTCCTTGCGGTCCTCGTTGACCTCGGCTGCCCGCGCGGGACCGCCTCGGCCGCCTGACGCCACCATCCCGACCATCGACATCAGCATCATCAGCGGGAACATCAGGAACAGCGGGTTCGCGAACGCCGTGCGACCGCCGGTGACGGCCATCATCGAGATCATGCCGATCACAGCGACGACCATCACCGCAGGCAGAAGCCGCAGAAGGAGACTCTGCGGGACGGCGCGAGCGAGTTCGGGCGGCGGTGCGATCTGCAGGTCGCTCACCGGGACCACCGGCCGGGCCGCTCGCGGGCGACGGCGGTGGCCGATCGTCGCCGACCATTCGTCGATGTTCGCAGTTCGCATGATTCCCCCGAATCCCCCACTGCGACGACGTCGGGATGGTTATGTCGACATCGTCCTCACCTCGCGGCGATGGACTCGGTTGTATCAGAACCTCGGGGGAGGGTTACGGGAAATGACCGTTGTGACAGGACTTGTGCGGATCTCAGTCGTCGGGGGTAGCACCCAAGTGGACCTCGCGATTCCGTCGACCATGCCGTTGGCGTCGTTGATGCCCGACGTTCTCATACTGCTGCGGGTCGAAGACGCACCCGCGAAGGCTCCGGGGACGGGCAGCGCGTGTTGGACGTTGGCCCGCATCGGCGGCGAGGTGTTGAACCCGTCGGAGTCGTTGCGCGACAACAATGTCCGCGACGGCGAGATCCTCATTCTGACCGACGACCCGCCCGGCGCCGCCCACCCGGTGACCGACGACGTGGTGGCAGGCGTCGCCGCGTTGACCAGCGACGGCCGGTCCCCGTGGACAGTGAGCTCGGCCCGCTGGACGGCGTACGGCGTCGCGGTGGCCGCCTCTTGCGCCGCCGCTGTCAGCGGAACGATCGCTGCCCTCCGGGGTGACACGTCCACTCCCCTGCTGATCGCGGGTGTCGCCGCCGCACTCCTGCTCGTCGCCGCGCTGGTCGGCAGCCGGCTCGGATCGGATCCACGGACATCCGCGACGTTCTCTGTCGCGGCGTGCCTGCTCGCCGCGTCCGCGGGCGCTGCCGTCGGGACCACCGGGGGCTCCCGTCTGGCCGCCGCCGGGGTCGCGGCCACCGCGGTCGCCGTGATCGGCTGCCGCGGAACGGGTTCGCTCCTCGGCGCACACACCGCGATCGCAACCGTTGGACTGTCGACGGCGACCGTCGGGGCACTGTCCGCCGTATGGGCGGCGCCTCCCCCGTCGATCGCGGCCGTCGGTGCGGCGATCGGCGTCACCACCGTGATGATCGCGGGGCGTGTCTCGATCGCCGCCGCGCACCTCCCGCTGCCACCGGTGCCGTCCACCCCTCCACCCATCGGCGACCCGGCCGACGAGCGATCCGTCGTCGACGGCGTCGAGGCTCTCGGCCCCGATCGCACCGACCCTCTGGGTGTGATCGCCGACATCGCGCTCGGCGATCTGGACTCGTTAGCAGAAAGGTCGGCCGCCGCGTCGTCGTACCTGACGGGCATCATCGCCGGCGCGACCCTCACCACCGTCGGCTGCACGCTGGTCGCGTCGACCGAACCGGGCCGCGTGATGTTCGCGTTCTGCGCAGTGATCACGCTGGTGCTGGTCACACGAGGGCGGGTCCACTCCGACCACACACAATCGGCCACGCTGATCGGCGGCGCGGCGGCATGTGCGATCGGCGTTCCGTTGGTGCACGCACTTCCGGCGGCCGACGCTGCGTCGGCCACCTCGGCCATGGTCGCAGCACTCGGGGTCGGAATCGTGGCTCTGATCGCGGGCACGGTGACCGCGACCCGCGAGTTCTCTCCCCTGCAGGTGCGGATAGCCGAGATCGGTCAGTACGCGGTCCTCATGCTCGTGCTGCCGATTCTGTTGTGGGTGCTCGACGCGTACCGCCTCATCCGAGAGCTGTGACATGCGTGCGACGTTGATCGCCGCGGTGTTCGTGCTGGTCTCGACGGCCGCGGCGCCCGGGAGCGCTGTCGGAGCTCCGCCTGGCGCAACCGAACAGTTCGCGCGGTGCGCACGCCCGACAGCCGAGCGTTTCACCGGTACGCCGCCGGGGCACGCTCTGCTCGATCTCGAGACCGCCCACCAGTTCAGTCGAGGCGCAGGCGTCACAGTGGCGGTGATCGACACGGGCGTCACCCCGCATTCTCGACTCCCCGGACTGACCGGTGGAGGCGACTACGTGAGCACCGGCGACGGCCTCGACGACTGCGATCTCCACGGCACCCTGGTCGCCGGGATCATCGCTGCTCGACCGTCACCCGCCGACGATTACGTCGGGGTGGCGCCGGAGGCGAGGATCATCTCGATCCGGCAGTCCAGCGGCGCGTACCGAGCGAAGTCGTCCGACCGGGACGCTGCAGCCGTAGGTGCGGGATACGGACCGCTGGAGACGCTCGCCGCGGCGATCCGGCGCGCCGTCGACCTCGGCTCCGACGTCGTCAACATCTCCGAGACCGCGTGCCTGCCCGCCGCACAGGCCACCGCGGACGACGCTGTCCGAGACGCCCTCGTCGAGGCTGCCGCCCGCGATGTCGTCGTGGTCGCGGCCGCGGGCAATCTCGCCGACGGCACGCAGTGCCGTCAGCAGAACCCCGACGTCGCCGGACTTCCGGTGGTCACCGTCGCCACGCCTGCACGGCTGTCTCCCCTTGTGCTCACCGTCGGAGCCACGCGGGCGTCGGATGGAACCGCCGCATCGTTCACGCTGCGCGGACCGTGGGTGTCCGTGGCGGCGCCGGGATCCGACGTGGTCGGCCTCGCACCGACCGGGCCGATCACCGCTCTCGCCGGCCCGACGGGCGCGAGCGCCCTGGCCGGTACCAGTTACGCCGCACCCTACGTCTCAGGCACGGCGGCCCTGATCCGGTCGAGGTTCCCCGATCTGACCGCCCCCGAGGTGATCCGACGAATCGTCGCGACCGCTCACGGCGGAGGTGCGGACACCGCGGTCGGGCGCGGAGTGATCGACCCGGTGGCCGCACTGACCGCGCAGTCGCCCCCTGCCCGACCGTCGTCGACGTCCCGCCCGATCGCCGCCCCTGCTCCGGCGGTCCACGACGACAGCGGCCTGCGGCGGGTGGCGCTGATCGCCGGGGCGGCCTCGGCGGCTGTCGCCTTCAGCGCGCTGCTGCGTCCAGCGCGGCGACGTGACCGAACACCATAGCGGGGCCGATGGTCGCCCCCGGGCCGGCGTAGGTGTGACCCATGACGGGCGCCGCGACGTTGCCCGCCGCGTACAGACCGTCGATCACCGAGTCGTCGTCGCGCAGCACACGTGCACGGACGTCGATGCGGACGCCGCCCTTCGTGCCGAGGTCGGCCGGGACCATCGCCGCCGCATAGAACGGTCCGGTGGAGATCTCTCCGAGACTCGGGTTGGGCTTGTTCGACGTGTCGCCGTAGTAGTGGTCGTACGCCGACTCCCCTCGGTGGAAGTCGGAGTCGACGCCATCGCGCGCGAACCCGTTGAACCTGTCGACGGTCGTCGTCAGCGCGCCTTCGGGCAGCCCGAGCCGCTCAGCGAGTTCGGCCACGGTGTCCGCCTTGACGAGTGCACCCGAGTCGAACCACTTCTTCGGCAGCGGACTGCGGGCCGGCTTGCCCGCGAACAGGTACCGGTTGCGGTACGTCTGATCGAAGACGAGCCACGCGGGCAGGTTCTCCGCAGCGCCCGGACCCGCGCCGTGCTCACCGCCGAACATCGCGTGGGTGGCCTCGACGTACGGGAGCGACTCGTTCATGAACCGCTCGCCGCGGTTGTTGACGATGATGCTCCGCGGCAACGACCGCTCTGCCAGTGCGAACCACGGGCCGCGCGGAAGCGGGATCGACGGCGCCCACCACGCGTCGTCGAGCAGCGCGGTGTCCGCGCCGACTGCGGTGGCGGCACGCAGTCCGTCGCCGGTGTTGGTGACCACACCGAGCGAGAGATCGGGACCGGCCGGGGCCCGGTGATGCTGAGCCCGGAGCGCAGGGTCGTGATCGAAGCCGCCGCAGGCCAGGATCACTCCGCGTCGCGCGATCACTTCGCGTTCACCGTCGGCGTCGGTCACTCTGGCTCCGAGGACGGAGCCTTCCGCGTCGGTGATCAGACCGCTCAGCGCAACCCCGAGGTGAACGGGCACACCATGACGTTGCAGACCCACCATCAGTGAAGCGACCAGCGCGTTGCCGAGTCCGACGAGTTTGCGCCTGCGGGCCTTCGCGGCGAAGGTGCGCGCGCCGACGGCCATCATCCTGACCGGGCCCCGCCACCGCCGCAGTCCGGTGCTGAGCCAGCGATAGTCCGACTGCTTGACGACGACGTTCAGGGGCGTCGGCGTGTAGAAGGGCTCCATAGTCGTGAAATCGTCGCCGATCGCACGCACGTCGAACGGTTTCGGCTCGCACGAGCGGCCCGCCGCCCGGCCACCCGGCGCCTCCGGGAAGTAGTCGCTGTACCCGCGGACCCATTCCAGATCGAGGGCGCTGTTCCGGTTGAGGAATGCGATCGTCTCGGGCCCGCGTTCCAGGTACGCGTCGATCAGTTCGGCCGGGACGTCGCCGCCGATGAGGGACCGAAGGTACGTGCGGGCGTCACCTGTGGAATCGGCGGGCGCCTTCGCCGCGAGCACCTCGTTGCCGGGAATCCAGACACCGCCGCCGGAGCGCGACGTGGTCCCGCCCCAGCGATGCGATTTCTCGACGATCACCACGTCGAGTCCGGACGCGGCCGCGGTGATCGCGGCCGACATCCCGGCGGCACCCGATCCGACGACGAGCACGTCGACTTCCGCGGGGAGCCCTGTCGCACCCGACACCGACACCGTTCTGACAGTTTCTCTCATAGTGAGAGTTTCTATCATCTTGCGAGCCAGTGTTCAAGAGTGCACGGTGGAGACCATGAGTCGCCCCTTGCGCAGCCGCCAACGCACCCGAGTCCGACAGGACATCCAATCGGCGGCATGGCGCCTGTTCGGAGAAGCGGGCTATTCGTCGGTCACGACGAAGCAGATCGCCGATGCGGCGGGCGTCTCCGAGAGCACGTACTTCCGACACGTGGCCAGCAAGGACGACCTGCTGCTGTACCCGCTCGAAGCGAGCAGCGCGGCGATCGTGTCGACGTTCGCCGCGCAGCCGACGGACGTCGGGGTGCTCCGCGCACTCGCCGACGCGATCGTGGAACGCACCGAGGCGTCGTCAGACGCGGAACTGGAACTGTGGCGGACGGCGCTGGCGGGGGCCCCGGAACTCCGCGACCGGGTCACCCTGATCCGAGACGACGACGGCCGCGAGCTGGTGCAGCTCGCGGCCGAACGGATGGGCGTCTCCGGGGACTCACTCGAGGCTGGCGTGCGTGTGCACGCGGTCCTCGCGGCGGCCGCCTACGCGTACCGCAGATGGTTCGACGGCGACTCTCGGGAGCTCAAGACGCTCATCCGAGACGCCACCGACATCGTCGTCAGCTCCTAGAGGGCCGCAGTTCGCGGGGAAGGGCGAACGTCAGCGTCTCCTCCGCCGTGGTGACGGTCTCGACATCGTTGAAGCCGTGCTCGGCGAGCAGATCGATCACACCGCGGACGAGCACCTCCGGAACGGACGCGCCGGAGGTGAGACCCACCGTGGTCACTCCGTCGAGCCACGCGAGGTCGATCTCACGTGCGTAGTCGACGAGGTACGACGCCTGCGCACCGTTCTGCAGCGCCACCTCGACGAGGCGGACCGAGTTCGACGAGTTCTTCGATCCGACGACGATCACCAGGTCGCATTTGGGCGCCATCGCCTTCACCGCCACCTGACGGTTCTGAGTGGCGTAGCAGATGTCGTCCGACGGCGGGTCGTTGAGCAGCGGGAACTTCTCCCGAAGACGGTTGACGGTCTGCATCGTCTCGTCCACCGAGAGTGTGGTCTGCGAGAGCCAGACGACACGTTCCGGGTCGCGCACCTGGACCTGGTCGACGGCGTCGGGGCCGTCGACGAGCTGAATGTGCTCGGGCGCCTCGCCTGCGGTGCCCTCGACCTCTTCGTGGCCCTCGTGGCCGATCAGGACGATGTCGTAGTCGTCGCGCGCGAAGCGCTTCGCCTCCTGGTGCACCTTCGTCACCAGGGGGCAGGTGGCGTCGATCGTCTTGAGACTGCGCTCGGCGGCCGTGCGATGCACCTCCGGCGACACGCCGTGTGCGGAGAACACGACGATGGCGCCCTCGGGCACCTCGTCGGTCTCACTGACGAACACCGCACCGCGTTCGATCAAGGTGTCGACCACGTGCCGGTTGTGGACGATCTCCTTGCGGACGTAGACGGGAGCGCCGTGCTTGTCGAGCGCGCGTTCGACAGTCTCGACGGCGCGATCGACACCCGCGCAGTAGCCGCGCGGCGACGCGAGGAGGACTCGCTTGGATTCAGCCATAACATCAAGAGTACGGCTGTGAGAAGGTGTTTACATGAATCGTCCTCCGTACCCCGCCCGCGTGGTGGCAGGTCTGCTGGTCACGACCGTCGAGGAGACCCGGAAACTGCCGACCCGGGTCATCACTCTGCCGATGTCTGCGGTGAGCAGCGCCCTCCAGGCCGGCATGCGTCTGCAGCAGAACATCGCCGAACTCGCCATCAAGGGCGACGAAGTGCTGTCGCCCATTTTCGACAAGGCCGAGGAGCAGCCGGAGTGGGCGCGCTTCGACGATGAGGACGAGCCGGCCGCCGCGGTTGTCGAGTCGGTCCCGGAGCCCGAGGAGGATCCGACTCCCGCTCCTGCTTCGGCTCCTGTCGCCGCTCCCGAGCCGAAGGCCGACGCCGCCGGACGCCACGCGCTGTTCAGTTCCGTCCCGGCCGATCTCGCGCCCGGCGCCACCACCGCGAGCCCGAAGTCGGATGAGTCGACCGGCCCGGCGCCCGATGCCGTCGCCGCCCTCGACTACGACTCGCTGACCCTCGCGCAGCTGCGTGCGAAGGTTCGCACTCTCGACGTCGACACCCTGCAGGTCGTGGCCGAATACGAACGCGCCAATCGCAATCGCACCCCGTTCGTGACGATGATCGAGAACCGCATCGCGGGCCACCAGAAGAAGGCCGACGCCGGCCAGTGACCTCGCCCGAAGAGCCGTGGCCCGTACGCACGCTGAGCTTCAAGATCGGCGAGTGGGTCCACAAGCTCGGCCAGGTGTGGGTGGAAGGGCAGTTGACGCAGATCAACTCCCGGCCGGGGACTCGCACGGCGTTCCTGACGCTCCGCGACCCGGCCGCCGACATGTCCATCTCGGTCACCTGTGACCCGAATCTGTTGCGCCGCAGCCCCGTCCCACTGTCGGACGGGGCTCGCGTCGTCGTCTGCGGTCGGCCCAGCTTCTACGCCGGACGCGGCACCCTGTCGCTCCGAATCACCGACATCCGCCCGGTCGGCATAGGTGAGCTCCTCGCCCGCATCGAGCGGATCAAGGCGTTGCTCGCCGCGGAGGGACTGTTCGACGCACGCCGCAAGCGACCGCTTCCGTTCCTGCCGCACACGATCGGCCTGATCAGCGGGCGGGCAAGCGCCGCTCAACGCGACGTCGTCGCCGTCGCCGAGGAACGCTGGTCGTCGGTCCGCTTCGATGTCCGCGACGCCCCGGTGCAGGGACCGACCGCTGTCCCCGCGATCATCGCCCAGCTCGCTGAGCTCGACGCCGATCCCCGCGTCCAGGTGATCATCATCGCTCGCGGCGGCGGCAGCGTCGAAGACCTTCTCCCCTTCTCCGACGAGACCCTCCTGCGCGCCGTCGCCGACTGTCGGACGCCCGTCGTCAGCGCGATCGGCCACGAACCGGATACTCCGCTGCTCGACCTCGTCGCCGACGTCCGCGCCGCGACGCCGACCGACGCCGCGAAACGTGTGGTCCCCGATGTGACGGCCGAGCTCCGGGCGATCGCCGTCCTGCGTGAACGCAGTGCCCACGCGCTCCGCAACTGGGTGCATCGGGAGCAGCGAGTGCTCGACGGACTCCGCGCCAGGCCGATCCTCGCCCGGCCGCTGACGATGATCGACGGCCGACAGGACAAGGTCGACTCCGCTGTCGTCGACATCCGGCGCAGCATCCGGCATCTGGTGACCGTCGAGGAGCATCGCCACGCCCAGTTCGCTGCGCGCCTCGCCACACTCGGTCCCGCCCAGACTCTCGCCCGCGGCTACGCCGTCGTCCAACGCACGGGCACAGACCACCCACACGCGGTGTCGACCGTCGACGACCTGCCCGACGGCGCACAGGTGCGAATCCGGGTGGCCGACGGGTCCGTCCACGCGACCATCGAAGGAGAACGCTCATGACCGACGCCCCGACCCCGGTGGAGGAACTCTCCTACGAGGACGCCCGCGACGAGCTGTCGCAGGTCGTCGCCGCCCTGGAGCACGGCGGCCTCGGACTCGACGAGTCCCTCGCTCTCTGGGAGCGCGGCGAGGCCCTCGCCACCCGTTGCACCGCACACCTCGAAGGCGCCCGCGCCCGCATCGAAGAAGCACTCAACGCCGGCGACGACGACTAGCCTCCCGCTCCGCGCCCATTGATCGTCAGCTCGTTGAGCGCGCCTGCTCCCCTTCTGCTCGTTGAGGGCGCCTGCTCCCCTTCTGCTCGTTGAGCGAGGGGGAGAATCAAGAGCAGGACGAAGACCAACGCGCGGTGGGGGAGTCCCGCAGAGCTGGTTATCCGGTCGGCTTGGGGCGCGTGGAGACGATCGGCTGCGCGGCGGCGACCCCGGCGGCGAGTGCTTCCAGCGACTCGTCCTTACCGGAACCCTTGACTGCGATGCGAACGTCGCCGAAGTCGGAGATCCACGCTTTCTTGTGGTCGGCGTTCTCGTAGGTGACCCATGTGCGGCCCCCGATCTCGCGAGTACCCGTGCCGGACGCCTCGTCGCCCAGCAGCTGCCGCAGAAGCGGCTCTTCGGTCGCGTCCGTCTGGGTGAGCTGCACGTACGCGCCCGCCCCGGTGATCCATCCGACGTTGCTCGACAGCGTCGTCTCGACGTTCTGTGTCGACCCCGAGTTGGGCTGCCAGTCCGCGGGCACCTTCGGATCCCGGATCGGGAAATGCATGGTCGACGCGTCAGCGAGCAAGCCGTCGGAGACGTCGAAGTACGGGACCTGCTTGTCGTTGGCGTCGTTGCCGAATCCCCAGCTGCAGCTTCCGGCGACTCCCGCGACGATGAGCACGAGGACAGCGAGCGGGATGAGGGACCACATCATGTCCCTGCCGTCCTGCAGGATTCGGGGTTTGTCGGCCATGCCAGCCATTATCCACGGTCTTCCGTGCACCCACGCTTCCCGGGTCCGTCGCGGCCATGAAAGAATTGGCGGGTCTGTGTTGTGCATTGGTGCCTAGGAGTGGAGTCACATGTCGTCGAAGGAAGCACCCGATCGTAATCTCGCGATGGAACTCGTTCGAGTCACCGAGGCGGCAGCGCTCGCTGCAGGCCGCTGGGTTGGACGCGGCGACAAGAACAGCGGCGACGGCGCGGCTGTCGACGCGATGCGTGAACTCCTCTCGACGGTCTCGATGCGCGGCACCGTCGTCATCGGCGAGGGCGAGAAGGACGAAGCGCCGATGCTGTACAACGGCGAGGTCGTCGGAAACGGCGAGGGCCCCGAGGTCGACGTGGCCGTCGACCCGATCGACGGCACCACGCTGATGGCCGAGGGCCGCCCGAACTCGATCGCAGTGATCGCGGTCTCCGAGCGCGGCACCATGTTCGACCCGTCCGCAGTGTTCTACATGAACAAGATCGCCGTCGGCCCGGCCGCCAAGGGCGCCATCGACATCGATCAGTCGGTCGAGTGGAACATCAACTCCGTCGCCGCAGCCAAGGGCATCGACGTCGCCGACCTGACCGTCGTCGTCCTCGACCGCCCGCGTCACGCAGAGTTGATCTCCGAGATCCGCGAAGCAGGCGCGAAGATCCGACTGATCTCCGACGGAGACGTCGCCGGCGCGATCGCCGCGGCGGGCGACTACAGCACGGTCGACATGCTGATGGGCATCGGCGGCACCCCCGAGGGCATCATCAGCGCCGTCGCCATGAAGTGCATGGGCGGCGAGATCCAGGGCAAGCTGTGGCCGAAGGACGAAGCTGAGCGCCAGAAGGCCATCGACGCAGGTCACGACCTCGATCGTGTGCTCACCAACGAGATCCTCGTCAGCGGCGAGAACTCCTTCTTCTGCGCCACCGGCGTGACCAACGGCGACATGCTCCGCGGCGTCACCTACCGCCCCAACGGCGCCACCACCCGTTCGTTGGTCATGCGCAGCAAGTCGGGCACGGTCCGCACCGTCGAGGCCGTCCACCAGACGTCGAAGCTCCGCGAGTTCGCGCGCATCGACCTGTAGTCACACACGCATCAGCCAGGCCTCGACCGAACCGGTCGAGGCCTGGCTTGTGTTCAGACCCTCACGGGATCCAACTTCCCGTCGAGCATGTCGAGAACGTCGTCGGCGTCGTCGAGTGCACGGTGATCGTGCGTGACGAGCAACGCGGCGATGCCTCTCTCCCGAACGAGCCTGGTCAACAGTGCCATCGTCTCCGCTGCGCGGTGCGAATCGAGGGCTGACGTCGGTTCGTCGGCGAGCAGCAGTCCGGGGTCGCCGATGAGCGCTCGTGCGATGTTCACTCGCTGCCGCATGCCGCCGGACAGTTGATGCGGCCGACGGTCCATCGCGTCGGCCAGGCCGACATCGGCCAGGAGATCACGGGCACGCGACTTCGCGGCCGCAGGCCGACCTCCCGCGATGTGCACTGGCAGGAGCACCTGTTCGAGCGCTGTCAGATCGGGCAACAGGTTGTCGTGCTGAAAGACGAAGCCGATTCTGGTGCGCCGCACCGCAGCACGTTGTTCTTCGGTCGAGTCGGTCACGTCGACCCCGTCCACGACAACCCGGCCGGAGTCGGGCGCGACGAGGGTGCCGGCGACCGACAGGACGCTCGACTTCCCACATCCGGACGGCCCGGTGAGGCCGACGAGACGGCCACGCGGAACGGCCAGCGAAACGTCGTCGACGGCGGTGAGGCGCGCCCCGTCCCCGTCCGGGTAGGTGAGTGTGACGTCGGTGATTTCGAGGGACATTCGTCGCTCCTATCGGTTGAGTGCGATGAGCGGATCCACGCGGACCAGCGGTCTGAGGGCAAGTCCCGCGCCTGCCATGCCGAGCACCGCCATGCCTGTGACGAGACCCGCGGTGGCCGTCAGGTCCAGAGCGATCGGAACCGTCGACGATGCGATCCACGCGCCGCCCGATCCGATGGAGAGCCCGACGACGAGTCCGACTCCGAGCACCGCGGCTGCTTGGCCGAGTCCGTCCCGCAGCAGGTAGCGACGACTCGCACCCATCGCTCGGACCACCGCGAGCGCACGCACTCGCTGGCCGGTCCAGACTGCGAAGAAGCCGCCAACGACGATCGCCGAGACGCCCACGAGCAGTGCCTGGATCATGAGCAGCGACGAGTGTTCGGAGCTGTAGCCGGGGACGAGTGACGGCAGATCGCTGCGCGCGGTCCTCACTGTTCCGGGGACGTCCTGGTCGGTGAGCAGAGCCGATGCGGCGTCACGTCCGGTCGCTTCATGCCAGAGACTCAGCGGCATCCTCAGGACCGGCGTGTGCGCGTACTTGCCGACATCGGCGATCGTGTCGACGCGGACGGGCGTGTTTCCGATGGTCGCTGTCGATCCGGCGGTGAGGCCGAGAGCCGATGCCGTGGACGGGTCGACGGTGACGGTGTCGACGTCGGAGAACCCGAAGGCCGACACGGCGGCCGCCCGCTCCCCCACGGTGATGCGTGTGGTCGCGACGCCGAGTGCCGGAACACCTGCGATCGGGGCGACTCGACTGTCGGTGAGCGACGACGCCGCGCCGTCGGCTGCGGTCTGTGTACGCACGTCGCCGGGCAGTGCGCGGACTGCGGACGTCGACTCGTCGTCGAGCCCGGCGGCGAGTGACGACAGCATCACCACCATCAACGTCAGTACCGCGATCACACCTGTGATCAGTGTGAATCGTCCTCTGGCGTCGCGGATCTCGCGCCATCCGATGTACACGTCTCTCTCCTGTCGTTCAGTGGTCCCTCCAGCCTCGCGTCGAACGGCACCGCTCCGCATCGCCCGCACGGGTCGTCTTCGCATCCATCAAAAGGTGCACTCGTCGAGGTGCTCTGCGTCCGGCAGCGATACTGGGAGAGTGACCGACGACCGCACCACCGACCGCTACGCCGAATGGGGCGGCCACGTCCTGTTCGCGACGTTGCTCGCGGTGGGCGTGGTGAAGTCGTCGACCGGACCGCACCCCGTGGTTCCGTTGGTCCTGGCCGCGCTCGTCGCGGGGTGGTACGTCGTGGGAGCGGTCGCGTCGGCTCGAGGCCGCCGCGAGCGTGCCGGACTGTGGGCGATGACGTTGACCGCCGGCTGGATCGCCCTGGTGTGCGCATCTGACGACTTCGTGTGGCTGGCGTTCGTCCTGGCGATCCTCTGCTGGCGGTTCCTTCCTCGCGCGGTCGCGGCAGGCGCCGCCGTCGTGATCGCGATCGTGTCCGTCGCCGGTGTCTGGGTGACGCAGGGTTTCACGGTCGGTGGCGTGATCGGGCCGACGATCGGCATCGCAACGGCCGTCGCCGTCACCGAGGCGTTCACCCGGATCGCCGCCATGGTCTCCGAGCGCGACCGGCTGGTCGACGAGTTGGTCCTCACGCGTGACGAACTCGCGGCACAGCAGCGAGAAGCAGGCGCGCTGGCCGAACGCGATCGACTCGGCGGCGAGATCCACGACGGCGTCGGACAGTACCTCGCGAGCATCATCCTGCTGCTGCGCGCCGGACAGCCCGACGCCGCCCTCGACACCGCGCAGGCCGCGCTGATCGAGTCGCGTCGATTCCTGTCCGGCATCGACGGTCCCGCACCCGCGGGTGGGCTGCCGGAAGCCTTGGCTCGGCAGGCCGCCCTGCTGACAGACGCAGGAGTGCCCGCCGTCTTCGCCGAGCACGGCACCCCTCTCGACGTGTCCGAGGACGTCGAACGCACGCTCCTGCGGACCGTCCAGGAAGCTGTCCTGAACGTCCGACGTCACGCCGATGCGACGTCCGCCGCCGTGACGTTGACGTGGCTGCCCGGCGAAGTCCATGTGGATGTGGTGGACGACGGTGTCGGGATCGGCTCTCGCGCGGACGGTTCAGGTTTTGGACTTCGAGCGATGCGATCACGTGTGTCGCGCTGTGGCGGTGAGGTGAGCGTCGACGCCACACCGGGTGGAGGCACGACGGTGCACGCGCGCATTCCGATCGGACAGCTCGCATGATCCGAGTCATGATCGTCGACGATCACCCGGTGGTCCGCGCAGGATTGCGAGCCGTCCTCGGATCCGTCCCCGACATCACCGTCGTCGCCGAAGCGGGCACCGCAGCCGAAGCCGTCGACACCGCGACCGGAACCCTCCTCGACGTCGTCCTCATGGACCTGCGGCTGCACGGCGCAGACCCCACGGCCGACGGTGTGTACGCGACGCAGTCGATCCGCGCGCTCGCCGACCCGCCGAACGTCCTCATCTTGACCACCTACCAGTCGGACGTCGACATCGTCCGAGCCGTCGACGCCGGCGCCGTCGGCTACCTGCTGAAAGACGCGGCACCCGACGTCCTGACAGCCGCGATCCGTTCCGCCGCCGCAGGCGAGACCGTCCTCGGGCCGGCGATCGCCGCCCGCCTGCTCTCCCGCGTGACGTCACCGGACACGGCGCTGACCGGCCGGGAGCTCGAGATCGTCGAACAGCTCGCCGCAGGCGGGACCAATCGGGAGATCGCCCGTCGCCTGGTCATCTCCGAGGCGACCGTGAAATCCCACCTCGTCCACATCTTCGACAAACTCGGCGTCAACAGTCGCACCAAGGTGATCGCCGCGGCCCGCGACCGGGGACTGATCGACTGACTCCGGCGTACGGTGGGCCCATGATCGAAACCGTCCCGGAGAATTGGTCCACAGCTCTGATCCTCGTCGCGCATCCCGACGATCCCGAATACGGCCTGGCTGCCGCCGTCGCGCGGTGGACGTCGCAGGGCAAGCGGGTGGTTTACGCCCTCGCGACGAGCGGCGAGATGGGAATCGAGGGGATGGCGCCGGCTGAGGCGGGCCCGCTCAGAGAAGGCGAGCAGATCGCGTCGGCGGCGGAAGTCGGCGTCACCGAGGTGGAGTTCTGGGGCTTCCCGGACAGCGAGATCTTCAACACCGCCGAATTGCGGGCGAAGGTCGCCGAAACGGTGGCGCGGATCGATCCGGATGTCGTCGTCAGCCTGTACGGCGGCGCCGAATGGGGCCCCGGTCTCCCCAACCAGCGTGATCATATGGAGTTCGCACAAGCCGTCGTCGACGCCTATGACGGCCCGGGTCCGCTGTACTGCAACGGACCTGGTGCAACGCATGCAGTGGACGTCGAAGGGTTCACCGACGCGGCTGTTCGCGCCCTCGAATGCCACCGCGTGTATCTGGAAGTTCTCGATCCGTCGACGCCCGTCGCGGAGCAGGCTGCGGCTCAGGTCGAGCGGTCGACCGGCCCGATCGACGGCTTCCCGGCTGCCCGCGCGACAGGATTGGAACTGCTGCGCGCAGCTCGTTAGCCGAGGTCGACGCCTTCGAAATCAGCGTCGGTGTACTCGCGCGGTTCGACGAGGACCAGCCAGTTCCCGGAGTTGTCCCGCATGATGGCCTCGACTCCGTACGGGCGATCCTCGGGCTCTTGCAGGAACTCGACACCCTTGGCCTTCAAGTCGTCGACGGTGGCTCGGCAGTCGTCCACGTTCAGTCCAAGCGCGGGCAGACCGTTCTCGTCCTGCGCGCGAATCATCGCGGAGATCAGGTAGTCGGGCAGCGGCGCGCTCGGCGTGGTGAGGTGAACGGCCAGCTCCGGCTGCGTCGGGTGCGACACCGTGCACCACCGGAAGTCGCCCATCGTCATGTCCTCTCGGAGGTCGAATCCGAGGACGTCGGTGTAGAACGCCTTCGACTCGTCGATGTTCTTGACCCAGATGCTCGTGAGCGAAACGTTTGTGATCATGGCCCCACCATAGGGCCGAGGCCGCACGCGTGTATCGCGTACGGCCTCGGCTCGCTGAAAGGTTCGTGTGGGATTCCGTTGACGGCAATCAACCGTCAACTCGTGGCGGGAATCAAGCCCTTCAATGTGTCGGGGATGAGAGCGGCGAGGTTGCCGAGGACTCCGCCGATGATGTCGCCGTTCGGGCTCGCCTCGGGTGCCGGAGCGTCCTTCGGTGCGTCGACGTTCACGCCGATCGTGATCTTCGGGCTCTTGGTCGGGTCGAGCCACTTGAGGACGTCGATCATCTTCTGCCGCTCAATCGCGATGCAGCCCCACGTCGGCTGATTGTCGCTCACGTGCAGGAAGATCGCCGACGCGTCGCCCGGGACCCGGTTGGGGTTGTGCGCGACGTTGACCGCGTAGTCGTACACCGGGCCCATGTTGTAGAGGTTCTCACTGTCGCCGCCGGGACTCTGCGCCTGGCGGACGTGCGTGTTGTAGGTCGGCGACTTGGGGTCCGAATCCCACCAGTCCTGCGTGTCGGCCTTGAAGTACGGCATCTTGGTGCCCGGGTTCTCCTGACGGCCGAACGCCTGATCCAGCGGGAAGGTGCCCTGCGGGGTGCGGTAGACGTTGTCCTGCGCCTTGCCCATGCCCTTCTCACCGAGCCACGCCTTCGTCGGCCCGATGACCGGCTTCCAGACGCCTGCGTCGTCCTTCTCGAACGCCGTCAACGTCGCCGTCTGTGACGTCGCGACCGGTGCGGTGACCACGACCATCTGCTTGGTCGCGTCGGCGGCCTGCGGGGTGGTTCCACCGGGCAGGCCGGGGACGTTCAACGACTTCAGGATGGTCTCGATCAGCGTCGTGATGTCCGACGCTCCGGGGGCGGGAGCGGGGGTCGTCGGCGCGGCGGACGCCGATCCCGTCCCGACCACCAGCGCAACGACAGCCGCCGTCGCCAGTAGTCCCAACTGCCACACTCGCCTCATCAGTAACTTCAGCATCATCTCAGTGTGCCAGCGACATCCGGGCATACGCCACCTCAGGAGAGCATCGTCACCTTTCCGCAATGCTGCAGCACCGCGGCTATGGTCGAGGTCATGACCACTCCTCCCCTGCCCCGCTGGATCACCGACACCAAGCCCGGACACAGCGAGTGGTACGTCGACCGATTCCGCACGATGGCGGCTGAGGGCGCAGACCTCGTCGGCGAAGCCCGCCTCATCGATGCGATGGTGGGTCGCGGTTCTCGGATTCTCGACGCGGGCTGCGGACCAGGCCGTGTCGGCGGTTACCTCCACGAGGTCGGCCACGAAGTGGTCGGAGTCGACGTGGACCCGATCCTGATCGACGCGGCGATCGCCGACCACCCAGGTCCCGATTGGCAGGTCCAGGACTTGTCGACGCTCGATCTGCTCGATCAGTCGGGAGATCGCCGCCGCTTCGACGCGATCGTCTGCGCCGGAAACGTTCTCGCATTCGTCGCACCGGAGACCGAAGCCCTCGTGCTGAGCCGACTCCGCGAACACCTGGCAGCCGACGGATTCATCGCGGTCGGGTTCCACACCGACAAGCTGAGCATCGCCACCTTCGACGACGCGGTCGCCGCCGCAGACCTCACCCTCGACCTCCGTCTCTCAACCTGGGACGTGAAACCCTGGCGCGACGACGCCGATTTTGCGGTGTCAGTCCTCCGCAGCGTTTAAAGTTCCCCAATTTCGCCACAAAACGGCATTATCACGTCACATAGCCCGATTCCGGGGAACGTTAAACCTGTGGACACCGCCAATCAGTTGTCCACAGCCCTCGGCTACCGCCCAATTCCTCCCGAAACGGGCGCAAAGTGGGCGACATGGACCCCATTCGCCACGGCGTCTACACCACAGCCCAGCTCATCGCGATGGTCGGCAGGACCGGTCTCGCCGAACTCATCAGACTCGAGTACGCGCGGCAGCTTCGACGCGGCTGGTACCAACTCGGCGAAGTCTCACAGAACCTCGTCGCGGCGATACAACGAGGAGGAGTCCTGAGTTGCGTCAGCGCACTGGAGCATCACGGAGTCTGGGTGCCCGAAGGCCCCGACGTGCACGTTCGCGCCGATTCGTGGGCCACCCGCAATCGAAAGGGCCCCTTCTGCCGCCAGTTCGGACGACCGACCCCCACCGCGGAAGCGATCGATGACGTGCCCACGGCGATAAGGCATGCCGCACGATGCCTGGATACCGAGGGCTTCATCGTCGCCTGCGACTCGATCCTGAACCGCAGGCTCATGACATGGGACCAACTCGAGTACCAGTTCCGGGACGCGCCGACCGCCATCGCTCGAGCACTCAGCCGCTGCGACGGCGATGCGGAGTCAGGCCCAGAGACCATGGCCCGCCTTCGCCTGATGGACCTACGCCTGCCTGTGCGGATTCAAGTCGAGGTCACCGACGATGACAGGGTCGACCTCCTCATCGGCGACTGGCTGATCATCGAGATCGATGGATGGGAGTACCACGGCGACCGGAAGTCGTTCCAGCACGACCGAACTCGCGATCGCAGAACCTTCCGGATCGGCTACCACACGCTTCGGTACACCTACGACGACATCGTCTTCGACTGGGCGCGCAGCCTCACAGACATTCAGCGGGCCGTTGCCGCGGGCCTACATCCGAGGCCCAATCGCCGCCGTGTTTAAGGTTCCCCGGAAATCGTGAGATCAGAGCCGAAGCCCCGCGATTGACCCAATCCGGGGAACCTTAAACATGATCAGGGCGCGCCGGGAGCGAACTCCTCGAGCATGTCCGTGACTAGAGCGGCGATCGGCGAGCGTTCGCTGCGAGTCAGGGTGATGTGGGCGAAGAGCGGGTGCCCCTTGAGCTTCTCGATGACGGCGGCGACGCCGTCGTGGCGCCCGACCCGAAGGTTGTCACGCTGGGCCACATCGTGCGTCAGGACGACACGAGAACCAGAACCGAGCCGCGACAGCACGGTGAGCAGCACGTTCCGCTCCAACGACTGCGCTTCGTCGACGATGACGAACGAGTCGTGCAGGGAGCGACCTCGGATGTGCGTCAGCGGCAATACCTCGAGCATCCCGCGGGAGAGGACCTCGTCGATCACCTCAGTGGAGACCAGTCCTTCAAGCGTGTCGAAGACGGCTTGCGCCCAGGGCCCCATCTTGTCCGACTCGCTGCCGGGCAGGTAGCCGAGGTTCTGTCCACCGACGGCGTACAGCGGACGGAACACGACGACCTTGCGCTGAGTCCGGCGCTCGAGGACCGCCTCCAGACCCGCACACAACGCGAGCGCCGACTTGCCGGTGCCCGCCTTGCCGCCGAGCGAGACGATGCCGACAGACTCGTCGAGAAGCAGGTCGAGCGCGACTCGCTGCTCGGCCGATCGCCCACGGAGGCCGAACACCTCACGATCGCCGCGGACCAATTGGACCTGTTTGGTGTCGGTGACGCGGCCGAGCGCACTGCCCGACGATGTGCCGACCATTCGGACACCGGTGTGGCACGGCAGGTCGCGTGCCTCGTCGACGTCCACGACTCCGTCGGCGAAGAGAGTGTCGATGTCGGAGTCGAGAACGTCGAGCTCATCCATTCCCGTCCAACCCGACACGACCACGTCTTGCGCGTGGTACTCGTCGGCGGCGAGCCCGACTGCGCCGGCCTTGACTCGCAGCGGCGTGTCCTTGGACACGAGGGTCACGTCGCGTCCCTCCGCCCGCAGATTGAGTGCGCACGCAAGGATGCGGGAGTCGTTGGTGTCGTTGCGGAATCCGGCCGGCAGCACGGCCGGATCCGTGTGATTGAGCTCCACCTGGACTGTTCCGCCGAGGTCACCCACAGGCAGCGGCTCGTCGAGTCGACCGTGTTCAACGCGCATGTCGTCGAGTAGACGGAGGGCTTGGCGGGCGAACCAGCCGAGTTCACTGTGATGCCGTTTGCCCTCGAGTTCGCTGATCACAACGAGTGGGAGGACTACGTGATGCTCGGCGAACCGAGTCACCGCCCACGGGTCGGAGAGCAGTACGGAGGTGTCGAGGACGTAGGTGCGTGCGGTCACGTCAAGGCTCCTTGGCGCCGCGCGGCTCCCGCGCGGTCCGAGTTTCTCCGGCCGGTCGGTCCTTGCCTGGTGTCGGTGTCAGCCGACGTCGGCGAGGACCGGGGCCGGTCCTCTCGTGACGTGATCGTCCACGAATCGAACCTCCCGAACGAACCGCTTCCCCACGGCCCGTCAAGGCCAAACGTACGCCGGGTCACACCGACCATCGGCGAATGCCGGTCAGCGTGTCGGTGAACAGCGTGTAACCAGAAGAAATCAGTACTTGCCAAATCGGAAAGCACTCTCTATGTTTTCCAATATGGAAACTACACCGGATCCACAGGCGGCGCGAGACGCTCTCCGCGAAGCCGAGCGCGCGGCCGCCGCTCCGTTCGTCGACTACCCGGCGACTCCCCTCTGGTACTCGCCTGCGGTCGGCGCCTGGTTCACCGCGCTAGCGGCGATCGTCTGGTACCGACCAGACACGAAGTACGCGATCCCAGCGATGGTCGTTCTGATCGCACTGGTAGGCGTATTCGTCTCGTGGCACACACGAGTCCGCGGGACGATGCCGACGCTGACCGGCGCGCCGCGCGAACTGCGCGGCCCGATGCTCTCGTACGGTGTTGGCGTCGTGGTGATCGCAGCGATCGTGATCCCCATGGGAATGTGGGAGCCGACGGCCGGGGTCATCGCGACGTTCGCCCTGGTCACTGTCGGTATCGCCGCCTACGAAGCAGCGTATGCGCGTGCCGCCCGCGCTGTCCGGAAGCGCCTCGGATGAGCGGCCCGCTCGGCGATCTCGACCCCGTTCTCACTCCCCCGAAACGACTCGCGGCGCTCGCCGTGTTGAGCAACGCGACGACCACCGACTTCGCATTCCTGCGTGATCACCTCGCTGTCAGCGACTCCGACCTGTCCAAGCAGATGGCCGCACTCATCGAGGCCGGATACGTCAGCGCCACCAAGTCCCGGGGTCGCGGCGGTTCGACCACGTACAAGATCACCCGCGACGGCAAGAAGGCGTTCGAGGCGCACAAGAGCGCGCTCGAACGACTCATCGCGGGCTGACTCACTCCGCGGCGAGCAGCGGAACGGATTTCCATGACGGGTCGATCCGGACGGGGTGTTGAGTCTGGACCACACCCGGCGTCGGCACCTCCACCAATGGGGTCGGACGGATCCGCGGGCCGAACCGCAGACCCACCGACACCGGATCGACGAGCGGTGCGGCGGTGAGGATCGGGCGGTTCCCGACAGGGCGGTCGAGCTTGCGGGTGAGCGCACGGGGAGCCTCGTCCGAACACTGCTCGGCTTCGTCGACGCTCGATCCGGACTCTCCGCGGAAGTCGGTGAATGACCGACTCACCGAGACGACGACGGCGTTGGTGTGCTCGTACACCCCGACCCCGGTGGCGCAGCTGGTCTGCCACGGCGAATCCGCTTCGAGCACAACGAACTCCAGAGTCAGTTCACTCGGGTATCGGTAGCCGACCATCGTGCCCGCACCGAGGTCGACCCTGTTCGACGTCGGGTACGTGAACGGGGGCGACGAGTACGTCGGCCGAGGCGAGCGGTCCGCGTTCCGGTCGTCCGACCGGCTCGTGTCATAGATCAACCACCCGCAGACGACCACCGCGATGATTCCGACAACCCCGCCGATGCGAGCCATCCCGTACGCGACGTCGCTCGGCTCGTTGGCATCCGGATCGCGGAACTTCCACGATTCCGTCGCCCGCCAGAGACCACGCGGATCGACGATCTGCCACACGGCGAAGCCGACCACCACAATACCTAGGAGAATGAAGAAACCCACAGCTAGAACCCCCTTATTCCGAGGACTCTAGCCTGTGGGCTTCGTCGGGTATGTCGGGTGATCGACAGTCAGTTGCTGCCGGCGCGATCCAGGATGCGAGCGCGGGCTGCTTCGGCCTCGTCGGAGAGGCTCTGCAGGCTGTCGATCTTGAGTGCGTCGGCGAGACGACGGGCGATCGCGGCGTCGGATGCGGCGTCCTCGAAGTCGCTGATGAGTGCGCGCTGGGCGTCGAAGTCGGCGACGTCGTCACCGATGTGCTCGATGCCTGCCAGCGCACGGTCGACGGCGAGCACTGTCGCCTCCTGGTCGGCAACGGCTCCGGCGATCAGGAACGCCTGGAAGAACGAGGCCTGTGCGGCGTCGTCGTGACGGATCTTCTCCAGGATGTTCCTCAGGTCGGGATCGTCGGCGTGCTCAAGGAGCTTGCCGATGAAGTGATCACACTGGTTCTCGTGCACTGCGAGCAGCGCGAGGACGTCGAGCGGACCGAGCGAGTCGACCTCTTCGGGTGTCTGACGCCAGCCTGCGACGACGTGGATTCGACGACGGTTCTCGGCGTCGACCGGGTCGGTCGCCCGGGTCACGACCAGGTAGTCGCGCAGCACGATCGCGTGACGGTTGTCCTCCGCGGTCCACGTTCCGACGAGCTGCCGCCAGTCGGAGAACGGCGGGAAGAACATCGAGATCACGCGATGGAAGGACGGCAGGTTGTCCTTCATCAGCAGCAGCGCGAGCAGACCTGCGGCAGCCGTCTCGTTCAGCGTCTCGTCGCCGGGCTGGAAGTCTTCGCCGCCGAGGAACGCGAAGTTGCGTCCCTTGTCCCACGGCACCCAGTCGCCCGGGTTCCACGCGAGCGCAGCGGCCGCGTGTTCTTCGGCGATCTCGGGGAGAGCCTTCTCCAGCGCGGTGATCAACTCGTCTTCGCTCAGTACTGACACGGGCGCCACCTTACTTCACACCGCTCATCAAGCCCCAGTCCTCGAGACCTTCGTACAGCGGGAAGTCGAGCGCGAGAGCACTGACACGAGCGCGCAGCGATGCGACGTCGGCGTCCTTGCCTGCTGCGAGCGCAGTGCCGATGATGTCGGCTACCTGGGTGAACTCGGTGTCGCCGAAACCGCGTGTCGCGAGCGCAGAAGTGCCGATGCGCAGGCCGGAAGTGACCATCGGCGGACGCGGATCGAACGGCACGGCGTTGCGGTTGACGGTGATGCCGATCTCATGGAGGAGGTCTTCAGCCTGCTGACCGTCGAGATCGGAGTCGCGCAGGTCGACCAGCACAAGATGGACGTCGGTGCCTCCGGTCAGCACTGTGATGCCGGCCTTGGCGACGTCGTCTCCGAGGAGGCGGTCGGCGAGGATCTTCGCACCGGAAAGCGTGCGACGCTGGCGCTCGGCGAACTCGTCGCTCGCGGCGACCTTGAGCGCGACGGCCTTGGCAGCGACGGCATGCATGAGCGGACCACCCTGCTGACCGGGGAAGACTGCGGAGTTGAGCTTCTTGGCCCACTCCTTCTTCGCCAGGATCATGCCCGAGCGGGGACCACCGAGGGTCTTGTGGACGGTGGTCGAGACGACATCGGCGTACTCGACCGGGTTCGGGTGCAGACCGGCGGCGACGAGACCCGCGAAGTGCGCCATGTCGACCCACAGGTGTGCGCCGACCTCGTCGGCGATCGACCGGAACGCCGCGAAGTCGAGTGTGCGCGGGTAGGCGGACCAGCCTGCGACGATCACCTTCGGCTTGGTGTCGAGGGCGATCTTGCGCACCTCGTCCATGTCGATGCGGAAGTCTTCCTTGCTGACGCCGTAGAAGGCGTTCTCGTACAGCTTGCCCGAGAAGTTCAGTCGCATGCCGTGCGTCAGGTGACCGCCGTGCGCCAGGTCGAGACCGAGCAGCGTCTCGCCCGGCTCCATCAGTGCCTGCAGGACGGCAGCGTTGGCCTGGGCTCCTGCGTGCGGCTGAACGTTGGCGAACTCGGCGCCGAACAGTTCCTTGGCCCGGTTGCGTGCGATGTCCTCGACGACGTCGACGTACTCGCAGCCGCCGTAGTAGCGGCGACCCGGGTAGCCCTCGGCGTACTTGTTGGTCAGGACGCTGCCCTGCGCCTGAAGCACCGCGCGCGGGACGAAGTTCTCCGACGCGATCATCTCGAGGGTGTCGCGCTGACGGGACAGCTCACCGTTCATGGCGGCAGCCACATCGGGATCGAGTTCGGCCAAGGACTGCGTGAACTGACTCATGCCGTGCATTCTAGTGTGCAAGTTCGGTGCGGAGAACTTGTGGGGTGAGGGGTTCGTCGAGCAGCCTTCCGAATCGGGCGAGCCGCTGGTCCGACGGTGCGTCGTCGAGCCAATCCCCCAGCAGTCGGTAGCCCTCGACGTAGGTGGAGATGTACGCCCGCCACAGCGGCGAGGTGAAGAACCTCAGCATCTGCCGCGAGCGGTCCGGATCGACGAGCAGCCATTGTTGGAGGAACGCTGCGACGGTGTCGGCGTCGTCGTGCCGGTCGTGGAGCATCAGCGCAGCGTCCTGCCGGACGGTGAGCAGGCCGGCGGTGGCCGTCGACACGGCGCGGGCCTTCTCTGCGTCGAATCGAAGGCCGAAGTCGGCGTAGATCTCGGCCGCCCACTCGTGCCAGTCAGGCCCCATCGCGGCGGCGAGCGCGTGGTCGGCCAGGCCCTCTGCCATCAGGCATTGTGGCGTGTTGACGAGGAAGATCGTGTGCTCGAGCTGCCCGGTTCCGACGAGCCCCTGTTCTTTCCGGCAGTGCTCGGTGTGATGACCCGGGTACGCCTCGTGGGCGATCAGCCCGGGCAGCCCCGACAGGTGCTGCGGGAGGTCGGTGTTCACTGCGACGTTCGATCGGTAGTCGCCCAGGTAGTAGTTGAAGCCCGACCACGGCTTGTCGGAGACGACGTCGAACTCCACCACCTCGCTGGGAGGCAGCGGGAACTCTGCACGCACCCGATCCCGCAGACTGCTTGCGAAGGCCGCGATCAGCGGTTCGGTGAGGTCGGTGGGGATCTCGCCGGCCCGGCGGTACCGTTGGTACTCGTCTCGGAGCCGCTCGCCCATCGCACCGGGCACTCCGAGCGCCTCCGCCAGCGCGCCGTGCGCCTCCCGGTATCGGGCCGGATCTGCGGGCGCGATGTCGACGTCGAAGTAGGCGCGCACCTCGTCGACGAACCCGACGTCCTCCCCTGCGAACTTTCGCGCCGAACACTCCAGTGCACGCAGATGCGCGGCGACGAACTCGGCACGGTCGGCAGGCAGCCCGTCCGGAAGACGTTCGAGGAGCGCGCGAGCACGTGCGCCGAGCTGCGCCGGATCGGGCCGCGGCGCGTTCTGAGCCTCGGCCCGGAGCGCCGGGTCGCCGGTGAAGGCGTCGACAAAACCCTCCTCCAAACGGTCGAACAGCAGCCCGATGCGGAGGTACTCGATCACCGGATCATCGGACGGGCGCTGCGCTGCGGTCATGCCTGCCAGCCTATGCCTGTACCGTTACCGGTCATGGCGCGCCATTCCAGCGACCGCGACCCCGGCCTCTACCTCGAACTCGACCGCAAGCAGTGGCGTGAGCTGCGGCAGTCGATGCCGATGGTGCTGACCGAGTCCGAGCTCGAAGACCTCGTCGGTCTGGGTGAGCAGATCGACCTCACCGAGGTCGCCGAGGTCTACCTGCCGATCTCTCGCCTGATTCACATGCAGGTCGAGGCACGACGCCGGTTGTTCGCCGCGACGTCGACGTTCCTCGGCGAGCACCAACGCAACCGGCAGGTGCCGTTTGTCATCGGCATCGCAGGCAGCGTGGCCGTCGGCAAGTCGACCACTGCGCGTGTCCTCGCGAAGCTCCTGTCGCGGTGGGAGACCCACCCGAAGGTCGACCTGATCACCACGGACGGGTTCCTCTACCCGACGGCCGAACTCGAACGACGCGGCATCATGCACCGCAAGGGCTTCCCGGAGTCGTACGACCGGCGCGGACTGCTGCGGTTCGTGACGGAGGTGAAGTCGGGGGCGTCGTTCGTCACAGCGCCCGTGTACTCGCACGTCAGTTACGACATCGTGCCCGACGCATTCATCGAGGTGGAACAGCCCGACATCCTCATCGTCGAAGGCTTGAACGTCCTGCAGACCGGCCCCACCCTGACCGTGTCGGACCTGTTCGACTTCTCAATCTACGTCGACGCGAAGACGTCCGACATCGAACGCTGGTACATTTCGCGATTCCTCCAGATGCGGACGACCGCGTTCCAGAATCCGAACTCACATTTCCACCATTACGCATCGTTGACCGATCAGCAGGCGAAGATCGCCGCCCGCGACATCTGGACGTCGATCAACCGCCCCAACCTCATCGAGAACGTGCTTCCGACACGGCCCCGCGCGACGCTCGTCCTCCGCAAGGACCGAGACCATTCGATCAACAAGGTCCGCCTGCGGAAGCTCTGAGCCCCTGACGCTTCGACTCGCTTCGCGGGTCTTGAGCGACATCGTCGTTCACGGAACGGTGGGACATCGTCGCTCAAGGAGCGAGGATGTCGGCGACGACGGCGCCTGTCGCCGCGACGAGGTCGTCGGGCGACAGTTCAATCTCCAGTCCGCGCTTGCCTGCACTGCAGAGCACGGTGTCCCACATGAAGGCCGATTCGTCGACGACGGTCGGCAGCGTCGTCTTCTGCCCGACCGGCGACACTCCACCGAGCACGTAGCCGGTCGCGCGCGTGACCTTCGCCGCGTCAGCCATCGCCGCCTTCGACGCACCGAGCGCCTTCGCCGCGGCCTTCAAGGACAGTTTCTCCGGCACAGGCACGACGGCGACCGCGAGCGTGCCGCCCAGATCGACCACGAGGGTCTTGAAGATCTGTTCGGCGCTGATGCCGAGGGCCGCCATCTTCTCGACCGCTTCGGCGCCGTAATCAGTGCTGCGTCGATCGTGGTGATAGCTGCGGACAGTGTGTACGACGCCGGCCTTCTCCAGGGCCGCGATCGCCGGGGTGGCCGCCATCAGCGGCCGTCCAGCCACATGTCGAGGGTCGTCGTCGTGACGACGTCCGGGCTGTCCGGGATGAGAACGCCCGATCGCAGCACCGCATCGGAGTCGGCGGGCACCACGCGCACCGCCGATCCGTCGCGGGCCACGATTCGACGGGCGATGTCGACGAGGTCGAGCTCCGCGGGCCCCGCGACGCTGACATACGCGGGCCGGTCCTGGTCGACGACCACGTCGGCGAAGGCGCGCACCACGTCTTCGACGGTCGCGGGCCGGCACCGCAGGTCGGGGAGCTCGACGACGTCGCCGCCCGCAGCGAGAAAGCGTTCGGCGAGCGAGAACCATTGAACGGACGCGACAGCGCAGGCGCGGTCGCCGAGTTCAGCGGCGTAGACGCGTTCCTGTTCGGCTTTGCCGCGGTAGTGACCGAGCGCGGCGGCGACCGCGGGGACGCCCGCTCCCACGATGGTGAGGTAGACGACCGGGACGCCTGCCGCCGTCGCGGCTCGGGACACGTTGCGCGCGACCGCGCCGAAGAACTCGGCCGTGTCGTCACCGTCTCGGGACGCCGTACTGGTCACGTCCACGATCAGGTCGGCGCCCGTGCACGCATCGTCGAGCCCGACCCCGGTCACCGCGTCGACTCCGGTCGACCGGCCCGCGCGGGTCACGTCGACGCCGAGGTCGGCCAATCGATCACACAGCGCCGCGCCGAACTGACCGGTGCCGCCGACGACGGTCACCCGCATGGTCACTTGCCGAAGCGTCGACTGCGGGCCGCGTAGTCGCGGAGCGCCCGAAGGAAGTCGACGCGGCGGAACTCGGGCCAGTAGGCGTCGGTGAACCAGATCTCCGAGTACGCGCTCTGCCACAGCAGGAAGCCACTGAGTCGCTGCTCGCCGGACGTTCGAATCACCAGATCCGGGTCTGGTTGACCCGAGGTGTACAGGTTGGCGTCGATCCCGGCCACCGTGACGGCCTCGATCATCTCGGCAGGCGTCGCACCGGCGTCGGCGGCGTCAGACAGCAACGCCTGCACCGCGTCGACGATCTCTTGGCGGCCGCCGTAGCCCACGGCGACGTTGACGTTCATGCCGGAAAGACCGGCTGTTCGCTCGGACGCTTCGCGAAGACGGTTCGCGACAGGTCCGGGGAGGTTGTCGAGATTTCCGACGATCCGCACCCGCCAGTCGCCGTGCGAGATCTCGTCGACGATGTCCGGCACGATCTCCATGAGCGCATTGAGCTCGTCCGATGCGCGGGACAGGTTCTCGGTCGACAGGAGGTAGATCGTGACCGCCTCGATGCCCAACTCGTGGCACCACCCGAGCATGTCGGCGATCCGCTTGGCGCCGACCCGATGCCCGTGCGCGACGTCGTCGAATCCCGCTTCCCGCGCCCACCGGCGATTGCCGTCGCAGATGATCGCGACATGCCGAGGCACCCGGTCTGGGTCCATGAGTTGCACGAGACGGCGTTCGTAGACGCGGTACATGCCTCCGCGGAGGGCGTCGGGGAGGAGTTTCACAGCCGCGATGTTACTCGGCGAACAAGTTACCAGTGCGAAACTTACGGTAGCGTAGGTTCCATGATCGATACTCCCGCCGAGGTGCAGGCCGTGAAACCGACCCTGCGCGGCGTGATCCACACGTACTCCGCCGTCGTCGCCGCGGCGATCGGAGCGATTCTCATCGTCGGGACAGCCATCCATCGCGGCGCCGCCGACGTCCTGTCGGTGGTCGTGTACGTCGTCACGATCTGCGGACTGTTCACCGTCAGCACCGTCTACCACCGCGTCCACTGGACGACACCGCAGGCCCGGATCGCCATGAAACGTGCCGATCACTCGATGATCTTCGTGTTCATCGCGGGCACCTACACGCCGTTCTGCATGATGGCCCTCGACTCACCGACCCGGTGGTGGATACTCGGCGGCGTCTGGATCGGCGCCATCGCCGGGGTGACCCTGAAGATGCTCTGGCCTGCGTCACCGCGCTGGCTGGGAGTGATCCTGTACATCGCGCTCGGCTGGGTGATCGTCTTCGTCGCACCCGCTCTCGTCAGTACGGTCGGCGTCGCGGTCCTGGTACTGCTCGCGGTCGGCGGCGTCCTGTACAGCCTCGGCGGCGTGCTCTTCGCTCTCCGCTGGCCCGACCCGTGGCCAGGCGTGTTCGGACACCACGAGGTGTTCCACGCCTGCACCGCCGTCGCGGCACTTCTGCACTACATCGCAGTCTGGCTGGTGGTCCTGAACTGACTCACGGCGCTTCTGCCGTAAAGTCACCGCCTGTGTCCACCCGAAACGCCGCCCCCTCGCGCATGCGCGGCGGCGTCGTCGGGGGCACGTCGGCGCTGACAGCGATCGCCGCACACGGCCTCGCGCAGGGAATGCTCCCGTCGACGGACACCCTGATGATCGTCGCGGCCGCCGCCGTGGCCATCGGCGGCGTCGTCGGCGCCACCCCACGGCTACCGACACTTCCCGCGCTTCTGGCAGGCCAGGGCGTCGTCCACGTCCTCTTGGTCGTCCTCACCGGGCACCACCACGATCTGTGGAGCCCGTCGATGGCCGTGGCCCACAGCGTCGGGACACTTGTCGCGCTCGCACTGATCACGACGTACGACGCCGTCGCGCGTGCAGTCCGGCGGCTGTCCATGCCAGTCCGGTTCGTTGTGGGCCCACCACGTCGCGTGGTGCATGCCCCTCGAAGCCGCTCCGCGTCACCTGCCGCTCTCCTGCTGTTCGGGTCCGTCGGACTCCGCGGCCCTCCCCTCTCACTGAAGTAGTCCTCACCACCTTCTCGCCGTACCGACGTGCATCTCGCATACCCGTCGGCACGACGACGACTCCTTCGTGCCCGAGAGGCAGACATGAAATCTTCCCTTGTCCGAATACTCCACCGAATCCACTTCTACGCAGGGGTGCTTGTCGCTCCGTTCCTGCTGATAGCCGCGGTGACCGGAGCGTTGTACGCGCTCGCACCGTCGATCGAGAACGTCGTCTACCGACATGAACTGCACACCGACTCGGTCGGAGTGACGCAGTCGCTGGCCGACCAGATCGGGGCGGCCCAGAAGGCTCGCCCGGACCTTCAGGTCTCCGCGGTACGTCCTCCTGCCGAATCAGGTGACACCACTCAGGTCCTGTTCGCCGACCCGACGCTCGGCGACTCGGAACGGCTCGCGGTGTTCGTCGACCCGGTGACGCTCGACACCCGCGGCGAACTGCCCGTGTACGGCAGCTCGAACGCGCTTCCGATGCGACAGTGGCTCGACCGGCTGCACCGCGACCTCCACCTCGGGGAACCCGGGCGGCTCTACAGCGAGCTCGCCGCGTCGTGGCTCTGGGTGATCGTTCTGGCCGGGCTCGGAATCTGGTTCGTCCGCACTCGAAAGGCCAGGCGACGTGTCGGCGCCGGACGCGCGCGCACCGTGCACCGGCACGCGGTGATCGGCGTCTGGATCTCGGTCGGCCTCGTGTTCCTGTCGGCGACCGGCCTCACCTGGTCGACGTACGCCGGACAGAACGTCTCAGACCTGCGTACTGCTCTGAGCTGGACCACACCCGCGACCGACACCTCGCTGTCCGGCGCCGCGCCAACGTCAGGCGGCGGCGAACACGCTGGGCACGGCGCGCCCGCAGTCTCGGGTGACACCTCGGGCGCCGTCGCCCAGGTCGACGCCGCCGTGGCGCTCGCCCGATCAGTCGGCATCGACTCAGGGATCGAGGTGACGCTGCCCGCAGAGGCGGACACCGCGTACACCGTCACCGAAGTCCGACGCCCGTGGCAGTTCTCTCCCGACACGGTCGCCGTCGATCCGGCGTCCGACCGCGTGGTGAGCGAGAACCGATTCGCCGACTGGCCCATCGCTGCGCAGGCGTCGAACCTCGCCATCGCACTCCACATGGGGCTGCTGTTCGGCGTCGCCAACCAGGTCGTCTTGTTCCTGCTCGCCGCGGCGCTCGTCGTGATGATCGTTCTCGGTTACCGAGCGTGGTGGCAACGCCGGAACCGGCGCGCGCCCGCAGCGGGTGGCCTGCGGGCCGCGCCGTGGCCGGTGAGCGTCGGGCTGATCGTCGTCGCGATCGCCGTCGGCTGGTTCGTCCCGCTCCTCGGATGGCCGTTGCTGGTGTTCGTCCTGGTGGATGTCGTGTCGACGTTCGTCAGGTCACGACGTGACGGTTCACCGAGCAGGGCGAGCGGCACGGTGGAGTGCGGCGAGGACGTCGACGCTGGCGTCCCACCCCATGCACTTGTCCGTGACTGACTGTCCGTAGACGAGGTCGCCGCCGAGGCTCTGCGCGCCGGGGACGAGGAAGCTCTCCAGCATCACGCCGGACAGTTGCACCGGATCCCCGGCGCGTCGTCGCGCGGCGAACTCCTCGGCCACCTCGACTGCGACGACGGCCTGGCGCTCGTGGTCCTTGCCCGAGTTGGCGTGCGAACAGTCGACCATCACCTTCGGCGACTTGCCCGCCTTCGTCAGCGCCGCGACGGCGGCGCTGACCGAGTCGGCGTCGTAGTTCGGCCCCGGGGTGCCACCACGCAGGATGATGTGGCAGTCCTCATTGCCCGCGGTCTGGACGACGGCGCCACGACCGAAGTCGTCGACTCCGAAGAACACGTGCTCGGCGGACGCCGCCGACACACCGTCGATAGCGACCTGGACGTTGCCGTCGGTCCCGTTCTTGAACCCGATCGGCATCGACAGCCCGGACGCCAACTGCCGGTGCACCTGCGATTCGGTCGTGCGCGCACCGATCGCACCCCATGCGACGGTGTCGGCGATGTACTGGGGGCTCGTCGGTTCGAGGAACTCACACCCGACCGGAAGCCCGAGGTCGATGACGTCGAGCAGCAGCGCGCGTGCGGTGCGCAGACCGCGTTCCACGTCGTAGGAGGAGTCCATCCCGGGGTCGTTGATGAGGCCCTTCCACCCGACGGTGGTGCGCGGCTTCTCGAAGTACACGCGCATCACGATCTTGAGGGTGTCGGCGTACTCGACGGCGAGCGGCGCGAGCCGGCGGGCGTAGTCCAGCGCGGCGACCGGGTCGTGAACGGAGCAGGGGCCGACGACGACGATCAGCCGGTCGTCACGCCCTGCGAGGATCGCGGCGATCTCATCGCGGTCGCGTTGGACGGCTTCGGCTCGGCGCGAAGTCAACGGCAGTTCGCTGCGCAGCGTCTCGGGCGACGGGATCGGCGAGAACGCGGCGACCCGACGGTCGGAGGTGGTCGAGCTGATGTCGGACGTGATGGTCACGATGTGCCTTTCGGGGCGCTGACGCAGGTGAGGGTTGGCCGTCCCGGTCAACACCCTGCGGCGCGCATTTCATCCCGGAACGAGAAGAAGCAGCGACCCATGATGGTCACTGCTTCAGGCTCCGGGATGTACGACGTGCGTTATCGACGCTTCATCGCAGGCTCTCCCGGAGCCTGCATAAAAAAGCGCCAATAGGCGGTCGTCGACATGGCTCCGACGGTAACACATCCACGCCGACGACCGTCAACGCCTACTGGTGTTGCTGCATCTGCGCCTGGATGTGGGCGTTGATCTGCTGGAGACCTGGCGCGGACACGCCGGGCAACTGGCCGGTGATGCTGCGGACCACGGCGCTGTCGTCGATCACCTTCTCGCTCGACTGAACCAGGACGGTGCCGGCGCCGGTGAAGTCGAACTGCTGCTCCTCGCCCGACCGGACCCCCATGCGCGAGGCGGCCGCGCCGAGCATGTCGGTGACCCACGCCTGGTCGTAGTGATGACTGGGCGACGGGCAGTCGGCCCATCCGACCAGTGCCTCCGGATCCACCCGGACCGGAGGTTCGACGAACATGACACTGCCGTTCGACGAGGCGAGGAACCGCCCGGTTCCGATCAAGGTGAGGAACCCCGGAACGATGGACTGCTTGAGCGCGAGTGTCGGTTCGAACGCCAACAAGTTCGCCGCTCGGATCGTCAGATTGCCGTTGTCTTCGAGGTCGTACGAGTTGATCTCGTATCCACGGTCCCCGATGACCACCTTGCCCTGACCTTCGGCGACGACGTAGTCGCCCAGGTACAGCGGCGCTGAGAACTGCTGCGCCACCATGTGCAGCATGCCCGCCTGCAGGCCGCGCTGGAGGGACGTGAAGTTGACCTGACCGTAGTAGGCGATCATCGCGCCCTTCGACATGAACCACGGTGTGGTGAGGTCGATGCAGAACGAGTACTTGTTGTCCGGAACGTTGTCGTCGGACGGCAGGGTGTGCGGGTTCCACACCGTGTTCACCTGTGTCACAGTCGTTGCTCCGATGCTTGCACGTAGACCACACCCTGTCCGGTGCAGTCGAGTTGGAATCCTTCGCCGCCGGTGCGCCCCATGTTGCGGAAGCTGACGGTCGAGCGGAGGCTGGTCTGGATCTGGCCGACAGAGGCGGCGAACGCCTGCGGGTCGACGGTGATCGGCCGGTTCGGCGCCACCTGGAGTGCGATGAACCCGCCGTGGCCGAGGATCACGGCCGATCCCATGCCGATGAGCTGGGTGGTGAACATGCCCTGGCCGGTGGCGACTCCACTCGCCGCAGACCGCAACGCGCCGCGAAGCCCGCCGCCACCGCCGGACTGAGCCGACGTCGACACCACCGACGCCTGCAGACCCTGCGTGTGGGCGAGCAGCCGGGACGCCTCGACGCGCAGTTCGCCGCCGCCGGAGAGATCGACGATCTCCACTTCGAGACCTCGGAATCCATAGTGAACGGTGCCGTCCCCTTGGGCGATCATCGTCGTCTCGTGCTCGCCCTGCATCATGCGGCCGGCCATCCCGGCAACGCCGCTCATCGCGCCCATTCCGCCGGATCCGGGGATCTGGTGAGGCTGGAACAGCACGTTGCCGGTGTAGAACAGCATCGCCCCGCGGCGGGCCACGATCGGGCCGGCCTGCGCGAGGTTCACGGACACGACCTTGTTGTTGACCTTGGTGAACATGTCCGTCTCCTATCGCTCGGCCGGCTGAATGGAGACGACGCCCGTGCCGTCCCAGCGAAGGGAGAAAGCCTCCCCATTGCCCTGCCCCACCACGGTCCGCCACGACACGTCGGTCACGAACGACTGCGACAGTGCTCCCTTGGCGCACACAAACGCGTCGGGGTCGACGACGAGCGGGAACTGCGGCGACACTTCCAGGTGGATGAGCGGGCCGCCCTGAGACAACAGCGCCACCTGCCCCTGCCCGGTGACGGTCGTGGTGAACAGCCCCTGCCCCGACGCACCGCCCCGCACGCCTGCGAAGGTGACGTTGGTGGTAAGGTTCTGCGTCAGCGCGAGCAGTTGTGACGCCTCCACCTGCAGGGTTTCGCCGTGCAGGTCGAGAACGGTGACGTTGGCGGCGTCCTGCGCGAGATAGACGATGCCCGTCCCCGACGCCTCCATCAACGACAGGCCCTCGCCGGTCGCCTTCTTCTTGATTCCCGCGACGAGCCCTTCACCACCGCCGAAACCGGCGGATTTGAAGGACACCTGCCCTTCGAACGCCACCATCGACCCGCTCAGTGCGCGGATCGAACTGTTGCTGAGGTGCGCTTCGACTACCCGCTTCGTCTTCGAGACGAGTTGCAAGATCCTGTCCTTACCTGCGACGACTAGAGGACAAGACAGTATCGCCTCCGACCCGTCTTGTCAGCCGGGTGGATGATCCCAGGAGGGATCTACGACGTTGCGCGTGCTGCGGCGCGACCCGCGGCCCGGCCGGAGAACAGGCAGCCGCCGAGGAAGGTGCCCTCGAGCGCGTTGTAGCCGTGCACACCGCCGCCGCCGAAACCGGACGCCTCGCCCGCGGCGTAGAGGCCGGGCACGGGCGTCCCGCCGTCGTTCATCACCTGGCCGGACAAGTTGGTCTGGAGTCCGCCGAGGGTCTTTCGCGTCAGGATGTTCATCCGGATCGCGATCAGCGGCCCGGCCGCCGGATCGAGGATCGGATGCGGTTCGACGGTCCGGACGATGTTGTCGCCCAGGTAGTTCCGCGAATTGTGGATGCCCATGACACCCGGATCCTTGGTGAACGGGTTGTGCACCTGCCGATCACGCTGAACGATCTGCGCGCGCAGCTTGCCCGCGTCGACGAGGTCGCTCCCCGCGAGTCGGTTCATCTTCCGCACAAGGTCGTCCACGCTGCGGGCCTGCACGAAGTCGACGCCCTTGTCGACGAACTTCTGCACCGACTTCGGGACGTCGTCGAGTGCACGACTGGCGAGATAGGCGACGAGGTCCTTGCGGGTCAGCTCCGGATTCTGCTCCGACCCGGACAGGATGAACTCCTTGCTGATGATCTTCTTGTTGAGGACGAACCAGGAGTAGTCGTAGCCTGTGCGCTTGATCATCGCGAGGGTCTCGAGCGTGTCGTAGCTGGGGATCGCCGGGCTGTCGAAGCGGTTGCCTTCGGCGTCGAACCACATCGACGACGGTGCGCCGAGCACCCGGATTCCGTGGTCGGGCCAGATCGGCGAGTGGTTCTTGAGTCCTTCGGTGTAGTGCCACATGCGGTCGCGGTTCACGATTCGGCCGCCCGCGGCCTCGGTGATGGCGAGCATCCGACCGTCGACGTGGGCGGGCACGCCGGTGACCATCGTCTTCGGCGGCGTACCGAGGCGCGACGGCCAGTTCTGGCGAATCAGGTCGTGATTGGCGCCGATGCCGCCGGACGCGACGATGGTGATCGGCGCGCGGAGTTCGAAGTCGCCGACGACGGTCCGGTTCGACTTGACGCCGCGTGGGGCGTTGGACGCCGCGAGCTTCTTGCCGCGCACCCCGGTGACACGTCCACCATCGGTGATCATCTCGTCGACGCGGTGGCGGAATCGGAACGAGATCCGGCGGCGACGTTCGCCGTCGAGGACCGCGTTTCGGAACGGCTCGACCACACCCGGTCCGGTGCCGAGCGTCATGTGGAAACGTGGCACGGAATTGCCGTGCCCACTGGCCGACGTGCCGCCCCGCTCTGCCCATCCGACCACGGGAACCCAGCGAACGCCTTTGCGTTCGAGCCAGCTGCGCTTCTCGCCCGCGGCGAAGTTCAGATACGACTCGGCCCACTGCCGGGCCCAGTAGTCCTCCCCCAGACGGTCGTGCGGCTTGCGGTCGAATCCGGCGGAACCGAACCAGTCGGCACGCGCGAGTTCGATCGAGTCACGGATCTGGCACTGACGCTGCTCGGGCGAGTTGACGAAGAACAGTCCGCCGAGCGACCAGTGCGCCTGACCACCGAGATTCGCGCGCGACTCCTGGTCGACGACGATCACCGAACGCCCGGCGGCGGCGAGTTCGGAGGCCGCGACCAGGCCTGCGAGACCGTGGCCGACGACGATCACGTCGGCGTCCTGCCGCGGCGCTGCACCCGCCTGGCCGGCGAGCGATGACGCGACGAGTCCGGCTGCGGCGACGGAGCCGCCAACCAGGACGCTCCGGCGATTGATCGTGTGGTCGTCCAAGCCCATGTGTCGCACTTCCCGATCGGTGTGAACCACCGCAACGATCGTTCGCGGTGTGATGTCGACGACACCATAGCCGACATCTGATCGATCGATCCACATCGGGCCTGAGAATGCTCTTCTCTGGCGCCTTTTCGACTCGCAAACGGGTCTTGAGCGAGCCGCGACTTTCTGCTCCTTGATCGAGCGGAGCGAGTCGAAAGCCCCTGCACCCGAATACCTTTCGACTCGCAAGCTCGCTCAAGGAGCAGGAGGACGACGCGCGCTCAAGAAGCAGGAGTGCGACGCGTGAGCCGAAAGGCCGTTACAGCAACGACTCCACGCGGTCGAGAGCGGTGACGGGCAGTGAGCACACCTCACCGCGGCAGACGTAGGCCGCGTCGCGGAGTCGACCGCCGGTGGCGAGCGGTCCGCGGTCGGCCAACAGCGGCGCCGAGTCTTTCGGTCCCGCCACCACGACCACTCCGCCCGGCGCGGCCCGTCGGATGTCGGCTGCGAAGGCGCCGTCGGAGTCGGGTGTCTGCGCGACGGCGACCTGGACGGGGCCCGCCACATACGCCTGCGCGACGGCAAGCCAGTGCCCCGCCGAACGCGCAGCCTTGGCGAGGATGATGCCCGCCCGAGCGAGGGTGCTGTCGGCGAGTTCGGAGTAGCGCGCGGCGCGGTCGGCGTCGGAGAGGACGGCCGCGATGAGCAGTGCTTCGGCCATCAGCGATGCGCCTGCCGGAGTGGCGCCGTCCACCGGGTCCCTGGGCCGGAGCAGCAGACCGGTCGGGTGCGCGTCGAACCACGCCCCCGGCTCGTCGGCCACGGCGAAGACGTCGATCGCCCGGTCGAGGATCGACAGTCCCGTGGCGAGCCACCGATCTGCGCCCGTCACCGTGTGCAGTGTCAGCAACGCGGTGGCCAGCGCCGCGTAGTCCTCAAGGGCGCCGAGCGGCGTGGCAGGCTTTCCGTCGAGTGACGATCGACGCAGGTCGCCGTCGACGAGGTGCGTGTCGAGGAGATTCGACGCGCACTCTGCGGCCCTGTCGATCCAGTCCGGCCGCCCGAGTCCCGCGCCGGCCTCGGCGAGCGCGGTGATCGCGAATGCGTTCCATCCGGTGACGACTTTGTCGTCACGGTCGGGCTGGGGCCGCTGCGCCCGCACGGCGGAGAGCCGGGCCCGGACGGACTCGTACCGTGCGACGTCGTCGGGGTCGTGCAGCAGCTGCAACGTGGACGTCCCGTGCTCGAAAGTCCCTTCGGTGGTGACGGTGAACAAGTCGGCCGCCCAGTCCGCGTCGTCGCCGAGGACGTCCGCGAACTCGGCCGGACTCCACACGTACGTGAGGCCTTCGACACCCTCGGTGTCGGCGTCCAACGACGACGCGTATCCCGTTCCCGTCCACAGCGCGTCGTCGAGGAACGCGACGGTCTCCTCGGTGACCCGCAGCGCCAGCGGATCACCGCGTCGGGCGAGGTGAGCGTACCCACGCAGGAGCAGTGCGTTGTCGTAGAGCATCTTCTCGAAATGCGGGACCACCCAGGCCGAATCGACGGAGTAGCGCGCGAAGCCGCCCGCGAGCTGGTCGTAGATGCCGCCGCGCGCCATCGCTTCCAGGGTGCGCGACGCCGCGGCGAGTGCGGCGTCGTCGCCGGTGTACTCGGCGGCGCGGATCAGCCCTTCGAGCATCGCCGACGGCGGGAACTTCGGCGCGCCGCCGAATCCGGACGAGACCGGATCCTCATCGGCGACGATCTGGCTGACCGCGTCGGCCAGCAGTTGCCGATCGAGTCGCGGTCCGTCGGGCAGACCGGCGGCGGACGATCGCAGATGCTCGGTGATCTTCGACCCGGCGAGTTCCACCTCGTCGCGCCGCGACTCCCAGGTACGACTGATGGCGTCGAGGACGTCACCGAAACCGGGTTGCCCGTTCCGCGGTCGCGGCGGGAAGTAGGTGCCGCAGTAGAACGGGTCGCCGTCCGGGGTGAGGAAGCAGGTCATCGGCCAGCCGCCCTGACCGGTCATCGCGACGGTCGCCGCCATGTACACGGAGTCGATGTCGGGGCGTTCCTCGCGGTCCACCTTGATACAGACGAATCCGTCGTTCATCTGGGCCGCGAGCTCCGCATCCTCGAACGTCTCGTGCGCCATCACATGGCACCAGTGGCACGCGGCGTAACCGATGCTCAACAGGACCGGAACGTCACGCCTGCGTGCCTCGTCGAACGCCTCGTCGCTCCATTCCCGCCAGTGCACCGGGTTGCCCGCGTGCTGCCGAAGGTACGGGGAACTGCTGTCCTGGAGGCGGTTCATACTCCCATCCTGCCCGACCCACCTGCATGTCGAGGCAAGGCCCACTCCACTGTTCTGGCCGGTATCGTGGCACTATGCCAAAGGCTTCAGCGACTCCAGAGACACGCGCGATCCGTGATCTCCTCGCTGCCCGTCATCTCGAGTTCGAGGATCTGCTGAGAAAGTACGGAGCGACCAGTCCCAAACTGTTCGGCTCGGTCGCTCGCGGAGTCGCCCACGCCGGATCCGACATCGACATACTGGTGGAGATGGACCCCTCCGACGGAAATCTGTTGATGCGCGCATCTGGTCTGATGGAAGAGTGCCGGAGCCTGTTCGGCCGGGATGTCGACATCTTCCCGCTTCAACTCCTCCGGCGGCCGGTCGCTGACACAGCTCTCGTCGACGCGGTCGCTCTGTGAGTCGCAATGCCGACCTCAGGGTCGCGGATATCCTCGAAGCAGTGGATCGCTGCCAACGTTACGTCGGTGCACTCGACGGCGACTCGGACCTGGTCCTGATGGCGGAAGACGCAATCGAGCGAAACCTGCAAATCATCGGCGAGGCGGCCAATCACCTGCCACCGGCGATCGTCGACGCCCACCCCGAGATCGCTTGGCCACAGGTCCGCGGATTCCGAAACATACTGGTGCACCAGTACTTCGGTGTCGACATCGACATCGTCCGCGACGTTGTCGAGACGTATCTCCCAGTACTCGCTGAAGCTCTGCGCAGGTATCAACCGACTGACTAGGTCTCACCCCGCGGTACTGATGCCGCATCTCAACGGCCCGAATGAAGTGCGCAATGGCCACTGATGCATCGAATCTGATCGGCATGCCCCAAATGGCGGCAGTGCGGGTCATGAGCAAGGGTTCCACCGCGAAGATGCTCACGCTCGGCACCCTCGGCATCGCGATGGCCGAGCACTCCGGCCGACAGGCGAAGAACAACACCCCGGCGTTCGGTCGCGTGGGGCTCCTCGCGGTGACCGCTCACGAACTGGTTCTCGTGTCGATGGCGGGAGCGATCACGCTGAAGCCCAAGGACGTCGTCGCACGGGTCCCACGGTCCGCCGTCATCGCGATGGAGGTCGGCGGCGGAGTCGCGTCGACCCGCGTGGTGGTGCTCTTCGCCGACGGCACCGCCTGGGCGGTCGAGGTGCCCAAGAACACCGCGAAACACGCCCGAGCGGTCGCCGCCGAACTGGGCTTCGCTTAACTCACTCGAAGTGCCGACGAGGGTTGGTCACCAGGATCGTGTTGATGTCCGCCTCGGTGACACCGCCGTCCAACAGCGCCGGGATGACGTCCTTGCTGATGTGCGTGTAGTTCCAGTTCGGGGCGATCGCATGCTTGTGCTCCGGACTGAAGTAGTCGATGAAACAGTTCGCGTCGTGGGCGAGGGTGATCTTGTCGACGTAGCCGCGGCGCACCAGCTCGATGATCGTCGTGATGCGTTCGCCGGTCGGGTTGAACACATCGAGCCCGAAGCGGTCCATGCCGAGCATCGAGCCGTTGTCGGCCACCTTGCACAGGTAGTCGATGTCGTTGCTGTCACCGCAGTGGCCGATGATCACCTTGCTCAGATCGACCCCTTCCTCCTTGAGGACCTGCTGCGCGATCAGACCGGTTCCGGCCGCCGGGTTCGTGTGCACGGTGATCGGCGCCCCGGTCTGCACATGCGCCTGACCGACGGCGCGCATCACTCGCTCCACGCCAGGTGTCAGGCCCTGATGCTCGATAGCGCACTTGAGAATCCCGGCGCGAACGCCGGTGTTCGCGATGCCCTCGGTGATGTCCTTGACGAACATCTCGGTGAGCGGCTCCGGCATCTCGACGAGAGTTCCGGGGCCGCGGTACTCGAACTGGAACGGGACGTCGTTGTACGTGTAGAGACCGGTCGCGACGACGACGTTCAAGTCGATCTGCTCGGCGATCCGCTTGATTCGCGGGATGTATCGACCGAGGCCGAGCACCGTGGGATCCATGATCGAGTCGATGCCGATCTCTTTGAGTTCGGTGAGCTTTGCGACCGCGTCGGTGATCTGCTGCTCCTCATCCCAGTCGGTGAGGTAGTTCTCCTTGTGTTCTGTGTTGAGAATGAACACGTGCTCGTGGACGAGGGTTCGTCCGAGCTCGCTGGAGTCGATCGGCCCGGAGACGGTCTGGATGGTGCTCATGCTTGACGTGCCTTTCAATGGGAGGGGTCGTTGCGGGGAGTCAGCCCGAGCGCGTTCGCCCAGAGCTTCGTGCTGGTGAAAACGAGGTCGTTGATGTCGCCGTCGACGCCGAGGGCCAGGTGGTGATACGCGAGGCGGGCGACCATGCCCGACAGCGCCCGAGCAGTCATGACCGGTTCGAGCGTCTCGTCGACCAACCCGGCGTCCTGCATACGTTTGATGCTTCGCGCGTTCCGCTCGACGAATGCCTCACTACGTTCGATGCGTGACGCACGGAAGTCGGCGTTGATCGTCGCCACCTGTTCCTGCAGCATCATGAGCCGCGCATTGCGCTGGTAGGCCTCGAAGTACGCCCGGTTGCTCGCCTCGATGACGGCTACCGGATCGTCGTCGGGCGCTTGATGGTGTACTCCCGGGTGCAGCATGTCGTCTCGCGCCCGCTCCATCACGGCGAAGAAGACGTCCTCCTTCGTCGCGAAGTAGGTGTAGAACGATCCCGTCGAGCAGTCCGCCTCCGCTGTGATGTCGGTGAGCCGCGAGTTGAGGAATCCATCGCGCTCGAAGACGACGCGCGCCGCGGAGATCAACGCGGCGCGGGTACGCGCGCCACGCGCTGTCGCAGGCGGTTCTTTCACTGTCGTCGCGTCAGCCATCGGCACTCGTCCCGACGACCGACGCCCGGATGGCGTCCCGGTTGATCTCGCGCTTCAGGATCTTGCCGGTCGCTCCCTTCGGGAGGGTCTCGACGAACTGGATCAGTCGCGGCACCTTGTAGGCCGACAGCTGCGTCTTCGCCCAGGTCCGTATGCCGTCGACCGTCGCCGTCGTGCCCGGGCGCAAGGCGATCACCGCCGCGACCTCCTCGCCGAAGTGATCGTCCGGCACACCCACCACCGCGACCTCGACGATGTCGGGGTGCTCATAGAGCACCTCCTCGACCTCTCGCGGGTACACGTTGTATCCACCGCGAATGATCAGATCCTTCGCCCGATCGACGATGCTGAGGTAGCCGTCGTCGTCGAGCTTCCCGAGGTCGCCGGTGGTGAGCCACCCGTCGCGCAGTTCCGCCGCGGTGGTCTCGGGCCGGTTCCAATAGCCCTTCATGATCGTCGGTCCTTTGAGGTAGACGTTCCCGACCTCCCCCGCAGGCAGCAGGTCGCCATCTGGGCTCCGGACCTCGATCGACGTGCCCGGCAACGCCGGGCCCACCGTTCCCGGTTTCAGCACACGGTGGATGTCGTTGAAACTGGCGGCCCCCGTCGACTCGGTGAGTCCGTAGCCTTCGAGGATCGCGCAGTCGAACCTCTCGTTGAACGCGCGCATCACTTCGACGGGCAACGACGCTCCACCCGAAGTGGCCAGACGAAGCTGCTCGAAGTCGCGGGGACCGTAACCGTCGGACGCCTGAAGCATCGCGTTCCACATGGTCGGGACGCCTGCGAGCGCGGTCAACCGGTCGTTGCGGACCAGTTCGATCATCGCGGTCGGGTCGAAGGGCGACAGCAGGGACAACGAGGCGTTCGAGACCAGCGTCAGGTTCATGATGACCGCCTGGCCGTACACGTGGAACAGCGGCAGCGCTGTGCCGAACCTGTCGTTCGAGGTCAGTCCGAGGACGGGGGTGAACGACGCAGTGGTGTCGACCAGGTTCGCCGCCGTGAGTTCGACGCCCTTCGGTCGTCCGGTGGTCCCCGAGGTGTACAGGATGATGGCGGTGTCGTCCGGCTCATGCTCGTGCGCTTGCGCGAGTGGCTGATCGTCGAACACGGCGCCGTCGTCGATCCGCCAGAACGGCAGTCCACGATCTGCGGCGGCCGCCTCTGCGGATCCGGCGCATTCGTGCCACGCGATGACCAGTGACGCCGCGGAGTCGTCGAGGACGTATCCGATCTCGGCTGCCGTCGCCATCGTGTTCATCGTGATGACGCTGACGCCCGCCGCATGCAGTCCGTAATAGACGATCGGGAACTCGATGATCGTCGGTGCGATGAACACGACTCGTTCGAGTGGGCGTCGGCCTTCGGCCTGCACCGCGGTGGCGACGCGGCCGCTTCGGTCGCGGAGTTCGCCGTACGTCAGATCCCCTCGTGCCGACCGGAGCGCGACCCGGTCGGGATCTGCCGCCGCGTTCTCCCAGACGATCGCTGCCACGTTGACCATGCGCCGGCCTTCCACTCGTTCGACGCGACCCCAGAGTGATCGGGGTCACCAGGCGAACATAGTTGAAACCGGATTCAGGTTCAGGGAATTCGGGAATCTCGGCGGCGCAATGAAGAATCCCACCGGCTCGACGAGCGAACGGGTGGGATTCTCACGGGAAGGAGTCAGGAGTCCTTCTGCGGCGGACCGGTGTCGGACGGGTCAGGAGCGACGTCTGCGGACGCAGACTCTGCAGCGGCCGCCGAGTCGGTGCCCTCGTCGAACTTCTGGTCGGCTTCGGGATGTTCGGTGTCGAAGCTTTCGGGCAGCTTGCGGAGCTGGCGGTTCATCGACCGGATCAGCAGGAACGTCGCCACGAGCAGCAGCACGATGATGAGCAGACCGAGCGGAGACGCCTTGCCGAACTCTGGGCCCCGGGGCTCCTGGTCCGCGGCGACGACAGCAGCCGCAGCGGCCAACGCGTGCAGGCTCATGACTGCTCGATTCCGGAGAACAGGTCGGTCTCGGGAATCGCCGTCTTCACGCGGGTCTGCGCGAGTTCGAACTCCTCCGTCGGCCACAGTCGTTGCTGCCATTCGAGCGGAACGGCGAAGAAGAAGCCGTTCGGATCCACCTGGGTCGCGTGTGCTCGCAGGGCGTCGTCACGCTGCGGGAAGTACTCTCCGCAGGTCACCTGAGTGGTCACCCGGGCCATCATGTCGCCCTGGTCGGTCTTCCAGCGGCTCAGCCATTCCTCGAACGGATTGTCCTGCCCGTTCTTCCCGAACTCGTCGGCGAACCGCAGGATCCGCGCGCGGATGAAGCCGTGCGTGTAGTACAGCTTCGACGGTGTCCACGGCTCCCCCGCCTCCGGATACGCGTCGGGGTCGCCTGCCGCGTCGAACGCCGCGACCGAGATCTCGTGGCATTTGATGTGGTCGGGGTGCGGATAGCCGCCGTTCTCGTCGTAGGTGATGATCACGTGCGGTCGGAAGTCGCGGATCACCTCGACGAGCTTGCCAGTCGACTCCTCATTCGGGACGAGCGCGAAGCAGCCTTCGGGCAGCGGCGGCAGCGGGTCGCCCTCCGGAAGCCCCGAGTCGACGTAACCGAGCCAGTGATGTTGCACACCGAGCACCTTCGCCGCGGCCGCCATCTCGTCGCGGCGCACCTGCGGAAGGTTCTCCAGCACGCCCGGACGGTCCATCGCCGGGTTCAGCACGTCGCCGCGCTCACCGCCGGTGAGCGTCACCACCATCACCTCGTGACCCTCGGCCACGTACTTGGCCAGCGTCGCAGCAGCTTTGCTGGCCTCGTCATCGGGATGTGCGTGCACGGCCATCAGACGCAGACCGTTCGCGTGTTCGCTCACGCTTCCTCACCTTCGCTAGCTGTTCCTACTCATGGTAGGTATTGACACGTGAGCAGTTCAGACGGGGGCAGTGTCGAGCCCGGCCCAGCCGAGGATAAGTCCACGATTCCCCGCAGCGGCCCACGCGCGACATATCCGGTGGAACAGTCGTCGTCGAGCAAGAAGCGGTGGTTCTACGCACTGTCGGCACTGGTCGTCGTCGCAGGCGTCGGACTGGCGTACGCCGGGTACACGCAGTTCGCCGACCCGGAGGTCTCGGGCAGCGCGACTGCCTTCGAGATCCTGTCGTCCGACACCGTCTCCGTGCAGTACACCGTGAATCGCAGCAACCCGGACGAGGCGGTCGCCTGCGTCGTCAGGGCGCGCGCACAGGACGGCGCCGAGGTCGGACGCCGAGAGGTCCTCATCCCCGCAGGCGGCGAGACGCAGGTCGGTGCGAAGACCGAGGTCCTGACCTCGCGACCCGCCGTCATCGGCGAGGTGTTCGGCTGCACGGCGACCGTTCCGCCTTACTTGAAGCCGGCCGCATGAGCGCCGTCAACAAGGCCGTATTCGCTCGACTCTCCAGCCCGTACTTCCCGATCCTGACGGCCCTGTTCGTCGGCGTCATGTTGATCAGCAACATCGCCGCGACCAAGGCCGTCGTGTTGTTCGGCGACTGGCTGCATTTCGACCTCGGCCCCCTCCACGTGAACGGTCTCGTGACCGACGGCGCGTTCTTCCTGTTCCCGCTGAGCTATGTGATCGGCGACGTGATCAGTGAGGTGTACGGCTTCCGCGCGATGCGACGCACGATCGCCGCGGGCTTCGCTGTGATCCTCCTCGCGTCCCTGTGTTTCTGGATCGCGATCAAGCTCCCGGCAGCCGACTTCTACGACAATCAGTCGGGATTCGAAGGCGTGCTCGGCTCGGTCCCCCAGATCGTCGCCGCGGGCCTCGCCGGATACGTGGTCGGCGAGCTGCTGAACTCGCTCGTCCTCGTGAAGATGAAGGAGCGCGCGGGTGAACGCAGGCTCTGGGCCCGCCTCATCGGCTCCACGGTCGTCGGCGAGTTCTTCGACACGCTGGTGTTCTGCTCGATTGCCGCCACCGCGATCGGAATCGCCACGTGGTCGGACTTCATCAACTACGTCGTCATCGGTTTCGTGTGGAAGACGCTGGTCGAGGTCGTTGTGATGCCGTTGACGTACGCCGTCGTCGGATACCTGAAGCGAGCGGAACCGTCGTACCGCGAGGCTCTCGAAGCCCAGCAGCAGTCGAGCGTCCCTGTGCCATAAAACACACGAATGATAGGATGACTCGTGCACGGCCTCGCAAGGGGTCGTGTTGCTGCATTCAGAGCAGTCCAATTCGCGGACAGCAAAAGGAGATCACAATGACTGATACCCGCGTTACATGGTTGACGCCGGAGTCGTTCGAGCGCTTGAAGGGCGAGCTGGATTCGCTCATCGCGAATCGTCCAGTCATTGCCGCCGAGATCAACGAGCGTCGTGAAGAAGGCGACCTCAAGGAGAACGGCGGCTATCACGCGGCCCGTGACGAGCAGGGCCAGCAGGAGGCGCGCATTCGCCAGCTGCAGGACCTGCTGAACAACGCCCAGGTCGGCGAGGCGCCCACCCAGTCGGGCGTCGCACTGCCGGGTTCAGTCGTCACCGTCTACTTCGACGGCGACGAATCGGACACCGAGACGTTCCTCATCGCCACGCGCGAAGAGAGCTCGGCCAGCGACCTCGAGATCTACTCGCCGAGCTCGCCGCTCGGCGGCGCGATCATCGACGCCACGGTCGGCGAGACGCGCGAGTACACGGTTCCCAGTGGCGCCAAGATCAGCGTGACGCTGGTCAGCGCGGAGCCGTACCACTCCTGACACGACCCTCTCAGCGGCATCGGACATCACCCGTCCGGTGCCGCTGAGGTGTTTCCAGGGGCGGTTCGAGTGTCGCGTGGTGAAAGTTCCTAGACGGAACTTCAACACGCGACACTAGGGACGGCGAAGGAACTCGAGGTCGTCGCGGAGTCGCACTTCGACAACCGAGAGCGAGTCGGACGACGCCTGCTCGGTGGATCGGGGACGCACGTGTTGCTCGAGATCGGGGAGCAGATACGCCGGAGGGACGTCCAGCGCCCGCGCGAGTCGGTAGACCGTCGACAACTGCGGGTCGGAGACGAACGGCTCACGGTTGCTGGTGCCGCGTTCGAGGTTCGAGATCTGATTGCGGTGCATGCCGCTGCGCTCGGCGAGCTGCTCTTGTGAGTAGCCGCGCTCCTTACGGATCACGAGCAGTCGGTGCCCGAACGAGTACGCGTATGTGTCCCAATCCAGGGACCCCCACCTCGCGACACTCACTCGATCCAGCCTTGTGGACGCACAACGCATTGTCTGCCCACCATGTTGTGTAGGCGGTGTGGCTACACTGCGGCCATGGCCTACGACCTCGAATCATTCGACGAACCGTTCTTCGACGCCGCTCCGATGAAGTACACGATCGACGTGACGTTGCCCGTCGCGCCGGAGGTCGCGTGGGCCGAGTTCACGCGCCAGAACACCTTGGACTGGTGCCGCGCTCTCTCGTCGGTCACTTACACCTCACCGGAACCCCACCACGTCGGCACCACCCGGTCGATCGCGCTCGCGCCCGGACTCGTGAAGATGAACGAAGTGTTCTTCATCTGGGACGAGGACGCGGGAGCATCGACCTACCGCCACGCCTTCCACGGAGTCCACGCCAACATCCCCGGCCTGAAGAAGTTCGGCGAGTACACCGAGGTGTCCCCCGCCGAGCACGGCACACGCCTGGTGTGGAAGTTCGCGATGGAACTGGCCGGCGCGGGTCTGCCCCCGTTCCTGTCCGGTCCGATCGCGAACGGCGCCTTCGGGATGGTCCGCACGGACACGATCAAACACTTCGCAGCAATGTAATAGAACTTCGGCACTGTCTGCCGCGCTATGCGCGGCAGACAGTGCCGAAGTTGTGCAACCGATTCACCGAACGGAACCGTTCACCTGTTTCATGCGTCCAATTGAGTATGGGGGACAAAAAATCGACGGCGGTGCGAGTCGCAAGGCACCTCGCCGAACACGACGGCGTCATCACCACTGACGAAGCGCTCGCTCTCGGAATGAGCGGCGATCAAGTGCACCGGAGAGTGGCGTGTGGCCTGTGGGTCCCGCACGCGCGATCTGTGTTCCTTTCGGCCGAGCATCGAATGACCGACGCCGCGCGGCTGCGCATCGCCCTGGCCGCGAACGGCGGGGTCGCCGACCGATCGGCCGCGGCCTGGCTGCACGGCTTGATCGACGACCTCCACGATGAGGTGACGCTGTCGGTGCCTCGCTCCACACACGGCGTCGCGTGTCGAGTGCCCACTGCCGTGCGGAGGCGGACGTTCCCCGCCGAAGACCTCACGAGGGTCCGCGGGCTCCCGACGACCGCTCTTCCGCTGACACTGCTCGCCGCAGCGTCTGAACTCGGAGTCGACGACGGCATCTCACTCATGGATCGTGCGCTGCAGACTCGCTGCGTGACGCTGAAAGAACTTCGCGCCTCCCTGGAGCGGAACTCCGGCGCGTACGGCATGCGTTTGGCGCGGAGAATCCTGACGGCGGCCGAGGACCTGTCCGAATCGGAGTTGGAGCGGAAGTTCGTTCGGTTCCTGCGCAAGCACGGCATCGTCGGGTGGACCCAGCAGGTATGGATCGGTGGGCGGCGGATGGATTTCGTGTGGCCCGCCGAACGGATTGTCGTGTCTCTGCACGGATGGGCGTTCCATAAGTCGCATTCACGCTGGGAGACGGATCAGGAGACCACCAGCGCACTGGCCTCCCAGGGCTGGGTTCCGCTCATCTACACCTGGAAGCGGCTCGAGTTCCGGCCCGAGAGCATCCTCCGCGAACTGAGCCACACGCTCGAGCAGCGCCAGATCGCTGCGTGAATTCAACTTCGGCACTGTCTGCCGCGCATAGCGCGGTCGACAGTGCCGAAGTTGAAGACCTGGGGCGTGTCTCCTAATTCGTCGCTCGGGATCGGCGGATCAGGTGTGCGCCCCGCAAGGCGGAGGAGGGAGGGATACCGGTAGGTATCACGACCGACGACAACGCCGCGGGGAGTGCATCTGGCCGTCGAGACCGCGCGAAGCGAGTTAGGAGACACGCCCCTAGGTCAGGCGAGAGCCTGATCGACGTCGGCGAGGAGATCGTCGGCGTCTTCGATGCCCACTGAGAGGCGGACGAGATCGTCCGGCACCTCGAGGAGCGAACCGGCGGTCGACGCATGCGTCATGGCACCGGGATGCTCGATGAGCGACTCGATCCCACCGAGGGATTCGGCGAGCGTGAAGATCTTGGTCTTCGCGCAGAAGTCGAGGGCGGCCTGCTTGCCACCCGCCACGCGGACCGAGATCATGCCGCCGAAGCGCTTCATCTGCTTGGCCGCCGCCTCATGGCCCGGATGGCCTGCCAGGCCCGGGTACAGCACCGTGTTGATCTTCGGGTGCGCGACCAGGAAGTCGACGAGCTTCTCCGCGTTGTCGCTGTGGCGGTCCATGCGAACGGCGAGAGTCTTGATGCCGCGCATCGTGAGGTACGCGTCGAACGGGCCGGGGACGGCGCCCGCACCGTTCTGCAGGAACGCGATGTCGGAGTCCAACTGCTCGTCGTTGGTGACGAGGGCTCCGCCGACGACGTCCGAGTGCCCACCGAGGTACTTGGTGGTCGAATGCAGGACGACGTCCGCGCCGAGCGTCAGCGGCTGCTGAAGGTACGGCGTCGCGAACGTGTTGTCGACGACGAGCTTCGCGCCCGCCGCGTGAGCGACGTCCGCGAGTGCCGCGATGTCGCCGACGTTGAGCAGCGGGTTCGTCGGGGTCTCGATCCACACCAGCTTGGTGTTGGGCTTGATCGCGGCGGCGACGGCCTCCGGGTCGACGACAGGCGCGACCGAGTAGGTGATCCCCCACTGGCTGAACACCTTGTCGATCAGCCGGAACGTTCCGCCGTAGGCGTCGTTCGGGATGACCAGGTGATCACCCGGACGCAGCGTCGCACGGAGCAGGGCGTCAGTCGCGGCCATGCCGGACGAGAAGCCGCGGCCGTAGACGCCGGCCTCGATGGCGGCCATGTTCGCCTCGAGAACACGTCGAGTCGGATTGCCGGTGCGTGCGTACTCGAATCCGTCGCGCATTCCGCCGACGCCGTCCTGCGCGAACGTCGACGACGCGAAGATCGGCACGTTCACGGCGCCGGTCTGCGGATCCGGATCCCAGCCCGCATGGATGGCCTTGGTCGAGAATCCTTGGTCGGTCATGTGGTTCAGTCCTCCTGCACTGCGGTGATCAGGTTCGGGGCGATCGGGTGGGTGCTGGCAAAAGCGAGAAGGTCGTGGCGTGTGATGACGCCGATCGGCTTGCCCTCGTCGACGACCATCAGGGCGTCGGACTCGCCGAGCGCCTTCATCGCGGCAGACACGGGCTCGCCCGAGCCGATGAGCGGGAACGCCTCGCCCATGTGCGCTGACACCGGGTCGGCGAGACTCGCCCGGCCCTCGAAGACTGCGCTGAGCAGGTCGCGTTCGGTCACCGCGCCGTTGATCTCGCCCGCCATGATCGGCGGTTCGGCGCCGACGACGGGCATCTGCGAGACGCCGTATTCGCGGAGGATCTCGATGGCGTCACGCAGCGTCTCCTGCGGGTGCGTGTGAACGAGGTCCGGCAGGTTGCCCGTCTTTCCACGCAGCACGTCGCCGACGTTCGACTGCGGGACGTCGCCGCCGCCGAGCGGGGTGCGGAGGAAGCCGTAGCTGCTCATCCAGTCGTCGTTGAAGATCTTCGACAAGTAGCCGCGGCCGCCGTCGGGCAGCAGCGCGACGACAACTGCATCGGGCCCCTCACGCTCGGCGACCTCGAGTGCGGCGACGATCACCATGCCGCACGAGCCGCCGACGAGCAGTCCTTCCTCGCGGGCGAGACGACGAGTCATCTCGAACGAGTCGGAGTCGGAGACGGCGATGATCTCGTCCGGAACGGTGGGGTCGTAGGCTGCGGGCCAGAAATCCTCACCGACACCTTCGACGAGGTACGGACGCCCCGATCCGCCGGAGTACACCGAGCCCTCGGGGTCGACGCCGACGACCTTCACGCCGCCGTCGGACACCTCTTTCAGGAAGCGACCGGTGCCGGTTATGGTTCCGCCGGTGCCGACACCCGCCACGAAGTGCGTGACCTTGCCGTCGGTGTCGCGCCAGATCTCCGGACCGGTCGTCTCGTAGTGGCTCTGCGGGCCCGCCGGGTTGGCGTACTGGTTCGGCTTCCACGCTCCGGGGATCTCACGAGTGAGACGGTCCGAGACGTTGTAGTAGCTGTCCGGGTGCTCCGGCGGGACGGCGGTCGGGCAGACGACGACCTCGGCGCCGTAGGCGCGCAGCACGTTCCGCTTGTCCTCGGCCACCTTGTCGGGGCAGACGAACACGCACTTGTAGCCCCGCTGCTGCGCGACGAGTGCGAGTCCGACACCGGTGTTGCCGGACGTCGGCTCGACGATCGTGCCGCCCGGCTTCAGCTCGCCCGACTTCTCGGCGGCGTCGATCATCCGGGTGGCGATGCGGTCTTTGGAACTGCCGCCGGGGTTCAGGTACTCGATCTTCGCTGCGACCAGGCCCGATCCCGGCTTGACGACCGAGTTGAGCTTGACGAGCGGAGTGTTTCCGACCAGGTCCACGACATGATTGGCGATGCGCATGAGTCCATCGTCCCACCTCGCGGACGATTGCGGCGTACCGGCCCGATGACATGACCGTAACTGTCTTGAACTGGAACACGTTCGCGTATCCTGACGCTCATGGCAGAAGCAGTGATTGTGGCCCATGCTCGTTCGCCCATCGGGCGCGCAGGCAAGGGATCCCTCAAGGACGTCCGACCCGACGAACTCGCCCGGCAGATGATCGCCGCGGCACTGGCGAAGGTTCCTTCGCTCGACCCGACTCTGATCGAGGACATCCACCTCGGTATCGGCCAGCCCGGCGGACAGGGCGGCTACAACATCGCCCGTTCGGTCGCCGTCCAGCTCGGACTCGACCACGTTCCCGGCGTGACCGTGAACCGCTACTGCTCGTCGTCGCTGCAGACGACGCGCATGGCGCTGCACGCGATCAAGGCAGGCGAAGGCGACGTCTTCATCTCGGCAGGTGTCGAGAGCGTCTCTAGCTTCGGCATCTCGGGCGGCGCCGACGGCGCGCCGAACTCGAAGAACCCGCTGTTCGACGAGGCTCAGGCTCGTACCGCGAAGACCGCAGAGGGCGGCGCAGGCGCGTGGCACGATCCCCGCGAAGACGGACTCATCCCGGACGTCTACATCGCGATGGGCCAGACCGCCGAGAACGTGGCGACCTACACCGGCATCTCCCGCGAGGACCAGGATCGCTGGGGCGTCCTGTCCCAGAACCGCGCCGAGGCGGCCATCAACAGCGGCTTCTTCGCGCGCGAGATCGACGCCGTGACCCTCCCCGACGGCACGGTCGTGTCGACGGACGACGGCCCGCGCGCAGGCACCACCTACGAGAAGATCTCGCAGCTGAACCCGGTGTTCCGCCCCGACGGCACCATCACCGCAGGCAACGCCTGCCCGCTGAACGACGGCGCCGCCGCGCTCGTCATCATGAGCGACGTCAAGGCCAAGGAACTCGGCCTGACCCCGCTGGCTCGCATCGTGTCGACGGCCGCCACCGGCCTGTCGCCGGAGATCATGGGCCTCGGCCCGATCGAGGCGATCAAGAAGGCACTGCGCGTCGCGGGCATGGGAGTCAGCGACATCGACCTGTTCGAGATCAACGAGGCGTTCGCCGTCCAGGTGCTCGGTTCGGCCAACGAACTCGGCATCGACCACGACAAGCTCAACGTCTCGGGCGGCGCGATCGCACTGGGTCACCCGTTCGGCATGACCGGTGCGCGCATCACCACCACCCTGCTGAACAACCTGCAGACCTCCGACAAGCAGTTCGGCATCGAGTCGATGTGTGTCGGCGGCGGCCAGGGCATGGCGATGGTGCTCGAGCGCCTCAGCTGAACCTGAACGAACCCCAAGCGGGCGGCACCGGAGCAATCCGGGGCCGCCCGTTTTTCTATGCCCGAAATCGCGTATTCGATTGTCGAGCATCCCACGGAACGAGACGAGGTGACTGAACTCACAGCCATGTGGATGTAACACCTGCGATTCGCGGTTTCGCTTATGTTTTTCACATAATCCGAGACAATTCGGCCATTCGGACGACAGAATGCAACACGGCGGGGTCATGCGGGTTACGGGAAATCAACATGCCCAGCTTGGCACGCATCCGACCTTAGTGTTACCTAAGTTCACAGTGAATCTTTCCCTGCGACACGGGGCATCGATCCGCTAATGTCACGTCCGAAGAATTTCTTACCCCCACATGTAGGAGCCCTGGATGACCGTCAAGACCACCTCGTTCGTGCGGCGCGCAGCCGTCGCGTCGGCTGCACTCGCAGTCGCTGCGACCGGCGTCATCGCGTCGACCGGAGACGCAGACGCCGCTCGTCTGCCCGGCGGCAGCAAGACCACCACCGGCATCGACGGCCAGGTCGTCAAGATCTCGCGCACCGGCGAGAGCGTCCGCCAGCAGGTCTCTGTCGCCAACAACGGCGCAGGCCGCTCGGCCGCCGTTTCCGGCACGTATTCGGCCAAGCTCAGCAAGGGCACCGGCTCGCTGACCGTCGGTTACCTCGTCGGCTGCCAGATCAACATCACCGGCCTCGAAGGCGGACTGTCGGGCACCATCTCGGCGACTCCCTCGCTGAGCGGTTCGCTGTCGGTCCCGCTTCAACCGGGTGAGGTCAAGTTCGTCAAGGGCGACTCGCTCTCGTTGAAGAAGGGCCACGGCACCGTCCTGGTCGACTCCTTCCAGCTCAACGTCCAGCAGTGCGGCGGCTACGCCTCCGCTCGCTCGGTGGTCCAGGTCCTCGCGGCCGACGGCTTCACCGCCGAAGACGGCGCTATCTCCGGCGCCAGCGGCTTCGTGCAGTCCACCCTGTACGGCAAGCCCTTCAGCCTCTCCTGACCCGACGACTCTGCATAAGGACTCACAGAACATGAAGAAGAACTCCCGCATCCTCGCAGTCGCAGGTGTCGTCGGCGCCGCAGCAATGGCCTTCACCGGCGTCGCCGCAGGCCACGCCGACGCAGGCAAGCTGCCCGGCTCGTTCAAGCACAAGAACCTCGGCGACGGCAACGGCGTCACCATCCGCCTGTACGACGAGTCGGTCCGCGTGTCGCGCGCTGTCACCAACATCCCCACCAGTCGCGAAGCTTGGGTCACCGGCAAGATCGCTGTCAGCACCACCGGAGACATCAAGGGCGCCACCCTCACGGCTGGCTACCTCGTCGGTTGCCAACTCAACTTCGGCGCAAGTGCAGGAACGCCTGACGGAGGAATCGATCCCACTGACCTCGAAGGAACTGCAGGCGCATCGGGCAGCTTCAACCTCGGTCCCGGTGAGGCAGGCTTCTACCCGATCATCAAGACCGTCGTCGACGATGATGACGTCAACAGCATCAGCTTCGAGAACGGCCGCGGCGGCCTCGCCTACAGCCAGGAGCGCTTCGGTGTCGACGGCTGCGCAGGCCACGCGTCGGCCCGCGCGCTTGTGAAGGTCCAGGTCTCGACCGACACCTTCAAGGGCAGCATCACCACCTACGGCAAGCCCTTCAGCCTCGGCTGACCCTCTCGACTCCGCTCGAGGAGCGAGAAATAGCGAACAGCGCATCGATCCCCGCGCGCGTACTCTCATCACCGTGAGTACACGCGCGGGGATCGTCGTCACTGGCACCGAAGTTCTGAGCGGGTGGATCACGGACCGGAACGGCCCGTGGGTGTCCGCCAGACTCGCCGATCTGGGTGTGGACGTAGTCCATCTGACGGTGTGCGGCGACCGGCCTGCCGATCTTCTCGCGCAGCTGCGATTCCTCGCATCCGAGGGGGTCGACCTGATCGTCACGACCGGAGGCCTCGGACCGACCGCCGACGACCTGACCGTGGCCACTGTCGCCGAATTCCTCGATCGCCCGCTCGAGCAGGATCCGGCGATGCGGCAGACCATCGAGACGGTGATCCGCACGTGGCGGCAAGTGCCGGACGGCATTGCGCTCCCCTCTTCATTGGAAGCCGCGATCGACAAACAGGCGCTCGTGCCACTGGGGGCGCAGGCCATTCCTCCGTCGGGTACCGCACCCGGGGTCGCAGTGCCGTCGTCGGACACACTCCCGGCCGTCCTCGTGCTCCCCGGGCCGCCCCACGAATTGCAGGCGATGTGGCCTGTCGCCGTCCGGACCGCGCCGATCGTCGACGCGATCGCCGGGCGCGTCCTCCACGAGCAGAAGACGATCCGTGCGTACGGGTTGTCCGAGCCCGATCTCGCAGTCACTCTGCTGGACGCCGAGTCGGAAGTGCCCGACCTCGCCGACGTCGAAGTGACAACCTGCATGCGAGGCGGCGAGCTCGAAATAGTCAGCCGATTCGACGGCCACGCGGCGAACATCTACAACCGCCTGCAGGATCTGCTCCTGGCCCGCCATGGTGAGCGCATCTTCTCCACCGACGCCTCGACGATCGACGACGTCCTCGTCGGACGACTGAACGGGCGAACGATCGCAACCGCCGAATCGTGCACCGGTGGTCTCGTCGCTGCGCGGTTCACCGACCGTGCCGGCTCGTCGGCCTACATGCTCGGCGGCGTCGTCTCGTACTCGAATGACGTGAAGACCGGTGTTCTCGGCGTGCCCGCCGAACTCATCGACCGACTCGGGGCCGTCAGCGAACCCGTCGCCGCCGCCATGGCCGACGGCGCTCGCGAAGTGATCGGCTCCGATATCGCGGTGTCCACCACCGGCATCGCCGGTCCCGGCGGCGAACGCCCCGGCAAACCCGTCGGCACCGTCTGCTTCGGCCTGTCGATCGCGGGCCGGGAGACGATCACCGTCACCAGGCAGTTCCCCGGCGACCGCGACTCCGTGCGTCGTCTCGCGACCACCGCCGCGCTGCACATGATCGCCCGAGCGCTCGAGGACGGGTGATGGGACGACGCGATCGATCCGATCTCCCGATGCCGGAGGTCCGGTCCGCACAGTTCCTCACCATCACGACCCGATCACCGGACCCCACCGAACCCGACGACGGCTGCCGCCCGTCGGTCGCCGCACGCATCCGGTCGATGGGCGATGCACGCCTCGGCGCCGTCGCGCTCCTGACGGCGACACTCGCTGCGATCGTCTGGGCCAACGTGTCGTACACGAGCTATCACGACTTCTGGGATCTGAGGGTCGGAGCGTTCATCGGCGACGCGCGGCTCGATTTCACGATGCACTCGATCGTGAACGACGCCCTGATGGCGATCTTCTTCTCGGTCGGACTCGAGGTGCGTCGTGAGTTCACGATCGGCGAGCTCACCAACACTCGGCGTGCACTGGTCCCCGTGATCGCCGCACTCACCGGCCTCGTCATCCCGGCGGTGCTGTTCGCAGTGATCGCGTCGAGCACCGGACACGCGGGCGCGTGGGGTGTGGTCATCTCGACCGACACGGCGTTCCTGGTCGGCGCACTCGCCCTCATCGGGCCTTCCGCGCCGGGACGCCTTCGAGTGTTCCTGTTGGCACTCGCCGTCGTCGACGACATCGGCGCCCTCGCGATCATCGCAGGCGTCTACACCGACGACCTCGCCCTGTGGCCGCTCGTCGTCGCCGCGGCGGGGCTCGGAGGCGTCTACGCGACCCGGTACCTGCCGCAGGGGCGGGCGCTGGCGTACACGGTGCTCGCGCTCGTCGTGTGGACTGCTTTCCTCGAATCCGGAGTCCATCCGACGCTGGCGGGCGTCGCGGTCGCGATGGTGGTGCCGGTGTACCGTCCGGATCGTCGGCAGGTGGAGCACGCTCTTGACCTGGCAAGATCGTTCCGGCAGTCCCCCAATACGAAGTACTCCCGAGCCGCGGCGAACAGTCTGAGGTCGTCGATCTCAGTGAACGAACGCCTGCAGCTCGCGTACGCCCCGTACATCGCCTTCATCGTCCTGCCGTTGTTCGCGCTGGCGAACGCCGGCGTCCGACTGGACGGCGACATCCTGGCTGCAGCACTTCGGTCACCGCTCACCTGGGGTGTCGTGGTGGGCCTGGTCGTCGGCAAGTTCGTCGGCGTCTTCGGTTCGTCCGCCGTTCTGAAGAAGCTCGGCGTCGGAGAGTTCGGGCCCGGCCTCACCCTTGATCGCATCGCCGGAGGCGCGGCCCTCTGCGGCATCGGATTCACGATCTCGTTGTTCATCATCGAACTCGCCATCGACGATGCGGCCGCTCAGAACGAGGCCCGCGCGTCGGTGTCCTCATCGCATCGGTCCTCGCCTTCGCACTGGCGGCAGTGATCTTCCGGGTCGCCGAACGCCTCCGTCCCTCCGACGACGCGTCGCACCTGCTGGCTCGGCCGGTCGACCCTCGCCGCGATCACATCGCCGGACCGGTCGATGCACCGCTCACCATGGTCGAGTACGGCGACTATCAGTGCGACTTCTGCCTCCGCGCGTCGGGCGCGATCGACGAGGTGCGGCATGCCCTCGGCGATGAGCTCCGTTACGTGTGGCGCCATGCACCGTTGGAACATCATCACCCCAACGCCGTCGCCGCCGCGGAGGCGTCGGAGGCCGCCGCCCGCCAGGGAGCGTTCTTCGCGTACGGCAAGACTCTGATGACCGATCAGGATCGACAGCTTCCGTCCGACATCATCCGTCGGGCCGAGGAACTCGGACTCGACGTCGACCAGTTCTCCGACGATCTCGCCTCAGCCGAGGTGTCGGCCCGAGTTCGCGACGACATGCTCGACGCCGAGGCGATGGACATCACCGCGGTTCCGACGTTTTATGTCAACGGCCGACGCCTCGTCGGTCCGCACGACGCGCAGACCCTGATCCGCCAGCTAAGAGCGACGGATCCCCGCGTGAGCTGACTGCGTCAGTGCACCGGCTCGACGTCCAGTTCGTGTTCCACGGGCTTCGGCGCCTTCACGAGGAGTCCGAGCGCCACGACCACGATGCTCAGGCATCCGGCGACGAGGAACACGGTCCGCACTCCGTCGGTCATCGCGATGTCCGCAGCGTCGCCGGCGTCGACACCGTTACGTGCGACGACTGTCATGATCGTGATGAACAGCGCGGTGCCTGCGCCTCCGCCCACCTGCTGCAGCGCACCCAGTGCGGCGGAGCCGTGCGAGTACAGCGAAGGCTTGAGGGAGCCGAGGCTCAACGTCATCAGCGGGGTGAACGTCGCCGCGAGACCCACGCAGAGAATCATGTTGGCGCCCATGAGCAGCCAGAACGAGGTGTCCGGGGTGATCAGAGTCATCAGCCACACGGCGCCCGCGATCAGCAGACTTCCCGGGATCACCAGGATCCGCGGGCCGCGGAGGTCGTAGATCCGCCCGATGAACGGCGACGATACGCCCATCAGGAGGCCACCGGGAAGCGTGATCAGACCGGTCGCGAGCGGGCTCATGCCAAGTACTTCGTGCGCGAACAGCGGGACGACGATGAACGTTCCCATCATGGTCGCCATCGCGACGACCACCAGGACCACTGAGAGCGAGAACGCGCGTGACGTGAACACGCGCAAGTCGAGCAGAGCCCGGTCGTCGCTCTGCAACTGCAGCTGACGTCCGATGAACGCCGCGAGCCCGATCGCGCCGACGACGAACGGGATCCAGATCGGCATCGCAGCCTTGCCGTCTGCCGCTTCGCCGATAGCGACGAGGCCGTAGACCAGGCCGCCGAAGCCGAGGACCGACAGCGGGATCGAAAGGTAGTCGATGCGGGCCGACGACCGCTCACCCACCGGTTCGACGAACTTCGCGCCGACCGCCGTCGCGACCACTGCGAACGGCAGCACCACACCGAACACCCACCGCCAACTGAGGTGATCGAGGATCAGGCCCGACATAGTGGGACCGAGCGCAGGCGCGACGGCGATGACGACGGAGATGTTGCCCATCATGACGCCTCGGCGGTCCTCCGGAACGAGCGTCATCACCGTGGTCATCAGCAGCGGCAGCATCACCGCGGTGCCGAGCGCCTGCACCACGCGGGCCACCAACAGCACTTCGAAGCCGGGCGCGACGACCGCGATCGTCGTGCCGACGGTGAACAGCGTCATCGCGACGAGGAACATCGTCCGCGTGCCGAACATCTGGATCAGGAAGCCGGTGAGCGGGATGACGACGGCCATCGTCAGCATGAAGATGGTGGTCAGCCACTGACCCTGGCTCGGCGGAACACCCAGGTCCGTCTGGAGGATCGGGAGCGCGACGCTCATCACCGTTTCGTTGAGGATCACCACGAAAGTCGCGACGATCAACGTGCCGATGATGGTGTAGTCCTTGCGATTCACTGAACAAGGAAACCCCGCGTCCCCCGAACGATGCAAACGAGTTATCAGGTGCGGCTTGCCAGACAATGATTTAACTAGTTAAATCAGTGCTGTGAACCTCGCCTACGAACTTCACGACCTCGTCCGAACCCTGGACCGCCAGGCCGACGAGATCCTGCGAACAAGGGATCTCGGTTACCTCCGCTACGTCGCACTGATCATCATCGACGAGCACCCCGGCATCAGCGGCCGCCAGCTGGCTCACGCCGTCGGAGTGAGCGACGCCGCGTCGAGCGGCATCGTCCGCAAGCTCGAAGCGGCCGGCCTCGTTCACGACGTGTCGCCGGACGGATCCGGACGCACCAGGAACTGGACCGCCACATCTGAAGGCGTCGCGCTCCGGCGTGAGTGCGACGAACTCCTCGGCGACGGACTCGGCGACACCGCTCGCCGCATCGGACTCGATCCGACAGAGCTCGCCCACACCATCCGCGCGTTGCACAATGCGCTCCGAACCTCGGAGGATCAGAAATGAGCACAGCTCTCGCCGTGGTGGCCGCCGTCGCGTTCACCGTCCGATTGATCATCTTCGCCGCACTGCACGTTGTCGGCCGCTCGTACAGTCCGGTGCGGCACGCGGTCAGCGATTACGCGGTCGGGCCGACGCGCGGTCTGTCGACCGCCATGACGGTCGTGACCGCCGCCGGTTGGGCGGCCCTGGCCGCCGCCGTGTGGACGGGGCTCCCCGCGTGGTCGGACAAAGGGCAGGCCACCGCACTGCTCCTCGTCCTCGCCGCCGTCTTCGCGGTGTTGCCGCTGGCGCCGACCGATCTCGAGGGCGCCGCCGTCACCACGATCGGCAGGCTTCACTACGTGTTGGCGATCGCCTGGTTCGCGATCTCGTACTCGCTGACGGGGAACTTCAGCCGGTGGATGTCCGACACTGTCGGCGGCACTCTGGCGTCTGCCGCCTCCGTGCTGCACGTCGTCGCGTTGGTGTCGCTGGTCGTGCTGGTCGTCGCCCTGGTCACTCCACTTCGACGGCGCCTGTTCGGCATCGCCGAGCGGGTTTTCATCGTGGCGATCTCGGTGTTCTATCTGTTGGTCGCCATCGGCCTGCTGCTCTGACCACGACGCACAAGCCGTCGCCCCGGCTTCCATGAGGGAAGCCGGGGCGACGGTTGAGATGAGTCAGTCCGCGACTAGTCGCTGTTCAGGTAGCTGAGCAGACGCAGGATCTCGACGTACAGCCAGACCAGGGTCACGGTGAGGCCGAGTGCAACGCCCCACGACGCCTTCGCCGGAGCGCCCGCGCGGATCAGTTCGTCGGCCGAATCGAAGTCGATCAGGAACGAGAACGCCGCGAGGCCGATGCAGACGAGCGAGAAGATGATCGCAATCGGACCACCGTCGCGCAGGCCGAGACCGGTGCCGCCGTTGAAGAATCCGACGACCAGGTTGCCGATGACCATCACCAGGACACCGAAGATGCCCGCAGTGATCATGCGGGTGAAGCGTGGGGTGACGCGGATGGCGCCGACCTTGTAGACGACGAGCATGCCGACGAACACGCCGAGCGTGCCGAGCACCGCCTGGCCGATCATGACGCCTGCGGACGTGTCGCTGATCGTCAGATTGCCGAAGACGAATGAGATCGCACCGACGAAGAGGCCCTCGAAGGCCGCGTACGCGAGAACGATCGCCGGGTTGTCCTGCTTGCGACCGAAGCTCGCGATGAGGACCAGAACGAGGCCGCCGATGGCGCCGACGCCCATGATCGGCGCGGCGATCGACATCTGCGCGTCGACGGTGTCACGACCGCTGATCACGAAGTATGTGGCTACCGCGAACAGGATGACCGTGCCGAGCGTCATCGCGGTCTTCGTCACGACGTCGTCGATGGTCATCGGGCGAGTGCCGGCCTGCGGCTGGTAACCCGGCTGCGTGTACTGCTGGTTGTACTGCTGCTGGCCGTAGGTCATCGCGCCCTGGCCCGCACCGGCCATCCCGGTGCCGAACGTGGCGTATCCGCCTGCGTTCTGCTGCTTGTTGTCTTTGACAACGCCCCGCATGATCGGGTTGCTGCTCTCTCGCACTGTCCGCTCCTTAGACGAATGGGTGCTTTCCACGACTGGTTCGATCAGTTCAACGAACGTCGAAGCCGATTGGTTCCCACTTTACCGGTACTTGACTCAACCCGGAGCAGACGGCGCGCATCGCCGCCTCGGCGGTCGCCAGGTCGTCACCCCACGGCAGGCCCGGCTTGGTGACCATCAGCGACGCGACGCCGTGCGCAACGGACCACACCTGCATCACCACCGCGACCGGATCGCCTTCAGCTATCAGTCCCGCCGCCATCGCCTCTTCGATGGTCTCCCGGATGTGACCGAACGCCGACGACAGCAGCACCTCGTCGGTGAGGCTCGGCTCCCCCGCTCGGGTGACCCGCGAGAACGTGGTGCGGAAGACGACGTCGTTCTCGATCGCGAACCGCACGTACGCCATCCCCTGCGCGACGGCTCGGTGCCACAGATCGTCGATGCCCTCGGCCGCCGCCATCATCACGTCGTCGAACCGCTCGTAGTAATTGGCGCAGACCGCGTCGAGCAACTCGTCCTTGTCCTGGAAGTGCAGGTAGATCGACGGCGGCGTGACGCCGACTCGCTGCGCGACGGCACGGATCGACACCGCATGCGCACTCCCCATCTCGATGAGCAGGTCGGTGGTCGCATCGAGTATCTCGTCGGCGAGCTGATCCCCGGCGCCACGGGGAGACCGCGGGCGCGACACGTTGTCGGCCATCACTCCTCCTTCAACCCGATCCGATCATGGAGTCTGCGGAGCGGCGCGGGCGCCCACCAGTTCCACAGGCCGGCCAGCCGCATGAACGCCGGCACCAACAGCATCCGGATGATCGACGCGTCCATCAACACCGCGAGTGTCAGACCGACGCCGAACATCCGCATGAACGACACCTCCGACGCCGCGATCCCCGCGAACACGATCGCCATGAGAAGCGCCGCCGCGGTCACGACGCGACCGGTGCGGGCGAGGCCGACGGCGACAGCGTGGTCGTTCGCCTCCTTTGTCCGGTCGGATTTGAGCCACTCCTCGCGGATACGTCCGAGGAGGAACACCTCGTAGTCCATGGACAACCCGAATGCGATGCAGAACATCAGAATCGGCATCGTCGCCACGAGATAACCCTGCGGCGTGGTGTCGAAGCCGCCGAGGTGCCCCTCCTGGAAGATCCAGACCATCGCGCCGAAGGTCGCCGACAGCGACAGAATGTTCAGGACCAGCGCCTTGAGCGGCAGGAACACACTGCCGGTGAACAGGAACAGGAGTACGTAGGTCGCGACGGCGATGATGATCAGAACCCACGGCAGGTAGTGGAACATCGCGCTCACCACGTCGTTGTTGACCGCGGCAAGCCCGGTGAACGACACCGTCGACCCCGCGGGCCGGTCCACGGCGCGCAGCGCCTCGATCTGGTCCTGGCCGGTGTCGCCCATCGGTTCCACGTCGGTTGCGATGCTCACGAGCGCGACTCCCCCGACCGAGTCGGCCGGGTCGCCGGGTGCCACCGGCTTCCCCTGGACGAACGTTCCCACCGGCGAGGTGACGGCCGCGACCGCGTCGACCTTCGAGAGGTCGGCCACGTAGCTCTTCAACTCCGCCTCGGCGACGCCGCCTTCGACCACCGCGATCGCGGTAGCACCCGGTTCCTGCGCGTACTCGGCACGCGTCTCGTCGGCCATCGAGTGCACGCTCGCGTCCTTCGGAAGCACCCGTTCGTCGGGAAATCCGAACTTCAGCGACAGGAACGGCGCGCCGAGGATCAGCAGAAGGACGGGCACGACGATCGCCACCGGGACAGCACGTCGCAGCACCGCCTGCGACACCCGGTACCACCCCGACTCCTCGATCGGCGCGGTTGCTCGCGCCTGGTCGGCCGCCGGATCGACCGGTCGTCGCCTCAGCTTGCGCCATGCCTTGCGGACGTTCAGTGCGTCGACGCGGTCGCCGAGGACCATCAGCAGCGCGGGAGTCAGGACCAGCGCCGCGATCAGCGCAACGAGAACCACCCCGACTCCGGCGTACGCGAAGGACCGCAGGAAGTACATCGGGAAGATCGCGAGCGCCGCCAACGACAGCGCGACGGTGACCGCGGAGAATGCGACCGTGCGTCCAGCGGTGTCCATGGTCCGAATGATCGCGGCGCGACGGTCCCGTCCGTTCGACACCTCTTCGCGGTACCGGGTGACGATGAGCAGGGTGTAGTCGATCGCGAGCGCAAGACCCATCGCGGTGGTGAGGTTGAGCGCGAAGATCGAGACGTCGGCGAAGCCTGCGATGACCCGCAGCAGCGCGAGCGTGCCGACGATGGCCGCACCGCCGACGAGTACCGGGAGTGATGCCGCGACAACGCCTCCGAAGATGACGATGAGCAACAGGAAGCTGATCGGGATGGCGATGGCCTCGGCGACGGCGAGGTCTTTGCTCGTCTGCTTGTTGATCGTGCCGTAGACCAGCGCCATTCCGCCGGTCTGAATGCGCACGCCGTGCCGCTCACCACCGAGCAGGTCGCGGAGTTCCTCGGCGTTCTTGGGCGCGTGCTCGTCGCCGCCGGCGATGGACGCCACGATCTGAGTGGACGACTTGTCGGTGCTGAGCAGCTCACCGGCGAGATTCGGCGAGTTCCATACCGTCAGAACAGGTTGCTGCACGTATCCGCCGCGTGAGACGGACTTACCGTCGAAGATCGCGAGGATCTCGTCCCGCGTGGCGATGGAGTTCTTGTCGACAGTCATGTCGACGCCGGGCGCGCCGTCGAGCTTGACGACGAACTGCATCCCGCCACGGTCGAACGTGTCCCGAAGAACGTTGTTCGCGTGAGTCGACTCCGAGCCGGGGTCTTCGTACCCTCCGGCGAGCATCTTCCCCGCCGCCCCCGCGCCGTACACGGCACAGAGCGCAAGGATCACGACAGCAACGGCGAGGACCGCGCGTGGAGCGGAAAGGATCCGTTCGGTCATCCGTGCCAGCACGTCGACCTCCTGACTTCGTTCGATCACTGTTATCGCGATTAAGTTACCACCATTAAGTTAACGTCGGAAAGAGCAGAATCGTGCCACGTGAACCTCGACAGATTGGCATGGAACCTGTTCTAATTCGCATGTGTCCCCGATCACAGATGATGAGAGTGCGCAGGTAGCGCGCCCAAGCGAATCCCAGCGCGACCCGGAATGGCTCCGCGACCGACTCGACACATGGCTCAAGTCGCATGAGGGCGACGACGCCGCCGTCCTGACCGTCGAACTGCCGTCGGCCAACGGGATGTCGAGCGAGACGCTGTTGGCCACGGCCCGCATCGCAGGCGTCGAGCAGAGCCTCGTCGTCCGAGTGGCACCGATGGCCGACAGCGACCCGGTGTTCCCGTCGTACGACCTCGACGGACAGTTCAATCTGATCCGCCACGTCGCCGATCACACCGACGTCCCACTCCCGACCCTGTGGTGGTCCGAGCCGAGTCCGGATGCGCTCGGAGCCCCCTTCTTCGTCATGGGACGCGTCGACGGCATCGTGCCCCCAGACGTGATGCCGTACACCTTCGGGTCGTGGGTGTCCGAGGCGACCGACGAGCAGCGCCGCACTCTGATGTCGGAGTCGGTCGGCGTGCTGGCCGCGGTGCACGCCGCGCCGTTGCCCGCCGTCGGCGTCACGCTGCACAACCCGGGTGAGACGCCCCTGCGCGGACATGTGCGCCGCCTCCGCGAGTTCTACGACTGGGCCTCGCAGGGGCGTGCAGGTGCGCCGCTGATCGAGCGCGCTTTCGCCTGGGTGGAGGAGAACTTCCCCACCGAGGAATCCGACCCGGTGCTGATCTGGGGCGACGCCCGCATCGGCAACATCATGTACCGCGACTTCTCGCCCGTCGCCGTGCTCGACTGGGAGATGGCGACCGTCGGGCCCCGCGAACTCGACATCGCGTGGATGATCTTCATCCACAGGTTCTTCCAAGACCTCGCGGAGCTCGCCACACTCGAGGGCCTGCCGACCTTCCTGAGTCGCGAGGACGTCGCCGCCGAGTACGAGCGTCGCACCGGCCACACTCCGCGTGACCTCGACTTCTACATCACCTACTCGGCGTTGGTGCACGCCGTCATCATGTTCCGCATCAACTGTCGGGCGATCCATTTCGGGCAGGCCGCCGAACCCGCCGACCCCGACGACATGATCCTGCACCGCGCCACAGTGGAAGCCATGATGGCCGGGACCTACTGGCCTCTCGACTCCGCCCCTCGACTGCGCTCGGGGACCCCACGAGGAACAGAGGAGGCATGAGCCATTCAGCCCTGTCCGAGATGGACGACTACCCGATCCATCAGATCGCCGAGGTGGTCCGCCACGTCGGGACGTCCGATCGCAACTTCTACGATCGGTATTACTTCAACTGCCACGGCGACATGCGCGGCGACAGCGCCGAGCCGTGGCTGATCGTGGGGCTCGGCGTGTACCCGAACCTCGGCGTCGTCGACGGATTCGCGGTAGTTCGCCACGGCGACGAGCACATCGTGGTCCGCGCGTCGAAGGCGTTGGGCGACAATCGGAACGACCTGACAGTCGGACCGCTGAAGGTTGAGGTGCTCGACGGCCTGCAGCGCTTGCGCGTGTCTCTGGCGCCCGGGCACGGCGACGTCTCGTTCGATCTCGTCTTCGACGCCGACGGCCCCGCCGCCCTCGAACCGCGCCACTACCAGCGCCAACTCGAGCGCGTCACGTTCGACACCATGCGGTTCGTGCAGACCGGCCGGTGGACGGGGTCGCTCACCGTCGACGGCGACGACTTCGACGTCCAGCCGGACACCTGGCGAGGCAACCGTGACCGGTCGTGGGGTGTCCGTCCCGTCGGCGAGGCCGAGCCGCCCGGGCGCCGTGCCGCCGAGACCGACGCGACGTCGTTCTTCTGGATCTACTCGGTGATGCGTTTCGCCGACTACTCGATCGTCGTGATCGTGCAGGAACTACGGACCGGCGAACGGATCATGGGCGACGCCCGCCGCGTGTGGAACGATCCGACACGCGAACCGGAATGGCTCGGTCGGGTGGAGCACGCGGTGGAGTTCGTCTCCGGGGGCCGGGAACCGTCCGGAGCCACCCTGCGCTTTGTGAAGCCGTCCGGGGAGTCGACGTCGGTGCGCTGCGAGCCGAAGGTCGCGAACTTCATCGGCTTCGGGACCGGTTACGGCCTGGAACAGGACTGGCGACACGGGATGTGGCAGGGCGACGAGAAGGTCGAAGCCGTCCGCAACAAGGTGTCCGAACTGGACCCGACCATGAAGATGTTCTGCCCGATCGACCACTACGCGACGTTCACGTACACGGACGGCGACGCCGTGGTCACCGGGGACGGACTGTTCGAGTTCGCGGTCATCGGACCGCACGACCAGTACGGGTTCGCCGAGTACATCGACGTCGCTCCGTAGCCTCGCGCGAGTGGTACTGCTGAGCGCCGCCGAGGTCCTCACGAGCGTCGGTCATGCCGAGCGGTACCACTCGCGCGATCTGCATCGGTCAGTGCATTCCGCGGCGGACGGCGAGCACAAAATCGCCCATGTTGGTGATCAGCTCATCGACGGCGGACGGATCCGGTCGGTAGTCGACGCGATCGAGTTCGTCGCCGATGAGGCCGAACAGTCCGCCGATCACTGCGAGGGCAATCGCCCCGACGTTCTCGGGCAGGTCGTCGCCGGATCGCTCCCAGGTCGAGACGACCAGGCTCGACGCACCGCGCCGGTTCTCGCGACGAAGCTTGTCGATCCGAACCGTGATTCCGCCGGCGACGCCGAACGTGACGATGCTGACGCGGGGATCGTCGGTGAGCGCGTGGGCGAGCGCGCCGACGAGTGCCCGAGTCGTCGTCTCCTCGTCAACGTCGTCGTGCGGGATCGCCTCGACGACCCTGGTGAACGTCCGTTCCGTGCACCGCTGCAACAGCGCTACGTAGCACTCCTCTTTGTTGCGGAAATGCTCATAGAAGGCCTTGTTGCCAACCAGTGCGGTCTGGCACAGGGCTTCGATGGTCGTGCCGGCGAAGCCGGCCGTGGCGAACATCTCGAGCGCCGTGTCCAAGAGCAGCTGTCGTCGACGCTCGGCTCGTTCGGCTGCGTCGAGCCCGAGAATCACTCGTCCAGTGTCGTCAGGGGGTTTGGTCATGCGCGCCACACTGCGAACTGTAACGCGTTCTACTTCTTGGGTGTGTCAGTTCTGTGGGACAGCGCAGCCGTCTGGCCCGCACGCATCGCCGTCAGCGATGAGCGTCGGCCCCGGACGATCCGCCCACGCCTTCGCCAGAGCCTGCGCGAACACCTCCGACGACTGCGCCCCCGACACCGCATACTTGCGATCGAAGACATAGAACGGGACACCGCCGACGCCGAACTCCTGGGCCTGCGCCTCGTCGCGTCGGACCTCGTCGGCGTAGCGCGATGGATCGTTGAGCACCTCGCGGACTGCGGCCTCATCGAAGCCCGCACCCGTCGCGACCTGCACGAGCCTGTCATCGTCGCCGAACAGCGGAGCCTGCTCGGCGAAGTTCGCGACGTACAGCGCGTCGAGCAGCTGCTCCTGACGGCCGAGCTGAGCCGCCCACTGCAGCAGGCGGTGCATGTCGAACGAATTGCCGTAGTCCCGGCCCGACGTCACGTACTCGAGGCCCGCCTCATTCGCCGCGGCACCGAGCTGCCGTTCGCCGTCGGCAGCCTGCTCCAGCGTACGACCGTACTTCTGTGCCAGGTGCTCCACCACGCTGCCGGACGTTCCCGCGGGAATCGTGGGGTCGAGCTCGAACGAACGGTGAGTGACGGAGACCGACTCGCGTCCATCGAACTCGGCGAGAGCGTCGTTGAAGCGCTTCTTTCCGAGGTAGCAGAACGGGCAGTTGACGTCGGTCCAGATCTCGACCTGCATGTGTGTAGCGCCTCCAAACAGAATGACTCAATCAATCTTCTGCAACGCCGGTACCGGCGCGGATGTTCCCGGCATCCGCAGTGCGAGCAGCGCACCGGCGGCGGTCAGGACGACCGTCCACCAGAACGCGTCGCGGAAGCCGGCAGCGTCTGCCGTCCCCGCAGTGAGGACAACGGCGACGATCGCGGTCCCGACCGACCCGCCGACCTGCTGGAACGTCCGCGTGACCATCGACGCGTCGTGCTTCATGTCCGATGGCAGCCCGACGAACGACGCCGACATGATCGGGCTGAGCAACACGCCAAGGCCGAGACCCCGGATGAACAACGCTGCCATCAGCCACCAGAGAGGCGTGTCGACATCGACGAGTGCAAAAGGAATCGTCGCGACGGCGACCACCGCGAAACCTGCGACCGCGACCCGCCTGGCTCCGATCGCATCAGTCAGGTGGCCGCCAATCGTTCGGCTGGCGAGAGCGCCGACACCCTGCGGGACCAGCACGAACGCAGCGGCGAGGACCGATTCTCCGCGGATCTGCTGGAGGTACAGCGGCAGCGCGAGCATCGCGCCGAACGACGCCACGCCGAAGAAGAAGAGCGCGACGGACGACGATGCGACCGCTCGTCGTCCGAGCACCCGCACGTCGACGAGCATCGGGCGACGGGGATGCAGGCCACGCACCACGAAGCCCGCGAGCAGGACCAGGCCGATGGTCGCCGGGATAAGCACGTCTGCCCGAACGAACCCCGCGTGAACATTGGACAAGCCGAGAAGCACACCCACGAGTCCCGGCGCGAGCAGCATCAGACCGACCCAGTCGAGCGGTGTCCGGCTCTGCGACCGGTCGTCCGGAATCCGACCGGAAAGCGCGAGCGCGATGAGGCAGACCGGAACGTTGACGAGGAACAGCCACCGCCAATCCAGCCAGTTGAGGATGACGCCGCCGACGACGGGTCCCAGAATCGGGCCGAGGGCGGTGGGGACGCTCACCATCGCTACGAGTCGGCCGAGGGCACGCCCGCCGCTCGCCGCCACCAGTACGGACGTCATCAACGGGAACAGCAATCCTGCACCCAGGCCTTGGAGCACGCGGAACACGATGAGCGCGTGGATGTTCCAAGCTGACGCGCACAGCACCGACCCGAGCAGGAACACTGCGAGACCGGTCCGCCACACCGTCCTAGATCCGAATCGCAACGCCGACCAGCCGGCGAGCGGAACCGCGACAGCGAGTGCGAGCAAGTAGCCGGTGTTGGTCCAGCCGATGGTGTCGACGGATGCCGACATCGCCGCGGCCAGGCGATCGAAGCCGATGGTCACGATGGTGGTGTCCAGGATCGGTGCGATCAGCCCGGCGATGACGGCGACCGCCACCCGTTTGGCTTCGGCAGGTATCGCGTCGAGCGTCTGAGTGCTCATGAAACCTCATTAGATTCAGTTGCGTATCTTATCTGCCGCCGACTGTAGGCCGATGAGATAAGATGCGCAAGTGACTCTTAATGGGAAGCCGACGCGCAGGCGCGGAGCCGAGCTGGAAGCAGCGCTGCTCGACGCGGCGTGGGAGCAATTGACCGAGCGCGGATACGCCGGATTCACGTTCGAGGCCGTAGCAGAGCGAGCTGGAACGTCACGCCCGGTCCTGTACCGGCGGTGGTCGTCACGCACCGAACTCCTGCAGGCGACCATCCGTCACCATGGAGCCGCCGAGGACGTGTCGGCCCCCGACACCGGAAGCCTGCGCGGCGACCTGCTCGCCGCTCTGCGTCGCTCCAACCAGCGACGATCGAACTTCCTCGTCCTGCTCTCCGCCAGTCTCGGCGAGTATTACGACGAGTCCGGCTCCACGCCGAGCGACGTCCGCGACCTCCTGCTGGGCGGGCAGCGGTTGGGGATCGACGAGATCCTCGATCGCGCTGTCGCGCGTGGCGACATAGACGAAGCACGGCTCACACCGTTGGTGCGAGCCGTGCCGTTCAATCTGTATCGCCACGAGGTCTTGATGACCCTGAAGCCGGTCCCCGACGAGACGCTCGAGGCGATCGTCGACGAGGTGTTCCTCCCCCTGGTCTGCGACTAGCTGTACTTGTAGAAGCCCTCTCCGGCGGCGAGGCCGAGCTTGCCCTTGTCGATGTAGTTCTCCTTGAGCCAGGCGGCGAGCTTCTGCTCGTCGTCGCCGCCGTTCATCAGGATGTTGTACGGGGTGTTGAGTCCGACGACGTCGTAGATCTGGAACGGACCCATCGGCGCTCCGGTGCCGATGCGCCAGGTCTTGTCGACGTCTTCCGGGGCGGCGTAGCCGCCTGCCGCGAGCGCAAGACCGGCGTTGAGGAACGGCACCAGCATCGAGTTGAGGACGTAGCCCGCCTTCTCCTTGTGGATCGGGATCGGCACCATGCCGATCTCCCCCGCGAACTCGACCACGGTGTCGAACACTGCCGGGTCGGTCTGGGCGGTGCCCATGATCTCGGCGGTGTTGAACGCCCACACGTGGTTGGCGAAGTGCAGCGCGAGGAATCGGTCAGGGCGGCCGGTCGAGTCGGCGATGTCGCTGGGCAGCAGGGTCGACGAGTTGGTCGCGAAGATAGTCTTGGCCGGTGCGACGTCGCCGAGGGTGGCGTAGGTGCTGCGCTTGAGGTCGAGGATCTCCGGGATCGCCTCGATGACCAGATCGGCGTCCTTCACGGCGTCCGCGAGATCGGACGAGTAGGCCACGCGCGTCAGGGCCTCATCTGCCTTGCCGTCAGCTGCGCCCTTCACCTCGTTCTTGTAGGTGTCGACCAGCCCGGCGAATCGACCCTTCGCCTGCTCCAGGACGTCGTCGTTGATGTCGTACGCGGTGACGTCGAAGCCGTGATAGGCGGACTGGAACGCGATCTGCGATCCGAGCACGCCTGTGCCGAGGACTACCACTTTCTTGATGTCGGTCATTGCCGGTTCCTCTCGTGAGAAGGGTCGATCAGGTAGCCGTCCACGATCTGCCGCAGTTGGCGGCGAAGGTCGTCGGCGGAGTCTGTGGGTGCGCTCGCCGCATGCGCTGCGACGGCGAGGTGGACGGCCGCGAATGCGGTGCGACCGGCCAGGCGAGCGGCAGTGGGCGACGGGTCGAGGCCCTGCCGCGAAGCTTCTCGCTCGAGCACGTCGACGATCGCCGTCTGCGTCCGCGCGACGAGTTCGAGCCCCTCGGCGCGGTATCGCTCGGCCGGAGCGCCGAAGATCAGTTCCCGCTGGTAGGCGGCGGCGTCCTCCGGTCGAGTTCGAGCGCTCGCCAGGATCGGCTCGACGACAGCGAGGAGCGCGTCGACGACGTCCGACGCGGCTTCAGCTACGACGATTCCCTCGTCGAGCGCGGCGGCGAACCTCTCGTTGTAGATCATCAACAGCAACTCGCCCTTGGACGACGCGTAGCGAAAGAGGGTGCCTGCGGCGACGTCGGCGCGGTCGGAGATCTGCCGAGTCGTAACCGATTCGAAGCCGTGCTCGTCGAAGAGGTCGGAGGCTGCCCGGAAGATGCGATCGCGCTTGTCCGCCATGTTGCGGTCGCGTCGTCCCCGCTCCATCTCGCGCCTCCTCTACGGATCGTGCTCAATATTGAGCGTACTCATTTTTTCGAGAAGGGCCAGCCGCACGACTGTTTCGTCCGACACACCTGGCATGCTTGTCCCCGCGCCCCCATAGCCCAATTGGCAGAGGCAGCGGACTTAAAATCCGCAAAGTGTCGGTTCGAGTCCGACTGGGGGCACGTAGCCCGTCAGAACAACCGGCCTGCGTCTTCGGCCGGCGGTTCTTCAAGGGTCAGGAGCGCCTGTTTCCGCTCGAGACCGCCGGCGTATCCCGTGAGCGAGCCGTCTGAGCCGATCACCCGATGGCACGGAACGATCACGCCGATCGGGTTCGAGCCGACCGCCTGACCGACTGCGTACGACAGGCCTTTGCCGCCGAGACGCTCGGCCACCCACCCGTAGCTGACCGTCTCGCCGAACGGGATCTCCTCCAACATGGCCCACACTTTGCGCTGGAAGTCCGTGCCCACAAGTGCCAGAGGCAGGTCGAACGTCGTCCGCTCCCCCGCGAGGTACTCCGCGAGTTGGGACGACGCAGCTCTAAGCAATGCATCCGGCGCGGAGCTGACGTCCTCGCCGAAGCGTGAGTCCTCGGGACGTCTCGCCTGATCGTCGAAGTACAGCCCGACGACACAGTCGCCGTCAGCGACGATCGTCACCGGGCCCAACCCAGTGGCGACCACCACGTGACGACTCATGCCTTCATAGTGCACGTGATGCGTACCGCCTTGTCGCTCGATCGAAGTTCACGCGATGGAAGCCGACGATTCGTGCCGAACACGACACTGCGCCGTGCGATCGCCACGTCGCGGCGCTAGTCTCCGGCAGTGATCACCTTCCGCTCGCTGCCCCTCCGCGCTGCAACACTGTTCCTCGCAGTCCTCGCCGCCATCGCACTGGTTCCCGGCGTGGCGGGCACCGCGTCGGCCGCCCCTCGACTGGCGAGTGCCTCGAACTTCCGCGACATCGGCGGGTACGAGACGGTGGACGGCAAGACCGTCCGCACCGGGGAGTTGTTCCGCTCCAACAAGTTGAGCAACCTCACCGACGCCGACAAGCAGACACTCGTCGACCTCGGAATCACCCTCGACGTGGACCTCCGCAACGCATCCGAACGCGATGAGGCGCCCGATCAGATGCCCGCAGGCATCCGCTACCAGGTGGCCGACGTCGTCAGCCTGAACAGCGGACTCTGGTTCCACGAATTCGTGCCGATCACACTCGGGCGCGCATTGATCGACGCATACACGACGAAGTCGTCGAACGTCGGGCAGAGCATCGGCTACCCGTTCATGGTCAGCTTCGTCGGCTCGGACGCGGCCTTCCGTGACCTCGTCAAAGCCGCCGCCACCAACCCCGGCGGCGTGGTCTTCCACTGCAGCGCGGGCAAGGACCGCACAGGCTGGGGCACCGCGATCATCCTGAGCATCCTCGGCGTCCCGCGCGCGACCATCGAAGCCGACTTCATGAAGTCGAACACGTACCTCGGCCGCAGCGACGCCGTTGAGCTGTCCTGGCTGAATGCCGCGTTCGATCAGGTGAAGCGTCTCTACGGTTCGATGGACCGCTACGTTCGCAAGGGTCTGAAGATCGACCAGGCGACGATCGACAAGCTCCGCGCGCGCATGCTTGCCTGACATCGGGCATGGCGGTGTCCCCGCCTGACCATGTCAGGCGGGGTCGCGCACCACATCCGTCCCTTCCGGGACCGGTGGTCGCGGTGGTGGACTGGGGAGCCGGCAGCCGAGCCACTTCTCCACGGCCGACCCGGACTCGGTGGTCCGGGCCGCCCGCTCTGGCAGTGCTTTCTCGGGTTGGAGTGCGTGGTTGACCTGCCACGGCTGGTTCGACCCGGTCGGCCGCCACCCGACCCAACCGGCGAACGGACCCACCTCGACGATGGTGGTCTCCCACCCGCCCGGCCGGGTGGACACGATCCGATTGTGGCCGCCGCACGCCCCGCCGAGATGGTCGATGTCGGTCGGCCCACCGTCAGCCCAGTCAGGCATATGGTGAGCCTGGGTCCGCGACCACGGCACGGTGCAGCCGGGCGCGGTGCACCCACGATCCCGACCAAACAACGCCAACCGCTGCGGCAACGACGCCAAACGCTTCCCCCGCCCCAGGTACAGGACCTGCGACGACGCATCGCCGAACACCTCGAGCCACGGCGTGGCATCGGCGGCGATCTCCACCAGATCCTTCACCGGCACACGAGTCCCGGTCGCGGTGACCGCCACACCCGAACGAGACTCGAGATCGCCGAGCGAGGCGGTCACCACCAGATGCGCGGGCAACCCCGTCGACTCACCGAGACCACCGGTCTCGAGCAGCACCGTCCACATCGCATCGAGCGCATCATGATTGCGCTGGGCCTGCGTGCGAGTGTCACGCTCACGCGCAACCGCCAGGGCCGCCGGGTCGACGGCGGTCGCCGCCCCCGACGGCGACTGCGGGTCGTCGGGATTGTTCATCCCGGGCGCGGCCCACAGCACCAGCAACGCTTCAAGCTTGGCTCGCACGGCCGGGGTCAGTCTGGCGCTGATCGCCGACATCAACCGGCGGTCCTGCGGCGCCAACGTCACACCCCTCGTACGGGCGCGATCAGCATCATCGGTGAGCTCACCATCAGGATCAAGATGGGCCAGGATCCGCTTGCCCGCCGTTCGCGTGCCCTCCGGAGTGAGCGTCCGAGCGACCTCGGCCAGTTGCGCCTCAGCACGCGCCTTGTCCTCGGCCGGGATCGCGGCGGGAATGTTCTCGACCATCGCCACGATCTCGGTGACATGCTCGAGAGACAGGTCCCCGTCAGCGACCGCGGCGGCCGTCGCAGGCAACGGCGAGTCGAGCTTCTCACCGGTGAAGGTGAACATCGGGATCAACCCGGCCGCGGCATCACGCCTGCGGCGGTTCTCCCCCGCACTCAACCGCAGGTGATGCTGCAGGTAGTGCTGCGGATACGGCGATCCCACATCACGGTGAGCACCCCGCTCAGAGACCTCGACGAACAGCCGGGCATCAACACCGACGTTGCGGCGGTGCGAACGCTCCACGTCCTGCACCACATCGAGGAGCTCCCGATTCGACAGCCCGTCGAGGGACACCCGGGCCAGCTTCTCCGCGACCGCGTCCTGCAGACGCGCGAGGTCGACCGGGTTGTCGGGGAGATCGATGCTGGTCATGGGGTGTCACCTCCTTCGGAATGCCTGCCGGTGTTGTCGTTATGTCCAGTTTACTTCTATGTGTGGCGGAACACAATAGGTTAGCTATTGTGTTCGATAGTTGATGCGTGGCGGAATCCCGG
>NZ_BAOP01000020.1 GCF_000344135.1 Gordonia malaquae NBRC 108250 | reverse complement strand
TTCCAGTGACTTCGCGAAGCCGTACAGGGACTCCTCGGTGTGTTCTCCTCGTCCGCCACGGTGAGACTGCAGGTCTATCGAATGCTTGGAATCGACGGCGTGGACAGGTCCGACGGCGACAGCGCCGAGAACCACGGAGGCGGCGGCTGCGGCCGCGGCGAGACGACGTTTCATGGATCGAGAATCTAATGACCTCAAGCGAATTCGCAGTGACGAGAGGGTGTCGTCGACCCTAATGGTCGATCCGCTCCGCGAGCGCGGTCGGGCGAACGCGGATACGGTCGAAGCATGATCACCGAGGAGCAGTGCCGCACGGCGCCGAAGGTCCTTCTGCACGATCACCTCGACGGCGGTCTCCGCCCGGCTACCGTACTGGAACTCGCTCATGAGACCGGGTACGGCGCTCTTCCCGCCGACGACGCGGACGCACTGGCGACCTGGTTCGCGACGGCTGCGAACAGCGGGTCACTGGAGACCTACCTGGAGACGTTTGCGCACACCGTCGGTGTGATGCAGACGGCGTCGGCGTTGACTCGTGTCGCGCGGGAGTGTGTGGAAGATCTGTCGACAGACGGGGTCGTCTACGCAGAGGTCCGGTTCGCACCCGAACTCCACGTGGAGAAGGGCCTGAGCCTGGACGACGTGATGGAGGCAGTGCTCGCGGGGTTCGCCGAGGGCGCCGACGAGGCTCGCGCACAGGGTCGGCCGATTGTCGTGCGGTGTCTGGTGACCGCGATGCGGCATGCGGCCAGATCCCGCGAGATCGCCGAACTCGCCGTGACCTACCGTGACCGAGGCGTCGCCGGGTTCGACATCGCGGGCGCCGAGGCCGGATTCCCGCCGAGCCGCCACCTGGACGCCTTCGAGTATCTGCGCGGCGAGTGTGCACATTTCACCATCCACGCAGGGGAGGCGTTCGGGCTGCCGTCGATCCACGAGGCGATCGCGTTCTGCGGTGCGGAGCGCCTCGGTCACGGCGTACGAGTGATGGACGACGTGACGCTGCCCGGCGGCGGAGTATCTCCCGGTCGACCCGTCGACGGAGCGACGCTCGGCAGAGTCGCGCACTACGTCCGCGACAAGCGGATCCCCCTCGAACTGTGCCCGAGCAGCAACGTGCAGACAGGCGCCGTCGCGTCCCTCGCCGACCACCCGTTCGACGTGCTGGCCCGACTCCGGTTCCGCGTCACCGTGAACACCGACAACCGGCTGATGAGCGACACGTCGATGAGTCGGGAGTTCATGCTCCTGCACCGGCAGTTCGGCTACGACTGGGCCGACTTCGAACGTTTCACGGTCAACGCCATGAAGTCGGCCTTCCTGCCGTTCGACGAACGGATCGCCCTCATCGACGGCGTCATCAAGCCGGGTTTCGCGAGGTTGAAGTCGCAGCGATTCGACGGATGACGCACTAAGGGGCGATTCGGTGTCACCAGGTGACACCGAATCGCCCCTTAAGCGTCGGAAATGCTAGCCGCGCTTGGTGAGACGGTCCTCGAAGTCGACGACGAGGGCGCGCCACACTTCGGCCTCGTTGTCGAACGGGCCCGACGGAGCGAGGCGCTTGGGGTCCGGGTTGATCGTGTAGTCGACGAACCAGCCGAGGGGCGTGGTCGACGCGAGTTCCTCACCCACGGTGTCGATCCCCGCGTAGTCCGCGGCGTCGGTGAGCAGTTCGACCGCGAGATCGAGCTGCTTGGAGTCGACGCGGCGCGGACCATCGAGGATGTCCTCGTCGATGCCCTGCAACGAGTACACGTTCTCCGGGAGCACCTGGTACTCGATCTCCGCGGTCTCGGCGGCGCTCCGGACATCAGCGAAGGTGGAGAGCTTCGCCAGGTCGTGGCCCTTGCCGTCAGCGAGGAAGCGGGTCAGTGCGCGCTCGGAGCCGAAGCCGAAGATCTTGCCCTTCGAACCGAGGAACAGCGGATCGTCGCCGAGATAGCAGCGCAGAGTCAGGAACTCGCCCTCATCGGTGTAGATGCGGATCGGGTCGATGCCGACGGCCGCCCAGAAGTCGTCCTCGTCGACGAGATCATCGTCGTCTTCGTCGTCGCCTTCGTCAGACTCCTCGTCCTCGTCGTCGATCGAGTCGACGCCGTCTTCGTCTTCCGGCTCGTCCTCGTCTTCGGCCGACGCAGCTGCGGCGAGCTCCTCTTCGGCTTCTTCGACAGCCGCGGCGTCCACCTTGGGGCGCGAGATGACCTCGTCGAGAGCGTCGAGGACGTCGTCCCAGTTCTTCGCGATGATGCGGCCGATGCGGACCCACAGGTCCACGCCGTCACGTCCGGCGAAGTTGTCGGTGCCGACGGTGACGGCGCCGAGGATGGGGTTGCCGGTGAACACCTTCGTGATCGGAGCCAGCTCGCAGACCTCGCCGATGATCCGCACGATCTCGAGTGCGTCTTCGAGTTCGGCGACCACCTCGGCACGCGGGTCCTCTGCGGCGAGCTCCGGCACGCCGACGAGGTCATAGGAGTGACGGTCGTCGGGCACCAGTTCGTCGGCCTGGAGCTGCTTGATCGTCTCCCACGCGGGATGATCGGCGAGGTCGTTGTCGTCGTCACCGCGCACGAATGCGGCGAGCTCGGCGACGGAGTCGAGAGCGTACAGATCCTCGTCGAGACCGAGGAACGCCTCCCACTCGTCGTCGCCCTCGCGCCAGCGTGGGGCCCACAGTGTGAACAGGTTGCCTTCGGTGAGTCCGAGTTCGATGGGGACAATGTCTCCGGCCATGATCACAGAGCGTAGTCATGTTCTGTCGATCCCGCTGCACGCACCCTGGTCAGTGGCCCGAAACGGACTCTGGAACGAGTGACGACAACGTGACCGATCAGTGGTCCATGGTCATGCCCGGTGTCATTGCAGGGCTTGTGACCTGCGGAGACATCTCAGGGCTTGTCATCTCGGGCGACATCTTCGGGTCAGACGACATCGGCGGCATCATCATGGTCGACGACATCGGCTGTGTCATCCCGCTCGTCGGCGACTCATCGGATGAGGAGTCGTCTCCGCAGGCGGTGAGCAGGGCGAGGGAGGCGGCTCCGGCGAGAACTGCTCCGGCGACGGTGCGGGGGGAGATCGAGCTGGTGGTCGACATGTCGTGCCTTTCGATGTGTGGACGCGCCGATCGCGCCCCTCATTCACCGATTCGCGACGGCCGAGGCGAAGGATTGGTTCTGATCGACGACCAATCTCTGGACGGGCTCGCGACGAATCGAGGGTGTGAGAACTGTGGAAGTTCAGCCCGAGGAACTGCTCGAGGCGGTGGCGACAGGCGACAGGGACGCGTATGCGACCCTCTTCGACGCGCTCGCGCCGCGCAATCTGGCGCTGGCGCGGAGAGTGGTCGCCAGCGCGTCGTTGGCCGAAGAGGTGGTTCAGGACGCGTGGCTTCAGGTGTGGCGCGATGCGGCGTCGTTCGATCGCAGTCGCGGATCGGCGACGGCGTGGGTCACGACTCTTGTCCATAGGCGCGCAGTCGACACGGTGCGCCACGACTCGGCGGCGAACCGCAGAGACATCGCGTACGAGGCGGCACGTCCGTCCGGTCATGACACGGTGAGCGAGGCGGCGGTCGACCGCGACGAGACACGCCGCGTCCGTCGCTGCCTCGACGGGCTCACCGGCCGACAGCGAGAAGCGATCGACCTCGCGTACTTCGGCGGCCGAACATACGCCGAGGTCGCCGCCGTCCTCGCCGTGAACCCGGCGACTGTCAAGACTCGTATCCGCGACGGCTTGCAACGGCTCCGGACCTGCATGGGAGGCCTGTGATGACCACGGACGAACATCCGCTCGACGCATTGGGCGCCCTGGCGGTCGACGCCGTCGACGACGTGGAACGCCGACGCCTCCTCCGCCACGTCGACGACTGCCCGAGCTGCGGCGCGGAACTCGACAACCTGCGTGAAGCCGCGGCGATGATGTCCACCGACGTCGAACAGGTGCCTGAACGCCTGCGGTCGGCGGTGTTGGCCGCGACGCACTCGCCGAAGCCCAGGCACGACCGACGCGCCAAGCGATTGATGGTCGCAGCCGCTGTGGGGCTTGTCGTCGTGGGGGGAGGGATCGGTGCCGCGGTGTGGTCGTCGAACCGCGCCGGGGACGCGCCTCCGATCGTGCTGCACGACGACACGATGCGGCAGGTTCTTGCCGCCCCCGACATGGAGAAGGCCACCGGAACGGTCGGCGACGGCACCATCGCCGCGATGTACGCGCCGTCGATGCGTGCCACCGTCGTGACGGTCGCCGACCTCCCCGCGACCGAGCCCGAGATGGGATATCAGGTGTGGATCACCGTCGGGGGTCGGAAGAAGAGCGCGGGAGTTGTCCGCAGCGGTGCGGGCGACACGTCGGTCGTGATGGCCGACATGGATCGACCGGGCGACATCGGCCTGTCCGTCGAACCGATGGCGGGCTCCCACCAGCCGTCGTCGCCGATGGTGGTGACGATCCCGATGCGATGACGACCGATCCCTGCGGGGCACGGTGACGAATCACTGATGACGAGCGTCCGACTGCGGCGTGGTCAGTGAGGAGAGTGTCGTGCTGACGGTGATTCTGGTCGGGTTGGCAGGCGGGCTGGTGACAGGAGTGTCGCCGTGTGTGCTGCCGATGCTGCCGATCGTTTTTGTGACCGGCGGATCGCGATCGGCGGTGTCCGACGACGCAGAGGATCCCCCGAATCGATGGCGGACTCCCGCGATCATCGCCGGAATCGTCACCAGTTTCAGCATCATCTCGCTGCTCGGCACACTGATCCTCAGCGCACTCGGGCTGCCGGATTCGGTGTTGCGGTGGACGGGCATCGTCCTGTTGATCCTGATCGGCGTCGGGCTGATCGTGCCGCAGGTGTCCCATTTGTTGGAGCGGCCGTTCGCGCGGATGCCTGCGTTCACCTCCGCAGGGCGAGGTGGACGCTTCGCGCCGTACCTGCTCGGCATCGGGCTCGGAACGCTGTACGTGCCGTGTGCCGGTCCGGTCCTGGCTGCGATCTCGGTGGCCGGTGCCACCGGTCAGATCGGTTGGCGGACAGTGGTGTTGACGGTGGCCTTCGCGATCGGCGCGGCGCTCCCGCTCGCGGTGTTCGCCGCTGCCGGGGCATCCCTATCGAGGAGGCTCGCGGCGTATCGCAGTCGTCAGCGCACCTTCCGAATCGTCGGCGGCGTGGTGCTCATCGGACTCGCTGCGGCACTGGTGGTGGACGCCCCGGCCCGTCTGCAAGCGGCACTTCCCAGTTACACGGCGGCCGCCGATCGTGCGCTCTCCAACTCTGATGCCGTGAACGACGCGCTCGGTCGCTCGAACTCCGGCGACGCCGCGTGCCGCGGGGAGGCAGACGGTCTCGCCGACTGCGGCGCGGCACCCGGGTTCGACGGCGGTGGGCGATGGTTCAACACCGCTGACGGTCGGCCGTTGACTGCTTCCGACCTGCGTGGACGAGTTGTCCTCGTCGACTTCTGGACCTACTCGTGCATCAACTGTCTGCGCGACGGCCCGCACGTTCGACAGTGGTACGACGCGTATCGGAGCGCCGGATTGGTCGTGGTCGGTGTGCACACTCCGGAGTTCGCGTTCGAGAAGGACTCGGGCAACGTGGCGTCGGCCATCGGGGCCGAGCGCATCGACTATCCGGTGGTGCAGGACAACGACTACGCGATCTGGCAGGCGTTTGGCAATCGCTACTGGCCCGCCAAGTACCTGATCGACGCCACGGGTCGGATCCGCGCCGCGAACTTCGGGGAGGGGCGTTATCGCGAGGTCGAGAACGGCATCCGGGACCTGCTGCGCGCGGCGTCGCCCGGTGCGGTTCTGCCCGCGCCGGTGAACACGGCCGACACGTCGACGCCGTCCAGCGCCGTGTCACCGGAGATGTACCTGTCGTCGACGCGCTCGAGTGGCGTCTACGCGGGATCGCCTGACCTCACCAACGGGCCGAACGACTTCTCGCTCGCGGCGCGGCAACCCGACGATACGTACGGGCTCTCCGGTCGATTCGACGTCGGGGACGAGTCGGTCACGGCTCGGGCCGAGGCTCGGATCCGGCTGGCGAGCACAGCCGACGACGTGAACGCGGTTCTCGGCGGCAGCGGCCGGGTAGTGGTGCACCAGGACGGACGTCCCGACCGGGTGATCGACGTCGACGGCGTCCCTCGCCTGTATCGGCTGACAGACGGCGGTCCCCGAAGCCGGCTGCTCACCTTCGACGTCTCGCCTGGCGTCTCCTGGTTCACGTTCACATTCGGTTGACGCGACACGCCGGACACCGTGGAACCGAACGCTGATTCCGTGCGTCCAACTGAGTATGAAGGCAGTGACAGTTGACCAGACCGCACTACGCACGGTCGCCGACGCGCAGCGGGGCGCCGCCGACCGGGTTCGTGACCAGGCCGACGCCGAACGGCTCGACACCGGCGCATTGGCGCCGGTCTTCGGACTGATCGGCGCCGGATTCCTCGCCGCCCTCGCCGACGTGACGGTGCAACGGACAAGGAAGCTCGACGCATTGTCGACGGCACACACGAACACGTCGGTCGGAACCACGGCGGCCTGCTGCGCGTACACCTGCTGTGACGCCGACGGCGCCAAGAAGGTGACGGCATGATCGCCGACGTGCTCATCGCGCCGCTGAAGGTGCTGATCGCAACGCTGGGCACCGGTGACCTTCCCACGGGGGCCACCGCAGCGCTGGCTCAGTCGACACAGACCCTCGGAGCGGCTGCCGACCAGTCCGAGCGGACGATGACGGCGACGTCGGCGCGATGGCGGGGGACCGGCGCTGACGCGGCGGCGGCCAGAGTACGGGTCCTGGCGCAGACCGACCGCACCGTCGGAGACGACGGCGCCGATGTCGCCACCGTCATCGCAGCGGCGGCCGCGCACGTCAAAGCGGCGAACACCGAACTGAACGGACTTGTGGACTCCTTCGTCGCGGCCGCCGGTGCGCTCGGGTCCGTCGCGACTCCTGCCGGGCTCGCCGCATTGGTTCCGCTCGCGCTCGACCACATCGAGCGTGGAGTCGCGGTGGTCAGGCGGGCGCAGACTGAACTGGCTGACGACACGGCGGCGCTGGAGCGGCATCGGGCGCCCGCTGAGGTCAGTCCGCGAGGCGCCGGGCCGACCTCGGTCGGCGGAACGGGGACGCAGGTCGTGCTGCCCGACGGGACCGTGGTGCAGGCGCCGAACGAACGTGCCGCACGTGCCGTGAGGGCGGCATTGAGTGTCCAAGGCACCCCGTACGTGTGGGGAGGCACCACCACCGACGGTTTCGACTGCAGCGGATTCACCCAATGGGCGTATCGACAGGCCGGACTCGATCTGCCGCGACTCGCGCAGGATCAGGACCTCGCGGGCGTCCAAGTGTCGCAGTCTGAACTGATGCCGGGTGATCTCGCAGTCTGGTCCGGTCACGTCGCGATGTACATCGGGAACAACCAGTTCGTCGAGACCGGAGGCGATCCGGTGGGTGTCACGCCTCTGCGGACGACCAACGCCGGGCAGACCTTCGAGGGCTTCTACCGCCCGAGGTGATCGGGCCCGGCATAAGATCTGCGCATGACTTCGGCTTCCGACGACGGCGTGCATGTGCGCGTCGTCGACCATCCGCTGACCCGTGCCTGGCTGTCGATCTTGCGAGACCAGGCCACCGACAACACGGCGTTCCGCAGCGCGCTCGCCCGCCTGTCGCAGATGCTGGTTTACGAGGCGTTCGCCGACGTGGACGTCGATGAGATCGACGTCCAGACGCCGGTCGCCGTCGCGCCCGGAGCACGCGTCTCGACGCCACCGATGTTCGTGCCGGTCCTTCGTGCGGGTCTGGGCATGCTCGAATCGGCGCTGGCGGTGCTGCCCGACGCCAGGATCGGATTCGTCGGTGTCGGACGCGACGAGGAGACCGCGCAGCCCGTCGAGTACCTCGCGTCATTGCCCGCGGACCTGTCCGGCCAGCCCGTCTACGTGCTCGACCCGATGCTCGCGACCGGAGGTTCGCTGATCCACACGCTCGACCTGCTCGCCGAACGCGGCGCCACCGACCTCACCGCGGTGTGTGTCGTCGGCGCTCCGGAAGGCGTCGCCGCACTGCAGGGGTCCGCGCACCGCGGCCTGCGCCTGGTGATCGGCGCGATCGACGAGCATCTCAACGAGGACTCGTTCATCGTGCCGGGACTCGGCGACGCAGGCGACCGCCAGTTCGGCCCCCGCTGACTCGGTGCAGTCTGCACGTGGCCGCGAGGTGGCCCTGGCACTCGTGCTGGCCGCCGTAGCGGGAAGCCTCGACGCGATCGGATTCTTGCACCTCGGCGGGTACTTCGTCTCGTTCATGAGCGGCAACACCACGCGCATGTCGGCGGAAGCCGTCGACCTGCGCTGGGCCGATGCCGGGCGTGCGGTCGGTCTGATCGTGCTGTTCTTCGTCGGCGGCGTCATCGGCGCACTGCTCTCCCGAGTGCGCGACGGCCGCGTCACCGTCCTGGCGGCGTCGACTCTGTTGGTGGCCGCTTCGGCCGCGCTGAGTGTCATGTCGTCGGCAGTCCCGCCGATCCTCGGGGTCGCGGTCGCGATGGGCGTCATGAACGCGACGTTCCTGCGGGACGGCGAAGTGTCGATCGGGCTGACGTACATGACCGGGACGCTTGTCAAAGCGGCCCAACAGGTCGGTGCGGCGTTGCTCGGCGGTCCCCGGTGGAGGTGGGTCCGCTATCTCGGCATGTGGTCGGCGTTGGCCGCGGGCTCGCTGCTCGGTGCGCTGCTCTACGTCGCGTGGGGCGTGTCGGCGCTGTGGCCGGTCGCCGCGGTGATGGCGGTGGCCACCGTCGCTGCGTGGCGGGTGCGGAAGGTCAGTTCACCCAGGAACTGATCATGGGCTCGACGGTGGGACTGTCGCCGGGTACGAGGATTGTCAACGCGGACGGCGACACACGGTAGACGGTGCTGCCGTTCTGCGCGTCGAAGGTGTCGCCCGACCGGCTCGGATACCCGACCTCGATCGAGTCGCCTTCCGCGTAGCCCTTGTAGTACAGGCGTGAGGTGTCCGAACCGACCTGGCAGATCACGACGTGCGAGCGTGCGGTGTAGCCGACGAACACGGCGTCGTCGTCGGCGTTGCATCGTGCCGCGCTGATCGATGTGAATCCCTGCCGGTCGGCGCCGATCACGGTGGGTGCGTCGTGGGTCTGTGTGGTGGTGGCCGGCGACGGCGTGTAGGTGGTCGTCACGTCCGGCGTCCCGGTGACCGTCACCGTCGACTGCGATACGGGCCCCTGCTGGTCGGTCGAGGAGGATGTGGGTCCCGCGGTATCGGAGTTGTCGCTCTTGGCGAAGTACACCGCGGCGATGACACCGCCTGCCAGGACCACGACGCCGGCGATCACCGCGGCCACCACAGCGGGGGACGACCACTGCGACCGAGGAGGCTCGGGCGGATTCGTCGGATACTGGTTCGGGAACTGCCCGTTCGGCGGGTAGGTCATCGGTTCGACTCCTCGGTGCGTGACGCGTCCAGCACACTGTCGACTGCGCGTTGCAAGGTGGCGGCCGCGCGGTCGCGGACTGCCCTCACGGTATCGATGTCGGCAGGCCGGGTCACCTGGCCGTAGAACTTGATCTTGGGTTCGGTGCCGCTCGGGCGCACCATCACGCGCAGCGTTCCGCCTGCGTCGTCGCTCCCGACCAGTTCAAGGCCGTCTGTCCGCAGTCCGTCAGTTCGGTCGGCGTAGTCGGCGACCGTCATCGTGAAGCCGCCGACTGCGGTCGGGGGTCGTTCACGTAACCGACGCAGTAGTGCCGCACCCTCGGCGGCGTCGTCGAAGCGAACCGACTGTTGGCTGGTCACGTGGACCCCGTGTCGGGCCATCAGCGTGTCCAGTGCCGCCGACAATCCGCCGCGATCCTGCCAGGCTCGGGCGATCAACGCGCACGCGACTGTCGCGGCGACGCCGTCCTTGTCTCGGACGGCGTCGGGATCCACGCAGTGCCCGAGCGCTTCCTCGTACGCGTAGACGAGTGGTTCACCGGCGCGGACCAGCCATTTGAACCCGGTGAGGGTGCGGCGCGCGTCAAAGCCTCGCGACACGGCGATCGTGTGCATCAGCGTTCCCGACACGATCGAACTGGCGACCACCGAACCCGAGGGGGCGGACTGCATGATCGCATCGCCGAGCAGGGCACCGGTCTCGTCGCCGGTCAGCATGCGCCAACTGTCGCCGTCTCGGACCCCGACCGCGCACCGGTCCGCATCCGGATCGAGGGCGATGAGGAGATCGGCGTCCACGCGGCGGCCGGTGGCGAGCAGGAGGTCGGTCGCTCCGGGTTCCTCCGGATTGGGGAACGCGACGGTGGGGAAGTCCGGGTCGGGGGCGAACTGCTCGGGCACCGTATGGACGTCGGTGAAGCCGGCGTGGGCAAGTGCCTCGACGGCAAGCGCGCCGCCGACTCCGTGCATCGCGGTGAGCGCGATTCGCACCGGCGGACCGTCGGAGCGAGGGAATCGGGCGGCGAGCCGTGCTAGATAGTCGTCGCGGATCCGGCCGCCGCGGCCATCGTCGACCGGCGTCGTGCGCCGGACGGATGAGGGATCGACCGCGCCGATCGCGGCTTCGATGTCCCGGTCGTCCGGGCTGATGAGCTGTGCACCTCCATCGAGGTACACCTTGTAGCCGTTGTCGGCGGGCGGATTGTGCGACGCGGTGATCATGACGCCCGCCGCTGCGTCCAACGCACGGCAGGCGAACGCGACGAGGGGCGTCGGGCCGGGCTCGGGCAGGCCGACGACGTCGAACCCGGCACTCGCGAACACCTCGCGCGCGGCGTCGGCGAACGCCTCGGACCCGTGGCGGGCATCGCGGCCGACCACAACGGTCCGTCCGGCGTCGCCATTGTCGACGAGCCACGCGGCGAGGCCGGCGGTCGCACGCACGACGTTCTCCACGTTCATGCCGTCGGGACCGTCGCGCACCGGACCGCGCAGACCGGCGGTCCCGAACGACAGCATCAGGCGATCTCGGAGATCACCGAGCGGAGCAGTGCGCCCATCCGCGTCGCCGACTCCCGGCCCACGGCGAGCACCTCGGCGTGATCGAGCGCCTCACCGGTGATGCCCGCGGCGAGGTTCGTCACCAGCGACAGACCCAGGACGTCGACGCCCGCGGCACGCGCGGCGATCGTCTCATGGACCGTCGACATGCCGACGAGGTCGGCGCCCATCGTCGCCAGCATGCGGATCTCGGCGGGCGTCTCGTACTGCGGGCCGGGCAGCCCCGCGTACACGCCGTCGACGAGGTCAGGATCCACTCGCCGAGCGATCTCGCGCAGCGACGGCCGGTACGCGTCGACCATGTTCACGAAGTGCGCGCCGCGCAGCGGTGAGCGACCGGTCAGATTGAGTTGGTCCGAGATGAGTACTGGCTGACCGACGGACAGCCCCGGAGCGATGCCGCCCGCAGCATTCGTCAGGACCACGGTGTGGGCGCCCGCCGCGGCAGCGGTTCGGACTGGATGGACGACCCGGGCCAGGTCGTGGCCCTCGTACGCGTGTGTGCGCCCCAGGAGGACGAGCACCCGGACGCCTTCGAGTTGTACCGACCGGATGACACCTGCGTGACCCTGTGCAGACGGTGGTGTGAAGCCGGGTACGCGGACCATCGGGATCTCGGCGACCGGCGTCCCTATCGCGTCGGCGGCCGGCGCCCATCCGGACCCGAGCACCACCGCCACGTCGTGTCGGGTGCAGTCGGTCTCGGCGGAGATGGTGGCTGCCGCGGCGATCGCGGCGGCATCGGGGTCGACGGTCGGATCCATGGGACAAGCCTAAGATACGGTTCTCAGCCCTACGATATGGTTCTCAGCTATGCCGTACTTGAACGTGACCGATGACGCAGCCGAGCTCTATCTGGGCGCCGAAGGCGTCGAATTGGACGAGACCAATCCGGAGAACCGATTCGGCGTCGAGTGGATGCCGTCGGTGACCGCTCTGATCGACGAGGCGGTCGCCGCGCGGAAGCCGCTGATCATCTCGGCGACCGGAAAGTTCTTCTCCAACGGCCTCGACACCGACTACGTGTTCGCCAACGGTGACAAGCTTCCCGCGTACCTCGACACCGTCCACGCGTTGTACGCCAAGGTCTTGACCGTTCCCGCGCCGGTGATCGTCGCGATCAACGGCCACGCGTTCGGTGCGGGCGCGATGCTCGCGCTGTGTGCGGACCACCGAATCATGCGCAACGATCGTGGGTTCTGGTCGCTGCCCGAGGCTGCGCTCAACATGCCTTTCACTCGCGGTATGGCCGCGCTGGTCCGCACCCGCATGCCGGATGCGACCGCCACCGAGGCGATGCTGACCAGTCGTCGGTACGGCGGCGACGACGCTGTCGCCGCCGGGATCGTCGACGAGGCCGTCGGTGCCGACGCGCTTCTCGAACGTGCTCGCGAGGTGGCCCGTACTCGGACCGCGCTCGTCGGCGACAACCAGGCCGTCATCAAGCGCGGCCTGCGTCTGCCGCTGCTCGATGATCTGAACACGCCGACCCCGGCGACTCTCCTCTGATGAATCCGGTCATCGAGGACTGGCTCGCCGCCAACCTCGACCAGGTGATCGCCCTGCGGCGTGAGATCCACGCGTCGCCCGAGCTGTCGATGGCCGAGACGAAGACGACCGCGACCGTCGTACGTGTCCTGACCGAGGCCGGTCTCGCCCCGACCGTGCTGCCCAAAGGCACCGGTGTGGTGTGCGATCTCGGACCGGTCGACGCACCGCGCATCGGTCTGCGCGCCGACCTCGACGGGCTGCCCGTCCCCGAGCAGACCGGCCTGCCGTTCGCGTCGCGCAACGAGGGCGTCTCGCACTCGTGCGGACACGACGCGCACGCCGCGATCCTGATGGGCGTCGGCATGCTGCTGAACGAGATCCACAAGGCGGGCGACCTCAAAGTCGGTGTGCGCCTGCTGTTCCAGGCCGCCGAAGAGGTGATGCCCGGAGGAGCGCTCGACGCGATCGACGCCGGGGTGACCGACGGGCTGAGTCGGATCTTCGCGTTGCATTGCGACCCCCATCTCAAGGTGGGCACCGTGGGCCTGCGACCCGGGCCGCTCACGTCTGCGGCCGACCGAGTGGAAGTGCATCTGCACGGGCCCGGCGGTCACAGCTCACGCCCGCACCTCACCAGCGACCTCGTGTACGCGATGGGCGCGATCATCACCGGGCTGCCCGGCATCCTGTCGCGCCGCGTCGACCCGCGGTCGGGGACCGTCATGGCCTGGGGCGCCGTCCACTCCGGCAACGCTCCGAATGCGATCCCGCAAGAGGGTCGCATGCGCGGCACCGTCCGGACCGGTGATCACGAGACGTGGCAGCTGCTCGAACCGCTGGTCCGCAGCGTGATCGGCGAGATCGCGGCACCGCTCGGCGTCGCGTGCGACATCACATACTTCCGCGGTGTGCCGCCGGTGGTGAACGACGTCGACTCGGTCCAGATGCTGCGTCACGCCGTTGCCGGAATCGGTCCCGATGCAGAGGTCGACACACCGCAGTCGCCCGGCGGGGAGGACTTCGCCTGGTACTTGGAGAAGGTGCCCGGCGCCATGGCGCGACTCGGCGTGTGGAGCGGTACCGGACCGATGTGCGACCTTCACCAACCGAACTTCGACATCGACGAACGCGCACTCGGCGTCGGGATCGCGACCCTGGCGGGAGTGGTTCTCGGAGTCTGAGCCCCACCTCTCGACTGCGCTCGAGGATCGGGGAGCGCACCCTGTCCGTCGAGCGCGCCCTGTTCGGGGAGCGCAGCCGAGACGCGGTCAGTCGTCGTCGAGGGGCGCGGCGGGGCCGGGGCCGACGTTGCGCGCTTCGTGCAGGCGGAGGCGTTGGACGTAGTCGGCGGGTGCGCCTGCGACTTCGGCGGCGTCCGCCATCACACCGAGGTACCGGGCCGACGGAAGGCCGCCCTCGTAGCCGTCGATCACGTACAGCCACGCCAGCACGGGCCCGTCAGCGGTGTCGACGCGCGCCCGGATCTTGCGGTGGACACCGAGCTCGGTGCCCTCCCACTGGTCGAGATTCTTCTCGTCCTCATCGGGAACGTCGTACAGCACCACGAACACTCGAGCGTCCGGGTCGTCGCGGTCTTCGGTGACGGTCGCGAGGGATCCCTCCCAGCCGATGTCGTCGCCCGCGAACGTCAGCCGCCAGCCGCACAACCAGCCGGTCGACGACATCGGCGAGTGGGGAGCTCGCTGCAGCATCTGCGCAGGATCCATGTTCGAGGCGTACGCGGCGTAGATGGGCACGCGGCCAGCCTATTCGCTTCCGCGATGCGGCGGAACCGCGACCCGGCTAAGTTTGAGTAGTCAATCCGTCCCACTTCGTACAGGAGCGTGCCACTGTGTCCAGAATCGTCATCATCGGTGGAGGCCCGGCCGGGTACGAGGCGGCACTGGCCGGCGCAGCGTACGGCGCCGACATCACGATGATCGATTCCGACGGACCCGGCGGCGCCTGCGTCCTGTGGGACTGCGTTCCGTCCAAGACGTTCATCGCATCGACCGGCATTCGCACCGACGTCCGACGCGCACAGGACCTCGGCGTCCGCGTGCAGGTGGACGCCTCACAGATCGACCTTCCGCGCATCCACCAGCGCGTGAAGGACCTCGCGTTCGCGCAGTCGGCCGACATCCGTGCGCGCCTGACTTCCGAGGGCGTCAAGATCGTGTCGGGGCGTGCACGACTCGCAGACACCAAGCCGGGTATCGGTGCGCACACCGTCGTGGCCACTCTCAAAGACGGCACGGAGCAGGAGTTCGAAGGCGACGTCGTCCTCATCTCGACCGGCGCATCACCGCGTGTGCTTCCGACTGCGGTGCCCGACGGCGAGCGCGTCCTCAACTGGCGACAGCTGTACGACCTGACCGAACTGCCAGAGCACCTGATCATCGTGGGCTCGGGTGTCACCGGAGCCGAGTTCGCCCACGCCTACACCGAGCTCGGAGTCAAGGTGACCCTCGTGTCGAGCCGCGACCGTGTGCTCCCGCACGAGGACGAGGACGCTGCACTCGTTCTCGAGGACGCCTTCTCCGAGCGTGGAGTCACACTCATCAAGCACGCTCGTGCCGATGAGGTGACGCGCGACGAGACCACTGCCACAGTTCACCTCGCGGACGGCAAGACCGTCGTCGGAACACACGTCCTGATGACTGTCGGCTCGGTTCCGAACACGGAGGGCCTCGGGCTCGAGGATGCTGGCGTCGCGGTGGACCGTGGTGGCTACATCACCGTCGACCGCGTGTCGCGCACCTCGGTGCCCGGCATCTACGCGGCAGGCGACTGCACGGGCCTGCTGCCGCTCGCATCCGTCGCCGCCATGCAGGGCCGCATCGCGATGTACCACTCGCTCGGCGAGGGTGTCAGCCCGCTGCGGCTCAAGACCGTCGCGTCCGCGATCTTCACGCGTCCCGAGATCGCCAACGTCGGAGTGTCGCAGAAGGCGATCGACGCGGGGGAGTACCCGGCCCGCACCGTGATGCTGCCGCTCAAGACCAATCCCCGGGCCAAGATGTCCGGGCTGCGTCGTGGCTTCATCAAGATCTTCTGCCGCCCCGCGACCGGTGTGGTGATCGGTGGCGTCGTCGTCGCGCCGAACGCCTCAGAACTGATCCTGCCGATCGCCTTGGCAGTGGAGAACAAGCTGCAGGTGTCCGAGGTCGCGAGCACGTTCTCGGTGTACCCGTCGCTGTCGGGTTCCGTCGCCGAGGCCGCGCGTCAGCTCGTTCGGCACGACGACCTCGACTGACTGGACCACGAGCACATATTCTAATAATCTTTGGAATATGGGTTCTTGGCGTGAGTTGATGGGGCGTGATCATCGTGCGTCGGTGATCGTGATGGCCGGTGGCGTGGCCTTGTACGCGATCAACGTGTATCTGACGACGAGTCTGCTGCCGAACGCGATCGCCGACATCGGCGGCGAAGAGCTGTACTCGTGGACGATGACGGTGTTCCTGGTGGCATCCGTCATCTCGTCGATGCTGGTCAGTCGCCTCCTCGCGCGGTTCGGGGCGCGATGGTCGTACTCGACCGGATTCATCGCCTTTGCAGTCGGCACCGCGATCGCCGGCGGTGCACCGACCATGGTCGTCATGCTCGTCGGGCGAGGACTGCAGGGGCTCGCGGCCGGGCTCCTCGCAGGCCTCGGATTCGCCGTCGTCAGAACGGTTCTGCCGCCGAATCTATGGCAGCGAGCGATCGCCCTGATGTCGGCGATGTGGGGCGTCGGCAATGTCGTCGGTCCGATCGTCGGCGGATTCTTCGCGCAGATCGGGCTCTGGCGTGGAGCCTTCGGCCTTCTCGCGGCGATCGCCCTCGGTCTGGTCGCCCTCACGTTCCGCGCTCTTCCGTCGGGCGCGGGGGCGGGTGTGTCGTCCGACCCGGTGCCGTGGATCTCGCTCGCCCTGTTGACCTCGACGGCCGCTGCAGTCAGCATCGCGTCGATCGTGGACGGCGCCGCCACTGTCGCGCTTCTCGGCGTCGCGGCGATCGCGGCGGCCGCGTTCATCCTGTACGAGCGTGGCGCGACCAGTCGAGTACTGCCTGAGATGACGTACCGGGGGCGCTCGCCGCTGCGCTGGATCTACCTCGCCATTGTGGTGCTCGCCGCGGTGTCGACCGTGGAGACGTTCATTCCGCTGTTCGGTCAGCGGATCGGCGGCCTGTCGCCTCTTGCGGCGGGCTTCCTCGGCGCGGCGATCTCCTGGGGTTGGACCATCGCATCCATCTGGAGCAGTGGTGCCGAGACCGATCGGATGCGGCGGGCGGTGCGGGTCGCGGGGCCGATCGTCCTCGGTGTCGGTCTGCTGGCCTACGGGCTGCTGCAGGTGGCGGATCCGGGCGGCTGGGTGGTCGTCGGGTGGTACGTCACGCTGTTGTTCGCGGGGTGTGGCATCGGCATGGCCATGGCGCACTGGTTCACCGCCGGAATGCGGGTGAGCACCGACGACGCGGAGGCTGCACAGGCCTCTGCCGGTCTCAACACGAGCCAGCTCATCGCCAACGCTTTCGGGTCGGCGCTCGCAGGTGTGCTCGTCTCCCTCGGCGGACCCGACATCGTCGACTCGGCGCGCCTGCTGAGCTTCGGCTTCGCGGTTCTCGCAGTGCTCGGCGTCGTAGTCGCGTTCGCCGAGTTCTCTGCTGCGAGAGCGTGGCGACGCGAACCGGTGGAGGCGTCGTCGTGAGTGGCGACGACGAGATCTACAGTCAGCTGTCACGTATCGGCAAGGCGCTGTCGAACCCGTTGCGACTGCGCTTGCTGGATCGGCTCGAGACGGGGGAGCACACCGTCGAAGAGCTCGCCGAGGCCACCGGACTCCCCGTCAAGAACACGTCGGCACAGCTGCAGCAGCTCCGTGCGGCGCAGTTGGTCCAGTCACGGCGTGAGGGTGTCCACATCCACTATCGGATCGCTGACAGCGCGACGTCGGCCTTCCTCGGCGCGTTCGCCGACTACGCGGCGGGTTCACTCGCGGAACTGCGAGACGAACTGGCCGATCTGTACCGGCGACGCCCGCCGATGGAGAGTGTCGACGTCGCCGAACTCGACCGCAGGCTCCGTGAGGACGACGTTGTGCTCGTCGACGTGAGGTCCGCGGACGACTACGCCCGAGGCCACGTCGAGGGCGCCGTGTCGATTCCGGTCGCAGATCTGGACCGCAGGATTGCGGAGCTTCCCGAATCTGCGGACGTCGTCGCCTACTGCTCGGGGCCGTACTGCCTGGCCTCGGCAGACGCTGTCGCCGTGCTCGTCGGTCTGGGCCGGTCCGCGAAACGAGTGAACGGCGGGATCACCGCATGGGTGCGATCCGGCCGTCCACTCGTGGTGTGACGAACGTCAGGCGGCGAGCAGTGCGTCGATCTGGTTGATCGCCATCGACGCGCCTTCCACAACACCCATCTCGAGGACCTTCTGGAGGTCTTCGGCGGACGCGTAGGTCGACGTGTACACCGCCCGTGTGCCCGTCTCGGTCGGTGAGAACTCGTAGACGTTCGTCGACACCGGCATCCCGTCGACCGGGTTGAGGTCGCCGTCGGCGAATCCGTCGGTGAACGAGAACGAGGTCGTCGCGTCGATGGCGGTGAACTTCCACCAGCCGCCGAACTTCTCGCCTTCGGGCGAGGTCATGTAGTAGCGGGCCTGGCCGCCGGGCGCGAAGTCGAAGTCGACGAACGTGGCGGGGTACGTGGGCGGACCCCAGATCTGCTCGAGCTGACGCGGGTCGGCGTACACCTGCCATACCCGGTCGACGGGTGCCGCGAACTCCGCGGTGATCGTGAGGGTGAGGTTGTCGAGGTCGGGGGTTGCTGAGATGACAGGCATGGCTTCGTCTCCTTGTGTGATGGGTGGTGAGTCAGTGGGATTCGGGTGGGTCGGCGGCGAGGAGCTCATCGATGCGGGCGATCCGTCCGCGCCAGATCTGCTCGATGTCGGCGAGCATCGACGTCACCGAGCGGACGGCGTTCACGTCGCCCGAGGCCAACTGCTGCCGGCCGTCGCGCCGCTTGGTCAGCAGTCCGGCCTTCTCGAGAACGGCGACGTGTTTCTGCACGGCGGCGAAGCTCATCGTGTACTTCTCCGCCAGTGCGCTGACCGAGTGCTCCCCGGCGAGGACGCGGCGGAGAATGTCCCGCCTCGTTCTGTCGGAGAGCGCGTGGAACATGGCGTCCGCCCTGTCCTCGTCGTCCTCGGTCATGTCTCAAACATACAACCATTCGGTTGTATGTCAAGAGGTTCTGCGGCTCGATGTGGTCGAAATCTGAGTCAGGCCAGGTCGAAGCTGTGCTCGACGGCCTTGTTCCAGCCTGCGAAGAGCGCGGCGCGGTCGGCGTCGGGCATCGACGGATCCCAACGTCCGCCCTGCGCCCAGTTCGCGCGGATGTCGTCGGTGCTCTCCCAGTAGCCGACGGCAAGGCCCGCCGCGTACGCGGCGCCCAGAGCGGTCGTCTCGTTCACGACGGGTCGGACGACGGGTACCGACAGGATGTCGGACTGGAACTGCATCAGCAGTTCGTTCAGGACCATTCCGCCGTCCACTTTCAGTGTGTGGAGGGTGACCCCGGAGTCGGCTTCCATCGCCTCGATCACTTCGCGCGTCTGGTACGCGGTGGCCTCGAGCACTGCGCGGGCGATGTGATTTCGGTTCGCGAATCGGGTCAGTCCAACGATGACGCCGCGCGCGTCGGCACGCCAGCGCGGTGCGAAGAGACCGGAGAACGCCGGGACGAAGTAGACGCCGCCGTTGTCGTCGGCCTGCTTGGCGAGCGTCTCGACTTCGCGAGCATCGGAGATGAGACCGAGATTGTCGCGCAGCCACTGGACGAGCGATCCGGTCACCGCGATGGAACCTTCGAGCGCGTAGCGTGCGTCTTCTCCATCGAGCCGGTAGCAGACCGTGGTCAGCAGGCCGTGCTCGGAGTAGACGGGCTCGGTGCCGGTGTTGAGCAGCAGGAAGTTGCCGGTGCCGTACGTGTTCTTCGCTTCTCCGGGCTCCAGGCACGCCTGACCGAACATGGCGGCCTGCTGGTCGCCGAGGATGCCTGCGAGCGGAACGCCGGGCAGTGCGCCTTCCTTGCGCAGCGGGGCGATCACGCCAGAGCTGCTGCGGATCTCCGGCAGCATCGACATGGGTACGCCGATCTCGGCGCAGATCTCCGGATCCCACTGCAGGGTGCTCAGGTCCATCAGCAAGGTGCGCGACGCGTTCGTCACGTCGGTGACGTGCAGCCCGCCGTTCGGGCCGCCGGTCATGTTCCACGCGAGCCACGAATCGATCGTGCCGAAGGCCAGCTCGCCTCGTTCGGCGCGTTCGCGGGCGCCGTCGACGTTGTCGAGGATCCACCGCACCTTGGGGCCCGCGAAGTACGCGGCGAGGGGGAGCCCGGTCCGCTTGCGGTAGCGGTCGACGCCACCGTCTTCGGCGAGTTCCTGGCAGATCGCATCGGTGCGCGTGTCCTGCCAGACGATGGCGTTGTAGACGGGCTCGCCGGTCGCCCGGTCCCACACGACTGTCGTCTCGCGCTGGTTGGTGATGCCGCAGGCCACGATGTTTCCGGGCAGGATCTCCACAGCGGCGAGAGCGGCGGCGGCGACCCGTCGGGTGTTGCGCCAGATCTCGACTGCGTCGTGCTCCACCCAGCCTGCGCGGGGGAAGATCTGCTCGTGCTCGAGTTGTTCGCTGGCGACCACCGTCCCGGCGCGGTCGAAGACCATCGCGCGCGTGGAGGTGGTGCCCTGATCGATCGAGACGACGTACTGTCCGGGAGAACTCACGTTGGACAGTGTGTCACGTCACATCCGGTTGCTCTCCGGTAGGCTCGATGCCCATGGACAGCGAGTTCAACCCCGACCGGCCCGCCGACCTGAGCCCCGCCTACCGCGATGAGGCATGGCGACGACTCGGCACCGAGCAGTTCGACATCGTCGTCATCGGCGGAGGTGTCGTCGGAGTCGGTGCGGCGCTGGACGCCGCGACTCGCGGCCTGCGGGTCGCGCTCGTCGAGGCGCGCGACATCGCGTCCGGTACATCGAGCCGTTCGTCCAAGATGTTCCACGGCGGTCTGCGCTACCTGGAGCAGTTCGAGTTCGGGCTCGTCAAAGAAGCGCTGCGCGAACGCGAACTGTCGCTGCGTCTCCTCGCGCCTCACCTGGTGAAACCGCTGCCGTTCCTCGCGCCGCTCACCCGACGTTTCTGGGAGCGGCCCTACATGGCGGCAGGCCTTTTCCTGTACGACCGGATGGGCGGCGCGAAGTCGGTCCCCGGCCAGAAGCACGTCTCGCGGTCCGGTGCGCTGCGGGTGGCGCCCGGACTCAAGCGCAGCTCGCTGATCGGTGGGATCCGGTACTACGACACTGTCGTCGACGACGCGCGCCACAGCCTCACTCTCGCCCGCACGGCATCGAACTACGGTGCGGTGGTCCGCACCTCGACTCAGGCGATCGGATTCCTCACGGAGGCCGACCGAATCAAGGGCGTCAAGCTCCGCGACAGCGAGACCGGTGAGACCACGGAAGTCCGTGCCCACTGTGTGATCAATGCGGCCGGTGTGTGGACCGATGAGGTCCAGGCACTGTCGAAACAGCGCGGCCACTTCACTGTCCGCGCCTCCAAAGGCGTGCACATCGTGGTGCCCCGCGACCGGATCGTCAGCGAGACGGCGATCATCCTGCGGACCGCGAGTTCGGTGCTGTTCGTGATCCCGTGGGAGACCCACTGGATCATCGGCACCACCGACACCGACTGGAACCTCGACCTCGCGCACCCCGCTGCGACGCGCAAGGACATCGATTACATCCTCGATCGAGTCAACACCGAACTGGTCACCAAGCTGACGCACGACGACATCGAAGGCGTGTACGCAGGACTCCGGCCCCTTCTCGCCGGTGAAGACGAAGGCACCTCGACACTCTCGCGCGAGCACGCGGTGGCCGTCGTCGCGCCGGGGCTGGTGTCGATCGCGGGTGGCAAATACACGACGTACCGCGTCATGGGCGCCGACGCCGTCGACGCGTGCACCGACTACCTGCCGTCACGGGTGGCGCCGTCGATCACCGAGCGGGTGCCGCTCGTCGGCGCCGACGGCTACTTCGCGCTCATCAACCAGTGTGAGCACCTGGGGCAGCGATTCGGACTGCATCCGTATCGCATCCGCCGGCTCCTGAACCGCTACGGTTCACTGCTCGACGACGTGCTGTACGACGCGGAGGCCGACCCGTCGCTGCTCAAGCCACTCGACGCCGCGCCGCAGTACCTGCGCGCCGAGGTGGTGTACGCCGTTGCGACCGAGGGCGCCCTGCACCTCGAGGACGTACTGGCCCGTCGCACGCGGATCGCGATCGAGTACAGCCATCGCGGAGTGGACTGCGCTCGCGAAGTGGCTGAGCTGATGGCCCCGATCTTGGGCTGGGACGAAGCGACCACGGCGTGGGAGGTCGAGAACTACACGGCGCGAGTGGAGGCAGAGATCGCGTCGCAGCGACAGCCCGACGACTCCTCCGCGGATGCCCTGCGCGCCGCTGCGCCCGAGGCACGACGAGAGATCCTCGAGCCTGTTCCCGTTCCGGAGTAGATGTTGGCCCTGGACACGAGCTTGAGTCTCACCTGACGTCAGGCTCTACCGTCGGCGGCATGACGATCTCAGTGATTGACAGCGCGGCGGCGATGACGGCGATACTCGATGGGGAAGAGGGCTCACGGGCTGACGGTGTCCGTGCGATGTGGTCCCCAATGCGCGACATGTATCGGTTCGTTCCCGGCCGACTCGACCTGGAGCAGGTGCACCGGCAGAACTTCGGATTTCCGGTTGTCGGTGCGACCGATGTCGTCCGCGGGGCAGTCGACCGACTGGCCGAGCACGACGCATGGAACCGGCTGAGTGAGGCGCTGAGACGTGGGGCAGACACGATCGCAGCCGCTGTTCCCGGCGTCGTGGTGCCTGATCTGACTGTCCTCCTCGTCGTCGGTGACCCGACGAATGCACACTTCATGGATGAGGTGAGAGGTCTTTCGGCCTTCGGCGGGATCAGCGGCTTCATCGTGATCACGGTCTGGCCGACCGACGTCGTCCTGGACCGCCTGGAAGCGATCGCAGTGCACGAACTCCACCACAATGTCCGATACGCCCCAGGCGGAATCGTGTGGGATCCGCAGACCGTGACCGTCGGTGAGCAGGTCGTGGCCGAGGGGCTTGCCGACCACTTCGCCGTTGAACTGTACGGCGATCTGGGGTACACCCACTTTGTCTCCCAATCGACGCGCGACGACTACGCCGTCGTCGCGAAGGTCGCGTCAGGGCTCGACGTGACGGGGATGCAGAACTTCACCGCGTGGATTCACGGGGACTCTGCCGCGAGCCTCTTCGGGACTGCGCCGGTCGGCGTTCCCACCGGCGCCGGGTATGCAGCGGGCGAGAGAATCGTGTCGGCCTACCTGGAAGCCAACGCGGTCACCGCGGCGCAGTCCGTGCACATCGACGCGGGTGAGGTCATCGGATTCGCACGCGAAACCATGCTTCCCAGATGACCTCACCCTCGCCAGATCGTCAGGAGATGATTCGCTGAGGCTCCGGCCCGATCGTGAAACGTCGCCCGGTGACGCGGTCAACGGTGATCTCGACGTACTGCGTCTTCAACGTCGGGATCCATGGGCGCAGTGGGGTCTGATCGGCGCGCAGGACCTCGTCGGTTGTGACGAGGACGCGGGCACGTCCTCGGGCGACGACACTCCAGCCGACCCTGCTGGTGAAAGCGTCCGTCTCGAAGACGACGTGGCTGTTGACCGCCATCATCGACAGTTTGGTGCCCTCCGCGGTTCGCAGGAGGATCGTCCCCGCCGCGGCGTCGACGTGGACGTTCACCGGGAAGATGTCGGGACGGTCATCGACGGACACCGCCACCCGACCGAACACGGTGCCGGTGAGCATCTCCCACGCTTGGTCGTCGGTCATCACGGTCACCGGATCGTTGCTCATGCCTCCATTCTTGGACCGGATGGACGCCGAGGCGAGGGGCGATGGTCACGTGTGCGCGGGGCGGAAGACTCATCTCGCCACGTTGGCGACGTTCCTCGGTTCCAGACCGGGAAACGTCGCCGGCGTTGACGCCGGGATCTACCGGAACGGTGCGACGGCGGTCGCCAACTCAGCGACGAAGGTCTCGACTGTGTCTGCCGTGTCGTCGGGAAGTGAGAAGACCACTTCGGACACGCCGACGTCTCGCCACCGCGCGAGGGCGCCCGGATCCGGAGCGTCTCCCAGCACGACCACCCGCGGCGACCCGTCGCGGCCGGCCTGCTCCCACAGCGTTGTCAGGCGTTCGATGCCGCCTTCGACTGCCTCCTCGATCGGAGTGGTGATCCAACCGTCGCCTGCAGCGACGATCCACTCGAAGTTCTTCTCCGTTCCGCCTGCACCGAGGAGGATCTCGGGTCGAGGTTGCTGCACTGGTTTGGGCCAGGCCCAGCTGGGTCCGAAGGACACGAACGGCCCGTCGTGCTCGGCCTCGTCGGACGTCCACAGCGCCTGCATGGCGGCGAGGTAGTCCTTGAGCGCAGTCCGTCGTTTCGCGGGCGGAACGCCGTGATCTGCTAGTTCCTCGAGGTTCCATCCGAACCCGACGCCGAACGTGACCCGACCGCCCGACAGGTGATCGAGAGTTGCGATCGTCTTCGCGAGCGCGATCGGATCATGTTCCAGCGGAAGTGCGACGGAGGTGCCCAAACCGATCCGCTCGGTGACCGACGCGGCCGACGCGAGACTGACCCACGGATCGAGTGTTCTGAGATACCGGTCGTCGGGCAGAGTCTCGTCGCCGGTCGCCGGGTGGTTGGAACTCCGGACGACGGGAATGTGCGTGTGCTCGGGGACGTAGATGTGGTCGAAGCCGTGTGCCTCCGCGGACCGAGCGGCCGCCGCCGGAGTGATGCCTCGATCGCAGGTGAACAGCGACACTCCGAACTTCATCCGATGCTCCCGAACGTTCCCTCGGACACCGTGGCCGCCGGATCGAGGGGACGCGTCATCGACCAGGTCTCAGTGAAGGAGCACGTCGACGTCTTCCACCGACCGTCTTCGATGACGTACTCGTCTCGGTACTCGCCGGTGGAGACGGTCTCGGTGTTCTCCAGGAGATTGACCTGGCGGAACCGCAATGTCCACCTGCCGGTCGCGGTGTGCTGTCCGGTGAGCGTGATGTCGGGATGCATGCCGTGATGCATGTCGAAGATGACGTGTTTGCCGTCCACCGTGTGGAGCGCGACCTGTTCGAAGATCTGCGCCATGGGCTCGACGTCGTCGAACGAACCGAGCCTGCCGTAGTCGATGCGTGCGCCCGACGAGACGAATGCGTCCCGGAAGCCTTGCGGATCCTTGGCGTCGCAGGCTCTCCAGTATCGGTACTTGAGCGTCTTGATCTCCTCGATCTGTTCGAGTGCGTCGATGCGTTCGGCGATGTCCACGGGCAGGTCCTTCTCTCGATTCTCCGATGGCAGGTTCCGCCGAACGTAGGACGCCGCGGGCTCGCGCGGGGTGGGACCGTCCGCTGGATGGGACGTCGGCCGCAGTTCACCCGCCGGCGGCGGCTCCTGCCTGACACCGAGGACACATGTACACGACGCGTCCGTCGAGGTCGGAGCGGACGATCGCCTCCCCACAACGCCGGCACGGCTTCCGATCGCGTCCGTACACCCACAGTTCCTTGCCTCGGATCAGCACGCCGGTCGTGCATCGAACGCTGCGCACCCGGTTGTCCCACAGCAGCCTGCGGGCCGTCTGCACTACAGCGGGAAGGTCCACGTCGCCGGTCCGGGTGTACGGCGACACCCGTTGAAGGAAGCAGATCTCGCTGCGGAAGACGTTGCCGACACCGGCCAGGAGACGCTGGTCGAGCAAGGCGGCGCCGACGAGTGTGTCGGGATCGGCGGCGAGGTTCGTCACCGCCAGATCCGGATCCCAATCGTCGCCGAGCAGATCCGGCCCGAGATGGGCGACCGCCGCAGCCGGGTCGGTGACCACCTCGAGCACTCCGAGGTTGAAGCCGACGGCCTCGGTGTCGCCTGCGCGCAGCACCACGCGCGCCGAATGGCCTGGTCTGCGCCACCGCGTTCCCAGCCGGTGGACGTCCCACGCGCCCTCCATCTTCAAGTGAGAATGGATCGAGACGGCGCTGCCGTCATCTCGCTCGACATCCATGAAGAGGTGTTTGCCGACGGACCGAACCGCAGTGACGCGACCTCCGGACAGGTCGGTGAGGGCCCAGCGAGGAACTCGGAAGTCGGTGTGTGTGAGGGTCGCGTCCGCCAGCACCTCATGGAGGCGGCGCGCCAGCGCGTAAATGGTGTCGCCTTCGGGCACTGGTGAATCAGCCCATCCTCGGGTCGTAGTTCATGCGGAGCCCACGTGGAGTCGACGAGAATCCGGCGTTCACCAGTTCACGGCCGAATGCAGTGGTCGACACCGGCGTCTGGTCGACTTGATCGACGTGGATGCGGGGGACACGGCCCGCGCGGACAGCGTCGGCGACCGCCACCGCTGCGGCCGCGAGGGCGTCGACGTTGTCGGTGAAGGTCAGGACGGTCTTCCCGCCACGCTCGATGAACACGGTCAATGCACCGGACACCAGGACGACAACGGCGCCGGCCTTGCGTCCGGGGCGGTGCCCGTCAGCCGACTCAGGCCAGTCGAGGGCGGCGCCGTACGGGTTCGCGGGGTCGGTCGCGGCGAGCAGGACTGCCTCCGCCTCCCGTTCGCGTGGCACCCGCAACTCGTCGCGGAGACGATCGACTGTCGCACCCGCCGCGAACTGGGCGCCGCCGAGCCCGTCGACGTAGTATCCGCGGCGAACTTGGCCGCCGTCCTCGAACACGGTGAGGGCTTTGTAGACCCGCGAGAATCCGCCGTCGACCTCGCTCACCGTGACTGATCCCTTGGTGACCACCCCGTACCGATCCAGAAGGATCTCGCAGGTCGCGGCCGCTTCAGCGGTCGAGTCGACGTCGGGTCGCTGCAGCACGGACCATCGGCCTTGCAGGAGCGGCGACGTGCGGCTCGGACCGTCCACACCTGCGAGGTAACGCGACGACAGGCGCGCCGTCCGCAGTCGAGGAGCGCGGCCGCGTGTGCGATGCGCGGGCGCGGACGCCGATCGGGCAGGTGTCAGTGCGGCGCGCACAACACTGAACGAGTCGTTGGTGAGACGTCCCGACCACACGAGGTCCCACACAGCGGCCGTCACCGACGCTTCGTCGGCGCCCGTCGCTTCGACCAGAGCTGAGGCGCGTAGGGCTCCGCCTCCGTCGAGGGAGGCCAATACCGATTCGTGAACGGTCGTGAGTTCGACATCGTCGGGCTCGCGCAGAGTCAGGGGAGCGGCATCGGCGAGGTGCAGCGCCACCCATCCGTCTGAACCGCTGATCGAACCGTGTCCCGACCAGCAGACCTCGCCCGAGGCGAGAAGCTCGTCGAGCATCGACGGCGCGTAGTCGATGACGCGTGCGGGCAGGACGAGCGTTTCCCAGGCGGACGCCGGAACGGGGTGGCCTGCGAGTTGCTCGACGACCTCCGCGACTCCGGCGACGCCCCGCAGTCGAGTCTGGGGCGCCACGTGCTGCCAGTCGAGGAGGAAACGCGCGTACACCTGGGTGGGAACGGGCTCGACGTCGGCGCGGCCCGCTGCGAGGGAGCCTCGCCGCAGTTGGCCGAGCACGTCGGAATGACACCACTGGGATCGGTGCGGCCCGTCGAGGGGCACGAACTCGCCTTCGACCACGGTGTGCCGCGCCGCGAGTGTCTCGAGTGCCGAGGCGACGACGGCAGGCGCCATGCCGAGAGCCGCGACCGCGTCGTCGGCCGTGAAGGGGCCATGCGTTCGAGCGAAACGATGAACGAGGTCGCCGATCGGGTCGGGCACTGCAGCGAGGAAGTCGGCGGGAACACCGAGGGGCAGCGGAACGCCCAGGCCGTCGCGGAGGCGAGCAGCGTCCTCGACCGCGGCATACAGGTCGACGCCGCGGTGCCGGATCGCGATCACGCGGCCGCTTGACAGGAGAACTGTCAGCGCGGCGTCGGAGTCGACATCGTCGAGGCACCGTGCGGCGATCTCCTCGGATGTGAGGGGACCCAGCCATCGCACCATGTCTCCGATGTCCTCCGCGTCGCGTGCCCGACGCTGCGGTGCGGTCCGTTGCAGACGCGCGACCACGTCGGCGATGACGTCTGGGTCGAGCAGTTCACGCAGATCGACGCGGCCGAGCAATTGGGCGAGGAGCGCGGTGTCGAGCGAGAGTGCGGTGGCTCGGCGCTCGGCGAGCGGCGCGTCGTCGTCGTACATGAACGCGCCGACGTAACCGAGGAGCATCGACGCCGCGAACGGGGACGGCGACGCCGTCTCGACCTCGGCGACCCGGACCTTGCGGGAAGAGATGCGGGTGAGCAGCGCGATCAGGGCAGGGAGGTCGTACACGTCGGCGAGGCATTCGCGGACCGTCTCCAAGATGATCGGGAAGTCAGGGAACTGCGACGCCACCGACAGCAGCTGTGCGCTCCGCTGACGCTGCTGCCACAGCGGAGCCCGTCGGCCGGGATCACGGCGGGGCAGCAGGAGCGCTCGCGCCGCGCACTCACGGAATCTCGACGCGAACATCGACGAGTCGGCGAGTGCCCTCGTCACCTGATCCTCGACAGTCGCGGGATCGACGGTGAACACCTCGGCGCCGGGCGGTGCATCGTCGGTGTCGGGGAGCCGGACGATGATCCCGTCGTCGGTCGCCGTGGTCGCGCCGTCCAGCCCGAGCCTCGCCGACAGCTGGGAGGCGATCGCAGACGCCCACGGCGCATGGACACGCAGCCCGTAGGGCGAGTGCAGGACCAGCCGCCAATCGCCGAGTTCGTCTCGAAAGCGTTCGACGATCAGCGTGCGGTCAGTGGGCAACGCCCCGGTGGCCTGCTTCTGTTCGGTGAGCAGTGCCGACAGGTTGTCGCGGGCACGCGCCGTCAGCCCTAGCCGGTCCGCTTGTGCCGACAGTTTGGCGTCGTCGGACACCTGTCCGACGAACTTGCCGATCGCCTCGCCGAGTTCGGCGGGACGGCCCTGCGCGTCGCCGATCCAGAACGGGAGTCGCCCCGGCTGGCCGAACGCCGGGGAGACGAGGACTCGGTCGTGGGTGATCTCCTCGATCCGCCAACTCGAGGCGCCGAGTGCGAACACGTCGCCGACCCGCGACTCGTAGACCATCTCCTCGTCGAGCTCGCCGACTCGGCGCAGCTGTCCGTTGTCGGACGAGCCGGTGAGGAACACCCCGAAGAGGCCGCGGTCGGGGATGGTTCCGCCGGAGGTGACGGCGAGGCGGAGGGTGCCCCGGCGGGCGGTGAGGACGCCGGTGGATCGGTCGTAGTCGACCCGTGAACGGAGTTCGGCGAACTCGTCTGACGGGTAGCGACCCGAGATGAGGTCGAGGACCGCGTCGAACACGTCGCGGGTGAGGCTCTTGTACGGCATCGCACGGCGGACGGTCGTGAACCAGTCGTCGACGCTCACGTCGCCCGCGGCGGTCGCGGCGATCGTCTGCTGCGCGAGGATGTCGAGCGGGTTCGTCGGCACCGCGAGCGACTCGATCTGTCCGCGGCCCATCCTGTCCACGGTGACCGTGCAGTGGATCAGGTCGGTCCGGTGCTTGGGGTACAGCACACCCTTGCTGATCTCGCCGACCTGGTGACCTGCGCGGCCGATGCGCTGCAGCCCGGACGCGACCGACGGCGGCGCCTCCACCTGGACCACCAGGTCGACAGCACCCATGTCGATGCCCAACTCCAGGGAGCTGGTCGCCACGACACAGCGGAGGCGGCCCGACTTGAGGTCGTCCTCGATGGCCGCACGTTGGTCCTTGCTGACCGAGCCGTGGTGTGCCCGAGCGAGTACCGGGGACGCGCCGCGGGTGGATCCAGACGTCGACACCATCGACGGCATACCGCCCGGGACCTGGGGGTTCGCCGCATCGAGATCCACCGGGTCGCCTGCTCTCGCCGCGGCGATCTCATTGAGGCGAGCAGTGAGTCGTTCGGCCAGGCGCCTGGAGTTCGCGAACACGATCGTCGACCGGTTGCGTTCGATCTCGTCGACGATCGACTCCTCGATGAACGGCCACAGCGACCCGGCGGTGGGGGAGAACGCATCGTCCAGACCGTCGAGGTCACCGGCCGACGGCGGTGCCGGGATGTTCGCCATGTCGTCGACGGGGACCTCGACGCGCAGGTCGAACGTCTTCGCGGCGGGCGGTTTGACGATTGTGCATGTTGCCGACCCGGACAGGAACTCGGCGACACGCTCCTCTGGGCGGACGGTGGCCGACAGCCCGATCCGCTGTGCGCGCGAGGAGAGCAGGTCGTCGAGTCGTTCCAACGACAATGCGAGGTGGGTACCGCGTTTGGTGGACGCGACGGCGTGCACTTCGTCGATGATCACCGTCTGCACCGACGTCAGCGTCTCGCGCGCCGATGAGGTCAACATCAGGTACAGCGACTCGGGTGTGGTGATCAAGATGTCTGGAGGCGTGCGTTGCAGGGCCCGTCGATCGGCAGTCGACGTGTCGCCGGACCGGACGCCGACCGTGACGTGCGGCGGCTCGACACCCATGCGTGCCGCGGTGTGCGCGATACCGGTCAGAGGTGCGGCGAGGTTGCGTTCGACGTCCACGCCGAGGGCCTTCAACGGCGAGATGTACAAGACGCTCACTCCCGATCGTGGAGATCCGGAGTTCTGTGTGAGGGAGTCGATGGCCCACAGGAACGCGGCGAGGGTCTTGCCGGAGCCGGTCGGTGCGATGACCAGCGTGTCATCGCCTTTCGAGATGGAGTCCCATGCTCCGAGCTGAACGGGCGTCGGCGCGGCGAAAGCACCGGTGAACCACTCTCGGGTCGCCGGCTGCATGCGCTGAAGAACTGCTGCGCGTGTGGCCACGACTCCATTGAATCCCATGCCACCGACAACTCCGCGTCCGAGGCGCGGTACGCTGCCGAAATCCCGGTGCGGGAATTCGGTGAGAATCCGAAACGGTCGCGCCACTGTGAGTCGGACCCGTGAGGGGCTGGCGAGTCAGATATCGCCCCGGGTGTGCATATCCATTGGGCGGACGCGAAATCCGCAGGACAGGAATAGATTCCCATGACCGTTTCATCGGCACAGACGGCACCGCGAGCTCTCGCGCTCCCGGACCTCTCCGCGGCTTCGGCGGCACTCACCCTCACCGCAACGGTGCTGGTCGCATCTCTCGCGTACTACTTCCTCGGCTACGACCAGGGCGCCGTCTCCGTCTTCGGCAGCGACACCCACGTCCACGAGTTCGTGCACGACGCGCGTCATTTCCTCGGCTTCCCCTGCCACTGATCAACGGACCGGGAGAACAAGAGAAAATGGAACGCACTTTCATCGGCGCCGGACTGCTCAGCGGTCTGGTCGCCGGAATCGTCAGCTTCATCTTTGCGCGGATCTTCATCGAACCGCGGGTAGCCGAGGCCATCGACTACGAGGACATTCGATCCCACGCGGAATCCGAACTCGCAGGCGGAGCGCACGACCACGGTCACGAACTGTTCAGTCGCTCCGTGCAGGAGAACATCGGAGCCGGAGTCGGCACGGTCGTCTTCGCGGTAGCGATCGGCGCGCTGTTCGCTGTCGCATTCACGGTGGCGTGGGCGATCATCGGCCGACGCAGGCCGGAGGCCGACCCGCGCACCCTCGCAGCGTCACTCGGTGGCGTCGCGTTCGTCGCAGTGATCGGGGTGCCCTTCTTCGTGTATCCCCCCAACCCGCCTGCGGTCGGCGAGGAGGACACCATCGGCGCCAGATCCGGTGCGTACTTGACGCTGACACTGGTCTCGATCGTTCTCGCGGTCGCCGCGGTCGTGCTCGCGATCTGGCTGTCAGATCGGATCGGAGGACTGTGGGCCGGTGCGTCGGCGGCGGTCGCCTATCTGGTCGGCGTCACGATCACCAGCGCTCTGCTCCCGAGTTTCCACGAGGTTCCCGGACCCGTCATGGACGGGGATCGTATCGTCGCGCCCGGCTTCCCCGGCCAAGTGATCGCGGACTATCGCGTGTACGCCATCGCCAACCAGGTTCTGCTCTGGGCGGTGCTGACAGTGGTGTTCGTGGGTCTCATCGGGCTGATGATGCGCCGCACGGCCGCCTCCGCGCAGCGTTTGGAGTCAGTGCAGGCCTGATGCCGCTCACCGTGATCGTCGCCGGCCGGACCGCACCCAACCGTGCGGTCCGGTTCGGCGGTGAGCACGACCCACTCGACGATCGAGGCCGCTGTGACATCGAGCGCCTCGACGTGGCCGTTCCCACGACGGTACGGGTGGGTCCGGAGGCGTCGGTCCGCGAGACCGCCCGGATGCTCGGCATCGATGTCGAGCCGGACCGCTCATTGGCGACCGTCGACATCGCACGCTGGTCCGGCCTGGAACCGACGAACGTCCCGACCGACGAACTCGAGGCCTGGTTCACCGACCCCGACTCCCGTCCTCATGGCGGCGAGACGATCACCGAGTTCGTCAGCCGAATCGTCGCCGCGACGCAGGGATTCGACGGGTTGGTCGTGGTGGCGTCGCCCGTCGCGCAGGCGCTTGTGGCGCGCTCGCCCCGTGAGTACTTCACGGTCTCGATCCGGCCGGGATCGGTGCTCACCCCACCAACGCCTCACCACAGCGACGGCTCGCCCCGCAGCGTCGGCTGACCGAGACGCCGCTGCCAGTCGCGGTTGAGCCACAGTTCCACGATCTCCGGTTTTGTACCGGCCTGACCGGCCCAGCGGTGAATCAGGTTCGAGTATCTCGCGTACGTTCGCACCGAGAACTGGGATGCTCCCGCGCCGACCATCCAGCCGTAGCGGACCAGGCTCGCCGCCGAGTAGGTGTCGAGCAACTGTGGGCGGTCCGGGCCCGGACCGTGGATCGCCCATCCGTACAGAGACATCAGCGCGTGGCCTACACCCGGTGCGACAGGCCAACCCGACCAGTTGCGGAATGCGCCCGTCTCGACGAGCGTCGGGACTCGCTCACAGGCGTCGAGCGCTCGGGCGATCATGTCGAACGGACGTGACGTGTCGTGTGGATCGCGGACGTCGGGGAACCGCCGGAGGCCTCCGCGACCGTCGTGCGACCGAAGCCACGCAGCGCACAGGTACAGACGGTTGAGTGTCGGTTCGGGACCGAGATCGAGACGGGTGCTCGTGGCCTCGAGGTCTCCGCGCCGGATGTGTCCGACGCCGGACTCGATCTGTGCGCCGTCGGCATCGGTCGCGTACACGCGGGCGGGGATGCGGAGCCTCGCCAGTCGATTGTTCCATTGGTCGAGATCAACCGTCGTGTAGTCGTCCAACACAGCTTCCGCATACGGCTGGTGATGAGACCAGAGGACGCAGTCCTTCGGCACCACCAGCATCTCGTCACCTCGATTCATGCCGCGAGCATCGCACACACGTACGACAATTCCTGTCCTCAGCCAGCGGGGAAGGACGCGGCGATCGTGTTGATCAGGGCACGGTAGTGGCCGCCGTCGTCGGAGAGCGTCTTGCCGCTGCTGATGACGGCGACGGCCAGTTCGCGTTGCGGGTCGGCCCACATCGCGACGTGCGTGAGGCCGGTGTGCCCGAACGCTTCGGGTGCGCGACGGCCGAACGGGCCGAAGTAGTGCGACCCGAGCATGAACCCCGTGCCCCACCGCAGTGGCGAACCGGATGTCGCAACGTCGGGCCGCAGGACCCTTCGTTGCCGGCGGGCGCGAGCCACGGTCTCCGGCCGCAGCACGCCTTCTCCGCCGCGCAGCAGCATCTCGGCGAATCGGGAGAGCTCCCGCGCTGTTGACACGCCATTCGACGACGGAACGGCGCTGGTCAGAAAATCGGGGGAATTGGATGCCGTGATGGTGGCGGCCAAGGTGTGTCCGGTGGACAGCACGAACGCCGTGTCGATCGGCACCCGAACGCGGGGGCCGGTCACATGGCTGTGCGCCACCTCGACGAGTTCGTCGGCATGTACTCCGAAGTTGGTCCACCGCAGTCCGAGTGGGCCGGTCACCTCGTCGGCCACATAGTCGCGGATGCCGCGGCCCGCGGCGGCCTCGACGATCTCGCGGACCAGCGGGCCCCAAGTCAACGCGTGGTAGATGTGCAGCATCCCGGGTGGATGGACGGCCCAGAGGCGATTCAGGCTCCGCCGCACGTAGTCGCGATCATCCGCGCGCAGGGGGTCGTCCAGCCCGGCGAAGGCGAACGGCACGCCCGCGCGGTGTGTCAGGACGTGATCAACCGTCGTCGACGACTTGCCCCGCGTCCCGTACCCGGGGATCAGGTCGGCGACGCGGTCGTCGAGCCGCAGCAGGCCCTGGTCGATCAGCCGCCATACCGCCACGGCTGCGATCACCTTCGACGCCGAGTACAAGCAGAACGGTGTCGATCCCGTGACCTGCTCGAGGGGAGTGCGACCGTGCCCGATCGCACGATCGAGCACTATGCGTCCGCGGTGTCGGACGCATATCTGCACAGCGGGCTGTGTGCCGACGGCGTACCAGTGGCGCGCAGCGTCCCAGATGCGTGTCGCCCCATCGGGATCGTCCGAGGGGGACTCGTCGCCCATCCACGTTCGAGCGTCGAGAGCGTCCGGTGTCAGGGAGTCGGGACGATGAATGCGGCCGTAGGGTGTGGCGTCCACGGTCGGGGCGCTAGGGTCATGATCGAAGTAGAACACGTTTCAATTCCTTGGAGGTTCCATGTTCGAGTGGTCCGACGAAGACCGGATGGTGCAAGACGCCGTCCGAGGGTTCATCGACAAAGAAGTGCGTCCGTACGTCGACGATCTCGAGAGCGGGAAACTCCCGCCGTACGACATCATCCGCAAGCTCCTGTCGACTTTCGGCATGGATTCGATGAACGCCGAGAATCTGGAGAAAGAACTCGCGGCGCAGGAAGCCGGTGAGGCCAAGCCTGCAGGCGGCGGCTCCAGCACGCTCGCCAATTCGATGTTCCTGATCCTCAACATGGAGATGGCCGGAGTGTCCCTCGGCACCATCGCGTCGATGGGCGTGTCGATGGGCCTGACGGTGTCGACCATCCGGAGCCGCGGAACGCTCGCCCAGAAGAAGCGTTGGCTGCCCGAGCTGGTCACGATGGAGAAGGTCGGCGCCTGGGCCATCACCGAACCCGACAGCGGGTCGGATGCGCTCGGCGGCATGAAGACCACTGTCCGCAGAGACGGCGACGACTACATCCTCAAAGGCAACAAGACCTTCATCACCAACGGTCCGTACGCGGACACGATCGTCGTCTTCGCCAAGCTCGACGAGGGCGACGGCACGCCGATGCGTGACCGCAAGGTACTGACATTTGTGCTCGACGCCGGAATGGAAGGCCTCACGCTCGGCAAGCCCTTCAAGAAGATGGGCATGATGAGCTCGCCCACCGGCGAGCTGTTCTTCGACGACGTGCGTGTGTCGCGCGACCGTTTGCTGGGCGAAACCGAGGAGACCGGCGACCGCAGTGGCGGCGACAATGCCAAGGCGGGCTTCACCGCCGAGCGGATCGGCATCGCCGCTCTCTCGCTGGGCATCATCAACGAGGCTCAGCGTCTGTCGATCGACTACGCCCGGACCCGCACCCTCTGGGGTCAGGAGATCGCCAAGTTCCAGTTGATCCAGCTCAAGCTCGCCGAGATGGAAGTGGCGCGCCTGAATGTCCAGAACATGCTGTTCGTCGCTATTGAGGCTGCTCAAGCGGGTAAGCCGCCGACTCTCGCGCAGGCGTCTGCGATGAAGCTGTACTCCTCGCGCGCGGCGACAGAAGTTGCCATGGAAGCGGTTCAGCTGTTCGGAGGAAACGGGTACATGGCTGAGTATCGAGTGGAGCAACTCGCCCGCGATGCAAAGTCGCTGATGATCTATGCAGGATCGAACGAGATTCAGGTCACCCATGTAGCCAAGGGATTGCTCCAGCGCTGATCGGGGTCGCGCAAAATCGTGCCAGCTTCCCGATCTGAATGACGGAATTCACGTTCGTGACCGTACGGTGACATGAATCTCTCGTTCGATCGATCAACAGGAGCTCGTGCACGTGAACCTCCCCGTGACCTCTCTCGCACGCCGGACGGCCGCTGCGGTGCTGACCACCGCAGCGGCCGCCGCGCTCGTCGTGACGGGCGCCCCCGGCATCAGCGCCGCCGACGTGGTCGGACCGATCAACGGCGAGTCTGACGCGGCGTCGTTCCAGCGTTCGGTGAGCGGCCCGTCACTCGTCGGTGGCACAGTCGCCCGCGGCGACGTGGTCACCATCACGAACAAATTGAGCCGCAAGATGGCATGGCTCGTCTACTCCATCAAGGACACGCATCCGACGTGCTTCGAAGCAGTGCCGAACACCTCCACGTGGAAGGTGAACGGCAAGACCTACACCAATGATCCCGAGGGCGAGGGGACGAAGGCGCCCGGCGAGTTCTCCTCGGGTGCGGGATGGGCGATGATCGACGCCCCCGGCGCGAACTCCTGGCAGGCCGACCCGCTGATCTGGACGCAGGACTACCTCGTCGGCAGCAGCTGCGAACTCGGCCCGCTCAATTCCGGCGGTCTCGAATGGAGCACCACCTGGGCGTTCGAGAGCGGAAACACCCGACCGTTCGTCGGTCCCATGCTGAATGTCGTCGCGGGCCGTCCCTCGATCACGATCAACCCCACGGACGCCCTCGCTGCGAACGATGTGTTCCTGACGGTCAGTCACCCCGAAGGCGTTCCCGGTGCGCCGGTCGTCCTCACCATCGACGGCAAGACCGTCGACGGGTGCGGAAACCTCAAACTCGACGGCAATCGCCGCGTCACCTGCACGTGGGTGCCGAAGAAGAAGGGCGACTACACCGTCAAGGCTGTTGTCGGCACGGACTCCCCGGTCACCATCACCCAGAAAGTCCACATCAACGACAGCCCGGCAGGCAGTCTCGGTGCTTTGCCCGGGCTCGACTCGGGAAGTCTCTACACCGGAAGCCTCGGCGGTTTGAGCGGATCCTAAGTCACCGTTCACGTCGCACTGACCATCCCCGTTCCTGCGCTCCCTCCCAGCGCGCCCCGATTCACAGAAACACAGGTTGACGCATGTCCATGAAGAGAACCGCCGCGCTTGTCGTCGGCGCGAGCGCTGTCGCGCTCTCGAGCATCGTCGCAGTGCCCGGCACCGCCGGCGCCGCGATCGACACCATGACCTACTGGGAGGACGGAAACTCCCGCTTCGAACAGACGGTCAGCAACGACAACCCCAAGGTCGGCGAGACGTTCACGGTGACTACGTCGTTCCAGCGCAAGTGGGCCGATGAGTACATCTACAACGTGAAGGAACTCGTTGGTTCGTGCATCGAGTCCGTGCCGGGGACCACGACGTGGGCGGGCAAGCTGGTGACGTCCAAGGTCACCACCTCGGAACCGGGAGCGGACGAATCATGGATGCGTGTCGAAGCGCCCAGCATCACCGCCTGGAAGGTCACGGGTCTCGGCAGTGGGTGGGGCGCCAAGGTGAAGCTCACGACGGACTTCCGCGTCACCAACGCGTGTAAGGCCGGCGACGTCCTGTCGACCACGATGCACTACGGCGGCTCTCTCGGCAGCGGTACGTACAAGGAGAAGGGTCCGGTCATCACGATCGCAGAAGGCACGGTCGAGGAGCCGACGGAGCCTGGAGGCAGCAACGGCAGCCTCGACATCGGCAGCCTGTTCGGCTCCTCCTAGTCATTCATCGACGACAACTTCCTCAGGAGAAAACACCTCATGACTACAAGCATGTTCGGACGGATCGTGGCGGGACTCAGCGCCTGCGCGATCGCCGCGACCGGCGTTGCACTGTCAAGCGGATCGGCCTCGGCAGACGAGGGCCTCACCTACTGGGAGGACGGAAACTCTCGATTCAACCAGCTGGTCAGCGACACCACGCCCGAGATCGGCGACACGATCACCATCACCACACAGTTCCAGCGCAAGTGGGCCGACGAGTACATCTACAGCGTCAAAGAACTCGTTCCGGCCTGCCTCCGATACATCGAGGGCAGCGCAGGCTGGGGAGGATCACCGTCTCCTGCCGACAAAGTCGAGATCAGCTCGGGAACCCCCGCAGACCCGCAGGCATACGTCAAAGTGAACGCGCCGAGCATCACGTCGTGGGTCGTCAAGGGCCTCGGCTCAGGCTTCGGAGGCAAGAAATCGGTCTCGATGCAGTTCTACGTGCGCGAATCTTGTGGAACTGGTGTCGCGATGCCGACATCGATGCACTACGGAGGGTCCCTCGGTTCGGGCACGTACGAGGACAAGGGACCGACGATCACCGTCGCGAAGCCTCCGGTCACCGAAGAGCCGACCGGAACAACCACTCCGACAACCACGAATCCAAACAGCGGAAACGGCAGCCTCGACACGGGCAGCCTCGGCAGCCTGTTCGGCTGAGACACGGAAGAGACAGCAGACATGACTAGATCATTGGGCCGCGTCGCAGCGGCGACCGGAACCGGACTGTTGGTCGTCGCAGGCCTTATCGCGTCGACTCCCGGTGTCGCAGCGGCGGCACCCGCGACCATTGAATGGTCCGACGGCAACACGGCCTTCTCGCGCACCGTGAGCGATGTGAATCCCGCCATCGGTGACACGATCACCGTGTCGACCACATTCCAGCGCAAGTGGTCGTTCGAGGACGTGTATAACTTCAAGGACCTCGAAGACGGTTGTCTGGACTACGTTCAGGGCAGTGCGAAGTGGGAGGATTCAGCCACCACGAACGTGCAGGTGTCCACCGCGGCAGCTGGTCAGCTCGGCTTCGTCCGTCTCGAATCGCCTAATTTGACCTCGTGGCGCGTTCCGGGAGTCGGTGCGGGATGGGGGGCGAAGCGGACTATCTCGCTCAAGTACAAGGTGGGCGAGAACTGCCCGACCGGAGTGAACCTCGCTGTCGGCACCATGCACTACGGCGGTTCACTCGGCAGCGGGACGTACCAGGACAAGGGGCCGAACATCAAGGTCCAGACCCCGCCGCAGAAGGACGCCACCACCACAGCTGTCTCGGTGAGCCCTGCTCCGAAGGTCGGTGACCCGTCAACGGTCACCGCGAAGATCACGAGCACCGCGACGGTCGCAGACGGCACTGTCGAGTTCTTCAACCACAACGTGTCGCTCGGCACCGCGAACGTCGTCGCAGGCAAGGCGACGGTCTCCTGGACCCCGTCCAACGAGGGCGCCTACTCGCTGAAGGCCGTGTACTCCGGCACCGCGACCCTCGCAGGGTCGTCGTCGTCCATCGGTGGAACCGTCTCGCCCAAGGACCCCGATCCGGAGCCCGGCGCCCCGATCGTCACTCTCAGTGCCGCTCCGAAGGTCGGCGACGCCGTCACGGTGACAGTTGAGTCGGATGCCGCTGTCGGTGCGAGCGTTGCCCTGACCGCGAACGGCACTGCGATCTGCCAGAACCTGACGCTCGGCGCCGATCACAAGGCGACCTGCCAGTGGACCCCGTCCGCACCGGGTGCAGTGGCATTGAAGGCGACCATCGGTGCGCAGTCGACCACGAAGAACGTCACGGTCACCGCCAAGGATGTTCCGGTGGATCCGACCGACACCACCGACCCCACCACGCCGACCACGACGAAGCCCACGACGACCGCCCCCGGCGGCAACGGCAGCTCGGCAGGCAGCCTGTCGGACATCTTCGGCTCCTAAGAAAGACACACCATGAAGTTCACGAGAACCGCACGATGCCTGATCACGGCCGCTGTGGCCGCCGCGGTGGGAACCACCGCACCGGCCGCGATCGCACAGGCCGACCCGTCGTCAGGCGAGTCACACGTGGTCAGCTCGGTTCCGGTCGCCTACCACAACGGCGACCTGGACAAGCCGTCCCGCCTGCTCGTCACCGTCTACTCGGCGTCGATGCAGAAGGACATCCCGCTCGACGTCCTCGTCCCGGCGAACTCCACGCCTGCACCGGTGTTCTACCTGCTCAACGGTGCGGGCGGCGGAGAGGACTCGGCGAGCTGGGCCAACCGCACCGACTACACGGGCTTCTTCGCGAACAAGCACGTGAACGTGGTGACACCGCTCAAGGGCGCGTTCTCGTACTACACCGACTGGCAGAAGGCCGACCCGAAGCTCGGCGTTCAGAAGTGGGAGACGTTCCTGACCAAGGAACTCCCGCCCGTTCTGAATGATGAGCTCAAGACCACCGGCAAGAACGCCATCGCGGGCATCTCGATGGCGGGCACCTCGGTGCTCAACCTCGCGATCGCCGCGCCTGGTCTGTACACGACGGCGGCGTCGTACAGCGGTTGCGCACGGACGAGTGACCCGGCGGGGCAGCAGTACATCCGGACCGTCGTCGAGAGCCGTGGCGGTGCCGACACCACGAACATGTGGGGTCCGTACAAGGGCGCAGGTTGGAAGGCCAACGACCCGTACATCAACGCGGCGAAGCTGCGCGGCACCAAGGTGTATCTGTCGTCCAACAGCGGCCTTCCGGGCCAGGACGAGTCGGTCGAGGCGGGCAGCACCGCGACGGACAGCGTCAATCTCGCCGATCGCGTGATCCTGGGTGGCGGCATCGAAGCGGTGACCAACGTCTGCACTCAGCAGATGGCGCAGCGTCTCGCCCAGCTCAAGATCCCCGCGACCATCAAGCTGCGTCCCACCGGCACTCACTCGTGGGGCTACTGGGAGCGCGAACTGCACTACTCCTGGCCGCAGATCTCCTCCTCGCTGTACTGATCGCATAGCGACGACAAAGGCGGTGCACCTTCACGGGTGCACCGCCTTTGTTCTAGTGTCGCGTGTTGAAAGTTCCTTAATGGTTGGCGGCACCCCGCTGCACACCTGGCAGCGTTGTCGTCGGTCGCGATACCTGCCGGTATCCCTCCCTCCTCCGCCTTGCCAGCTGCACAGCGGAGCACCGCCAACCGTCTAGGAACTTTCAACACACGACACTAGTTCGTACCGAGTCGGATCAGACGCCTGCGGCGACCGGAGCCTTGCGGTAGTCGAGGAACTCGTCGACGATCTCGCCCTTGCGGAGCTGCTTCACGTCGGAGGAGACCGCCATCGTCATCGTCCACGGGCTCTGCGTTCCCTGCTTGGGAAGACGATCGAGCGCACGCTTCACATAACCTGCTCCGAAGTCGAGGAGCGGGCGCTTCTCCAGGCCCTCGGGCTCAACTGCGCGGACCGACGTGTATCCGTTGGCGTCCTGGTAGGTCAGAACGCGGCAGAAGTACTCGCACAGCAGCCCGATCTTGAGGGTCCACGACGAGTTGGTGTAGCCGATCGCCATGGCGAAGTTCGGGAGACCCGACAGCATCATGCCGCGGTACGCGGTTGTCTGCGACAGATCGACGGCCTCTCCGTCCAGGCTCACTTCCATGCCGCCGAACAACTGCAGGTTGAGGCCGGTGGCGGTGACGATGATGTCGGCTTCGAGTTCTCGGCCGTCCTCCAGGCGGATGCCCTTCTCGGTGAAAGTCGCGATCCGACCGGTCTCGATCGACGCACTGCCCTTCTTGATCGCCTTGAACAGGTCACCGTCGGGCACCACGCAGAGCCGCTGGTCCCACGGGTTGTACGGCGGGTTGAAGTGGGTGTCGATGTCGAAATCGCGGGGCAGAAGCGCCTTGTTGGTGGCTCGGATGATCGCGCGTGCAGGCCGCGGGTACCGCTGGCAGAGGTTGTAGACAACCTTCTGCTGCACGATGTTCTTCTGCCGGCTCAATGCGTAGCCGCGGTCTGCGCCGAGGACCTTCTTGAGAGCGTTCGAGACCGCGTCCTCGCGGGGCAACGGGATCACGTACGTGGGTGTGCGCTGCAGCATCGTGACGTGCGCGGCGTCGGCCTGCATGGACGGAACCAGAGTCACCGCGGTGGCGCCGGACCCGATCACGATGACCTTCTTGCCCTTGTAATCCAGGTCTTCGGGCCAATGCTGCGGGTGGATGATCTGACCGGCGAACTTCTCGCTGCCCGGGAACTCGGGGGTGAAGCCCTCGTCGTAATTGTAGTAGCCGGTGCCTGCGAACACCCACCGGGCCTGGACGTTGAACGTGTCGTCGTCGGTCGAGTCGTTGCGACGAACGGTCACGTTCCACAGCTGATCGGCCTCGGACCAGTTCATGGCGATGGCACGACGGTTGAACACGATCGCGTCGTCGAGGTGGTCGTCGGCGATCGCCTCGCGCAGGTAGTCGAGGATGCGAGGCGCATCGGCGATCGACTGCGGATCCTGCCACGGCTTGAACTCGTACCCGAAGGTGTTGAGGTCGGAGTCGGAGCGGATGCCGGGGTAGCGGAACAGGTCCCACGTGCCGCCGACCGCGTCGCGCGACTCGAGCATCGCGAACGACTTCGACGGATGCTCGGTGCGCAGGTAGTGGCCGGCGCCGATGCCGGAGATGCCTGCGCCGAGCACGAGCACGTCGAGCGGTGCGTCGGTGAGGATGGAGTCAGTGGGCATGTGCCTGGTCCGTTCGGTTGTGACTACTGGGCGTTGTTAACAATGATCGTTGTAATCCTGAATTGTTGCAAGTGGTGATCTAGACCAGGAATCGACCGTGCCTGGTGCATAATCGACCACGTGGGTGTCTCCCCTGAAGTCGCAGCTCTGATCCGCGCCGGTGTGCAGGTGGTGCTGGAAGCCCCACCGGACTGGCTCGCTCAGGTCGATACAGCAGTGGTCGGTGGTGCGGGAATGGACGTGATAGCCGACGATCCCGCGTTGCTCGAAGTGGCCCTGCGCATCAATGAGGGAAACCTCCGCCATTGGGCGACGGCCAACTCCGCTGAGCCCGGAGCGCGGGTGCCGGTGAACGTCACCGATGAGACCGAGACGTACATCCGTGACCTCGCTCGTCGTGGGTTGGACGCGGGCGCACTGGACTCGTTCCGGACGGCGCAGAACGTCGCGTGGCGGCTCTGGATGGAGATCTGTTTTGTCCTCACCGAGGATCCCGCGGAACTCCGCGAACTGTTGCAGGTCACCTCGGAATCCATTGCGGTGTTCGTCGACGACACCGTCCAGCAGTTGGCCGAACTGATCGACGCTGCACGGGCTGAACTCGCCGGTGACACTCACGCCCAGCGGCGGGTGGCCGTTGCACTCGTTCTCGAAGGCGCTCCGATCAGCCGCGAACGCGCCGAAACGCAACTCCGCTATCGCCTCGACGGTCCGCACACGGCACTCGTCCTCACCGGAGATCCAGGCACTGCGCCCGACGAACTGGAGGCTGCCTGCGATTCGATCATGGAGGCGAGCGGCGTGAGCCGACGCCTCACCGTCGTGTCCGGGGCGTCGGAACTATGGGTGTGGCTGCCGACGAGCGACCTGCGGATGGGCGCCGCCGTCACCGGTCATCCGGGCGTGCGAGTGGCGATAGGGTCCACGGGTATCGATCTCGACGGGTTCCGGCGCAGTCATTTCGAGGCGTTGTCGGTGAGGCGGGTGATCGCGCGTGTCGGTTCGTCCCGCCGCGTCGCGCACTACGACGACTTGCGGATCGTGGCTCTCCTCGGCGACGACCAGTCGGCCGCTGACGAGTTCATCACCAACACCCTCGGCGACTTGGCGAATGCAGACGACCACGTCCTGACGTGTGTCAGGACGTGGTTCGCGTCTGGATGCAATGCGGCGGAAGCGGCGGCGCGGCTGTACACGCACCGCAACACGGTGGTGCGACGGCTCGCGCGCGCCGACGCGCTCCTGCCCGCGCCGCTAAGCGCTAACGCCCTTCATATCGCTGTCGCCCTTGAACTCCTCGAATGGCGCACGTGAGGCGGCAAGCGCTTTCGCGGCGTCGAACTCGGCGTCGATCTCAGGGTTGGGCTTGTACGTGATCAGGCTGACCACGATGGCGGCGATGAAGCTCGCGATCACGCCGGGAATGATCTCGTAGACGTCCGCGCTGGCGAGCTTGTCCCAGGCGTAGGCGACGACTGCACCGACGACGATGCCGGCGAGGGCTCCCCACGTGGTGAGGCGACGCCAGTACAGGGACAGGACGATGGCCGGTCCGAACGCCGAGCCGAAGCCCGCCCAGGCGAATGCGACCAGATCGAGGATGCTGTTGGACGGCGACAGCGCGAGGAGTGCGGCGATCACCGCGATTCCGAGCACACCGAGTCGGCCGAGGCGCACGTACGTCATGTCGCTGAGGCCTGTCCCACGACCGGTCTTCTCGGAGACGAGCTTGTACAGGTCTTCCACCAGTGCCGACGAACAGACGATCAGCTGCGACGAGATCGTCGACATGATGGCAGCCAGGACCGCAGCCAGAACCAGGCCCGCGATGAACGGGTGGAACAGGATCTGGGAGAGTGCGAGGAACACCGTTTCGGCGTCGGCGGGCTTGTCGGCCGGGTGTTTCGCAAAGTACGCGATGCCGACGAGCGCCGTTCCGACCGCTCCGAGTGCACACGCGAACATCCAGGCGATACCGATCCGTCGTGCCGTGCCGGCCTCGCCGGGCGTGCGCAGGGCCATGAATCGGACGATGATGTGCGGCTGACCGAAGTAGCCGAGGCCCCAGGCCGCCGCAGAGATGATGGCGATGGCGGAGCTGCCTGCGAAGAAGCTGAGATGATCGGCATCGACCGAGCGGACGCCGTCGACCGTCGCTCCGACGCCGCCGAGGTTGATGATGCCGATGATCGGGACTGCGAGCAGTGCGATGACGACGAGGACGCCCTGCGCAACGTCGGTGAGCGACGCTCCGAGGAATCCGCCGAACAACGTGTACAGCATGGTGATACCCGCGACGATGAGCATGCCGACCGTGTAGTTGACGCCGAACGCGCTGTCGAAGAACTTGCCGGAGGCGACCATCCCGCTCGACACGTAGAACGTGAAGAACACCAGAATGATCACGCCGCAGGTGATGCGCAGGATTCGGGAGTTGTCACGAAGGCGGGTCTCGAAGAAGCTCGGGATGGTGATCGCGTCGCCCGCGACTTCGGTGTATGCGCGCAGACGCGGAGCAGTGAGTCGCCAGTTGGCCCACGCGCCGACCAGCAGGCCGATCATGATCCATGCTTCCGACAGGCCGGAGAGGTACATCGCGCCCGGCAGGCCCATGAGCAGCCACCCCGACATGTCGGAGGCGCCGGCCGAGAGGGCCGCGATCCACGGCTTGAGGCCGCGGTCGGCGAGCATGTAGCCGTCGAGGTCGTTCTTGGTCTTCGTGTACGCGTAGTAGCCGATGCCCAGCATGGCTGCGAAGTACAGGATGACGGCGACGTACTGGAACGTCTTGTCGCCGCTCGCTATGGATGACGCTAGGGACATCAGGCTTGCCTCTCGGGGGGTCTGTGGGGTCGACGCTCGAACTGCTGTGCGTTGGCACATCACTCACGGAAAGCGTATGTGATTCACATCATCGACTCAGGAAATTCTGCATCGCCGGAGTGTGGAGACAAATGTGGGGTCGCACAAAAGTGCGACCCCACATTTGTTCTGATGTACGAAGCTATCGACGAAGTTCGGCGGCGAGCTCGTTGAAGGCCCGATTCGGGTTTCCGAAGCGGTGCAACGTCATCGAGACGGCCTGCTCCACGAGCCAGTAGCGGAGCTCCACTCGACCCGACGCGGTCACGGCGTCGTCGAGCAGCGCCACGTCGGGGCGCGCCGCGACCGCAGCGCGGATCGAGTCGGCGACCGATCCCACAGTGCGCACTCGGGGAGCGTCGAGGCCTGCGACCGTCGCCGCAAAAGCCCCGTCGTCTGCGGTGCCGACTGTCGACGACGCGCGACTGAGGACCTCTGCCGTCGCGGGGGCGATGCCGGGCGAGGCGCTGATCCGGACACGTGCTCCGGCGAGCGTCGCCGCGGCCAGCACACGCGCGGTCTCGGCGGGGGACGCGTCCGCGCCCACCCGCAGTACAACGTCGGACGGACGGTAGCGGAACACGTTGGCCTCGCCCGTCAAGCCGGTCTCGTCGCGGCCGGTGGCGAACTCAGACGCCCATGCGACGCGGTCGTCGGCAACGGCCTCGTCCAGCCAGGAGCTCGCAGTGGAGTCCAGGGCGTCGGCCCACGAACCGAGGAGCATCAGGTAGTTCGGGCCGCCTGCCTTGGAGCCGAGTCCGACGGAGGAACGCTTCCACCCGCCGAACGACTGGCGGCGGACGATGGCTCCGGTGATGCCGCGGTTCACGTACACGTTGCCCGCCTGGACCCGGTCGAGCCAGGTGCGGACCTCGCGAGTCTCCAACGAGTGCAGACCTGCGGTGAGCCCGAAGTCGGTGGCGTTCTGCAGACTGATCGCGTCGTCGAGGGTGTCGGCTCGCATCAGGCCGAGCACCGGGCCGAAGCACTCGGTGAGGTGGAAGAACGACCCGGGGGCGACGCCGTCCTTGATGCCGGGCGACCAGAGGCGACCGGTGTCGTCGAGCTGTCGTGGCTTGAGCAGCCACGTCTCGCCGGGCTCGAGAGTGGTCAGGGCACGGGTGAGCTTGTCGCTGGGGAGTTCGGTCAGCGGTCCGACCGTGGCGGACAGGTTGGTCGGCCAGTCGACGACCATCGACTTCGCGGCGTCGACGAGCTGCCGACGGAAGCGCTCGGAATCGTAGACGCTGCCGACCAGGATGCCGAGCGAGGCGGCCGAGCACTTCTGGCCCGCATGCCCGAACGCGCTGTGGGCGAGGTCGGCGATCGCGAGGTCGCGGTCGGCCGACGGGGTGATGATCAGTGCATTCTTGCCGGAGGTCTCGGCGTTGATCTTCAGGTCGGGGCTCCACGACTGGAACAGTGCGGCGGTGTCGGACGCTCCGGTGAGGATCACGCGGTCTACGTCGGGGTGACTGATCAGCTTCTTGCCTGCCGGGCCCTCGTCCGGGAACACGCCGTGGCACACCTCGCGCGGGACTCCGGCTTCCCAGAGGGCTTCTAGAACGGCCATCGAGCAGTGTGGAGTCGGTGCCGCGGGCTTGTGGATCACGGCGGCGCCGACCGCGAGGGCGGCGAACGTTCCACCTGCGGGGATGGCGATCGGGAAGTTCCACGGGGGAGTGACCACAACAACCCGGTCGGGGGTGAAGGTCGCGTTCTTCACGTCGCCGAGTTCCAGCGCCTGGTGGGCGTAGTAGCGCGCGAAGTCGATGGCCTCGGAGATCTCCGGATCGGACTGGGCGACCGACTTCCCGGCCTCCGCGGCGGCGATCGACACGAGATGGCCGCGCTTGCGGGCGAGGATGTCGGCCGTCTTGTAGAGGAGTGCGGCGCGCTGCGCAGCCGGTCGTGCGGCCCACTCCACTGCGGCTTCACGAGCCGTCGCGACGAGAGCGTCGACGTCGCCCTCGGCGAGAGTCGCGGGGACCGCCTGAGCGTCCAGCCAGCCCGGCTCAGCACTGCGGTTGATCGCATCGCGGGCCCACGCCTGGTTGGCCGGCAGCGACGGGTCGGTGTCGGGCTCGTTCGCGAACGGCGGAAGAGTCCCGTCGAACGACGTCGCGGGGGCTGATTCCTCCAGTGCGCGGTTCTGGCGGTGGTTCGGAAGCGGTGCGGTGTGACCCTGCGAGTCGATGCGGCGTGCGAGGGCGTCGACGGCGCCGGTGAAGCGGTCGGCCTCGCGGCGGTAGATCGCGCTGCCGGGCTTCAGGTCGAAGATGCCGGACATGAAGTTGGCCGACGCGGCGTTCTCTTCGAGGCGGCGCACGAGGTAGGAGATCGCGACGTCGAACTCGGCGGGCTTGACCGTCGGGACGTAAAGGAGCAGTCGGCCGACGTCGGCGCTGACCACTTCGGCCTGCTCGGTCGCCATGCCCTGGAGCATCTCGAACTCGACGCGGTCGGCGACGCCGCGCGACTCGGAGAGGAGGTGCGCGAAGGCGATGTCGAAGAGGTTGTGTCCGGCGACGCCGACGCGGAGGCCGCGCATGTGATCGCGCTGCAGGAGCCAGTGCAGGACCAGCTTGTAGTTGGTGTCGGTGGCTTCCTTCGACTCGCACGTCACCTGCGGCCAGCCCGCCGACTCGGCGTGCACCGTTTCCATCGCCAGGTTGGCGCCCTTGACGAGGCGGACCTTGATGCCCGCGCCGCCTGCCGCGATCCGCTCGTCGGCGAATGCCGACAGTCGCTGCATCGCGCCGAGGGCGTCGGGAAGGTATGCCTGCAGGACGATGCCGCCCTCGTAGTCCTTGAGTTCGGGCATCGACAGGAGGCGGGTGAACACCTCGATCGTCAGGTCGAGATCGCGGTACTCCTCCATGTCGAGATTGATGAACTTGGTGCCCGCGGGCGCCGACGCGGCCTCCAGGTACATCGGGATGAGTCGCTCGAGGACGTACTCGACAGTCTCGTCGAACGCCCACATGGAGATCTGCGACGCGATGGACGAGACCTTGATCGAGACGTAGTCGACGTCGTCGCGCCGCAGCAGGGTCCGGGCGTCCTCGAGGTGGTTGTCGGCCTCGGAGTCGCCGAGAACGGCCTCGCCGAGCGGGTTCACGTTCAGGCGGTGGCCGGTGGCGCGCAGTGTCTTGACGGCCTTCGCGAACGGCTTCTCACGGGCGTCGACGATCATGTGGCCCACCATCGTCCGCATCCGTGCGCGCGCGGCGGGGATGACGATGTTCGGGAAGGTGCGGGCCAGGGCCGCGCCGGAACGGATCTGCAGCTTGTCGAGCGCGCCGAGAGAGGCCGGTGCGTCGGCCACGATCTCCGCGAGCGCCTCGCCTGCGGCTTTGGTGTCCTCCGTGCCGATCACCCGGTCGACGAATCCGACGGTGAAGTCGAGTCCTGTGGGATCGGAGAGCACTGCGGCCAGTCGCTGAGCCGAGGCGTGGGGCTTGGTCTGCGCCTTCTCTGCGGCGCGCAGCCAGGTGTCGACCTGCTGCAGCGACCGGTCGGCGAGGTCGGACAGCCCCTCGGTCGTGGTGGCAGGTGTGGAATCGTGCGCAGTGGTCATGGGGTTATTACAGGCCGTCGACAGGGCATTGGTCCTCGTGCGGATTCACAAGTTGATGACCTATTTCTTGTTCGATCGTCTTACGCTGAGTGCATGCCCTCGCGACTGTCTCTGGATGACGTGATCGATGCACTCGACACCGCGGTCGACTGGTCCGTCCTCGTCGATTCGTCGGTTCCGATCGAGAGTGTGGCGATTCTCGACGTCGACGATCTGTCGGCCGAACCGACGGCTGACGTGGTGTTGCTCGTCGGCGTGGACATCACCGCGACTCAGGCCTGGCTGCGGGAGGCGTCCGATGCTGGAACCGTGCCCGCTGCGATCCTCACGAAGGCGGTGGACTCCGGTTCGGCTCGCGGGCTCGTCGCCGAGTTCGGCGTAGGTGTGGTCGGCATTCACGCGCGGGCGAGGTGGGACCGTGTCCTCGGTCTGGCACACGGTGCATTCGATCGGGCTCGAGACATCGCCGGAACGGAGCCCGCCGACATCGATCTTGCGGGTCTGGTGGCGCTCGTCGCGCAGGGAACCGGCGGCTTGGTGTCGATTGAGGACGCGACCAGCGCCAGGGTGCTCGCGTACTCACCGTCCAACGGCGAGGCGGACGATCTGCGGGTTCAGACGATCCTCGGGCGCGAGGGGCCGCCCACCTACCTCGCGCTGCTGCGCAAATGGGGCGTGTTCGACGCGATCCGTCGCGGTGGTGAGGTCGTCGACGTTCCGGACCATCCGGAGGAGGCGATGCGACGGCGGATGGTGATCGGAGTGCACAGCGGCGCGGGTCGGCATCTCGGATCCATCTGGGTTCAGGAGGGTGCGCAACCGCTGTCCGACGACGCGCGTGAGGTGCTGACCGGCGCCGCGGCGGTGGCCTCGCGCATCCTGACCCGAGAGATGGAGTCGCCGACGGCGGAGGCGCAACTGCTGCAACGCCTCTTCGGCGAACACGGCGGGGTCGACGCCTCGTCGGCCGGAGCCTACCTGCGGTGGTCGACCGACGAGCAGTCGGTCGTCATCGGACTGGGCGGCGCCGACGCGACGGCGATGGCTGCGATATCGGGCGCCCTGCGACTGCATGCGAGTGCGTTCGCCGCGTCCGCGTTGACCACCGTCATCTCAGATCGCGCGTATGTCCTGGTGCCCGCGAACTCGGTCGAGCCGGTCACCAGGTGGGCGGGCACGCTGGTCACCAGGTTCGACGGCGACCCCGCGCTGGACGGTGCTCGGCTACGCGCCGGTGTCGTGTTCCCGGTGGACGGGCTCGCTGCTGTCGCGTCCGGCCGTGCGGAGGTGGACCGGGTGCTCTCCGCCACGCTGGGGTCACCGGAGTCGGCTCGCGTGACAACTCTCGCCCAGGCCCGGACGGCCGTTCTGCTCGGCGAGATCCTCGACGTGCTCGCCAGGCGCGACGACCTCGTCGACCCGCGGATCACCGCGCTCGTCGGCTACGACGCCGACCACTCGTCGCAGTTGGTCGAGAGCGTCCGAGCATTCCTCGACGCCCACGGCAACGTGCGTGATGCCGCCACCCGCATCGGCATCCACGCCAACACGCTGCGCTATCGCATCGACAGGGCGCAGCAGGTGTCCGGGCTGCGGTTCGACGATCCGGCCGACCGCCTTCTCACGTCGATTCAACTCGCGTGCGCGTCCGTTCGCGACGGCTACAGCGGCGCCGACCGGTAGGGGATCGAATCGCTGATCGTCTCGTCCACCGCGATGGGCTGGCCGAGCATGGGGAAGGCCCGCTGCGTGCACGCCGGACGGTCGCACACCTTGCAGCCTCCTCCGATCGGGACCACTGTCCGCGGCTCGGACAGGTCGACGCCGGTGGCGTAAACGAGCTCGTCGGCATGGGCCAGGTCGCATCCGAGACCGATGGCGAACTCCCCGGGCGTGGCGAGGTGCCCGTCGACGGTCTGGTCGGTGGTTCGTGCGAGCCAGAAGTACTTGCGGCCGTCGGGCATCGCCGACACCTGGGTGTGGATCCGGCCGGGTGCGGAGAAGGCGTCATGCACGACCCAGAGCGGGCAACTGCCTCCGACACGCGAGAAGTGGAAGGCCGTGGCCGACTGCCTCTTCGAGATGTTCCCGGCGCGGTCGACGCGGACGAAGATGAACGGCACCCCTCTGTCGGAGGGACGTTGCAGAGTGGACAGCCGGTGGCAGACGGTCTCGAAGCCGACCTCGAAACGGCGGGCGAGAAGCGCGACGTCGTACCGCAGTTCGCGAGCTGCGGCCGCGAACTCGGTGTAGGGCAGGACGAGTGCTCCGGCGAAGTAGTTCGCGAGGCCGACCCGGAGCACGGCGCGGGACGACTCGACGACGCCTGGGGCGCTGTCGACCAGCCTGTCGATCTCGGTGTGCTGGGTCTGTAGGGCGAGTTGAGTCGCGAGTTGAAACGCACGCTGCCCGGCCGAGAGGCGGCGCGCGAGGACCAGAGTCGCGGAGCCGGGGTCGTACCGGCGCTTGGCGGTCGCCGTGTCGGACGCGGCTCCGATGATCACCCGGATCCCGAATCGTTCGTCGAGTAGACGCGCGAGTTGAAGGTCGAGTCCGCCGACCGTCAGGCCGGCGTCGACGAACAGGTGCTCAGCGGCCAGGTCGAGTTCGGCGACATAGTTCCGGCGATCGTAGAAGTAGTCGCGCACCTGCTCGAAAGGAGTCGTCGGGGAATCCGCGGAAGCGGCCGAATCGTGCGATCGATGGTTCTCGAGCTCGGCAGTGACGGCCGTGAGCCTGCGATGCAACCCGACCATGGTTCGCCCGACGGCGGGCATCCGTGACACGAGCTCGGTGATCTCGGCGCGATCGACGTCCTCGCCCTGAGACATGAGCGCGTCGGTGAGGTCCGCGATGAGCCGAGCGTCTCCTGACTCTGCGAAGTAGTCGGCGGGAAGGTCGAACGTCGCTGTCAACGACAGCAGGACCGCAACCGTGATCGGACGATGGTCGTTCTCCAGCTGGTTCACGTACGTGGTGGACAGATCGAGCCTGCGGGCCAGTGCGGCTTGACTGATCCCCAGATCGGCGCGCAGGCGCCGGAGTCGGGCCCCTGCAAACGTCTTCGCCATACGCAGGACTCTACCGCGGCGAGCGTCCGCAAGATACGCAAAATGTGCGTGAGAAGTACGCAAAAATACGCATCTGCCAGGTCTTTCACAGAGCATCTGTTCCTGCGTACGGTGCGAATATGATCAATCACGAAGTTCGCACCCGACTCAGCGCCGACGACTTTCCGATCGAGGATCACCTCGCGTACAAGATCGCGAAGGTCGCAGCCGATCCCGTCGCCGTACCCGCCGACACCGCCGAGATGATCGTCAACCGCATCATCGACAACGCGGCGGTGAGTGCCGCGTCGGTGGCTCGCCGGCCGGTCACGAGCGCCCGCCGTCAGGCGCTCGCCCGCCCACTCTCCGGGGGATCGACCGTGTTCGGCGTGGACGGCGAGTTCGCGCCTGAGTGGGCGGCCTGGGCGAATGGAGTGGCGGTGCGAGAGCTCGACTTCCACGACACCTTCCTGGCCGCTGAGTACTCGCATCCGGGCGACAACATCCCGCCGCTCGTCGCCGTCGCACAGCGGACCGGCGCATCGGGAGCCGATCTCATCCGAGGCCTCGCGACCGCGTACGAGATCCAGATCGATCTGGTCCGCGGAATGTGCCTGCACGAGCACAAGATCGATCACGTGGCCCACCTCGGGCCGTCGGCCGCCGCGGGAATCGGCACCATGCTCGGACTCGACGTCGACACCATCTATCAGGCCGTCGGGCAGGCTCTGCACCTGACGACCGCCACTCGCCAGTCGCGTAAAGGCGCCATCTCCAGTTGGAAGGCGTACGCACCGGCGCACGCAGGCAAGATCGCCGTCGAGGCGGTCGACCGCGCGATGCGCGGAGAGGGCGCGCCGTCGCCGATCTGGGAGGGCGAGGACGGCGTGATCGCGTGGCTGCTGGGCGGTCCGGACGCCTCGTACACGATCCCGCTGCCCGCCGCGGGCGAGGGCAAGCGCGCGATCCTCGACAGCTACACCAAGGAGCACTCGGCCGAGTACCAGAGCCAGGCGCCGATCGACCTGGCTCGACGGATGCGCGACCGCATCGGCGACCTGGACCAGATCGCCTCGATCGTGCTGCACACCAGCCACCACACGCACTACGTGATCGGCACCGGCTCGAACGATCCGCAGAAGTTCGATCCGACAGCCAGCCGCGAGACGCTCGATCACTCGGTCATGTACATCTTCGCTGTCGCACTGCAGGACGGCGACTGGGACCACGAACGCTCCTACGCGCCCGAGCGCGCCGCCCGCCCCGACACCGTTGAGCTCTGGCAGAAGATCTCCACAGTCGAGGACCCCGAGTGGACGCGCCGTTACCATTCGGCCGATCCGAATGAGAAGGCGTTCGGTGCACGGGCGGTGGTGACTCTCAAGAGCGGCGAGGTGATCGAGGACGAACTCGCTGTGGCCGATGCTCATCCGCTCGGCGCCCGGCCGTTCGCCCGCGAGCAGTACCTCGCCAAGTTCGCCCGCATGGCGGACGGGGTGGTCGAGCCCGCCGAACAGGCTCGATTCGTCGATGCCGCCACCACGGTGGCTGAGGCCGAGGCAGGCGACCTCGCCGGCCTGAACGTCCGAGTTCTCGACAGTGTGCTCGACTCGGCCGCCGCGACCGGCGAGGGAATCCTCTGATGAGCGACGCGACGGGCCTGTTCACGTCGAGGAACACCGACGCCGAGAAGCGTGCGAGTCTTCGCTCGGCACTCGACTCCGGCGAGCTGCAGCGTTGGCCCGGCGCCTTCAGCCCACTGGTTGCGAAGATCGTCGCCGAGGCGGGTTTCGAAGGCGTGTACGTCTCGGGGGCCGCGCTGTCCGCGGATCTCGGACTGCCCGACATCGGGCTGACGACACTGAGCGAAGTCGCGGAACGAGGCAGTGCCATCGCGCGCTCCACCGAACTGCCGACCCTCATCGACGCCGACACCGGCTTCGGTGAGCCGATGAGCGCCGCGCGGACCGTCTCTGTACTCGAGGACGCGGGCCTGGCCGGTTGTCATCTCGAAGACCAGGTGAACCCGAAACGCTGCGGCCATCTCGACGGCAAAGAGGTCGTCCCCGCCGACGAGATGATCCGCCGGATCGCCGCGGCCGTCGGAGCGCGCCGCGACCCGAATTTCATCGTCTGCGCGCGGACCGATGCTCGCGGAGTGGAGGGGCTCGACGCCGCGATCGAGCGAGCCAAGGCCTACGTCGACGCCGGAGCCGACCTGATCTTCACCGAGGCGCTCGCCGACGCGAGCGAGTTCGCTGCCTTCCGTGCTGCGGTCGACGCACCGCTGCTCGCGAACATGACTGAGTTCGGAAAGTCGAAGCTGTTGACCACCGACCGCCTGCGCAACCTCGGCTACAACGCGGTGATCTATCCGGTCACCACCCTCCGGCTCGCGATGGGCGCAGTCGAAGCGGGTCTCGCCGCGATCGCTGAGGAGGGTACGCAGGCGGCGCTGCTCGACAAGATGCAGCACCGATCTCGGCTCTACGACTTCTTGCGCTACTCCGACTACAACGCGTTCGACACCAACCTCTTCACCTATTCGACCCCAGGGGAGCGATCATGAGCACCACCAGCAGTGCCGCAGAGAGCACGCCGACCATCTACAAGGGCTTGGCAGGCGTCGTCGTCGACACGACGGCGGTGTCGAAAGTTGTGCCCGAGACCAACTCGCTGACCTACCGCGGCTATGCGGTGCAGGATCTGGCCGCGAACTGCTCGTTCGAGCAGGTCGCGTACCTGCTCTGGTACGGCGAACTCCCCACCGATCCACAATTGGCGCAGTTCGTGCAGCGCGAGAGAGCGGCCCGTCGACTGGACCGGTCCGCCCAGGCGGTGCTCGCTCGTACACCGGACACCTGCCATCCGATGGACGTAGTCCGGACGATGATCAGTTACCTCGGCACCGAGGATCCGGATGAGGACGCGACCGGCGCGGACGCCCTGATGGAGAAGGCACAGCGCATGTATGCCATCCTCCCGACGATCGTCGCCGCCGACATGCGACGTCGCCGCGGTCTGGATCCGATCGCACCGCATCACGGCCTCGGGTACGCCGAGAACTTCCTCACCATGTGCTTCGGCGAGGTCCCCGACCCGGTGATCGTGCGTGCATTCGAGAAGTCGATGGTGCTGTACGCCGAGCACAGTTTCAACGCGTCGACGTTCGCCGCGCGCGTCGTCACGTCGACCGGTTCGGACATGTACAGCGCCGTCACCGCCGCCATCGGCGCCCTCAAGGGGTCGCTGCACGGCGGCGCCAACGAGGCCGTCATGTACGACATGATCGACATCGACCGTCCGGAACGCGCCGCCGACTGGCTCAACGCCAAGCTCGACGCCAAAGAGAAGGTGATGGGCTTCGGTCACCGCGTCTACAAGAACGGCGACTCGCGCGTCCCGACGATGTACGACGCGCTCGTCGAGGTGGCCGATCATCTCGACGACCACAAGTGGCTCGGCATCTATCGGGAACTCGAACAGGTGATGGTCGGCCGCACCGGCATCCGGCCCAATCTCGACTTCCCGACAGGCCCGGCCTACCACCTGATGGGCTTCGACATCGGTGCGTTCACGCCGATCTTCGTCATGAGCCGCATCACCGGGTGGACCGCTCACATCACGGAGCAGGCCGCGTCCAACGCCCTGATCAGGCCGCTGTCCGCTTACTCCGGACCACAGCAGCGCCCGCTTCCCGCCTGAGAGCGGCGTCCAGCCCCCCTGCTCGAGAGAGGCAGCGAAGAGTTTCATGTTCGACAAGATCCTGGTGGCGAACCGCGGTGAGATCGCGGTCCGCGCCTTCCGAGCGGCGTACGAACTCGGTGCGAGCACCGTCGCCGTCTACCCCGCGGAGGACAGGCACTGCATCCACCGCGGCAAGGCCGACGAGGCGTATCAGATCGGCGAGCCCGGCCATCCGGTGCTGGCGTATCTGAACGTCGAGGAGATCGTGCGGGTGGCGCGCGAATGCGGCGCCGACGCGGTGTATCCCGGCTACGGGTTCATCTCCGAGAACCCTGCCCTCGCGGCGGCATGTGCACGGGAGGGCATCACGTTCGTCGGTCCCAGCGCCGATGTCCTGCACCTCACCGGCGACAAGCAGCAGGCGGTGACCGCGGCCCGTGCGGCGGGACTGCCGGTCTTGACCGGATCCGCACCGTCGTCGAATGTCGACGACCTGCTCGCCGCAGCCGCCGACATGACCTTCCCGGTGTTCGTGAAAGCGGTCGCCGGCGGCGGTGGCCGTGGCATGCGTCGGGTCGGCGAGATCGCAGAGCTCGCCGAGGCCGTCGGCGCGGCGTCGCGTGAGGCCGCCGCCGCGTTCGGCAATCCGACGGTGTTCCTCGAACAGGCGGTCGTGAATCCCCGCCACATCGAGGTGCAGATCCTCGCCGACTCGTACGGTGACGTCGTCCATCTATTCGAACGGGACTGCAGCCTGCAGCGCCGCCACCAGAAGGTCGTCGAGATCGCGCCTGCGCCGAACCTCGACCCGGCGCTGCGTGAGCGGATCTGCGCGGACGCCGTCGCGTTCGCGCGCCAGATCGGCTACTCGTGTGCGGGCACCGTCGAGTTCCTCGTCGACGAACGCGGTCAGCACTTCTTCATCGAGATGAATCCGCGCATCCAAGTGGAGCACACGGTCACCGAGGAGATCACCGACGTCGACCTCGTCGCCGCGCAACTGCGGGTGGCGGCGGGAGCGTCGCTCGCCGACCTCGGTCTGCGCCAGGACACGATCGCGATCCGCGGTGCCGCACTGCAGTGTCGCATCACCACCGAGGACCCGGCGGCGGGCTTCCGTCCGGCGACCGGGAAGGTCACCGCGTACCGTGCACCGGGCGGCGCGGGCGTCCGGCTCGACGGCGCCGCGGCCCTCGGCAGCGAGGTGACCGGACACTTCGACTCGATGCTGGTGAAGCTCACGTGTCGAGGCGCCGACTTCGAGACCGCGGTCCGACGAGAACGCCGTGCGCTCGCCGAGTTCCGGATCCGCGGCGTCACCACGAACATCAGCTTCCTGCAGGCGGTGCTCGACGCCCCCGACTTCCGTGCGGGCCGGATCACGACGTCGTTCATCGAGCACCGGCCCGACCTGCTCACCGCGCGCGTCGACGACGACAAGGGCACCAAGTTGCTGTCGTATCTGGCGGATGTGACAGTTCACAAGCCGTACGGCGAACTGCCGACGCCCGTCCACCCGCACACCAAGCTGCCCGCGCTCGGCCGGTCGGTCCTCGCATCACCGCCTGCCGGTTCCAAACAGCGGCTCGACGGGCTGGGCCCCGCCGGATTCGCACACGCGCTCCGCGAGCAGAAGTCCCTGGCCGTCACCGACACCACGTTCCGCGACGCTCACCAATCGCTCCTGGCGACGCGCGTCCGGACCAGCGGGCTGTCGGTGGCCGGGCCGTACGTCGCGGCGACGACACCGGAGCTGCTGTCGGTGGAATGCTGGGGAGGCGCCACCTACGACGTGGCCCTGCGATTCCTGAAAGAGGACCCGTGGGATCGGTTGGCGCGCCTTCGGGAGGCGATCCCCAACATCTGCCTGCAGATGCTGCTGCGCGGCAAGAACACCGTCGGCTACACCCCGTACCCCACGGATGTGACAACGGCGTTCGTGCGTGAGGCCGCCGACACCGGCATCGACGTCTTCCGCATCTTCGACGCCCTGAACAGCGTCGACGCGATGCGTCCGGCGATCGACGCGGTCCTGGAGACCGGCACCACGGTGGCCGAGGTGGCGATGAGTTACACCGGAGACCTCGCGAACCCCGCCGAGGACGTCTACACCCTCGACTACTACCTGCGGTTGGCGGAGCAGATCGTCGACGCCGGCGCGCACGTGATCGCGATCAAGGACATGGCAGGACTGCTCCGTCCGGCCGCAGCTCGCACCCTGGTGGCGGCGCTGCGATCGAACTTCGATCTGCCGATCCACCTGCACACCCACGACACGCCTGGCGGCCAGTTGGCGACGTATCTCGCGGCGTGGGAAGCCGGTGCTGATGCAGTCGACGGAGCGAGTGCCGCATTGGCGGGGACGACGAGTCAGCCGTCGCTGTCGGCGATCGTGGCGGCGGCCGCGCACACCGAGTACGACACGGGACTCGACCTTGGTGCTGTGTGCTCGATGGAGCCGTACTGGGAGGCGGTCCGTCGCGAGTATGCGCCGTTCGAGTCGGGCATCCCCGCGCCGACGGGCCGGGTGTACACGCACGAGATCCCGGGCGGGCAGCTGTCGAACCTGCGACAGCAGGCGACGTCGATCGGTGTCGGCAACCGCTTCGAAGCTGTCGAGAACGCCTATGCGGCGGCCAACGAACTGTTGTTGCGTCCGGTGAAGGTGACACCGTCGTCGAAGGTGGTCGGCGATCTGGCGATCGCATTCGTCGCACAGGGTGTGACCGCAGAGCAGTTCGCGGCCAACCCGGCGGCGTACGACATCCCCGACTCGGTGATCGGCTTCCTCAACGGGGAACTGGGGGAGCCGGCCGCCGGTTGGCCCGAGCCGCTGCGATCACTGGTCCTCGCAGGCCGCGAACGCCGCAGTGTCGTGACCGAACTGACAGTTGACGATCTCGATGCGCTGAACACGGGCGGAACCGTCCGCAGGCAGGCGCTGAACCGCTTGCTGTTCCCCGGCCCTACGGCCGACTACCTCGATCACCTGGCGAAGTTCGGCGACACGTCCAAGCTTCCGGCGCACCAGTTCTTCTTCGGGCTGCAGCCCGGGTTCGAGCATCGGGTGAAGTTGCGTCCGGGCGTCGACCTGCTGATCTCGCTGGAAGCGATCAGCGAGCCCGACGACACCGGCGTCCGTACCGTGCTGCTCACCGTCAACGGCCACCTGCGGTCGGTGTTCGTCCGGGACCGCGGTGTGGACGCGGTCGTCGCGGCCGCCGAACAGGCGGATAAGAACAATCTGAGCCATGTCGGCGCACCGTTCGCCGGTGTCGTGTCGGTGACGGTGGGCGTGGGGGACACGGTCGCCGCGGGGGCGGTCGTCGCGACGATCGAGGCGATGAAGATGGAGGCGTCGATCACGAGTCCGACGGCGGGAACCGTTCGGCGAGTCGTGTTCACCACCGCAACCGAGGTGTCGCCGGGCGACCTCCTGGTGGAACTCGGCTGAACTCCGTCCGCCGCGGTCCGGCTCACCAACGGACCGCGGCAGACGACGACTGTGGCCCGCGAGAATTCTCGCGGGCCGCAGTCGTCGTGTGGGCCGGTCAGCGCACGGCGGCCGCGGCCTGAACCATGTTGGTCAGCGCTTCGGTCACCTCGGCCGTGGTGCGGGTCTTGAGTCCGCAGTCGGGGTTCACCCAGAGACGGTCGGCCGGGACCGCGGCCAACGCCTCCCGCAGTGAAGCGGCGATCTCGTCGACGCCCGGCACGCGCGGCGAGTGGATGTCATAGACGCCCGGTCCCACCTGCGTCGCGAAGCCGATCGCGTTGAGGTCGGCGAGCACCTCCATGTGCGAGCGGGCCGCCTCGATGGAGGTGACGTCGGCGTCCAATCCCGCGATCGCGCCGATGACCTCGCCGAACTCCGAGTAGCACAGGTGCGTGTGGATCTGCGTCGCGTCGGCCACGCCCGCCGTCGACAGGCGGAACGACGTGATGGCCCAGTCGAGGTACGCCTCCCGGTCGGCGGCCCGCAGCGGCAGCAGTTCACGGAGGGCCGGTTCATCGACCTGGATGATCGCGGCACCCGAGCGTTCGAGGTCGACGGTCTCGTCGCGGATGGCGAGCGCAACCTGGTTCGCCGAGACGGCGAGCGGCTGATCGTCCCGGACGAACGACCACGCCAGGATGGTCACCGGACCGGTCAGCATGCCCTTGACAGGCTTGGACGTGAGCGACTGAGCGTAGGAGATCCAGTCGACGGTCATCGCGGCCGGGCGCACCACGTCGCCGAAGAGGATCGGCGGACGGACACAGCGCGAGCCGTACGACTGCACCCAGCCGTTCGCGGTGGCGAAGAACCCGTCGAGCTGCTCGGCGAAGTACTGCACCATGTCGTTGCGCTCGGGCTCGCCGTGCACGAGCACATCGAGTCCGATCCGCTCCTGCAATGCGATGACATCGGCGATCTCGGCGCGCATGCGCTCGACGTAGCCGGCCTCGTCGATCGCACCGGTGCGCAACGCCTGACGCGCCTTGCGGATGTCAGTGGTCTGCGGATACGAGCCGATCGTGGTGGTCGCGAGAGTCGGCAGGCCGAGCGCGGCGTCCTGGATCACGCGGCGATCGGCGGCGGCCGTACGGGTCGAGTCGGCGCTTGTCAGAGCAGCGAGGCGGGCGCGGACGGAGTCGACGTGCAGACGGGGATCGCCTGCGCGGGATGCCAGCGCGGCACGTGCGGCGTCGAACTCGGCAGCCTGGTAGGCCCGGCCGTGCGCGTAGGCACGTCCCAATGCGGTGACCTCGCCGACCTTCTCCTCGGCGAACGCCAGCCAGCCGTGCAATGCCGGGTCGAGACCGTCCTCGCCGCGCAGCGTGTACGGGACGTGCAGCGTGGAACAGGACGTGGACACCGCGAGCGTGCCGACGACTCCGCGGATCGACTCGAGGCGGCCCAGCGCCGCGTCGAGATCGGTACGCCACACGTTGCGGCCGTCGACCACACCCGCGACGACGTGCTTGTCGCGGAGACCAGCAGCCAGCACGGTCTCGACCGACCCGCTCACCAGCTCGACGCCGACACCTTCGACGTCGGTCCGAGCCAATGCGGCCAGGGCGTCGCCCGCATCGCCGAAGTACGTCTGCACGAGGATCGACGGACGATCCGTCGCCGCGGCCAGTGTGCCGTAGACGCGTTCGGCCAGTTCAGCGAGACCCTCGTGGGAGTCGGTCACCAGGATCGGCTCGTCGATCTGCACCCAGGTCGCACCCGCGGCAGCCAATCGCTCGAGCAGGTCGACATACAGCGGGATCAACTCGTCGATGCGTGACAACGGGTCCGCGTCGTCCGCCGTCGCGGGCTTGGACAGCCCGAGGAACGTGATCGGCCCGATCACCACCGGCCGGGCAGGGACGCCTTGCGCCCGGGCTTCGGCGAGCTCGGACAGCACCTTGGTCGGATCGAGTGCGAACGTGATGTCCGCGCCGATCTCCGGCACCAGATAGTGGTAGTTCGTGTCGAACCACTTCGTCATCTCCAGCGGCGCCACGTTGTCTGCGCCGCGCGCGGCCGCGAAGTACGCGTCTAGCGGGTCGTCGATCGACGCGACGCGTGTCGGAAGCGCTCCGAGGAGTACAGCGGTGTCGAGGATCTGGTCGTAGTACGAGAACGTGTTGACCGGGATCGAGTCGAGTCCGGCGGTCAAGAGTTGGCGCCATCCGTCGCGGCGAAGGACGGCGGCGACCGATTCGAGAGCGGCACGGTCGGATCGACCGGCCCAATAGGCTTCGACTGCGCGCTTGAGCTCTCGATTCGCTCCGATACGCGCCGTGCCCGGCACGGTCGCGGTGAAGGGGGATGTTGTCGGATGTGTCGTGTCGAGGGACATGACTGTTGTATCTCCTGCATGCGGTGCGGACGGCCGTCGCCCTGCGGGAGATGTCACGAATGGACGGTCCGTCGAACGACGACCGTGCACTCGGTGTCATCGCCCAATCCACGAGGCGGACAGCCACCGGGCGCGGCGCGCCCAGTACAACCGGCAGGTCTTCGGGCTCGTCGGCGGGCGCGTGAGCGCACCTACTGGCCGTCGCTTCCCAGACCCGGATGTTCACGGGCCCAGTGCGTGTGACGGCGGTCGTTCCGACATACCGCTGCGGGACAGCTCCGGTTTCTCACCGGATTCCCTCTTCGTGACGACGCCTGGGCGGCACCACGTCGACGCTCGACAGCGGCACAGGGGCTCCATGGTGAGCGCTGCCGAGCGAACCGATTGCGGCCACAGTCTATCGACGTGCAATCGCGAATCCATCATCGAAGGATGGCGTGGGTTTAACCCTGGCGTCATGGACGAAAGGTCATCCTTGGCGTGCCTTGAACCTGGGATTCAGCTTGTTGATGACGTACACGCGTCCGTGTCGCTTCACCACCTGTGCGCCGGGTTGGTTCTTCAGCGACCGCAGCGATGATCGGACCTTCATGGTTCCTCCTCTGTAATGAAAATGACAATCATTACTATCACATGGAGGGTCGCCGCTGTGCTTCCCGTACCCAGGGAGGATGTCGAGATGCGACATCGTCCGTACGGTCGGAACCATGTCTACTCACGTGATCGCATTCGAATGGACAGAGGCGAACCGCGCATGGTTGATCGAGACGCCGGTCCGGATCGCCTGCTACGTCGTCGCCGCGCTGGTGATCAGGTGGCTGCTCTTCCGGGTGATCGATCGAGCCACACGGCCCAGATCGCGCACCGCGCCTGACGAGCGTTCGGGGATGATCAAGACCCTGCGGGACAAGACCAACAGAACCGCGCCCAGAGTGGTCGCTCGACGGGCGCAGCGCGCCAAGACGATCGGGTCGGTGCTGAAGTCGACGGTCTCGGTGGTCGTGGTGGTGTGGTTGGCGCTCTCGATCCTGTCGGAGCTCGATGTGAACATCGCCCCGTTCATCGCGTCGGCGGGGATCATCGGGCTCGCCATCGGTTTCGGCGCCCAGCACCTCGTCGCCGACTTCGTGTCGGGAGTGTTCATGATGATGGAGGACCAGTACGGGGTGGGCGACATCGCGGACTTCGGCGACGTCGTCGGTGAGATCGAATCGGTCGGATTGCGGATCACGACCGTCCGGGACATGGACGGAACTCTCTGGTACATCCGCAACGGTGAGATCGAACGTGTCGGAAACATGAGCCAGGACTTCGCCGTCGCCCGCGTGGAGGTGCCGGTCGCGACCGACGTCGACCTCGATCGTGCACAAGACGTGGCGCTCGCGGCGGCCGTCGACGCCGCGGCCGAAGGGGCGGTCGTGAAGAACGTCCGTGGGGAGCCGGAGATGCTCGGCGTTCAGGAGGTCACCCCGTCCCACGCCGAGCTGCGGCTCACCGTCAAGACCGAACCCGGAGCGCAGTGGTCGGTGCAGCGTCATCTGCGCAGCAGGATCCTGCGCGCATTCGACACCGAGGGGATACGACTCCCGTTGCAGCCGTGGGGCGCACCAGGGGCGTCCGCACAGGCCTGACAGGCGGCGAGCGGCCCTCCACCGGTCAGTGGAGGGCCGCTCGGGTCTGTAGTGGCTCCGGACTACTTCGTGATTGCGCCGATCAGCTTCGGACGCAACTCCGCTGCAGCGATCACCTCGTCGACCGAACCGACACGGACTGCGCGGTTGATGTCGTGGACGGCGTCGAACTCCGCCGCCAGCTCGGAGATCTTCTCGGCCCGCACTGAGGTGCGGAGCTCGTCGAGTTCGGCGGCCAGGGTCGCGCGGTCGGCGCCCGTCGCATCGGTGACACGTTCTGCGAGGGCCTCGACGCGAGGATCGTTCGCGGTGCGTACACCCACCTCTCCGGAGAACACGACCGCCGCAGCAGGCGCGCCGCCGAGCACCGACGCGAACGAACCGTCGACGGCCAGAACAGTCATGTTCGGGTTCAGCGCCTTCGAGAACACGACGAACGCACCGCCGTGATAGCGCGAGATCACGCAGAAGGCGATCGGGCCGTCGAAGTTGATGATCGCGCGGCCGATCTCGGCGCCGTACTCGAGCTGGAGCTTGCGCAGCGACTCGGGCGAGCCGTCGAAGCCCGACAGGTTCGCCAGGACGACCACCGGACGGTTGCCGCTCGCCGCGTTGATGGCACGTGCGGCCTTCTTCGACGACTGCGGGAACAAGGTGCCTGCGCTGAACGTGTCCGGGCCGTCGGTCGGGAGAAAACCCCTGCGGTTGATCGGCGTCGACTCGATGCCGATCAGGGTCACCGCGTGACCGCCCAGATGAGTGTCCTGCACAACGACCGTCTCGGCGTCGGCCATGCCCGCCCACCGTTCCAGCGCAGGCATGTCCTGGTCGACCACCGCGCGCATGACGGATCGGATGTCGAACGGCTTCTTGCGGTCCGGGTTCGCGGTCGCGGAGAAGATCTCGCCGACCGTCGCGAAGTCGCTGCCCTCGAGCTCGTGCGGGAAGTCGGAGATGTCCCGGTCGATCGGGTCTGAGCTCGTCGCACCGCGCGGTCCGGCTTCACCCGGCGCGACGTAGGTGTGGTCGTAGTGGCTCATGACGATCTCGATGGCAGCGGCCGTGTTGGGCGCCCAGTACTGGGCTTCGCCGTTCGGCCCCATGATGCGGTCGTATCCGCCGAGTCCGAAGTTGTCCTCCGCCGACACGCCGCCGGAGAAGTCGAGTGCCTGCTTGCCGGTCAACACCATCGACGAATCGGGTGTCATCACCAGGATGCCCTTGGTGTGCATGAGCATCGTGGCCTCGGCGTTCCAGTAGGCCTGACCGCCGACGTTGATCCCGCTGACGACGATGTTGATCTCGCCGCCGTCCTGCGTGAACTCGACGATCCGCTTGAGTGCGGCCGCCACCCAGTCGAGATTCTCCGTGCCCGAGTCCATCTTGACTGCGGCACCGGACGAGATCGCGTACCACTCGACGGGAAGCTGCTGCTCCTCGGCGAGATCGAGGGCCGCGATGTAGCGGCGGCACTCCGGTTCGGTGAGGGCGCCGAGCGCCTTCGTCGGATCGCCGAGCATGACCACACGACGAACCCCTTCCGGGTACTTCGTCGTCGGCGTGCTGACTGTTCCGACGACGACTGCCGCGGTGTTGCGGCCCTTCGCACGGTCGACCGGTACGAGTGCACCTTCGTCGTTCAGGTCGTACTCGGTGAAGTCGCCGAGCTGTTCGACGAGCTCGTACGGGTAGGCGGTGCCGCGGCTGGTGGCCTTGAGGACCTTCTGACGGTACGCGTCGATCGGTTCGACGGGATCGTTGCTCGGATCGCCGACCGTGACCAGCGGGCGGCCGTTGTCGTCGAACGTCACGTGGATCGCGACCTTCGTCAGCTCACGCGTGTCCCGATCGCGCTGCCGGGCGATCAGCAGCACCTCTTCCAGGCCTGCACCGTCCACGGACTGCGTGCGGACCGTGTGCGCGACGATCTTTCGGACTTGCTCGCGCGACACGTCCAGCGGCGGCCAGATGTACATGACGATGCGGTTGGTGTTGAACCGCTTGCCGCGCGGACGCTGGGCTTGCGCCGAGCGGATGGTGTCCACACACGTGGCGAAGGTGGTCTCCGCAGTCGGCAGGGTCAGCAGTCCGTCGTCGTCGGTCACCGCGGTCAAGTCGCGGATCTGGGCGAATGCGATGAGCCGGTCGTCGGCCGGGTTTGCCTTGGCCACAGCGCGGAACAGGTACACCTCTTCGTCGTCCGACGACGACATGCGGGTCAGATCGAACTTGCGGAGACGTTCCATCTGCATGCGACGTGCGATGTGCGGGTGGAGGCCGCGGATGAGGCGGTCCTCGGCGAGGCCGGTCGCCGCCGGGCGGAACGTGAAGTGATGGTGCATGGTGTCGCCGCCTGAGCCTGCGACAGTCGCGGTGATGCGGCGAACCCGCTCGGGCAGCAACTGCGCGCTGATGACCTCGTACAGCGCGGTCGCGAGACCGTCGAAGTCGTCGGGCTGGTTCTCCCAGCGGACGTACACGTCGGCGTCCACCGACGGAGTCTGCGCCGACAGGTCGGCGAGACCCGCGAGTGCGGTCGGCAGGTTCTCGAAGCTCGTCGCGATCGATGCGAGCGCCGATCCGTCACGTTCGGCGACGACGAAGGTGCAACCTCCGTCACGGTGCGAACGCACGTCGGTGAGGCCCTTGTTGCCGTAGTAGCGCCGCGTGAGGACCTCCAGCATCACCGTGTCGTCGAGGTCGTCGTGCTCCAGACGCTCGGACAGGATGCTGACCAGCGGAACGGTGCTGCGGACCATCTCCGAGATGCGCTCTGCCCGGTCGGATGCGGCCGGATTCGCGTCGAGATGTGCAAGGTCGGCGCGAACCTTCGCGTACACGTTCTCGCGGTCGCGAAGCAGACGCGGCTGTCCGTACCAGGTGAACAGGACCCCGCGTGCCAGGTCGGCGACGGCGGGGAACCGCACCTGCGTGGCGTCGACGAGACGTTCGAGGGCGCGGCCGGCCGATTCGACGTTGCCGTCGGCCGACGCCGGGGCGGGTTCGGTCAGCCACTTGCGCAGCACGGTGGTGATCACCTTGACGGTGTCGGTGGGGCGCTGCATCGCGAGGAAGATGCGGAAGACCGCCTCTTCGAGATCGGGGGTGCGGTCGAGCTCGTCCACTCCGTAGTGGCCGAGCGCGTACGAGAGGCGGGTCTGGAAACGCTCGGGGACGCCTGCCACGTCGACGTCGAGGCTCTGCAGATAGGTGTGGAAGTTCTCGCGAGCACTGTGGACACGATCCTCGCTGCCCACGGCATCCGACGGTCGGCGCTCGCTCAGTGCGGCGATGTCGGCGAACACCGAGATCAGTTCGGTCTCGCCGTCCTGCGGAACGTAGCCCGATGCGACGGCCGAGTCGCGTGCGGCCAGGTAATCCGACAGCACACGGCTGTTGTCGTCGGGGTCGACGTCGAAGCCGAGGAGCAGGCTGCGCAGATCCTCCAGACCACGGCCGAGGAGTTCGTCGGTCTCCACCAACTCGGGTGATGCGGGAAGGTCGATGACGGCGGTGCTGCCGGTGTCGGCGGCCGCGGCGTCGTCGTCCTGGAGCGGTTCGAGGCGGAGCAGCGGCGCGCCGGTCTCCACCTGCGCACCGACGGACACTGCGCATTCCTTCAGCCGTGCCTTGAAGGGTGCGCGGAGCACGGTCTCCATCTTCATCGACTCGAGGACGAGGATCGGATCGCCTGCTTCGACTTCGGAGCCGACCTCGAGCGGCGTGGCGATGACGAGCGCGGGTGCGGGGGAGCGGACGACGCCGCCCTCGTCGCGGCTCACGCGGTGCGTCACACCGTCGACGTCGACGAGGTGGATCGGGCCGTGCGTGTCGGTCAGGATGCGATACCGCACTCCGTCGACGGTGACCTGACCGGCATGCTCGTCGAAACGCTCGAGAGCGACGTCGGCCGTGCGAACGTCGTCGCCCGCCTCCACGACCACGCGGAAGCGGTGTGCGCCGATGCGCGCGACGCGGACGCGGTACGCGGCGCCGCGGAGCTTGAAGTCGAGGGGACGTCCACTCTCGTGCAGCACCTGCGGGCGCCCGCCCGCGGCGGTCACCAGGAGTCGGGTCCGCTCGGCGGTCTCCTCCTCCTCGTAGGCGTCGATGGCGGCGGCTGCGAGCGCGATCGTCGAGTGGCGGTGCGAGACCAGGCGACCCTCTTCACGCACACGGTCGATCCAGCCGGTGTCGGCGGACGCGTCGATCACTTCGGGCTGAATCAGCAGGTCGAGCACGAAGCTCTTGTTGGTGGCGCCGCCTTCGATGATGACGCCGGTTCGGCTCATCGCGCGGCGCAGGCGGCCGAGGGCCTCGTCGCGGTTCCGGCCGTACGCGATCACCTTGGCGATCATCGAGTCGAAGTCGGCCGGGATCGTGTCGCCTTCGCTGACACCGGTGTCGACGCGGATACCGGGGCCGGTGGGCAGGTCGAGGCGGGCGATGCGTCCGGGGGCAGGTGCGAAGTCGCGGTCGGGGTCCTCGGCGTTGAGGCGCGCCTCGATGGCGTGGCCGCGTTCAACCGGCTTCTCGCCGTCGAGCTTGCCGCCGGACGCCACGTGCAACTGCGCGCGGACGAGGTCGAAGCTGTTGGTGAGCTCGGTGATCGGGTGCTCCACCTGGAGGCGGGTGTTGACTTCGAGGAACGCGAACAGCTTCTCGCCGGGGTGGTACAGGAACTCCACGGTTGCGGCGCCGCGGTAGCCGACAGCATTCGCCAGGCGTTCGGCGGATGCCTTCACCTCATCGGCCTGCTCGGGGGAGAGCACCGGAGACGCCGACTCCTCGATGACCTTCTGGTTGCGTCGCTGGACCGAGCAGTCGCGGACGCCGAGTGCCCACGCAGTGCCCTGACCGTCGGCGATCACCTGGACCTCGACGTGGCGTGCACCGGTCACGAGGCGTTCGAGGAAGACGACGCCGCTGCCGAACGCACGCTCGGCCTCGTCGCGGGTGCGCTGGTAGGCATCGACCAGTTCGGAGTCGTCGGTCACCTTGCGGATGCCTCGGCCACCGCCGCCCGCGGTCGCCTTCAACATGAGCGGGTAACCGATGTGCGCGGCCGCGGCTTTCGCGTCTTCGAGGTTGTCGACGGGGCCGTTGCTCCACGGGGCGACCGGAACTCCGACTTCTTCGGCGATGATCTTGGCGCCGATCTTGTCGCCGAGCTTGCGCATGGCCTCGGCCGACGGGCCGATGAATGTGACGCCGACCTCGTCGCACAGTTCGGCGAAAGCCGGATCCTCGGCGACGAAGCCCCAACCGACCCACGCCGCGTCGACGCCTGTCTCGATGAGAGCGCGGCGGAGGACGGCGAGGTCGATGTACGGACGGTCAGCCGCTGCGCCGAGCTCGTAGGCGATGTCGGCTTCTCGGACGTAGGTCGCGGTCCGGTCGACGTCGGTGTGGAGAGCGACCACTTCGATGTTCTGACCGGTCTCCGCGTTCAGGTCTCGTACGGCGTTGATGAGGCGCATGCCGGCCTCGCCTCGGTTCACGATCGCGATGCGGTTGAACACGCAAGGACTCCTTGAAGGTGGGGGGATGACGCTGGGGGAGCGCACAGTACTGCGTTGATTATCCCGGTTTCAGTGTGGCGGCAACCACCATTCGGGATGTGACAAGAATCCCGTACTCGCTGGTAAGTTCCGGCAAAAGGACTGAATTGGACGTACTGAGCGGTAGCTTTTTCGGGCCTCGTCCGTGCGAATCGCTCAGGGGGTCTGAAGGGTCAGTGCGTCGACGGTCAGACCTAGCGCGCCTGCTGCGAAACGGGTGATCGGACCGACGGCCGCATCGAGTGCGTCAGCGTGTCCGTCGCGATGGATCCCCGCCAGCACGTCGCCTCGCACGCCGATCAACGCTACGGTCTCGCCTGTGGTCGGAATGCAGACGGCCCAGACGAACCGCGTCTCGTCGGCCCAGTCGGAGTCGGTGCCCGCGATGTAAGCCGCGGCGTCGTCGATCGACAACAGTTTCAGGGCCGGAACGTCAGAGAGCCGGTCGTCGTCTCGCAGTGCGCGCAGATACCACGCGCCCGCGTTGACTTCGACCGGCTCCATAACTGTCCTAACCTACGTCGTGGGGCTCAGCCCGAGGACTTCGACCGGCTCCATGACTGTCCTAACCTACGTCGTGGGGCTCAGCCCGAGGACTTCGACCGGCTCCATGACTGTCCTAACCTACGTCGTGGGGCTCAGCCCGAGGACTTCGACCGGCTCCATGTCCGTCTTCACTCCGTTGTGTTAGCCACGGCCGGACGCTTCGACTCGCTCCGCTCGCTCAACGAGCGAGGGGGAGTCCGAGCGGAAGCGTCCGCGCGACGTGCTACTTGATCTCGAGGAGGGCGGTGCCCTGGGTGACGGCGGCGCCGGCTTCGACCGACAGCCCGGTGACGGTTCCGCTCTTGTGCGCGGTGACCGGGTTCTCCATCTTCATGGCCTCCAACACGACGACCAGGTCGCCCTCGGCGACGGTGTCGCCTTCGTTGACGGCCACCTTGACGACGGTTCCCTGCATCGGTGCGGTCACGGCGTCGCCGGACGCTGCCTTGCCGCCGCCCTTGGTGCGGGTGCGGGCCTTCGGCTTACGACGCACTGCGCCGTTCGCCGAACCGCCACCGCCGCCGAGGTTCAGGTCGCCCGGGAGCGACACCTCGACACGACGACCGCCGACCTCGACGACGACCTTCTGGCGCGGGGCCGCGTCGTCCTCGTCGATCGGCTGGCCGCCGGTGTACGGCTCGATGGTGTTGTCCCAGTCGGTCTCGATCCACTTGGTGTAGACGTCGAACGACTCGCCGTCACCGATGAACGCGGGGTTCGACACGATGTGGCGGTGGAACGGGATGACGGTGGCGAGGCCGTCGACCTCGAACTCGGCGAGTGCACGACGCGAACGCTCCAGCGCCTGCTCGCGGTTCTCGCCGGTGACGATGAGCTTGGCGAGCATCGAGTCGAACTGTCCGCCGATGACGTCGCCCTCGCGGACACCGGAGTCGACGCGGACGCCGGGGCCGGTGGGCTCGCGGTAGACGGCGACGGGGCCGGGGGCGGGGAGGAAGCCGCGACCGGCGTCCTCACCGTTGATGCGGAACTCGAAGGAGTGACCGCGGGGGGTCGGGTCCTCGGTGATCGTCAGTTCCTTGCCTTCGGCGATGCGGAACTGCTGACGGACGAGGTCGATGCCCGCGGTCTCCTCGGTGACCGGGTGCTCCACCTGCAGGCGCGTGTTGACTTCGAGGAACGAGACGGTGTCGCCCTGAACCAGGTACTCGACGGTGCCCGCGCCGTAGTAGCCGGCCTCGCGGCAGATGGCCTTGGCCGAGCTGTGGATGCGGCCGCGCTGGTCGTCGGTCAGGAACGGCGCGGGGGCCTCCTCGACGAGCTTCTGGAAGCGGCGCTGGAGCGAGCAGTCGCGGGTGCCCGCGACGACGACGTTGCCGTGCTGGTCGGCGATGACCTGGGCCTCGACGTGGCGCGCCTTGTCGAGGTACTGCTCGACGAAGCACTCGCCGCGACCGAAGGCCGCGACGGCCTCGCGGGTGGCCGACTCGAACAGCTCGGGGATCTCTTCGATGGTCTGGGCGACCTTCATGCCGCGGCCGCCGCCGCCGAACGCCGCCTTGATCGCAACCGGGACGCCGTACTGCTCTGCGAAGGCGACCACCTCGGCCGCGTCGGCGACCGGATCCTTCGTGCCCGCGGCCATCGGGGCCTTGGCGCGTTCGGCGATGTGACGCGCGGTCACCTTGTCTCCGAGATCACGAATGGACTGGGGCGACGGGCCGATCCAGGTGATGCCCGCATCGATGACGGCCTGTGCGAAATCGGCGTTCTCCGAGAGGAAGCCGTAGCCGGGGTGGATGGCGTCTGCGCCCGACTGCGCCGCGGCGTCGAGGATCTTGTCGAACACCAGGTACGACTCGGCGGACGTCTGGCCGCCGAGTGCGAACGCCTCATCGGCGAGCTGAACGAACAGCGCGTTCGCGTCGGGTTCCGCGTACACCGCGACGCTGGCGATGCCTGCGTCCTTGGCCGCGCGGATCACGCGGACCGCGATCTCGCCGCGGTTGGCGATCAGAACCTTCTTGATGGTCGTCTGTGCGATAGACACTGGCTCTCCTGTGGGCGGGCCCGCCTGCGGGCCGTCGTCGTAAGCGTGCGCGTCGCGCGCGGGATTGCTCCACGTGTGGCGCTCTGCACGGTGTCCGCGGGGTGTCGGACACCATGATTTCCGTCAGTGAGCGTAACCCACCGAGCAATCGCTCGGTCGACCGACACCTAGAAAACTTAGGACTGGTTCTACCTGCCGTCGGCCGTACTCGCGAGTAGATCGGCGAAGTCGTCAAGAAACGGCACCACCCGGCCGGGCTGTTCAGCCGGATACCGCGAGTGCATCCGAAGGCCCGACGGCGTCCGGTTGACCCACACGTACATCTCGTCACCTGCGTACGAGTGGCTGCGCAACACCTGTGCACCTCCCGCATCGGCGGCGTCGGCGGTCGGCGTGCCCCGCGAATCCATGAACGAGACGACGAACTTGGGGACGGGGGTCTCGCCGAGCAACTCGGCCACCCGGAGGAAGGGGAGCGTCGCGCCGTGTCTGCCGGCCCGCAGTGCGTCGGACGCGAGTCGGGTCGCCTCGGCCATGTCGGTCCCATCGTCGACCGGGAACGCTATCGGTGCGAGGCCGACGAACCATCCGAGGGAGTGCTGCCAGCGGGCGTCGTCTCGGGTGTGACGCGGCATCACACACGAGAACTCCGACTCGGGCGCTGCGCGGTGGTAGGCGAGGGCCAGCGCTGCCAGGACGCCGGCGACGAGATTGCCGCCGGTCGCCGCACAGGCGGCCTCGAAACGCCGGGTCGACGTCTCGTCCAGCAGCCGCTCGGTACGCGATGCCTGTGCGGGATGCTCCACCATGAACGGGTCGGGCGAATCGCCCACCGTGGGACGCAACGGAGCGAAGAACGGAACGCCGTGGTGGTCGACGAATGTTCGCCAAGTGCGCACGGCGGGATGCGCGGAATCGGCGTTGTCGGCGGCTCGCCGCTCGGCGTCTCCGAAGTCGATGTAGCTGCCGGTCTCCGGGAGCACCGCGGCGCGGCGGTCGCGTTCAGCGCGGTACAACTCGGTCAGTTCGTACTGCGCGGTGACCAGGGAGTAGCCGTCCACCAGCGAATGGTCGGCGGCGAACAGCAGGGTGAACGAATCGCCGCGAGCGACGGTTGCGAACCGGTACGCGGGCCAGTGGAGGGGAGCCGTCGCGCGGTCGAACGATCCCGCCACCTGTTCGAGAAGCATGGTCGACTCGGTGTACCAGCCGATCCGCGTCATCTTCAGTCGAACGGTCTCGGGCGGTGTCGAGTACCGCTCGGTGCCGTCACGTTTGAGGACCACGTGCGTGCGCAGCACCTCGTGGCGAGAGATCCACGCGATCAGCGCGGCACGGATCGCCGGAACAGACATCGGTTCGTCGAAGTTGATGGACAGGCCGAGCCACGACTCGCGGCCGCCCTCCCGTTGCGTTCGCGCTCGGTGCTCGAACGCGTCGCGCAGATGCTGCTCGTGGTTGTGCGAGGTCTGCCGGTCGTCGCGGTGCCAGTTGCCGAGGCCGCCCTCGACGGTGGGTATCCACTCGACGAGCCCGCCGGGCTCGACGGGCGCGTCGAGGATCTGGAGGAAATCCATACGTCTGTGCGGCCCTTCGTATCGCTCCGCTCGTTGAGGTCGGCGCCTCAGGCGCCGGTCTGCTCGGCCACCTGACGCTTGATGCGCGCCAGCATGCCTGCCATTCCTCGGAGTCGAAGCGGACTGATCACCGATGCCAGGCCGAGATCGTGAAAGAAATCCGACGGGACGTCGGTGATCTCCTGCGCCGACGCGCCGTCCAATCCCTGATGCAGGATCGACGCGAACCCGCGAGTCGTCGGAGCCTCCGGCGGCGCGCTGAAATAGAGCTTGACCGATGACGAGTCGGTCGCGTCGACCGACAGGAAGATCGGCGATTGGCACTCGGGAACCGGCTCCATCGCCTCGGTCTGCATCGAGGCGGGGATGTCGGGCAACTCGCTGGAGAACTCCAACAGCAGAGTCACCTTGTCAGGGTCGGCGAGCGCTGAGAAGTCGTCGACGATCTCGGCGAGCGGAGCTGGCAGCGTCATCTCGGGGGCTTCCTGTCAGCGAGCGGGCGCCGCGCCGGGCTCTTCGCCCTGCACGATCGGAACGCGGACACGGTTGCCCCACTCGGTCCACGAGCCGTCGTAGTTGCGGACGTTGTCGAAGCCGAGCAGGTGAGTGAGGACGAACCAGGTGTGGCTCGAACGCTCGCCGATGCGGCAGTACGCGATGGTCGGCGTCGTCGCGTCGAAGCCCGCGTAGATCTCCTCGAGCTCGGGGCGGGTGCGGAAGCGGCCGTCGGGTGCTGCGGCCTTGGCCCACGGGATCGAGACCGCGGTCGGGATGTGGCCGCCGCGGAGGGCGCCTTCCTCCGGGTAGTCGGGCATGTGCGTGCGCTCACCCGTGTACTCCTGCGGCGATCGGACATCGATCAGCGGGGAGGTGCCGAGTTCGGCGAGCACATCGTCGGCGAACGCGCGGATCGACGCGTCGTCACGCTCCACGACGGGATAGTCGGTGGCGGGGTAGACGGGGACGTCGAACGACGTCTCGCGCTGCTCGTCCATCCACGCGTCGCGCCCGCCGTCGAGCAGCCTGACGTCTTCGTGGCCGAAGAGAGTGAACACCCAGAGGGCGTAGGCGGCCCACCAGTTGTTCTTGTCGCCGTAGATCACGACGGTGTCGTCTCGGCTGATGCCCTTCTCGCTCATCAGTTTCGCGAACGCTTCGCCGTCGATGTAGTCGCGCGTCACCGGATCGTTGAGGTGCAGGTGCCAGTCGACCTTCTGCGCGGTCGGGATGTGGCCGATGTCGTACAGCAGGACGTCTTCGTCCGACTCGACGATCTTCAGCCCGGGAGCTCCGAGATGCGCCGACAGCCATTCGGTGCTGACGAGGCGTTCGGGGTGTGCGAACGAGGCGAAAGCCGGATTGGATTCGTATTCCACAGGCATGCGAGGGTCTCCCGAGTTCTGGTGCGCAGCAGTCGGAGCCGACTGTCGGTTCCCAGCATACGGTCGCACGAATGACGGTGTGGTGACGGTAGGCAACTCCTCGGTGTTAGCGTCTGCGCATGCAGGTGCAAACCACGTCTCGCCGACGATCCTCCCGACTCGCCGCGGCGGTCGCCGTCATCGTGGTCGGTGTCCTCGCTCTCGCCGGCTGCGGAGGGGGCACGGACGGCACGGCGAAACGCGCCGCACCGCAACCCCCCAAGCGCTGCACCGCCGCCGAATGTCCCGAGCTTCCCGTCTATTCGCAGAAGCGACTCGACCCGAGTGGAGTGACCGCGGCCAACTCGAACGAGACCGTCCCCGCATACATGACCGAGGTGCTCGACGACCTCGACGCCACTTGGCAGGAGTGGTTCGCGGAACTCAACATCGAGGGCATCTCGCCGGGACGTGAGCTCATCGCCCCCGGGTCGTCGTTCACCAGCGAATGCGCCGAGCCCGGGGAACCCGCTCTGACCAGCGACTTCCCGAACGCATTCTTCTGCCCGGTGGACGAACTGCCCGACGGTGTCGGAGTGAAGCGTAAGGGGTCGATCATCCTGCCCGTCGAGACGTTCGCCGAGATATGGCAGGGCAAACTGCTCGGGTCAAAGGGCGTCATGCTCGGCGACTTCACCGCGGCCACGATCATCGCCCACGAGTACGGCCACAACGTGATGTGGCGCCTGATGGACGCGTACAAGATGAGCGAGTCGCAGCTCCCGACCGGAAACGACCCGGAACTGCTGGCCGACTGCTTCGCAGGCAACTGGGCGGCGACAGTCTTCGCCCGGAAGGACCTCTCGCTCAAGGAGATCGCTCAGGCCGCGGCATTGGTGATCAGTGTCGGCGATCCCGCCCCGAACCAGGGACACGGCACGTCGTTCGAGCGCATCCGCGCCCTGACCCGCGGATTCATGGAGAACTTCTCCTCCCAGGGGCAGCCGCTGACGTGCCTGAAGAACTATTGGCCCGGAGTCCTGGGCAGCTGACTCGGGAAAAAGAACTTCGGCACTGTGCGCCGCGCTATCCGCGGTGCGCAGTGCCGAAGTTCTTCGTAGGTCAGCGACGCGGGGCGACTCCCGGTCAGAGTCGCTGAGGATGGCTGCGTCGACGGCATCGGCTTGGCCCTCGCGAGCGTGGTCCTGTTCATCAACAGGGTTGGTGAACGAGATCGCTGCGGAGTTCAGGTCCCGTCAGGCCCGCGTTCGGCCAACCAGTCGAGGAAACGGACGGCCCTCGTCACGGCGGTTGAGTCTGGCTTGTGAGCGCCCCAGCTCAGCGGGCCGAGAACTCGCTTCCTGACAGTTCCCACATCGACGAACCCTGCGTCGATGAGCGCCTTGACATACTCGCGGTCGTGCTCGCGACCAGCGATGATCTTCGACACGCAGATGTCTTCGGGATGCAGGCACCAGCCGACGCACTCATAAGCGCCTCCGTCGATCGTCGCCTCGAATCGAACCAGCCGGTTGTCCCAGTCCTCGGCCAAGATCACCGTCGATCCGTGTACTCCCTCGACGTAGAATCCGTGCCGAGCGTGGAAGGGCGAGAACTCGCCCACTCCGACATTGATCCGCGAGATGGACTCTGCGATCTCTTCCTCGCTGGAGGCACCGACAAACTGTGTCCACGGTGTGGCGTCGGCTTCCCGTGAACGCGTCGCCTCGTCCGGAAGCTCGTCTGACGAGTAGCTGCCGAGGATGGCCTGAGACCCGACGACGACCACCAACGTGTCGGCCGCTTTGCAGGCGGCGGCGATCGCGAGACGGATCTCGATGTCGTTCATGTGGCTGCACAAATGCCGATGGCCCGACGGATGACACCCTTCCGTTGCACATCGGAGAGCAGAAAACCCAGTGGGGAGGTCACTCTCAGAGCCCGGCCGTGCTCGTCATCCGCCAGCACTGCGGCGGCGATCCTCTCTACGTCCCGTGAGTGGAGGAGCGCGTCCCATTCGTCCAGGTACGGCCGATAGTGTGTCCCCGACGTGTGCTGACGCGTTGAGTCCATGCTTCGGGTGAGGATGCTACTGCCGACGAGTTCGGGATTTCGCCGTAGTACGTCGACCGCGGCTTCATTCATCAGAAGCTGACGGTTCTCCTTTGTTCCCAACACGGCGCATCACCTCCAACGGAGGCCAGATTATCAAAGAACTGCAGCTGAACGCGTGTGCAGTTCGAACGCTGAGTCAGCGCCAGAGGTCGGCGACGTTCACGTCGACGCGAGCGAGCAGTCGGCGAGTGAGCGGAAGGCTGATGCCGATCACGCTCGACGGGTCGCCGTCGATGCCGTCGAGGAGCCATCCGCCGAGACCGTCCAGAGTGAACGCGCCCGCGACCTTGAGCGGTTCGCCGGTCGCGACATAGCGCTCGATCAACTCATCGGAGATGTCCGAGAATCTGACGGCCGTCGACTGATGGTCGGCGACGACGGACTCGACGGCCCCGTTGCGCAGTCGGGTGATGCAGTGGCCGGTCATCAGATGCCCGACGTTGCCGCGCATCCGACGCCATTGCGCAACGGCGACCTCGGGGGAGTGCGGCTTGCCCGACAGCTCACCGTCGAGCAGCAGCATCGAATCGCAGGTCAGTACAACACCGTCGGCGGCAGCCGAGGCGAACGCGGGGTCGGAGCCGGCGAGGATCGACGAGACGACCGCATCTGCTTTGGCCCGCGCGAGCGTGGTCACGACCGTTTCGGGGGACGCGTCGCCGAGTTCGTCGATGATCGCATCCTCATCGACGTCCGACACGAGGACGGTCGGGTCCAGACCGGCGTCGCGCAGCACACGAAGTCGTGCAGGCGACGCCGATCCGAGAACGGTCGAGATCATCAACCGCGGTTGGTGAACGACGTCGGCATGCCCCATGCAGGACGGTGCATGTCCGTCGGACGGCCCCAGTCGTTGCGGATTTCCTGCCCGCTGTCCGAGTCGCCGCCACCGGCGGCCGACAGGACGCTGACCAGGACGGCCACGTCTTCGTCTGACGGGTTGCCGGAGACGACGGTCAGGAACGGCTTGGCCTCAGTGGCGTCGGCGGGCTGCTGATCGGCGGTCACAGCGGAATGTTCCCGTGCTTGCGCGGAGGCAGCTGGACGAGCTTGCGCTCGAGGAGTCGCAGTGCGTTCGCGATCTGGCCGCGCGTGTGGCTCGGCGGGATCACGGCGTCGACGTAACCGCGCTCGGCGGCGACGTACGGGTTGACGAGGGTGTCCTCGTACTCCTGCTGCAGTTCCAGGCGCAGTGCGTCGACGTCTTCGCCGTTCGCCTCTGCCTCCTTCAGCTTGCCGCGGTACACGAAGCCCACGGCGCCCGATGCGCCCATGACGGCGATCTGCGCGGTCGGCCATGCGAGGTTGACGTCGGCGCCCATGTGCTTGGAGCCCATGACGTCGTATGCGCCGCCGTACGCCTTGCGGGTGATGACGGTGATCTTGCCGACCGTCGCCTCGCCGTACGCGTACAGGAGCTTGGCGCCGCGGCGGATGATGCCGTTGTACTCCTGATCGGTGCCGGGCAGGAAGCCCGGGACGTCGACCAGGGTGATGATCGGGACGTTGAACGCGTCGCACGTGCGGACGAAGCGTGCAGCCTTCTCCGACGCATCGATGTCGAGGCAGCCCGCGAACTGGGTGGGCTGGTTGGCGACGATGCCGACACTGCGGCCGTCGACGCGACCGAAGCCGACGATCACGTTCATCGCGCGCTCGGCCTGGACTTCGAGGAACTCGTCGTCGTCGAGGATCCGGCGGATCACCTCGTGCATGTCGTACGGCTGGTTCGGCGAATCCGGGATCAGCGTGTCGAGTTCGAGGTCTTCCTCGGTGAGGTTGTCCTCGATGCCGCCGGTGGTGGCGGGCACGGGCAGACGCGGTGCGTCGGCGCGGTTGTTGCTGGGGAGGTACGACAGGAGTTCCTTGACGTACTCGAGGGCGTCTTCCTCGTCCTGAGCGACGTAGTGCGCGACACCGGACTTCGCCATGTGGGTGTGGGCGCCGCCCAGGTCCTCCATGGTGACGTCTTCGCCGGTGACGGTCTTGATGACGTCGGGTCCGGTCACGAACATCTGGCTGGTCTGGTCGACCATCACGACGAAGTCGGTGAGCGCGGGAGAGTAGACGTGGCCGCCTGCGGCGGGGCCCATGATCAGCGAGATCTGCGGGATCACACCGGACGCCTTGACGTTGCGGTGGAAGATCTCGCCGTACAGGCCGAGCGAGACGACACCCTCCTGGATGCGTGCGCCCGCGCCCTCGTTGATGCCGACCAACGGACGGCCGGTCTTGAGAGCGAGGTCCATGACCTTGACGATCTTCTCGCCGTACACCTCGCCGAGACTGCCGCCGAAGACGGTGACGTCCTGGCTGAACACACAGATCTCACGGCCGTCGACGGTTCCGTAACCGACGACGACGCCGTCGCCGACGGGACGCTTCTCGGCCAGACCGAAGTTGGTGCTGCGGTGACGTGCCAGCGCGTCGAGTTCAACGAACGAACCCTCGTCGAGCAGGTGAGTGATGCGTTCCCGGGCAGTCAACTTGCCCTTGGCGTGAATCTTCTCGGCGGCGGCCTCGCCGACGGGGAACTCGGCGTCGGCCAGACGATTCCGCAGGTCGGCGAGCTTGCCTGCCGTGGTGTGGATGTCGGGAGCTGCGCTGTCGTCGCGCGAAGCAGTGGTCATGAACATCGATGCTAACGAGAAAGGTGTGAGCCGCGTCAACCGCATCGAATGTGAGAATATCCTCACATTCGGATTTCTGGGTGCGGATAGGGTTGGTGATCGTGACCGACCTGCCTGATGTCAATACCCTCCGCGAGCAGCTCGCGGGCACCCGCTGGACTTCGATCGAGGTGGTCCCCGAGACGGGATCCACCAACGCGGACCTCATCGCCCGAGCGGCGGATGTGGGCGCAGATTTGGACGGGACGGTCCGGATCGCGGGCTTCCAGTCGCAGGGGCGAGGGCGGCACGCGCGGGTCTGGAAGACACCCCACGGCCAGTTGGCGGTCTCGGCGGCCATCGCGGTCACCTCGGGAGACACCGACCGGATCGGCTGGCTCTCGTTGCTCACCGGACTCGCGGTGCGGGACGCGCTGAATGAGGTGACCGGTGTCGACGTCGAGCTGAAGTGGCCGAACGACGTCCTCGCGCCGTCCGTCGACGGCGAGGCAGGCGGAAAACTGTCGGGCATCCTCTGCGAGTTCCGGCCGAACGCCGACGGCGGGGGTGTGGCAGTCATCGGAACCGGCATCAACATCGACGTCGACCGCGAGGTGGCGGCCGGGGCGAACGCGGCGTCGGTCCGTGGCATCTCGACGCGTTCCACGCGCGAGATCGAATCGACCGAGGTCGCCGCAGCGTACCTGCGTGCACTGTCGGCGCGGGTGTCCGCGTGGCCGTCGCACATAGACGACCTCATCGGCGACTACCGCGCCGCGAGCGCCACTCTCGGAAAGCGCGTGCGTCTGATCCTTCCGGGAGATGTCGAAGTGATCGGCGACGCTGTCGACATCGACACGGAGGGACGCGTGATCGTCCAGACCGAGTCCGAGCGGATCGTCGCGTCAGCCGGCGACGTCACACACTTGCGGCCTGTCTGACTCAACGCTGGTTCTTGCGTCGAGACGCGTTCGCCATCGTCGGAATGAGGGCGAGCACGGGGAGCCCGATGATGAGGTGCATGACCGCGGTGCCGATGCCGGTCGAGATCTCTGCCGACATCGTCAGCGGGATGACGACGGCGCAGGCGATCAGGAGTCCGACGATCCACCTGTAGAACTGGTCGGGCGCCGGTGTGCCGACCTGCAGCAGATACCAGAGGGCTCCGCCCAGGAGCGCGACGACAAAACCGACGAGGGCAAACCACAGTTCGTCCTGCGACAACGGGTTCCACACGCCGAACTGGCCGGAGTCGTTCACCTTCTGAGTGATCGTGCGGATGATCCAACCCGCCAGCCAAGCGGCGAGGCCCGTGACGACGCCGGTCATGAGGACACCGCCGCAGAACATGACGGGATCGACGTCGGGACCTCGACGCTGCGCCGGGCGTCGTCGTTGCTGCGGCTGCTCGGCGTACTGCGGCTGCGCGTACTGGGGTTCCGCGTACTGAGGTTCTGAGTAGTACTGCTCGGTGTACTTCGGCTGCGCGTAGTCCCCGTAATCGTTCGCCTGGCTGTAAGCGCGAGTCTGCGGATTCTGATCACCGCGGTTACGCGGGTCGCGTGGGTCGTAGTTCGTCATGGTGCAAGCCTTCGCCGGTCGCGTACAGAGATCCTGGGTCACTCCCAGTCGCCCAAGTGTACTGACGGACCCGGAAGAACGGCTCGACCCACTAAGCTCGGACAGCATGGGATACCCACGCGAGAACCTCGCACCCGGTGAACACGTCGTGATCCACCGACATCCGCACTGGAAATGCCTGATCGTGCCTGTGCTGATCTTCTGGGTGGCCACTGCGATCGCGGGTGTCGCGCTCGGCTACACGCGGACCGCGGACTCCATGTCCGACGGTGTGAAGCTGTGGCTCACCGTGATCATCATCGTCGTCTGGCTCGCCGCCACCGGATACTGGCTGGTCCGGCCGCTTCTGTCGTGGCGGACGACGCATTTCGTCGTGACCGATCGCCGCGTGATCTACCGCAACGGAATCATCACGCGTTCAGGCATCGACATCCCGATCCGCCGGATCAACACCGTCGAATTCCGGCACGGACTGATCGATCGGATGCTCAAGACCGGCACCCTGGTGATCGAGTCGGCGTCCGACGACCCGCTGTCGTTCGCAGACATCCCCGACGTTGAAGCCGTCCACGCGCTCCTCTATCAAGAGCTTCTCGACGAGGAGGACGGCGAGATGGACGACTACGACCCCAGGGGTCGTCGCCGGTGACGGGCACACGATCGATCCTCCTGGCCGAGGACGACGCGGCGATCGCAGAACCGTTGGCCCGTGCGTTGACCCGCGAAGGGCACGAGTGCGTCATCGCCTCGACCGGTACCGAGGCCCTCGAGAAGGCGTTGTCGGAGGAATACGCCCTCCTCATCCTCGATCTCGGGCTGCCCGGTGTCGACGGTCTCGAAGTGTGTCGCCGAGTCCGCGTCGAACGACCACAACTCGCAGTCCTGATGCTGACGGCCCGCACCGACGAGGTAGACTTCGTCGTCGGTCTCGACGCAGGCGCCGACGACTATGTCGGGAAACCGTTCCGGCTCGCCGAACTGCTCGCCCGCGTCCGGGCGCTCATGCGCCGCAGTGCGGCCGAATCCGACGATGTGGTGATCGATTACGGCGACATCCAATTGGACGCGAGAGCTCGGCGCGTGGTGGTCCGCGGGGAGGACTTGACCCTCGCCAACCGGGAGTTCGACCTCCTGCAGTTCTTGATGGCGAAGCCGGGGCAGGCGTTGTCACGAGACGAGATCATGACCGAGGTGTGGGGATCGGTCGATCTGAGGTCGTCGAAGACCCTCGACATGCACATCTCGTGGATCCGCCGGAAGATCGGCGACGACCAACCCGGCCGCGGCAAGCACATCGTCACCGTCCGCGGTGTCGGTTTCCGATTCGACCCGTAGACCCTCGCCATGCGCCGTCGGATACTCAAGATGATGATCGCCACCCTGGCGGCGATGGGCATTCTGCTCGGCGTGCCGATGACAGCACTCACCTGGCAATGGATGTCGCAGGAGGCGCGCGACAACCTCTCGCAGAGTCTCAAGCGCATGTCCGAGCACGTCATCGCGGAGGAGGCGGCGGGCCGGGGTGTGCCGCCCGAGGAACTCGACCTCAACCAGTTCCGGCTCCTCATTCCGGCCGAGGGGCGGCTGACTCTCACCACGTCGCGCATCGACGACTCCGGAGCGACCGTCTACAGCGAACGTCAACTCGGTGACGAGCAGGCGGGGACCACGATCGCGGAGTCGGTCAGCCTCGGTCCGCGCGCACAACTCACTCTCGAGATCCCGGACGAGGACGTGCGGCCGCAGCAGTTCCTCGCGATCGGGATCCTGTTGGTCGTCATCACCGGGGCCGTGACAGGTGGCGCGATAGTCGCGGTGCTCACCGCGCGACGGATGACCGACCCGCTCACCGACGTCGCCGCCCGAGCAGAGGCGATGGCCCGAGGCGACTTCTCGTCCGAATGGCCTCGTTACGGCATCGACGAGCTCGATCGGGTCGCCGAGGCGCTCGCCGACGCGAACAAGGAGATCGCGCTGCGGCTCGAGCGGGAAGGCGAGATCGTCGGTGACGTCTCCCATCAGCTGCGCAGCAGACTGACGGCGGTCCACCTGCGGCTGGACGAACTGACGTTGCACACCGACGAGGCCGTCGTCGCCGAGGCGGAGGCGGGACTGGAGCAGGTGGAACGACTCTCCCGCGAACTGGACGAACTCGTCGCGGCATCGCGGGAGGACTCTGTCGGCAAGGGGGCGATCGATGCCGAAGTTGTGGTCGCGACGCTGATCGGCGACTTCCGGCCGGCGTTCCGCGCTCACAATCGGGCGTTGGAGTGGGAGGCGGTTGACGCGATACCGCTGATCGCGGGGAAGCCGGGCCGCCTGCGCGAGGCGCTGAGCGTTCTCATCGACAACTCTCTCCAGCACGGGGCCGGCACCACGACGGTCAGGCTGTCGAACCTTCCGGCGGCCGAGATGGTGCGAGTCACGGTCGCCGACGAAGGGGAGGGCATCCCGGACGACATCGCGATCTCGGTGTTCCGGCGTGGCTTCTCCGGCGGCAGCCGCAGCGGCGTGGGGTTGTCGTTGTCCAGGGCGCTCATCGAAGCGGACGGCGGACGCCTCGACCTCACGCTCCGACGACCGGCGGTGTTCTCAATCGTCGTCCCGACCTTGGCAAGGACGTCGCCGAACGATCCGTCTCTCAGGCGTGACCGAGTTCCTCATCGGTGAGCTCGTCGGCGTTCGGGTGGATGTCGGTTGACCCGCCGTCGCCGCCCATCGGTTCCTCTTCGGGGAAGGCGAATCGGCGCAGGGCCCAGAAGCGGAAACCCATGCCGATCAAGTTGCCGATGATGAAGGCGAGCACGAAGTCGAGGACGACCAGTTCCAGACCGTTGATGTTCTCGCGCATCCCGAACACGTTGTTCGCGAGCCAGAGCGGTGCCGCGGTCAGGAGGACCGCGATGCCGCTGATGCCGAAGAACAGCATCGCCTCGTGGTGTTTCTCGCGACCGCCGCGATTCTTGAACGCCCACTCGCGGTTCAGGACATAGCTGAGGATGGTGGCGACGACACCCGAAATGATCTTCGCCACCACAGGCTTCGGTTCGAGGACCGTGAAGATCAGTGCGTAATAGATGATCGTGTCGACGACGAACGTGGTGCCGCCGACGATCGCGAACTTGATGAGCTCGTTGTGCTTCATCACGAGCCGGTGAAGGGGCCCCGGCAGTTTGGAGACCACTCCGTCGATTGTCAGCACAACGTTTGAGTGTACGGAATCTTCGAGCGCGCTCCACATTCCTGCGGTCGATGCGGCGTTTCGAGGCAGACATGGGACCATGGACGCCGTGAGTTCTGTACCGCGTCGAGGAGAATCCGGCATGCCGACCGTCACGATGATCGGCGGTGGTCAACTGGCCCGCATGACCCACCAGTCAGCGATAGAACTGGGGCAGTGCCTGCGCGTTCTCGCAGCGTCGCCCAGCGACCCGGCGGCTCAGGTGAGCGCCGACGTCGTGCTCGGGTCGCACGACGAACTGGACGATCTGCGCACGGCGGCCGAGGGCGCGGTCGCATTGACGTTCGATCATGAGGGTGTGCCTCTCGAACACCTTCGCGCCCTGGAAGCCGAAGGTGTCGCGGTACGTCCGCCGTCGAAGGCCCTGCAGTTCGCGCAGGACAAGTTGGACATGCGTAATCGTCTGTTCGCGCTCGGTCTGCCTGTTCCGGCGTTCGCTGATCTGTCCGGTGACGTCGCCGCTGCCCGATCTGCACTCATCGAGTTCGGTGCGGCGAACCGCTGGGCGATCGTGATCAAGGCAGTTCGCGGTGGTTACGACGGCCGCGGGGTCTGGCTCGTGGACGGCGAGGCGGAAGCTCTCGCGGTGTTCGACGCGCAGGCCGGCGGCGACACCGTCCTGATGGCGGAGCAGAAGGTGACGATGCGCCGCGAACTGTCGGCGATGATCGCCCGGTCGCCGTACGGACAGGGCGCGGCGTGGCCCGTCGTCGAGACTGTTCAGCGCAACGGTCAGTGCGCGGTCGTCCTCGCGCCCGCACCCGACCTCGACCCGGAAGTAGCGGAGAAGGCACAGCAGATGGCGTTGCGGCTCGCCGACGAACTTGGTGTGGTCGGCGCGATGGCGATGGAGCTCTTCGAGACGCTGGACGGTGAACTCGTTGTCAACGAGCTCGCGATGCGTCCGCACAACAGCGGCCACTGGACGATGGACGGAGCTGTGACCTCGCAGTTCGAGCAACATCTGCGTGCCGTCCTCGACTACCCGCTCGGCGACACGTCGGCGCGCTCGGACGTCACTGTGATGGCGAACGTCCTCGGAGCCCCGGAGACCCCGGAGATGTCGGTCGACGAACGTCTCCACCATCTGTTCGCGCGCATGCCCGATGCGAAGGTTCACATGTACGGCAAGGGTGAGCGCCCCGACCGGAAGGTCGGTCACATCAACGTCGTCGGACGGTCCGGGGAGAGCGTCGAGACCGTACGTGAGCGTGCCGAGCGTGCCGCTCACTGGATGAGCCACGCGGTCTGGACCGATGGCTGGAACCCACACGACTGAACGTCTTCGCAGAACCGTCACGTACTACGGGCGGGACCCCTCGATATCAGCCTGTTCGGCCGGATCGGGGTCAGATTTACGACACATCCTGAACTGAACGGAGAATCGACATGAGTGCAGGACCCCGCGTGGGCTTGATCATGGGCAGCGACTCGGACTGGCCGACGATGGAAGCGGCCGCTGAAGCGCTCGCTGAGTTCGGCGTCCCTTTTGAGGTCGGCGTCGTGTCGGCGCATCGCACGCCGCAGCGCATGCTCGACTACGCGAAGGATGCGGCCGGACGCGGAATCTCCGTGATCATCGCCGGTGCGGGCGGGGCGGCGCACCTGCCGGGGATGGTGGCGTCGGCTACGCCGCTGCCCGTGATCGGTGTCCCGGTGCCGCTCAAGTACCTCGACGGCATGGACTCACTGCTGTCGATCGTCCAGATGCCCGCGGGTGTCCCGGTCGCCACCGTGTCCATCGGTGGCGCCCGCAACGCAGGTCTGCTCGCCGTCCGCATCCTCGGCGCCTCCGATCCGTCGCTGCAGACGGCGATGACGTCGTTCCAGGCGGGACTCGAGCAGATGGTGCTGGACAAGGACGAGAACCTGCGCCGCACCCTTCTCGACGACTGAGGTCAGGCAGTCCGACGTCGGCGTCGAACGACGACCCAGGTGACGACGCCGACCAGAAGGAGCCCGAGAGCGGTCGATGCGCCCGCGACGATCCCGCGGCCGATGCGATTCGCGTGGTCGAACAGGTAGGCGGGCTGCTGCGACTCGTCGGACATCAACGATTCGTCAGCGGATGAGAGATTGTTCGACACGAGTGACAGGGCGCCCTTGAGCTGCGTGATTCCCGACGACAGCGAATCCGCAGCCTTCTCGGTGTCGCCCTTGGCCGACGCGAGCTTGTTCAGTCCGTCTTTGAGTTCGGTCGCGGCGGTTCGCGCTTGAGCGAGTGCACCGTCGATCTCACGTGCGGCCGGACCCGCAGCGGCTGTTGTCCGATCGAGTTCGCCTCGGAGGGCGCCGAGATTCCCGAGTGAGGCCGAGATGTCGCGGCTCGCGGCCTGCAGTGACTTCAGTTGGGCGATGGTCTTGTCGGCGCCGGGCACGTCGCTGCGGGAGAGTCCGTCGATGATCGGTGTGACGAGGTCGTCGACGTCTTTCGCCGAGGATGCGAGTTTCTGCGCTTCGCCGAGTCCGCTCGACACGCTCGACCCGAGTTCGGTGATCTGCGCCGCTGCGGCCTGCAGATCGGGGGCTTGGGCCAACCCTGCGGCCATCTGATCGGCAGCGGACGCCGCGGTGGTGATCGACGCGAACGTCGGCTCGATGCTCGAGACCACCTTGTCGATGCCCGCGGTCCCGCTGGAGACTGCGGTGGACAGCATGTCGATCATCATCTTTGCCGACGACACCGACTCCTGCGCGGACTCGACATCGTCCGGGCTCAGATTCACGGCAGGCGGACGCACCGCGGGCGCCGTGTTGAGGAAGACGAATCCGCCTGCGACCACTCCGGTGAGGAGGACGGCCGCGCACGCGATCACCGGTGCGATGACACGCGCGGCGATTCTCCGTGAGTGCACAGTCCCGTCGGTGGGCTCATCGGCCGACACGCGCTCGGCGGTGTCGATCTCGTCCGGCTCGTCGTCGATGATGGCGTGGCGTGGTGGCTGCGTCAGCGTCATCGGTGTCCCCTTCGGTGTCAGTGAGGTCCGTCATGTCGGCAGACCTCGGCCGAGGCTACTGATCGAACCTGTCCGGAGCCTGAGGGATGAGCCCGCTGATCACCTCGGCGACGGATACGGCGCGGGCCTCGCGGAATCCGGAACCCGCCCACAGGTTGATCACGTCGGCATCGGTCGACGACTGCTTTCGAATGCCGCCAGTAAGGGTGTTCACCTGCGGATAGGCCAGTGGTGCGTGGCCGTCGTTGCTGCGGATGAAGTTGTTCTCCAAGCCGCGTGCCAGCCGCCCGGAGTAGGCGCGGGTGGTGACGGTCCGAGTGAATCGAGGGTCGACGAGGGCGTCTTTGTGGGCCTGCCGTGTGCCCGCTTCGGGCGTCCGAAGGAGCAGGGTCCCGATCTGTGCGGCGACGGCCCCTGCACCGAGGATCGCCTCGACGTCGCGCGACGTGGAGACTCCGCCTGCTCCGACCACGGGGAGTCCGAGTGGCGCGACGGCCCGGACGAGGTCGAGAGTCTCGACCTGCGGGTCGGCGTCGTGGATCCGGAACGTCGCGCGGTGGCCGCCCGCGGCGAAACCCTGCGCGCACAGCGAGTCCACGCCGTGGTCCACCGCTATCCGAGCTTCGTCGACGCTGGTCACGGTGGACGAGACGGCGATTCCCGCATCGTGCAGCCGACCGACTGTGCTCCTGTCGGGCAGTCCGAACGTGAACGACACGACGGGCACCCTTTCGGCGATCAGTACGTCGACCTTGGCGTCGAACGCGTCGTCGGTGAACGGCACAGACTCGGGCAGAACGACGCCCGCGCGCTCGGCGAGGGGTGCGAGGCGTTCCCGGTATGCGGCGAACTCCTCCTCGTCCACATCGACCTGCTCGGGGACGAACAGATTGACGCCGAACGGCTGATCGGTGAGTTCGCGGATCGCACGGACATCGGCGCGCAAGGCGTCGGGCGAGAGATACGCGCCTCCGTGGAACCCGAAACCGCCTGCGTCCGACACTGCAGAGGTCAGGGCGGGCGTGCTGGTGCCACCGGCCATCGGGGCGCCGACGACGGGCACGCGGAGGTCGCGGGTGAAGCTGTACACGGTCACTCTCCTGTCACTCGAACGATCTCCAGGTCGACTTCGCTGCGCAGGACGAAGCCCATCGACTCGTACAGCCGCGTCGCGGGATTGTCAGCGGTGGTGTGCAGGAACGGTCGATCGCCCTCGTCGACGATGACGTGTGCAACGGCTGCGACCAGTCGACGCGCGAGACCTCGTCCGCGGGCATCGGGATAGGTGCAGACTGCGCTGATCTCGGTCCATCCAGGTAGATGGAGACGTTGGCCGGCCATCGCCATGAGGCGTCCGTCGGTGTCTCGCCAGCCGAGATACGTGCCCATCTCGATGGTTCTCGGCAGGAACGGACCGGGCTTGGTGAGTTCGACGAGCGCGGTCATCTCGGGGACGTCGGACAATCCGAGAACGACCAACTCGGGATCGTGTGCCGGTGTGACGTTCGATCCGTCGTATTGGACGAGATCGAACGTCTCCACAAGATGCAGACCGTGAGTTGGAAGCGGGGCTCGGCGGTCACGCAGCGACGCGGTCCTGCCCATTCCGGTCAGGGCTGCCATGTCGGTGTAGTCCTGGTCCGTCATCTCGCGGGGATGCCCGTAGAACACGGAGACGTCGCGTTCGAAGGTCGAGATCCTCCCGCGACTTCGTGCGAAGTGACTCTGGGGACCACGGAGTGCCTCGGTGAAAGGGTCGTCGAGGACGCTAGCGTCGAGCGACGTCATGCGACTGCGAGTTTCCGCTGGAAGAACGCGATGATCTGATCGAGGGTGTCGCGGGTCGGCTCACCCGGCTTGTCCACCAGGTGCTCGGTCACGACGGAATGCGGTGGGATGAGTGCATCGGGGTTGGCCGCCGAGTCGGGAAGCTCAACACCGATGAAGGCGTCGCCGAGTTGTTCTCGAAGGAACGCGAACCGGTCGCCCGGGACGAGCTTGTCGCCGGTGAACCGTGCGCCCATCACCTCGAGACCTTCCTTGGCGCACCGATCACGGACGCACGCGAGGTCGCCCGGGGAGATGTCGATGTTCTTGCGGCGGCTCGGGGAGATGCCGAGCGGAAGTGAGGGCTGTGACAGGACGGGCGCCAGCATGCGCTCGTCGACGGCCATGCTGAGGGCGAAACCGCCGCTGACGCACATTCCGATCGCTCCGACGCCGGGGCCTCCGCAGTCGTCGTGCGCGACTCGCGCCAGTGCTCGCAGCCAGGTGACCACCCGCGAGCTGCGGCCGGTGGCGAAGATCGTGAACTCACGGCTCACGCAGACTTTTGTCAGGGTGCCGACTGAGGTCGCGAGTGACGGGCCGATGCCGCGGATGCCGTCGGGCATCGTGCCGACGCCGTCGATGCCGAACAACGACGGCATGAACACGGTGAACCCCGCGTCCACCACACGTTGGGCGAACTCGACGACTTTCGGCGTCACACCGGGAACTTCGGGGATGACGATGACCGCCGGGCCTGATCCACTGCGGTAGTAGTGATGAGTGATGCCGTCGTTCGTGAACTCGTGGCGTGTGAAAGCGTCGAGGACGCCCATCAGGCGATGCGTCCGTACAGGACCGAATCGGCGACCATGGCCGGGATTCGGGCGGACTTGACGACGTCGGGGGAGTCGGAGGGCAGGACGCGTGCGCCCGCGACATCGAGTCGTTTCCCGCCTCGGACGAGGGTGAATCGACCGGCGGCGAGCACATTCCGCACCCAATCCGCGTCAGTGCCGTAGGGGAGGACGATGCTGATCCGATCGTCGTCGACGAACGCCAGCACCGGCGTCGAATACGACTTGTTCGACTTCCGTCCCACATGCTCGACGACGGCCCACGGGGCGATACGCCCAGCCCAGAGGCCTTGAATCGGATTGGTGACGACCTTGTTCGCGTGCGCCACTGCGCGGGGAATCTTCACCCCACCAGCTTGCCTCATCGATGAGGGGTTCCGATACTGGACGCATGAGCGCAGACGCCGCGGACGGCGATCCGGTCGGCTTCCGCATGCAGGTGGTCGCCGAATCGATCCGCCTGTTCGCCGAGCACGGGTACGAGGCGACTCCGGTCGACGCTGTCGCGGCGGCGGCGGGAGTTTCGCGCCGGACGTTGTTCCGACAGTTCAGGTCGAAAGAGGATCTGATCTTCGCCGACCACGAAGAACTGCTGGCCAGGGTCGCTTCGCGCCTCGAGGCGAACGCCGACGACCCGTGGTGGGCCGTATGCGCCGCCGCGGAAGAGGTCTTCGCCCATTTCGCCGATCACCGGGACTTGGCTGTCGGGCGGTATCGGGTCGTCGCGCAAGTACCCGCCCTGCGTGACCGTGAACTCGTCACCACATACCGCTACCAGCGGTTGTTCGAGGAATCGCTGCGTCGGCGCATGCCCGACGTCCCTCGGGTGCGCGTGGTGGCCTACGCGGCCGCGGTGACCGGTGCGCACAACCATCTGCTTCGGCAGATGGTGCGTGGGGACTCGGCGGCGACGGCGGCCGTGCTCCATGACGAACTCCGCCGGATCCACGCGACCACACAACCTCGTGAGCGCGCAGAGGCCACAGCCGTCACAGTCGTCACGCATGGCGCCGATCTCAGTGCGGATGAGATAGCCGACATCGTTCGGAAACGATTGACGTGGCACGCAGTGCCGTGATGAACTCAACCAGAACCAAAACGACGGCACTCGGTGACACTGGGTGTCAGCAAAGGAGTCACCACGATGGGCAAGTTCGGCAATCCCGATTTTGATCTGTTCCAGCTGCCGGAGGAGCACGAGGCGCTCCGTGAGGCCATTCGTGCTCTGAGCGAGAAGGAGATCGCCCCCTACGCCAAGGAGGTCGACGAGAAGGCTCGCTTCCCCGAAGAGGCTCGTGCAGCCCTCGTCGCCAATGGTTTCAACGCCGTGCACGTGCCGGAGCAGTTCGAAGGTCAGGGCGCCGACTCGCTTGCCGCCTGCATCGTCATCGAAGAGGTCGCACGCGTCGACGTCTCCGCATCGCTGATCCCGGCTGTCAACAAGCTCGGCACCATGGGCCTGATCCTGTCGGGCTCCGACGAACTCAAGGCCAAGGTCCTGCCGTCGATCGCGTCCGGTGAAGCGATGGCGTCGTACGCGCTGTCTGAGCGGGAGGCGGGTTCCGACGCCGCGGCGATGAAGACCCGCGCGCGCAAGGACGGCAACACCTGGGTCATCAACGGCTCCAAGTGCTGGATCACCAACGGCGGCCAGTCGTCGTGGTACACGGTCATGGCAGTGACCGACCCCGACAAGGGTGCCAACGGCATCTCGGCGTTCATGGTCCACAAGGACGACGAGGGCTTCACCGTCGGTCCTCTCGAGCACAAGCTCGGCATCAAGGGCAGCCCCACCGCCGAACTGTACTTCGAGAACTGCACCATTCCCGAGGACCGCATCATCGGCGACGAGGGCACCGGTTTCAAGACCGCGCTCGCGACCCTCGACCACACCCGCCCGACCATCGGCGCACAGGCCGTCGGCGTCGCTCAGGGCGCCCTCGACGCCGCCATCGCGTACGTCAAGGAGCGCAAGCAGTTCGGCAAGACCATCAGCCAGTTCCAGGGCGTCGAGTTCATGATCGCCGACATGGCGATGAAGGTCGAAGCCGCTCGCCTCATGGTCTACGCGGCCGCATCCCGTGCAGAGCGTGGCGCCGGACCCCTCGGGTTCATCTCGTCCGCGTCCAAGTGCATGGCGTCCGACGTCGCGATGGAGGTCACCACCGACGCTGTCCAGCTGTTCGGCGGCGCCGGCTACACCACCGACTTCCCTGTGGAGCGCATGATGCGTGACGCCAAGATCACCCAGATCTACGAAGGCACCAACCAGGTCCAGCGCATGGTCATGGCGCGCGCCCTTCTCCGCGGCTGATCTCCGCTGCTCCGTGAGCGCCGCTTTCCGCTGCTCCGTGAGCGCCGCTTTCCGCTGGTTCGTGAGCGAGTGCCTTCCTCTGCTCCTT
>NZ_BAOP01000021.1 GCF_000344135.1 Gordonia malaquae NBRC 108250 | reverse complement strand
GCCGCCGTCATAGTCGAGATCCGATTCTCTTGTCGCAGAAGACTTCATACCCGAGTGGAAATCGACCGGGGTGGGTCCGTACACTTGTGCATCGCACGAATTTCCACCTGCCCCGGTGGCGAAATTGGCAGACGCGCCGCACTCAAAATGCGGTCTCTAACGGGGTGCCGGTTCGAGTCCGGCCCGGGGCACGCACTTCCACACGACGACGAACGGAAGGCTCGCAAATGTCCGACGCGACATCCGCCAGCGCGGTCCGCGTCGTTGTGGCGGAGGACGATTCGCTCATTCGTCTCGATCTTGTCGAGATGCTCCGCGAAGAGGGATACGACGTCGTCGGCGAAGCTCCGAACGGTCAGGTGGCCGTGGACCTCACCGAACAACTCGATCCGGATCTTGTGATCATGGACGTCAAGATGCCAGTCCGCGACGGGATCGACGCGGCGAGCGAGATCGCCGCGAGGCGGCTGGCGGCAGTGGTGATGCTGACCGCGTTCAGCCAGCGCGAGTTCGTCGAGAAGGCGCGCGATGCCGGCGCGATGGCGTATCTCGTCAAACCGTTCAACCAGGCCGACCTGGTGCCCGCGATAGAGGTGGCGCTCAGCCGGTACCGCGAGTTGAAGGCGCTCGAGAACGAAGTCGCCGACATGTCGGAGCGCTTCGAGACGCGCAAGCTCATCGAACAGGCGAAAGGTCTGTTGATGACGAAGCAGGAGATCACCGAGCCTGAGGCGTTCCGGTGGATCCAGCGCAACGCGATGGATCGTCGCGTGACGATGAAGGCGGTCGCTGAGATCGTCGTCGACACGCTCGGCGACTGACGGCCCCGGCCGACGTTGTCGGGGGTCGCCACTAGACTCATTCGTGTGAGCCCAGCGCAGACGAACGCCAGCAAGAATCGCCCGACCCTCATGCTTCTCGATGGGCATTCTCTCGCCTATCGTGCGTTTTTCGCGTTGCCTCCGGAGAATTTCAAGACGAACACCGGACAGAGCACCAACGCCGTGTACGGCTTCACGTCGATGCTGATCAACCTGCTGCGCGATGAGGAGCCGACACACATCGCGGCCGCCTTCGACGTCTCGCGTCAGACGTTTCGGTCGGAGATGTTCCCCGAGTACAAGGCACAGCGCAGCAAGTCGCCCGACGAGTTCCGCGGCCAGGTCGACCTGACCAAGGACGTCTTGGGCGCCATGGGGATACCGGTGATGGCCATCGACGGGTTCGAGGCGGACGACATCATCGGAACACTCGCGACGCAAGCCGACCAGCAGGGCTATCGCGTTCTGGTGGTCACCGGTGACCGCGACTCCCTGCAGCTGGTGAACGACAACATCACCGTTCTCTACCCCAAGCGCGGCGTGTCGGAGATGACTCGCTTCACCCCCGACGAGGTGGAGAAAAAGTACGGTCTGACGCCCGCGCAGTACCCGGACTACGCCGCGCTCCGCGGCGACCCGTCCGACAATCTGCCCGGCATCCCGGGAGTCGGTGAGAAGACCGCGGCCAAATGGATTCGTGAATACGGTTCATTCGACGAACTCGTCAATCGGGCCGATGAGGTCAAGGGCAAGGTCGGCGACTCGCTGCGTGCCAACCTCGCCGGCGTCATCATGAATCGCAGGCTGACCGAACTCGTCCGCGACATGGAACTGCCTGCCGGACCCGACGAGCTCGCATTGCACGCCTGGGACCGCGACAAGATCCACGCATTGTTCGACGATCTCGAGTTCAAGGTTCTGCGCGACCGCCTGTTCTCGACGCTGTCGTCGGTGGAGCCCGAGGCGGAGGAGGGTTTCGAGGTCAACGGCACCCGGCTCGGCGCAGACGAGGTGGCCGCTTGGCTCGACGCTCACGCCAGGACCGGACGTGCTGGACTTGCCGTGGACGCCAAGCACGTCGTCGTCGGCGGCGACGTCGACGGTCTGGCGATCGCTGCTGCCGACGGTGACGCGGCGTACATCGACCCGGTCGCCCTGTCGGTGGACGACGAGGCGGCTCTCGCCGACTGGCTGGCGGACGCCTCGGTCGCGAAGGCCGTCCACGAGGCGAAATGGGCGGTGCACGCCTTCCGGGGTCGCGGCTGGACTGTCGCGGGAGTCACCTCGGACACATCGCTAGCCGCGTACCTGGTTCGACCGGGGCAGCGCACGTTCAACCTCGACGACCTCGCGCTGCGCTACCTGCGTCGTGAACTCCGCGCCGACGACGGAGTGGACGACGGCGGTCAACTGTCGCTGCTCGACGACGACGCCGATTCCGCGCGTGCGGCAGAGACTCTGATGCTGTCCGCGAGGGCGGTCGCCGAACTCGCCGACGCGTTGGACACCGAACTCGAGCGCATAGAATCGACGTCGCTGTTGACCGAGATGGAACTGCCCCTCGCGTTTGTTCTCGCCGAGCTCGAGGCGGTCGGCATCGGCGTCGACACCGAGCACTTCTCCGACCTGGAGCGTGAATTCGCGCAGCGTGTCCGTGACGCCGCCGAATCCGCCTACGAGGTGATCGGCGAGCAGGTCAATCTGGGATCGCCGAAGCAGCTGCAGACGATCCTCTTCGACAAACTCGACATGCCGAAGACGAAGAAGACGAAGACGGGCTACACCACCGATGCGGACGCGTTGGCCTCGCTGTACGAGAAGACCGAGCATCCGTTCCTCAAGTTCCTGCTCGAGCACCGCGACGCCACTCGCCTGAAGGTGACTGTCGACGGCCTGCTCAAGTCGGTCGCCGACGACGGCCGTATCCACACGACGTTCAACCAGACCGTCGCCGCGACCGGCCGTCTTTCGTCGACCGACCCGAACCTGCAGAACATCCCCGTGCGCACCGACGCCGGACGGCAGATTCGTGGTGGCTTCGTGGTGGCGCCGGAGTTCGACTCCTTGATGACGGCGGATTATTCGCAGATCGAGATGCGCATCATGGCGCATCTCTCGGAAGACGAAGGGCTCATCGAAGCGTTCCGGTCGGGGGAGGACCTCCACAACTTCGTCGGATCGCGGGCGTTCGGCGTTCCGGTCGATCAAGTCGACTCGCAGATGCGGTCGCGGGTCAAGGCGATGTCGTACGGTCTCGCGTACGGCCTGAGCGCGTTCGGTCTGGCCGCACAGCTCGGCATCGGCCGAGAAGAGGCCAAGCAGCAGATGGAGCAGTACTTCGACCGTTTCGGCGGAGTGCGCGACTACCTCCACGACGTTGTGGTCGAAGCACGTCGCAAGGAGTACACGGCGACCCTGTTCGGCCGTCGCCGCTACCTGCCCGACCTGAACTCGGACAACTTCCAGCGACGTCAGTCCGCCGAGCGCATGGCGCTGAACGCACCGATCCAGGGCACGGCGGCAGACATCATCAAGGTCGCGATGATCAAGGTCCAGAACCGACTCGCGGCAGAGGGCCATCGGTCACGGATGCTGTTGCAGGTTCATGACGAACTCGTGCTCGATGTCGCCGCCGACGAGCGCGACGCCGTCGAGAAGCTGGTTCGCGAGGAGATGGGCGGCGCGATCAAGCTGTCCGTGCCGCTTGAGGTGTCGGTCGGCTTCGGCCGCACGTGGGACGAAGCAGCTCACTGATGCGCGACGGCCGACAGGACTGGGTGCTGCCGGCGATCATCGCCGTGATCATCGCACTGCTCGGTGTGCTCGGGATAGTCGGCTGGCTCATCGTCAAGGACTCGTCCGACGCGGTGGCAGATCCCGCTGCCGCATCGTCGGCACTGACCTCCGCGCCGTCGACTCCCGAGACTGTCACGGTCACCCCGCCCGTCACCGTCACCGAGACCCATACGCCGCCGCCTGCCGCCGAGCCGACCCGGACCGAATCGGGCGCCGGGGGATGGTACGCACAGCTCGGAGCCTTCAACGATCGATCGAACGCGGACGCAGCCGCCGCGCAGCACGGTGCCGTGGTCAGGCCCGGGTACATCGTCGGATCGTCGTCGACCTGGGTCGTGGTGATCCCCGTCGCGAGCGAGTCCGCCGCTGAGTCCGTGTGCGGCGGGTACGGCTCCGGTGCCTGCTACGTGCGCTATTCGGGGGAGTGATCATGCGTGCGAAGGCAGATCTACTGGTTCCAGCGTTTCTCGCCGCCGTCGTCGCCGTCGTTGGCGCGGTCGCGGCAGTCATGTTCGTGGTGGTCGAACCGTCTCCGCCTGAACGGTCGTGTGTGCACCGCGTGTACGAAGCTTCGTATACGCCGTTGAACGGAGTCACGATGACCAGGTCGTACGAGTCCGCACTGGAACTGGCCGACGCGGATCTTCCGGACTGTGAAGCTGAGGAGGACTGATGACCGAGACCCAGACCGTTCGGCTTGCGGTGCTCGAGGGCGACGGGATAGGACCGGAAGTAGTGCCGGTGGCCGTCGACGTCGCGCGGCGCGCGCTGGAGGCACACGGAGTCGAGCTGGCGACCGTCGAGCTGCCGTTCGGGGCCGCCGCGATTGAACTGCACGGCGCCCCCGTTCCGGAGTCGACGTTGGACGCTCTGTCCGGCATCGAGCTGTGGCTCGTCGGACCGCACGACAGTGCCGCGTACCCGCCGCCGTTCCGTCATCCCGCGCCTGGTGCTGTGATGCGCAAGCAGTTCGATCTGTTCGCCAACCTGCGGCCCGCCCGCGCGGTTGCCGGAGTGCCCGCGACGGCGCCCGACATCGACGTGCTGATCGTGCGGGAGAACAGTGAGGGCTTGTACGCCGATCGGAACATGGCCGTCGGGAGCGGCGAGTTCATGCCGACTCCCGACGTCGCACTGTCCGTCGGATTGATCACGCGGGCCGCGACTGAACGGATCGCCGTGGAGGCGTTCGAAGCGGCACGGCGTCGACGTGGGCATGTGACCGTCGTCCACAAGGCGAACGTGCTCCGTCTGACGACGGGACTGTTCCGAGACGTGTGTCTTCAGGTGTCCGAGCGTTACCCGGACATCACCGTCAACACGGAGCACGTCGACGCCATGGCAGCGCTCCTCGTTCGGCGGCCGGCCGACTTCGATGTGGTCGTCACGGAGAATCTGTTCGGAGACATCCTGTCGGATCTCGCCGCTGAGCTGTCGGGGTCGCTCGGCCTCGCGGCGTCGTTGAACAGTTCGACGGACCGGGCGATGGCCCAGGCGGTGCACGGTGCCGCTCCGGACATCGCCGGGCAGGGGATCGCCAACCCGATCGCCACGATTCTCTCGGTCGCGATGCTCCTCCGGTGGGAGGGCGAACGTCGGGACTCCGACGCACTCAGGGCGGCCGCCGACTCGATCGATGGCGCCGTCGCACACGTCCTCGCCGACGGTCTGGCGACCGCAGACTTGGGAGGAACGGCGTCGACAGGAGAGTTCAGTTCTGCCGTGCTCGCCGTGCTGTGAATCTGGTTGAGCACGGGGATTAGACGCTCAGACTCACGATTCGGTTCCATGACCGGACCCGATGGCGTGACGGAGAACTCGGATCGGCAATACTCGTGTCTCTGATTGAAGTAGTTTCATCAACCGATGCGACAGAACAAGAAGGTGCCCATGCGCGTGCGTCTGGCAGGTGTGCTGGCCTGTGCGGCCTTGCTGATGACCGGATGTGTCGTCGACGAATCGGCCAACGACACCAAGCCGATCTCGCTGACCATCGCGAAGCAGCCCGACATCGCGGCGCTCGTTCCGGACGACATTCGCGCAGGGGGAGTGCTGAAGGTCGGCACCAACGTGCCGTATCAGCCGAACGAGTTCAAGGACAGCGAAGGACGGATCATCGGCTTCGACGTCGACTTGGTCACGGCTGTCAGTCAAGTCCTCGGGCTGGAGCCGAAGTTCTTCGAAGCAGACTTCGGCAAGATCATTCCCGCCATCCAGGCCGGAACCTTCCACATGGGGATGTCGTCCTTCACCGACTCGCTGGAACGCGAGAAGGAGGTCGACTTCGTGACCTACTTCAGCGCTGGCGTGCAGTGGGCCACCAAAGAGGGACGTGAGATCGACCCGGACAACGCGTGCGGTCTGCGCGTCGGTGTCCAGGCGACGACCGTTGAAGACACCGACGAAGTGCCGGCCAAGAGCGCGGCGTGCGAAGCGCGCGGTGAAGATCCGATCATCAAGGTGAAGTTCGACAGCCAGGACCAAGCTGTGAATGCCACGCTCCTCGGCCAGGTGGACGCGTTCTCCGCGGATTCACCCGTCACCGCGTACGCGATCAAGAAGACCGACGGCCAACTGCACCAGGTCGGCCCCGCGTACGACGCCGCGCCGTACGGACTTCCGATCAAGAAGGGCTCGCCGCTCGCCGCCGCGGTGCAGAAGGCGATGCAGCATCTCATCGACAAGGGCTACTACCGGACGATCAACGAGCATTGGGGCGTGCAGGCCGGAATGATCGAGCACGCAGAGATCAACGGGGCGAAGGAATAACTCATGACGACTGACGACAAGCAGACGGCCGAAAGCGGCAGGCCTGCCCCGATCAAAGCGATACCGGTGAAGCACCCAGGGCAGTGGGTCGCGGGCACGATTGTGGTTGTCCTCGCCGGGTTGTTCATTTACGGAGCAGCGACCAATGACAACTATCACTGGGACACGTTCGGGAAGTACCTCTTCGAGGTCAGGATCCTGTCGGGCGTCGGGTACACGCTGGCACTGACCATTCTCGCAATGGTCGGAGGTGTGGCTCTCGGCGTGCTGCTCGCGGTGATGCGCATGTCGCCGAACGGAGTCTTCCGCTGGGCCGCGTGGATCTACTTGTGGGTCTTCCGCGGAACACCGGTCTACGTCCAGTTGATCCTGTGGGGCCTGTTCGGTTCGCTGTACCCGACGATCAACATCGGCGTGCCGTTCGGCCCGACGTTCGTCGAATGGGATGCGCAGGAGTTCAGCCTCCAGCATGTGTTTGTACTCGCGACAATCGGACTGGCACTGAACGAAGCCGCGTACATGGCCGAGATCGTCCGGGCAGGCATCTCGTCGGTCGGCGAGGGCCAGATGGAGGCGTCGACCGCGCTCGGTATGACGTGGGGTCAAACGATGCGACGGACGGTGCTGCCGCAGGCGATGCGAGTGATCATCCCGCCGACGGGCAACGAGCTGATCAGCATGCTCAAGACCACCAGCCTCGTGTCGGCGGTGCCGTTCACTCTCGACGTGTTCGGCCGCCAGGGCGACATCGCGGGCGTCAACTTCCAGCCGATCCCGCTGCTGCTCGTCGCGTCGGCCTGGTACCTCGCTGTGACAAGCGTTCTGATGGTCGGCCAGCATTTCCTCGAAAAGCGTTACGCCCGCGGCTCGTCCCGAAACCTGTCTGACGCGCAGCTGGAGAACCTCGCCGCCGCCAACAACCCCAACCTCATCGGAGGCTGAGTCTGTGACCACCACTGAGACCCCGATGGTCGTCGCCGACCAGGTCTGCAAGAACTTCGGCGCGCTCAACGTGCTGACCGGCGTCACGCTGGAGGTGAAGCGCGGGGAGGTCGCCTGTCTGATCGGTCCGTCCGGGTCGGGCAAGTCGACATTCCTTCGCTGCGTCAACCACCTTGAGAAGGTCAACGCCGGACGCCTCACCGTCGACGGTGAGCTCATCGGCTACCGCGAACGCGACGGCAAACTGTACGAATTGAGCCCGAAGGAAGCAGGTCGTCAGCGCCGAGACATCGGCATGGTGTTCCAACACTTCAACCTGTTCCCGCACCGCACCGTCCTGGAGAACATCATCGAGGCGCCGGTTCTGGTCAAAGGACAGTCGAAGGCTCAGGCGTCCGAGCGAGCGCTCGACCTGCTCACCCAGGTCGGACTGCGCGCAAAGGCCGACGCCTACCCGGCACAGCTCTCCGGCGGCCAGCAGCAGCGCGTCGCGATCGCCCGCGCGCTCGCGATGGAACCCAAGTTGATGCTGTTCGACGAGCCGACGTCGGCGCTCGACCCGGAACTCGTCGGCGATGTGCTCGAAGTGATGCGCGGTCTGGCGTCCGACGGAATGACGATGCTCGTCGTGACCCACGAGATGGGCTTCGCTCGCGAGGTCGCCGATCAGCTCGTGTTCATGGACGGTGGAGTGGTCGTCGAGAAGGGCGATCCCCGCGAGATCCTCTCGAACCCGAAACACGAACGCACTCAGTCGTTCCTGTCGAAGCTTCTCTGAGCGCGTCGTCGGCGTCTCGACTCCGCTCGACGGGCGGACGGCCGGGTCAGAGCAGCGCGCGGGCGTAGCGGTCGGCCACGGCTTCTACGCCTTCGGCCACGACGTCGGACGCGGTCTGCACCCGTACCCCGGAACGCCGCTGGACCTGCCAGCTCAGAAGCGACCTACGGGCGGTGGCGAACGTGTCGGCGCCCCGGCCGATCAGCGTCTCGCGGTGGAGGGCGTGAAAACCAGGTGGCGCCTCGCCCCGCAGACTGGCCCCGACATCGCGGTACGTGAGTTCGGCGGTCATGGCTTGTGGCAGACGAAGATCGCGGTGCCCGGGAAGTACGAACCGCGCAGGGGAGACCACTGTCCCCATTCCTGATCGAGGTCCTCGGGCCACTCCGGTTCGACGACGTCGTCCAGGACGAGGCCTGCGCCGACGATCTCGCGGATGCGGTCGCCCATCGTGCGGTGGTGTTCGACATAGGTGACGACGCCGTCGTCGTCGGCCTCGGAGTAAGGCGTCCGGTCGAAGTACGACATGCGGACCACCAGTCCGTCGGGTCCGGGGTCGTCGAGGAACATCCACCGCATCGGGTGATTCGCGGCGAACACCCACCGCCCGCCCGGGCGCAGGACTCGGGCGACCTCACGCATCGCCCGCGCGGAGTCGGCGACGAACGGAATCGCCCCGAACGACGAACATGCTAAGTCGAACGACTCGTCAGCGAAGGGGAGGCGTTCGGCTCCGGCCTGAACCAAGGGGACCGGGCGTTCGTCGAGTCTCATCGCGTCGACGGCATGCGCGAGCATCCCCGCAGACACGTCGAGCCCGACGACGCGGGCGCCGCGCGCCGAGAGCCAGCGCGCACACGGCGCCGAACCGCACCCCACTTCGAGGACGTCGCGGTCGGCGACGTCGCCGAGGAGCCCGATCTCCGACTCCCGGAGACGCTCCGGGCCCCACACGAACTCTCCTCCCGGCGTCCGGTTCCCGATGAACTCGCCGTGTTCGGCGTGGTATTCGGCGGCCTCGGCGTCCCACCACGAACGATTCGCGCGTTCGCTGGTCGAGGTGTCGACGTCGCCGAGCACACGCGGCGGGCGAGGAGTGTCAGCAGGCACGGCCGGCCACCACCGTCTCCGAAGAAGTGTCGCCGTCCCAGCGACGAATCGCGTTGGCATGCGCGGGAATCGGGGACCAGTCGAGGGTGAGGGCCGAGCCCACCCGGTCGGCGGTGAGCCGGCGGGCAAGAGTGATGTGCGGCGTCCACGATCCGGGTGTCACGTGGTCGACGAGGCCGTCGACTGCGTCGCCGCACAGCCGGTGAACGGTGGCGTGAACTGAGAGGAGTTCGCTCGACGGAACCACAGACGCAGCGAGGGTGAACAGACCGGGACCCGCTGGAAGCGCCACCGGAGGTCCGATCAGGACCGGGATCGGAAGGCGCTGGGCAATCGTCGCGAGATGGGAGTCCGCGCCGCTGATCCGAGCGCCGGCGATCAAGGTGCAGTGAGGCCGGCCGATCGCCGGATCGACCCCTAAGGCGGCCAGTGAGCGCCACCGGTCGCGGATCGCGGCGTCCGCGGTGTCGTCGAGGAGGAGTTCGATGGATGCAGCCACGATGACGATCCTGTCATTCGGCACGCGGCGACAGCCAGTCGTGAGACGATGGGGCTCTATTTGTGCAGGCCAGCGCCGGGTAGTAACCTGGTATACGCGCGTGCCCGGCATGCGCGTCCAATCATCGTCAAACCCGCTGTGGCCTGCACGGATCGCACGGGAGCGACGTACCTACTACTTACCTGTCCGGAGCAACTCACCACATGTCGTCCCCCACCATCACCTCGCCGCAGGTCGCCGTCAACGATATCGGCTCGGCTGAGGATTTCCTCGCTGCCATCGACGCCACGATCAAGTACTTCAACGATGGCGACATCGTCGAAGGCACGATCGTCAAGGTCGATCGCGACGAGGTTCTGCTTGACATCGGCTACAAGACCGAGGGTGTCATCCCGTCGCGCGAGCTGTCGATCAAGCACGACGTCGACCCGAGCGAAGTCGTCACCGTCGGTGACGAGGTCGAAGCGCTTGTCCTCACCAAGGAGGACAAGGAAGGCCGCCTCATCCTGTCGAAGAAGCGCGCACAGTACGAGCGCGCTTGGGGCACGATCGAGGAGCTCAAGGAGAAGGACGAGGCCGTCAAGGGCACCGTCATCGAGGTCGTCAAGGGCGGCCTGATCCTCGACATCGGTCTGCGCGGCTTCCTGCCCGCATCGCTCGTCGAGATGCGTCGCGTCCGCGACCTCCAGCCGTACATCGGCAAGGAGGTCGAGGCCAAGATCATCGAGCTCGACAAGAACCGCAACAACGTGGTCCTGTCGCGCCGTGCATGGCTCGAGCAGACTCAGTCCGAGGTCCGCAGCGAGTTCCTCAACCAGCTGCAGAAGGGCCAGGTCCGCAAGGGCGTCGTGTCCTCGATCGTCAACTTCGGCGCATTCGTCGATCTCGGCGGCGTCGACGGCCTGGTGCACGTCTCCGAGCTGTCGTGGAAGCACATCGACCACCCGTCCGAGGTCGTCACCGTGGGCGACGAGGTCACTGTCGAGGTCCTCGACGTCGACATGGACCGCGAGCGCGTGTCGCTGTCGCTCAAGGCGACGCAGGAAGATCCGTGGCGTCAGTTCGCCCGCACCCACGCGATCGGCCAGATCGTCCCGGGCAAGGTCACCAAGCTGGTTCCGTTCGGTGCATTCGTGCGCGTCGAAGAGGGCATCGAAGGCCTCGTCCACATCTCGGAGCTGGCCGAGCGCCACGTCGAGGTCCCGGACCAGGTCGTCTCCGTCGGCGACGACGCGATGGTCAAGGTCATCGACATCGATCTCGATCGTCGTCGCATCTCGCTGTCGCTGAAGCAGGCCAACGAGGACTACGCGGAAGAGTTCGACCCGTCGAAGTACGGCATGGCGGACAGCTACGACGACCAGGGCAACTACATCTTCCCCGAGGGCTTCGACGCCGAGACCAACGAATGGCTCGAAGGCTTCGACAAGCAGCGTGAGGCATGGGAGGCCCGGTACGCCGAGGCCGAGCGTCGCCACAAGATGCACACCACGCAGATGGAGAAGTTCGCCGCTGCAGCCGCCGAGGCAGAGAACGCTCCGACCGACTACTCGTCGTCGTCGGCATCGTCGACCACCTCCGAGTCGGCTTCGTCGACCGGTGCAGCGTCGACCGGTGGTTCGCTGGCCAGCGATGAGCAGCTCGCCGCTCTCCGCGAGCGTCTGTCGGGCAACGCCTGATCGCCAGATCGCGTAGCTAGATCTCACTGAACCCCGGGACCTCACGGTCCCGGGGTTCAGTGCATTCCGGGGCCGAATACTGTTGGGGCCGTGGGAAATGAAGTTCTTTCGGGCGGCTTGGCCATAGGTGCGGGCGTGGCGATCGGCGTACTGCTGTTCGTTCCGTTCGTCGCCCTGAGCTATCGACGGCGAGGTGGTCTGACCTTTGGTCGGTCGCTGTTGTGGATCGCGGCCCTCATCTACTTCTGTGCGATATGGACGTACACGCTCTTCCCTCTGCCGGACCCGGACCACCTGGTGTGCGTGGGAACGAACACCGACCTGTGGCAGGCGGTGCGCGACGTCGAGGGCGCCCGGGACCGCGGACGCCCCTTCACCGATCCGGCGACGCTGCAGTTGGCGCTCAACGTTCTGCTCTTCGTCCCGCTCGGTGTGTTCATCCGAGTCCTCGGTGGACGAGGCCTGCCGACTGCCCTGATCGCAGGCGCCGGAGTCTCACTGTTTGTGGAGACCACGCAGGTCACCGGAATGTGGTGGATCTACGACTGCGCGTACCGGGTGTTCGACGTCGACGATCTGGTCACGAACACCGCCGGTGCGGTTCTCGGCTCGATCATGGCGCTGGTCGTGCCACGACGCATGCGTGGCATGTCCAAACGTCCAGGAAGCGATGTCGCGTCGCCCGTCAGCAAGTCTCGTCGCATCGTCGGAGTCTGGTGCGACGTCCTCGCGGCCGCGATGCTGTCGGCTCTCGTATCGGTGAGCGTGCAACTCTGGCTCGAGTACGTCGTCGACGATCGGGCCGCTGTTCTGTCCGGAGAACTCGCAGCGGTCGTCGGCGGAGCGGTGCCCGCGGTCGTATGGCTCGTGGTCATCGCGGGGACCGGGCGATCGATCGGGGACCTGTGCGTGGAACTCGAATACCGGGGCGGCCCGCTCCCCGTGGCACTCCTCCGAGTCGTCAGGTTCTGCTCGAGCATCGGCATGTACTACGCCTTGACGTTGCTGCCGGACCCGTATGACGCAGCGGCCTGGGGGTTCGCGGCCATCGCCCTGATCCTCCTGGTGTTCAGCAGGCACGGGAAGGGACTGCCGTCGCTCCTGTCGGGGGCGTCACTCGTCGACTCCCGCCCTGATTCGCCTGCCGACGATGGCGCATCCGTCACGCAGCAGTGAGAATGGTGGCGACTGTCGACTGCTGACGAGAGGTGAAGTGATGACTGGTTCCGATCGTGCACGAGGGTTTCGAGGCAGAGCTGTGGGCACTCGCGACACAGTGCGGCCGAATCCAGCCACCGTCGCTCCGGGCGAGGACGTCGAAGTTCCGAAGAATCGGTTGCCCGACGCCTCGATGGCTGCGGAGACCGCGTACCGGCTCGTTCACGACGAAGCGATGCTCGACGGCAACGCGCGACTCAACCTCGCGACCTTTGTCGGCACTTGGATGGACGATCACGCCAACCGCCTGTACGTCGAGTCGGCTGACAAGAACATGATCGACAAGGACGAGTACCCGCAGACCGCCGAGATCGAGAACCGGTGTGTGTCGATGCTCGCCGACCTCTGGAACGCGCCCGATCCGGCACGCGCGATCGGCACGTCCACGATCGGCTCGTCGGAGGCCTGCATGCTTGGAGGTCTTGCGCTCAAGCGTCGATGGCAGCACGCACGCCGAGAGGCCGGGCTCTCCACGGACAAGCCGAACCTGATCCTGTCGAGTGCTGTCCAGGTCTGCTGGGAGAAGTTCTGCAACTACTTCGAAGTGGAGCCGCGGTACGTCCCGGTATCGGACGATCACCGCCTCCTCGACGGGCACGACCTGGCATCGTACGTCGACGAGAACACCATCGGCGTGGTCGCGATCATGGGAGTCACCTACACCGGTTCGTACGAACCGGTCCAGGAGATCGCCGCGGCGCTCGACGTCATTGCACACGACACCGGGCACGACGTGCCGATCCACGTCGACGGCGCGTCCGGCGCGATGGTGGCTCCATTCTGCCGACCAGACCTGGTGTGGGACTTCGGGATCGAGCGTGTCGCGTCGATCAATACCTCCGGCCACAAGTACGGGCTCGTGTACCCGGGAGTCGGGTGGATCGTCTGGCGAGACCTCGAGGCACTGCCCGAAGACCTGATCTTCCGCGTCAGCTATCTCGGCGGCGACATGCCGACGTTTGCGCTCAACTTCTCTCGACCGGGTGCTCAGGTGCTGATGCAGTACTACCTGTTCCTGCGCCTCGGATTCGACGGCTATCGCGAGGTCCAGCAGACGTCACTCGACGTCGCAGCCTATCTGTCGGAGGCGATCGGGCAGATGGACGCTTTCGAGCTGTGGAGCGACGGCACTGACATCCCTGTGTTCGCGTGGAGACTGCGCGACGGGCACACCACCAACTGGACGTTGTACGACCTCTCCGATCGTCTGCGCATGAAGGGCTGGCTGGTTCCGGCGTATCCGCTTCCCGATGATCTGACGGACGTCGTCGTCCAACGGATCGTGGTGCGCAACGGATTCAGCCGCGATCTCGCCTCGGCGTTGCTCGACGACCTGCGCGCGGAAGTGGCGTACCTCGACAAGTTGGACGGACCCATTCCCCACGCAGCCGAGACGACGCCGTTCCACCACTGAGGCACCGCGCGACCCATGCGTTGTTGACAATAATTTTCATTAAAGTGTTGACTGTCCGGCATGCAGAAATCACTCTCTCTCCGGACCTCCGCCGTGCTGGTGGCATTGGCGGCGACTCTCACTGCGTGTGGCTCCGCCGACGACGAGACGTCGTCGTCACCGAGCGTCACTGAGCGTGCTCGCGCCACACCGCGAGTCGTTGTGTCGTATGACGGGGGACTTCGCGTCCTCGACGGAAAGACTCTCGAGCACGTCGCCGACCTGCAGAAGGACGGATTCCTTCGACTCAACCCGGCAGGCGACGACCGGCACGTGATCGTCACGACCGACGCCGGCTTCGAGGTGCTCGATTCGGGTACGTGGCGTGAGGAGCATGGCGACCACGCGCACTTCAAAGTCTCCGAACCACGCTTCACCGGGGCGAGGTTCGGCGGCTCGGAGCCAGGCCACGCGGTGGCCCACGACAACCGCCTCACACTGTTCTTCGACGGGACTGGGGAGGTGAAGACCATCGACCGATCCGCACTCGGTGACACGACCCCGGACGTGGCCGACTACCGCACTCCGCACGCGCATCACGGAGTCGCGGTGTCGCGGGGCGACGGCTCGCTGGTCGTGACCGACGGTGACCAGGAATCCCGATCGGGCATTCGGATTGTGGACGCCGAGCAGAAGGAGTCGGCTGCGTCAGCCGACTGCCCGGGTGTGCATGGTGAGGCCGCCGCGTCCGGCGGCGTGCTGACGTTCGGATGCCAGAACGGGATCCTGGTCGTTCGTGGCAACTCGATCACCAAGGTCGCATCACCGGACGCCTACGGCCGGATCGGCAATCAAGCGGGTTCGGACGAGTCGCCGATCGTGTTGGGCGACTACAAGACTCGGCCTTCGGATCAGCTGGCCGACGACGAGATCGAACGGCCGCGCAGGTTCTCACTGACCGACACTCGCACGGGATCTCTCCGGATTGTCGACCTCCCCACGAGCTACAGCTTCCGGTCTCTCGCACGCGGTCAGGACGGTCAGGCGATGATCCTCGGAACCGACGGGGCGGTCTACGTGTTCGACCCCGAGACCGGACGTCAGACGGCGCGCCACCAGGTGATCGACCCCTGGACCGAGCCTGTCGAATGGCAGGATCCGATGCCTTCGCTCGAAGTGGTCGGCGGTACGGCGTACGTCAGCGACCCGAAGGCGCGGACGCTGACTGCACTCGACATCTACAGCGGCAAGCAGACGGCCCGAGCCGCGCTGGATGTCGCAGTAATTGAGACGGCGGCAGTCTCGGGCTGACCGGAAAACCGCGGGATGCCCCAGAAGTCACGCCGTGGTGGTGGACGAACACGACCACCGCGTGACCTCTGGGGCATCTCGCTATTCCTCTGCCGCTGGAGGGTCGAGGAAGAAGTCGTACTCCAGCGGTTCCGCGCCGCCGTACGGACTGAGATCGGCGACGCCGGCGTCGCGGACCAGGTCGGCGTCGATGAAGCATCGACCGGTGACGTCGGCCGACGCGGCGACGAGGACTGCGGCCGCATCGCCCATGATCTGTGGACTCCGTGAATGCGCGACCGTCTCGTCGCCGCCGAGAAGGTTCCGCACGGCGGCGGTCGCGATCGTCGTCTCGGGCCACAAGCAGTTGCATGCGATTCCGTCATCGCGCCATTCGGCGGCGAAACCCAGTGTCGCCAGAGTCATCCCATACTTCGAGACCATGTATCCGGGGAATCTCCCGAGCCAGTCGGGGTTGAGGTTTATCGGTGGAGACAGTGTCACCACGCGTGCGTGGTCGGACCGGCGGAGGTGAGGCAGGCACGCCTGTGTGAGGGCGAACGTACCGCGGGCGTTGACCTGCTGAACCAGGTCGTACTTCTTCATCGGCAGGTCGGCGGTCGCCGTCGGAGCGAGCGCGCTGGCGTTGTTCACGCAGATGTCGACGCCGCCGAACTCCTCGACAGCGGTGCGGACGAATCGGGCGATGTCGGAATCGCTACGCAGATCGCCGATCACTCCGACCGCGTGAGCCCCGGTGGCTCGAACTGCGTCCACTGCGGTGTGAATGGTGCCGTCCAGGCGAGGATCGGGGCTGTCCGTCTTGGCGAGCATGACGATGTTCGCGCCGCGTCGTCCGAGTTCGATCGCGATGGCGAGGCCGATGCCGCGGCTCCCGCCGGACATCACCACGGTGCGACCCTCGAATGCGGAAGGGCCAGGGACGGTGACAAGTGAAGTGGACATGTTCGATCCTTTCGTCGGACCGGTTTGAAGGGAACTGTTCAGGAGGCGTCGTCGCCGACGACGGCCGAACCGAGGAGACTGCAGACGACCAAGGCGGCCGCGATGTCGAGACGATCAGCACCGGGCGCTTCGGAGAGCGCCTTGGTCACGCGGTACTTGACCGTGTTGCGGTGGACGTTGAGACGCTCGGCGGCGCGGAGGTGGCTGTCGCCGGTCTCGAAATACGCGTTGAGCGTCTCGCGGAGGATCGAGGAGGTCTCGCCGGGCGCGGCGAGAGGACCGAGGACGTCATGGACCCACTGCTTGGTCGAATCGAGATCTCGGGCGAGAAGTGCGACCAGACCGAGCCCGCGGTCTCCGTACCCGACCACCCGGCTGCCCTGTCGCCGATGGTCGTCGACGGCGCCTGACGTAGCGACGCTGAACGCAGCCTTCGCCTGCTGGTGGCTCCGCCGAAAACCGGTGACTCCGTCTCCGGCGAAGCCGACGGCGACGGCGATCGGACTGTCGTGGTCGAGGGCGGACGTGACGGTCTCGACGTCGATGGTCCGGTCCGGACGCCTGCCGAGAGGCACCCATACCCAGACGGTCCTGCGGTCGATCGCAGTGATCAGCGGATCCCCCTCGGCCCGTAACCGGCCGGCGAGAGTCCGCACGGCGCGGTCGAGATCGCGGACGCTGCATTCCTCGTCGGTCGACCAGACGATCATCGCCGCGTGACGCTGGTCGAGGCGATAGCCGCTGTCCCGTTCGAGGTGACCCGGATCGGCAGCGGGGGAGTCGAGGAGGGCATGGATCGCCGAGGTCAGGACGTTGCTCTCCACACCCATCCACCGGCGGCGTTCGTCCTCGTACGCCTCGAACACGTACTTGGTTATCCAGTCGATGTACTCGTACACGGTGTCGGAGATGTGCCGCACCACCTGCATCGAATCCGTTGTGCTCAACGACAGCTCGTCGACCTTCGAGTACACGTCCCGGAGCAGCACACTTTGTCCGACGTGATAGGCACGGACCAGCGAGTTCGACGGCACGTCGCGCTGGGCCAGTCGTCGCGCGAACTCGACGGCCGCGGTGGTCGGCTGCAGTCGGCTGATCGATATGTCGTTGGCGAGCACGTGGATGATCGTCGTGACGTTTCCATGAACGCTGGCGTCGAGCATCTCAGCGAGCACAGCGTCCTCGCCGAGACCTTCGATGCGTTCGAGGATCTCACCGGTCACCGACGCCGTCGCCGCGGCCTCGTCGTCGCGGAGTCTCCGGGCGATGACGTGGGTGTGGGAGGTGAGTTGCACGGAATCCATCACGGGCGCCGCCGACCAAGTCCACGCAGGGCCGATTCCGCAGCGTTGTATCCGCACAGTCCGTGGATTCCCGCACCGGGAGGTGCGGACTGCGAGCAGATGTACACGCCGTCGACGCCGGTCCGGTAGGGATCGACTGCCGGCCGCGGCCGCAGCAGCATCTGCAGGCCCGCATTCGAACCACCGAGAATGTCACCGCCGACGTAGTTCCGGTTCTTCTCCGCCATGCTTGCGACGGATGTGACATGCGTTGCGACGACGATGTCGCGGAACCCAGGTGCGAAGCGCTCGATCTGGGCGATCACCGCGTCCGTGGCGTCGCCGGTGTAGCCGAACGGGACGTGCGCGTACGCCCAGATCGGATTCACGCCGCCGTTGCTGCGGGACGGGTCGGCGAGATATTGCTGGCCCACCAGAACAAACGGGCGATCCGGCATCACCCCGGTGGCCCGCAGGCGCTCGGATTCCCGGATCTCCGCGAAGTCTCCGCCCACGTGGACAGTGCCGGCGCGCCCGCAGTCCGGGTCGGTCCACGGGATGTCTCCGCGGACGGCGAAGTCGACTTTGAACGCGGACGAGCCCATCGAATACTTCTCGTAGCGTCGACGGATCCCGGTGGGCATCGTGTCGCCGTACAGAGCGACGACCTGCGCCGGCGACAGGTCGAGGAGCACGATGTCCGCGGACGGGATGTCTGAGCGCGATGTGACGGGGGTGCCGGTCGTGATCGACCCGCCGGCATCGGTGAGCGCAGCCGCGGCGGCCTTGGTGATCGACCCCGATCCTCCTTCGGCGACGGGCCATCCGTAGCGGTGTCCACTGGCCCCGATCATCAGGCCGAGTGATGCGGTGAGGGGCCGGTCGAGTCTGGTGTACACGTGCGCGGCGATGCCACCGAACAGCGCACGAGCCTCCGGAGTGCGGAACACGCGGGCCAGCACACTGGCCGGAAGGACAGCGCGAGGACCGAACAGACCCAACTTGATCGGGTGCGCGGGGACGTTGGCGATGGGACGGAGAAGGTCATGGCCGAGATCGTCGAAGTTTCGTGTGATGTCCCCGAACACCGCCTTCCAGCGCCGACCGTCGACACCCAGACCGTCTGCCGTCGCGTCGATGGACTGGTGAAGCAACGCGGTGGACCCGCTGTCGAGTGGATGCGCGCAGTCGATCTCCGGCCACCGCCAACGCAGACCGTACGATTCGAGGTCGACCTCCTTCCAGAACGGAGACCCGACGCCCATCGGATGGAACGCCGAACACACGTCATGGATGACACCCGGGAGCGTGTACTCCGCGGAGCGAGCTCCACCTCCGATGTCGTCGTTCGCTTCGATCACGTGGACGTCCACACCGTTGCGAGCGAGGTGGAGACCGGCGGCGAGCCCGTTGGGCCCGCCGCCGACGATCACCGCGTTGGTCATCGATTCGCCATCTCGTCTGTGTCCGGCGATGCGGTTCCGGTCGCTGTCGAAGCGCTCGCCTGTGCGTATCGAGTGCCTGCCAGCGGGGCGACGTTCGCACGGGAGTGGACGTCGAACGGGATCGGACCGTCGGGCAGCCACGGCTGCGTGTTGATCGCGTCCTTCACCTGGTACGTGCCTCGCTCCACCACGCCGAGTGCGGCGTCGATGATCTGGTACTCCTGCGTGCCCTTGTGGATCGGCTGAGATTCGATCCAGGCCACGATGAACTCTCCCGGCGCGAAGTCGCACCGGCGTTGCAGAGCGTCGATCAGGTGCTTGTTGTGGAAGTGACCGTCGCCGAAGTTGAAGCCGAGGATCGAGTTGCACGAGAACTCGGCCTCGCGCAGCGTGTAGGTGTTGATGTCGTCGCCGAGTTCGCGCTGCATCAGGGAGAAGAGTGCGCGCCCCTGACTGTGCAGTGAACGCCAGCCCATGAGCTGGTGCATCACTACGTCGGCCACGTCGGGCGGGTAGCTGCCGAGCAACTGTGTGCGCGTGTTCTGCGCTCCACGGACCACGAACTCCTCCAGCTTCTCCTCGGCACCGGGCGCGAAGGCCCACGTGGCCGATGCCCAGTTGCCTGCATACTGCCGCATGCTCGGGAGGAACGACACGAGATCGGGTCGAAGATTGCCCAGGATCGGGAAGAACAGCATCACTGCGACGGCGAGGACGATCGCCCACGGCGTGGTCGCGTCGGCCACGCCGAAGCCGTCCCACGCGGGGAAACCCCAGAAGAGGAACACCGCTGCGTAGGCGAACAAGATGTTCCACTCCAACGGCACGGCCAGCGGGAACGTCGAGAAGATGAACAGGTGGAAGGCGACCATCAGAACGACAGCGCACAAAGTGAGGGTTCGGTTCGTCGAGAACAGCAGGACGAGCGGAGTGATGATCTCGACGACGGTGCCGAGCACGTGGCCGACCCCGCCTGCCAGGACTGACGGCCGCATGTCGTCGGGGAATCGGCGGTAGTGGGCGCGCTTGACCCGCTTGAACGGTAGCCACGGTGTGTTCGACAGCATCGGAGGGATGACCATCGAGAAGTGATGCCCCAGCTTGGACACGCCGGCGCCGACCCACACGATCACGATGAGCAGTTTCAACGCGACGATCATGTCGATGAACGGCATCACGGCGAAGAAGACGACTGCGGGCAGATACTGCTCGCTCCGACCTCCGAGGAAGACGACCTTGTCACGCAATCCCATGACGACGACCATCGCGATCAGCGAGTAGAGGGCGGCGGGGTTCACCAGCCCCGCCGAGCCGGGACGGAGCGCTTCGAGGGTCGTGTTGTCGACGGCGGGCACGACGAGCGCCACGATCATGTTGATCAGGATCGCCGCGTACAGCGTGACGTCGAAGAGGGTTCGCCGGTCACCTCCGGTGAACGGGATCTTGTCCGGCCACGGAGCCATCCTGAGGGTGTCGGGCTTGAGCCAGAAGTGGAACCCGCCTGTCATCGGCTTGAAGTGGCCTGCGAGCGGTCCCCAGGATCCGCCGAGTCCAAGGATCTCCAGGAGCATCGTCCACAGGACGAGCTTCTGGTAGACGATGGGCTGATTCCACCAGGTCGTGATGTCGAAGACCCCGAGACCCGAGGTCGTCGTGGCGATGGTGACGCCGAGCGCGATGTGCAGCACGGCGACCTTCACCAGGTAGATGATGTTGAGGATCTTCGGTGTGCCGAATCCGTACTCGGCCCAGTGGGCGCCGAGGACCCGGAGTCGGTCCATGAACGGTCTGTCGAGGAACGTCTCCGGGTCGACGGGGGGAAAGTTGGGCTTGAGCAGTCCCATGGTGCTGTCCGATCTCAGTGGGTGGGTGGTGTCAGGCGTCGACGGCAGTGCGGGTCTGCTGCCGGAGCGACGGTTTGTCGACCTTTCCCACAGGGTTGCGGGGGAGGGCGTCGACGATGTGGATCTCGGTGGGGCGCTTGGCCTTCGTGAGGACGGCGCGTAGATGCTCGGCGAGCTCGTCGCTGTCGAGCAGGGCATTCGGGTATGTGACGACAAAGGCGACGGGCACTTCGCCGAGAACCGGGTCGGGGCCTCCGACCACGGCGCTCTCGAGCACGCTCGGGTGAGTGGCGATCGCCGCCTCGATCTCCTTGGGGTACACGTTCTCGCCGCCGCGGATGATCATGTCCTTGATGCGGTCGACGATGGACAGGTAGCCGTCGGTGTCGAGCACCCCGATGTCGCCGGTGTGCAGGCGCCCGTTCACGATCGTGGCGGCCGTGGCGTCGGGCCGCCCGAGGTAGGCACGCATCACATTGGGTCCGGAGATCACGACTTCTCCGCGTTCGCCCGTCGGCACCACGTCGCCCTGCGGGTCGACGACCTCGACGACCTGACCGGGCAGTGCGACTCCGACGGTTCCGAGTTTGCGCACGCCGAAACGCGGATTGCAGGTGGCGACACACGTGCTCTCGGTCAGTCCGTAGCCTTCGACGATGGTCACGCCGAGTTTCGATTCGGAGGCGTCGAGCAGTTCCTTCGAGATCGGGGCTGCGCCGCAGATCGCGAAGTGGAGACTGCTGACGTCGGCATCGTCGATGTCGGGCGACGACGTCAGCAGGGCATAGATGGTCGGCACCGCCGAGAAGTAGGTGGGGCGGAGGGTGGCGACGTCGGTGAAGAAGCGGCGGACGGAGAACGATCCGGTGATGCTGAGGTGCCCGCCGACGAGCATCATCGGCAGAAAGCTGGCGTACAGGGCGTTCGAGTGGAACAACGGGAGGATCAGCAGGGCGTGGTCGTCCGCGTCGAGGTGGAGATGGTCGGAGATCGCCGTGGCCATGTACAGCGCGTTCGCGTGGGTCTGCTCGACGCCTTTCGGCGACCCGGTCGACCCCGACGTGTAGATGATCAGCGCGACGTCGGTGGGTGCGGGTTCGCTCGGTGCGATCCACGTCGGATCGGGAGTGATGTTCAGCTCGTCCGGATCTAGTTCGACCCGTCCCGTCGCCGGGCCGCCCGGGGTTCGTCCGACGACAACTCGAGCGCAGGCGTCGTCGAGCTGATAGTCGGCTTCGGTCGCGGTGAAGTTCGGGTTTACAGGGGTCGCCGTCGCACCGAGGCGCCATGCGGCCATGAGCGCGACCACGAGGTCGACGCGATTGGGAAGGAACGTGCCGACGACGTCGCCCCGCGTCACCCCGATCTTCTGGAGATGCTGTGCCGCGGCATCCACGCGGTCGGCGAACTGCCGGTATGACAACGCGTTGTGGTCGTCGCGGACGCAGGGGCGCTCGCCGCGGTCGGCGAGGTTCCATGCGAAGTATCCGTTGGTGGTCACGGGAGCAAGTCCTTTCATTGCTGTGACCACTGACACTATGGATGGAGGATGTGACTTGATACGGCCTGCGAGGCCAGACTTTTCGGGCGCGTTTGTGCTCGCGGCACAACCGCCTCGGGGCAGGTCAGACCTCGGCTGCGGTCTCGCCGGAGAGCCGCTGCTCGGCCACGTGGCGGAGGCTGTCGAACAGGGTTCGGCCCGCGGGGCTGAGCGCCCGATGCGCCACGACGGTGAGGCCGACGCTGTGGCCCACGCTCGGCAGATCCACCGGGAGGCGGACGAGGTGAGAATCGGCCCGGCCGATGAGGCTGGGGAGCACCGCGATCGTCCGGGTTCGTCGGAGCAGTTCCCGGACGGTCAGGAAGCTGGTCGCCTCGACGCGGTCTTCGGGCAGCGGCACACCCGTCCGCGCGAAAGCCTCCTCGAGTTCGTGTCGGAGCGCTGTCTCGGTACCGGGGAGGATCCACGGAAGGTTCGACAGCTCGGCGAGCGACAGGCGGTCGGTGTGAGCGAGCGGATGCCCGGCGCCTGCGAACACCTCGACATTCTCTTCGTACAGCGGGATCCGGGTGAGGGTCGACGTGCTCGGCGCCGTGAGCCTGCCGACGATCATGTCGATCCGGCCGGCTTCGAGTTCACTCGACAGTGCCTCCGGCGAGCCTTCTCGGACGATCACGGTGAGGAGGGGGCGGTCTGCTTTGAGGTCGGCGATCGCCTGCGGCAGAAGGACATTGGAGCCGGCGAGGTGCGTTCCGACGGACACCGTCCCCCGATCGGCGTCGGCCAACTCCACGACGTGTCGGCCCGCCTGGTTCAACTGCGCGAGGATCGCTCGTGCGTGTTCAGTGAAGGCGACGCCGAAGATCGTCGGCGTCACGCCGCGTGGTCCGCGCTCGAAGAGCTCCACACCGAGCACGGTCTCGATGTCGCGCAGACTGCGGGTTGCGACCGGCTGAGTGATGTGAAGTTCGGCGGCTGCTCCGACAACACTTCGTTGTCTGCTGAGCGCGTCGATCAACACGAGGTGCCGGATCTTGAGCCGGCCGTCGAGGAGTTTCGGGACGTCCATCTGATCAGCTCTCCGTTCGAACGTCGGTGGATTCGATGAGGGCTGCGAGTGAAGCGGACAGTGAACTCGTCGGATCGGCGAGGTCGAGGAACACGTCGAAGTGATCACGATCGGGGACGGTCATCGACCGGCATGTCAGGGACGGGGACCAGTGTGAGTGGAGGTCGTCGCTCTGGGCGGAGAATCCGGCGGCTTCGTTCGCGGCGCGTGCGACGACAACGGTCGAGGCCCGGCTCGGCGGCGGTGCGAGGGCGGGGCTCACTTCCGAAGCGGTGTCTTCGGTGAGGTTCAACCAGGCGTTGGCGGGCGCGTCTACGAGTGGGCGGAGATCGTAGAGCCCGCTGATCAGAAGGCCTTCGGTGGCCGTGCGCCCGTCGAGGCCGGCGTCGTGCGCCCATCGTCCGCCGACCATCGTCATCGCGGCGAGGTGTGCGCCGGCTGAGCTTCCGCCGACGACCACCCGTTCGGTGTTGATACCGAGATCATGACCTCGAAGGCGGACGAACGCGTATGCGGCGCGAACCTGCCGGACGATCTCCGGCAGCGTGGTGGCCGGGGCTAGACCGTAGTCGATTGCGACGGTGGCGATCCCGCGTTCGGCGAGGAGGGCGGCCATGAAAGCGGTGTGTTGTCGGGAAAGTGCCCGCCAGTATCCGCCGTGCACGACGAAGAACGTCGGGTGTGGGGTGTCTCCGACGCCCCACACGTCGAGGAGCTGACCGCTGGGCCGGTCGTAGACCACGTCGGTGTGCCCGGGCAGGTCGGCAGTGGCGCGCGCGGATTGTTCGAGATAGTCGGCCATGATGCGACCGAAGCGGTCCGGGGTGACAGTGGCCTGCGCGTCGTACGCGTGAGCGGTCTGGTTCGGCACAGCTGGGTCCTCTCTGGGTGGCGTCCGCCAGGTTCCGTCAGGTCGGCTATTCGTGTCCAATGCCGATCATGTCCGTGGGTATGCCCTCTTTGGTATGCCAAGGTATGCGCAAAAGGGTATGACGTTCACGCGATTAGGCATTTGTTCAGCATGGCGACATGGATCACAGTAGGTGCATGACCGATGACGCATCACAGTGGATCCGCAACTACGTCGACGGTTCCTTCGTCGATCCCGGCTGGGGACTGTCGTTCGATGCCGTGGATCCCTCGACCGGGCACGTGTACGCCCGTGTTCACGAAGCCGACCGCGACCTGGTCGACCGCGCCGTGACCTCGGCCCGACGGGCCCTCGACGACGGATGGGCCGATCGACCCGTCGCCGACCGCGTCGGGATTCTCCGCCGCGCCGCAGACTTGATCGAGGAACGGTTCGACGAGTTCATCGCGGCCGAGCTCGCCGACACCGGGAAGCCGATCACCCAAGCACGGTCGCTCGACGTCGCACGTGCACCCGCGAACTTCCGTGCGTTCGCCGACATGGTCGCCGCAGCGGGAGAGCAGTCGTTCACCACGGAGACTGCGGACGGTGGAAGAGCGCTCAACTACACGGTCCGGAAACCTCTCGGCGTGGTCGCCGTGATCGTGCCGTGGAACCTTCCGCTCCTCCTGCTGACGTGGAAGGTCGCACCCGCATTGGCGTGCGGCAATGCGGTAGTGGTGAAACCGAGTGAGGACACGCCGGGCAGCGCGTCGTTGCTCGCCGAAGTCCTCGAACAGGCGGGCTTGCCACGCGGTGTGTACAACGTGGTCCACGGGTTCGGCGCCGGCTCGGCAGGCGAGTTCCTCACGTCGCACCCGAAGATCGACGGCGTCACGTTCACCGGTTCGTCGGCGACCGGATCGCACGTCATGAAGACCGTGGCACCACGGGTTCGGCCGGTCTCGTTGGAACTCGGCGGAAAGAACGCGGCGATCGTCTTCGACGACGTCGACGTCGACGAGGCGGTGAACGGTCTGAGCCGGTCGATATTCACCAACACCGGACAGGTGTGCCTCTGCACCGAGCGGGTCTACATCCAGAAGAACGTCTTCGACGATGTCGTCGCGGGTCTGGTGGACGCAGCGAACGCGTTGACCCTCGGTGTCCCGACCGACCCCGGAACCACGACCGGCCCACTGATCTCGGCGAAGCACCGAGACAAGGTGCAGGCCTGCCTCGACCTTGCGGTCTCGGAGGGGGCCGACGTGCTGGTCGGCGGCGGAGCGCCGACGCTCGGAACGGAACTCGACAGTGGATTCTGGATGCAGCCGACCTTGTGGACCGGACTGACCAACGCCGACCGGACGATGCGCGAGGAGATCTTCGGTCCCGTCGCGGGCCTTGTTCCCTTCGACACCGAGGACGAGGCGATCGCTCTCGCGAACGACACCGAGTACGGACTCGCGTCCGCCGTGTGGACGAACGACCTGCGGCGTGGGCACCGGGTTGCGGGCCGGATGAACGTGGGTCTGTCGTGGGTCAACACCTGGTACCTGCGCGACCTGCGGTCGCCGTTCGGCGGTGTCGGGCTGTCCGGGATCGGGCGAGAAGGCGGCGAATCGTCGCTGCACTTCTACACCGAGCCGACGAACGTGTGCGTGCGCCTGTGAGCACCACGACCATCAACCAGGAGACCCGAATGAATGATCAGGTGGCCGCACTCGCAGAGCGGCTCGACGACGCACAGATCAGCCGGACCGAGACGACGAGCATCGAAGCCGACCGCGAACGGTGGCCGGACTTCGACGTGGCTCTCGCCTATCGCGTGCAGAACGAGGTGATCGCGCGACGAGAGGCCCGCGGCGAGAAGGTGGTCGGCGTGAAGCTCGGCTTCACCAGCAAGGCCAAGATGGCCCAGATGGGAGTGTCCGACGTCATCGTCGGACGCCTCACCGATGCCATGGCGATCGACGACGGCGGGGTCGCCGACCTCGGCCGATTCATCCACCCGAAGGTCGAGCCGGAAGTCGCCTACCGGATCGCCCGCGATGTGGACCTCGACGACCCCGACGTCGACATGCGCGATCACGTCGATGCCGTCGCTGCGGCCGTCGAGGTGATCGACTCCCGATACCTCGACTTCGTCTTCACCTACGCGGACGTCGTCGCCGACAACACGTCGGCATCAGGATTCGCCGTCGGTGAGTGGATTCCGCTGCGCGAGGCCGCCGACTGCGCCGTCACGATGACGGTCGGGGATCACGTTGTGTCCGGCTCGACAGCGGCGATCCTCGACGATCCGGCGAACGCGCTGACTGCGCTGCTCGACATGTGTCGCCGCCACCGCATCCCGCTGCGCGCGGGCCACATCGTGCTGGCCGGCGCGGCCACCGCGGCCACCGAGCTCACCGCGACATCGGTGACCTGTCTGGTCGACGGAATCGGCTCAGTCGGATTCACCGCACAGGTGTCGGAGGTGACCGCATGAGTGACACGACGACGTCGACCGGCGGAGTCCTCGCCGGCCGCGCAAAGCCTCGCGGACGATTCCCGCACGTGAAGGTCGTGGGCGACCTCATCTTCGTCTCTGGCACCAGTTCACGGCGGCCCGACAACACGTTCGTCGGTGTCGAAGTCGATGAGATGGGCACCACCGACCTCAGCATCGAGAAGCAGACCCGGGCCGTCATCGAGAACATCCGCGACATCCTCGGCGAGGTGGGCGCGGGTCTCGACGACGTCTGCCAACTCACCACCTACCTCGTGTCGATGAACGACTTCGGGGTCTACAACCGGGTGTACGGCGAGTACTTCGACGAGAACGGCCCGACGCGGACGACCGTCGCCGTCCACCAGTTGCCGCACCCGCATCTGCTCATCGAGATCCAAGCGATCGCTCACCGCCCTACCCGGGCGTGACCGGCCACCACCCACCAACAGGAGATCCGAACATGACGAGCATTCCTCCGGTCATCAACTTCCACGGCTGGATTCGCGACAACCAGCACTTGCTCAAGCCGCCGGTGAACAACCAGATGATGGCGTTGGGAGACGACTTCATCGTCCAGGTGGTCGGCGGCCCCAACGAACGCTACGACTATCACTTCGAGCCGTACGAAGAATGGTTTTACCAGGTGAAGGGCGATATGCACGTCAACCTGATGACCGACGACGGACCCGTGCGCGTCGACATCCGTGAGGGTGAGACGTGGCTGATGCCCGCGAACATCGCGCATTCGCCGCAGCGACCCGACCCGGAGTCGATCGGAGTCGTCATCGAACGGGTGCGGCACGAGGGGACGCTGGAGAACTTCCGGTGGTACTGCCTGGAATGTGACGCGCTGGTTCATGAGGTCCGCCTGCAGGTGAGGGACCTCGTGAAGGACATGCCCCCGGTGTTCGCCGCGTTCCACGACGATCTCGGCGCACGGACGTGCGGTCAGTGCGGTGCAATCCACCCCGGGAAGGGCTGAGATGCCGGGCACCATCGACGTCCACACTCACTACGTTCCTCATGGGTGGCCCGACGTCAGTGACGCCGCGGGCCCGGATGCGCCGTGGCTGCGCGTGGAGTCCGAACGTGAAGCGATGATGATGACCGGCGGAACCGAGTTCCGGCGCATCCAGTCCGACGCCTGGGACCCCGACGTCCGCCTGGCCGACATGGACGCAGACGGGGTGCAGACGCAGGTCGTCTCGCCGACCCCGGTGTTCTTCAACTACGCGCGCACCGGAGAGCAGGCGGCGAAGATCGCGACGATCTTCAACGACCTCGCCCTCGACATCACCGGGCCCGTGGGGGACCGGATGATCCCGTTCTGCCAGGTGCCACTGCAGGATCCCGACCTCGCCTGCAAGGAACTCGACCGGTGCCTGGACAACGGCCACCGCGGTGTCGAGATCGGCAATCACGTCGGCGACCGCGATCTCGACGATGCGGGCGTCGTCGAGTTTCTGCAGCACTGCGCATCCCGCGACGTGCCGGTGTTCGTGCATCCCTGGGACATGACCGGATCGCCCAGGCTGGACCGGTGGATGGCCAAGTGGTTGGTCGGAATGCCCGCCGAATCGCATCTCTCGATCCTCGCGATGATCCTCGGCGGAGTGTTCGATCGAGTCGACGAGCGGCTCAAGATCGGCTTCGCTCACGGCGGCGGATCGTTCGCGTTCTGGCTCGGTCGCATGGAGAACGCCTGGCACCGCCGGAACGATGTCATCGGAACGTCGGAGTTCCCGCCGTCGCACTATCTCGGACGGTTCTACGTCGATTCGGTGGTGTTCGACGAGCGTGCGCTGCGTCTGCTCGTGGACACGATCGGTTCCGAGCGCGTGATGGTCGGGAGCGACTACCCGTACCCGTTGGGGGAGCGGCCCGTCGGCGAGGTGGTCGTCAAGAGCGAGTTCCTGGAGCCCGCGACACGCGATCTCATTCTGCGCGGGAACGCCGAACGGTTCCTCGGCTTGCCGGCGTCGTGACCTGCCCCGATCGGTCCTCACGCCCATGCTCACGCGGGCATGGCGGCAGCAATAAAGAGCATTTGTGTGACATGAATCACTGACATTGGCTTGACAAGAGGCGAGTCGCCGACCGGATCGCCTTATGACAACGATTTGCCCCACCTCCCGAGCAGTTCCAGAAAGGCTCCCCGATGACTCAGAAACACTCGTCGCCTCAGGCGGTGACAGACATGCAGAAGCGGCGCCGAGTCGGATCGGCGATGCTCGTCGGCACCACACTCGAGTGGTACGACTTCTTCCTCTACGGCACTGCCGCGGCGTTGATCTTCAACAAGCAGTTCTTTCCGTCGCTCAGTCCCACCGCGGGCACGCTCGCCGCATTCAGCACCTTCGCTGTCGGCTTCGTCGCTCGCCCGATCGGGGGCCTCGTCTTCGGGCACTTCGGTGACCGGATCGGCCGTCGCAACACGCTGATCGTCTCGCTGCTGATGATGGGCATCGCGTCGACACTCATCGGCGTCGTCCCGAACTATGCGTCGATCGGAGTGTGGGCGCCGGTACTGCTCGTGCTTCTCCGCGTGGTGCAGGGCATCGGCCTCGGCGGCGAGGGCGCCGGTGCGACGCTCATGTCGATGGAGCACGCCCCGGCAGACAAGAGGAACCTCTATGCCGGCTTCCCTCAGATGGGCACCCCCGCGGGCCTCGTTCTCGCCAATGTGGTGTTCCTGTCCACGAATGCGCTGATGCCGTCCGATGCGTTCGACTCCTGGGGATGGCGGATCCCGTTCCTGCTCAGCGGTCTGCTGGTTGTCGTCGGACTGGCGATCCGTCTGCGCGTCGAGGAGTCGCCGACGTTCGAATCCGTTGTCAGCCACCGCGCGGTGGAACGCTTCCCGTTGCGTGAAGCCGTCCGTGTCGGCGTCGGACGCATGGCGCTCACCGTCGGCCTCATGGTCGCGAACTCGGCCGCCGCCTACGTCTTCATGGTCTTCACCCTGTCGTACGGCACCAAACACCTCGACTACAACCGCACGTTCCTGATCGCCTGCGTCTCGGTGGCGGCGGTCATCTGGTTCGCGACGATCCCGTACTGGACCGGCGTCGCCGACCGCAGCGGTCGCCGGACGATGTTCATCGGCGGATCGATCGCGCTGCTCGTGTGGTGTGTGGCGTTCCTTCCGCTGCTCGACACCGGCAGCAACGCCGTCGCGGCGATCGCGTTCCTCGGCATGGGTCTCATCGTCCCGGTGACCCACAGCGTTCAGGGGGCCATCATCGCCGATCTGTTCCCTGCGTCGGTCCGCTACTCCGGCACGTCGCTCGTCCTCCAGGTCGGCGCGATCCTCGGCGGCGGACTGGCGCCGATCATCTCGTCCGCTCTGGTCGGCGAGTCCGGCGGCTCGGCCGGCGTGACCGTGTATCTCGCCATCGTCTGTGCGCTCAGCCTGGTGTGTGCCGCATTCCTGTTCCGGACTCCGACTGCCACTCCGGCCGAACCGGCGGAGGCTCCGACCGCCGTCTGACCAACGACGCGGGAAGCCGCAGAAGTCACGGAGGGGTCGTGGATGAACACGACCACCGCGTGACTTCTGTGGCTTTTCGCTGTGTTTCTACCCCTGAAGGGCGCGGCGACGGTGCAGGGTGGATGCGATTCCGCCGGCAGCGGCTCGGACCGCGTCGGCGTGGGGTTCCGGGCGGTAGCGGCTGAGCGGACCGGTCACGCTGATCGCCGCCACCACGTCGTTCGTCCCGACGTCGAGTATCGGCGCGGCGACGCACGCGATGCCTCGGGTCGACTCCTCGAACTCGTAGGCGACGCCCGTCTCGCGGGCCGCATCCAGCTGGGCGGCGAGCAGACCGGGCGCCACGATCGTCCGCGGCGACAGCCGTGCCAACGGACCACTCAGCACGTCGTGACGCAGCGTCGGATCGGCGTGCGCCAGCAGTGCTTTGCCGATGCCCGTGCAATGCAGGGGCATTCGTCCTCCGGTGCGCGACGGGGCGCTCGCTTGCCGATGCCCGCCGATCTTCGCCACATAAACCACTTCGTGGCCGTCGAGCACGCCGAGGTGCACTGTCTCCCGTGTCCGTTGGTACAGGTCTTGCAGGAAGGGCATCGCGATCTCCAGCAAGCCGCGCTCCACCGACGCGCGCATCCCGAGCTCGAACAGTCCTCCGGACAGGCGGTAGCCGTTCTCCGTGCGGTCGAGAAGGCGTGCGGCCACCAGTTCACCCGCGAGCCGATGGGCGGTCGCCTTGTGCAGACCGGAGCGGCGGACGATCTCGGCGAGAGTCAGATCATGGTCGTCGACGGTGAACGAATGCAGAATCAGCATCACCTTGCCGATGACTGTCTGGGCTTGATCTGCGCTGGTCACATGGCTATTGTAGCTCTCCGTCTCACTCAGCGAGACGGAACCCTTGGCGTCGTCGGAGAACCGGGTGACGATCGTCTCATGACATCTTCTGTTGATCGCGATGTCGCCGAAGACCAGGCGGCACAGCGACTCCTCACCGCATTGCAGACCCGTACCGCATGCACACCGGTCCGCGATCTCATCGGGCCCACCGACCTGCCTGCTGCCTACCGCGTCCAGGAACGTCTCACCGCCGGGCGCGTGGCCGGCGGCGCGCAGATCGTCGGCCGCAAGATCGGCCTCACCTCTGCCGCGGTACAGGAGCAGATGGGCGTCGACCAGCCCGACTTCGGCGTCCTCTTCGACGACATGGCGTACACCGGCGACGAAGTGGTTCCGATGGACCGACTGCTCCAGCCGAAGGCCGAGGCCGAAGTGGCGTTCGTCCTGAAGAAGGACCTCGCCGACGGCCCACTCGACATCGAGCAGATCCGCGACGCCGTCGACTACGGTGTGGCAGCTCTCGAAGTGTGTGACAGCCGCATCGACGGCTGGGACATCGCTTTCGCCGACACCGTCGCCGACAACGCGTCGTCCGGCGTCTACGTGCTCGGAAGTGACCGCAAGACGCTCGACGAGTTCGCGCCCGTCGAGGTCGGCATGCGGATGCTCATCAACGGCGAGGAGGTCTCCACCGGAAACGGTGCAGCCTGCCTCGGTGATCCCCTCAACGCTGTCGCATGGCTCGCCAAGGCCGCCCGCGACTTCGGCGAGCCTCTTCGCGCAGGTCAGGTCATCCTGTCCGGCGCACTCGGTCCCATGCGGCCGATCGAATCCGGAGACGAGGTGACCGTTGAGATCACCGGTCTCGGCACGGTCGTCGCGAAGTTCAGTGAAGGAAACGCACATGAGTAAGAAGACCAAGGTCGCCATCATCGGCTCGGGCAACATCGGCACCGATCTGATGATCAAGGTGATCCGCACCGCCAAGCACCTCGAGATGGGCGCGATGGTCGGCATCGACGCCGAGTCCGACGGTCTCGCGCGCGCCGCTCGGATGGGTGTCCCGACCACCCACGAAGGTGTCGAAGGCCTCGTCAAGATGCCGAACTTCGACGAGATCGAGATCGTGTTCGACGCGACGTCGGCCAAGGCCCACGAGTACAACGCGTCGATTCTCGCCCCGCTCGGCAAGCGCCTCGTCGACCTCACGCCCGCGGCCATCGGTCCGTACGTGGTGCCCGCGGTGAACATCGACGAGCACTTGGACGCGCAGAACGTCAACATGGTCACGTGCGGCGGGCAGGCGACGATCCCGATCGTCGCGGCCGTCTCTCGCGTCGCGCCCGTCGCCTACGCCGAGATCGTCGCCTCCATCGCATCGAAGTCGGCCGGCCCCGGCACCCGCGCGAACATCGACGAGTTCACCGAGACCACGTCGAACGCGATCAAGTCGGTCGGCGGCGCCGTCAACGGCAAGGCGATCATCATCATGAACCCGGCCGAACCGCCGCTGATCATGCGCGACACCGTCTACGCCCTCGTCGACGCGCCCGACCTCGACACCCAGGACCAGATCCGCAACTCCGTGGAGAAGATGGTCGCCGACGTGTCGGCGTACGTCCCCGGCTACCGCCTCAAGCAGAAGGTGCAGATCAACCCGATCGCCGAGACGTCGCCCGTCGGCACCCTGATGGCAGAGGAGCCCGAGTCGGCTCCCACCCACCAGGTGTCGGTGTTCCTCGAAGTGGAGGGCGCCGCTCACTACCTCCCGGCCTACGCCGGAAACCTCGACATCATGACCTCGGCCGGCCTTCAGTACGCCGAGCGGATCGCAGCACTCAAGGCCGAGGAGGCCAGCGCATGACCAAGATCTTCGTTCAGGACGTCACCCTGCGTGACGGTATGCACGCACTCCGCCACCAGATCAGCACCGACGATGTGAAGCGCATCGTGAGCGCTCTCGACGAGGCGGGCGTCGACGCCATCGAGGTGGCTCACGGAGACGGCCTCGCCGGCGGCTCGGTCAACTACGGTCCCGGTTCGAACACCGACTGGGAGTGGATCGAAGCGGCCGCGAGCGTTCTCAAGAACGCTCGTCTGACCACGCTGCTGCTCCCCGGTGTCGGCACTGTCGAGCACCTTGAGAAGGCCTGGGACCTGGGCGTTCGTTCGGTCCGCATCGCCACGCACTGCACTGAGGCCGACGTCTCCGCGCAGCACATCGCCGCAGCGCGCGAGATCGGCATGGACGTGTCGGGCTTCCTGATGTTGTCTCACATGTCGGAGCCGGAGAAGTTGGCGCAGCAGGCCAAGCTGATGGAGTCGTACGGCGCGCACTGCGTCTACATCACCGACTCGGGAGGCCGCCTCACCATGAACGACGTCGTCGCCCGGGTGAAGGCCTACCGTGACGTGCTGAATCCGGAGACGGAGATCGGCATCCACGCGCATGAGAACCTGTCGCTGTCGGTCGCGAACTCCGTCGTCGCCGTCGAGAACGGCGTGTACCGCGTCGACGCGTCGCTCGCCGGGCACGGTGCAGGTGCAGGCAACTGCCCGATCGAGCCCTTCGTCGCAGTGGCGAACCTGTCGGGCTTCGAGCACGGCTGCGACCTCAACAAGCTCGAGGACGCTGCCGACGACATCGTCCGTCCGCTGCAGGATCGTCCGGTCCGCGTGGACCGCGAGACCCTCACGCTCGGCTACGCCGGTGTGTACTCGTCGTTCCTGCGCCACGCCGAGGCAGCCGCGCAGCGCTACGAGCTCGACGTCCGCGACATCCTCACCGTCTGCGGCGAGCGCCGTCTCGTCGGCGGCCAGGAGGACATGATCGTCGACATCGCCCTCACCCTGGTCGAGGAGCGCGAAGAAGCTCAGGCTTCGTAGGTTCGTGATCTCGCGTGTAGATCGTTACCCGAATCGGGTAACGATCTACACGCGTATCGTCACCCGGGCGAAACGAGCCGGGTCGGCGCTCACGTGAATGCCCGGCGCGGTCTGCGGGAACCCGCCGGCGGCGAGTGCGTCGGCGACGTCGCCCGTGGCGGTGACCTCGATGTCGATGACCGGAGCGGCTGCGGTGCCGGGTGTCGCCGTCGCCCCGACGTGTGCGACTGCCGTCGCGTTCGCGCCGACGAGCGCCCACACTCGGTTCACCAGTCGTGCTCCGAGCGCCGCCCACTCGGGGTCGTAGTCCTGGACATCGGTCGGCAGTTCTACGGCGCGACGAGCGGACACGTTGTCGCGCAGCGGAATCAGTCGGTTGGTCCACACGTCGAGTGCCTGCGCGGCGAGCGCATCGGGGGTGCCCGAGTTGTCGAGCCAGATGTCGGCGACGGCGCGGCGCTGATCGTCGGTGGCCTGTGCGGCGATGCGGGCGCGTGCGTCGTCGGCGTCCATGCCGCGCAGTGTGGTGAGTCGTTCGAAGCGCAGGTCGGCGTCGGCGTGCACCACTGCGACGACGTGGTAGAACGGCGCCATGTGGCCTTCGACCAGTAGCGGGACGTCGTGCAGGATCACTGCGTCATCCGGGGCCGCGTCGGTCAGCTCCTGCGTCCGGGCCCCGATCAGGGGGTGAGTGATCCCGTTCAGCGTCTTCCGACTCTCGTCGTCGACAAACGCGCGGGCCGCGAGCGCAGGCCGGTTCAACGCGCCGTCGGCGTCCAAGATCTCCGGCCCGAACGCCTCGACGAGCTGAGCCAGGCCGGGGGTGCCTGGCTCGACCACTTCACGGGCGATCCGGTCCGCGTCGACGTGATACGCACCCTGATCGATCAACGTCTTGGCCACCGTCGATTTGCCGGCGCCGATTCCGCCTGTCAGTCCCACTCTGATCACGCCTGCCAGTGTGTCAGATCCGTTCGCGAGAACTCAGACAGTAGCCCGTTCAGCTGATTGGATGGGGGACATGTCGGTGAGACCGCGTTTGCCCATTGTGATCGTTGCGCTGATGGTGACGATGGTTGTCGTCGTCGGGGTGGTGCTGTGGCCGAGGGGACACACGGAAACGATGGGGTACGAGGGGCCGGTCTCGCTCGAACCGATGAACACTGCGCCGAGTCAGGTGTGGAAGCGCTCGACCAAGGATATCTTCGGCCCCGACGCCGCCTCTGACAATCTGGAGGTCAAGGCGGACGGTCATGGGGTGCTGGTCGTAGCCGGACGCGTATCGACGCCCCGACCAGGCACTGCACTGATCGCTGTCGATGCGGAGTCCGGCGAACCTATGTGGGATGAACCGAGAATCGGCGAGTCCTGGAACTGCGCGATCGGTGCCGGCGGGGTGTTGGCCTGTGCGGACAACGCTCGTGTCGACGGCCTGGTCGCTACTCGTGTCGACTTTTTCGACCTGCAGACTGGCGTCGTGAGTGCATCTCAGACCATCCGGTATCCCGGCTGGCCATCGATCACTGCTGTTGAGGACGGCTTCGTAGTTCTTGTGGAGGGAACGGCGAATATCGGTTTGCTGTCTGAGATCGACCCTGGCGCAGAGCTTGTCGCGACGGTCAGCTTCGCGAGCGAACTCCCAGATCAACGTGGGCGGGTGGTCGGCTATTCACGAACCGGACGCGAACGCTGGGCCGTCGATCCCCCAGTGAATCACCTGCGACTCCAGCAGTCAGCCGGATCGGACATGGTGGCACTTGAGGATCGCAAAGGGACCGGATTCTCGATCTATCGGGCCGACACCGGGGAACGAGTGCACACCTCGTCACGAAGTGGTGATCTATACCTGCTCTACGAGGGTGGATTCGTGATCGGGTCAGGGCGGTACACGCTCAGCTCGACAGTCGCCTTTCACGACAGCGCGGGGCGATACCAGGGAGGGCTGAAGGGCTGGCAGTTGGCGTCGTACAGAAACTGGCCGTCCGCAACGGTCGACCGCAAGCGCGTACCGGTGCTGCTGGCGAAACGTCCTGCATTCGGTGTCGTGTCGGCCGGCACGCACGCCGTGAAATGGACTGTGCCGGGGATTGCGGATGATGCCACCCAAATAGACGAGGACCACTACCTTCTGAGTACTGGCGACCTGTATGCGGCGAACGGTGGGTACACCAAATCCTGGACAATCGTCGATGCGGATTCGGGTGAGCGCAGCCGAGCGGTCTCCACCGGGTTCGGAAAGACAGCGGTCGGATTCGATGGTGAACGGCTCGTGCTCGCCGGAGACCGCAATGCCGACCACTCGCCGAACGTGCCGCATCTGACGGCGTACGACATGCGAACCGGAGAAGCAGTGTGGGACTCAGAGCCGGTCGACTCGAAAGCGATCTGGAGGCAGTTCGGGCGACGCCTATTTCTCCTCCAATCTGCCGGGAATGCATTCCTCGCCCACTACAAGTGACTATGCCGTTGATCGTGACCACTATGTGGTCACGATCAACGGCACTAAGCGATCAGCCGTAGAAGGTGGCGGGGTCGAGCGCGGAGAGGGGAGTCCAGCGCGGAACCGCCTCCGACTCCGGGGGTGCGTCGACGGAGTCGTGGAATCCCCTCAATTGCAACGCGATCCGCGGATCCTCGTCCACTCGTCTGACGGTGTCGTACAGCAGCGTCAGGACGTGGATGCACCGGGCGGTCCGTGCCTTGCACGAACAATCGACGACTGCGAGTTCGGGCGTGCCAGCAAGCGTGTCGTGTGCTTGGTCGGTGAGGGCTGAGGCCGTCGGAGCCGATCCGACGATGGCCGCAAGGGATTCTGCGGTCGAACGGTCCATCGGTGTGAACTCCAGGTAGGCGACCGACGCGGAACCTCCGCGGGCGATGGTTCCGCGTACGTGCCTGCCGTCGACGACGACGCCGCTGACGGAGCTCCGCGCCAGACTGCGCGCGCGGGGGAGCATCGGCTCCGGTTTGGTGATGCTGGTCGGCTCCACCACACGGAGGAAGTCCCGACCCCAGACGGTGTAGCCGTACTCGGCGTTGACGTTGGTCATGCGGTCTCCTCTCGGTTGCGACGCAGCACTTCGATCAGCTTCTCGTCGGACAGTTCGGTCAACACCGCCAGCGCGCCCGCGTCGGCGTCGAGGTCGAGGGCCGACTTGCGGTCGTGCATGGCAGCGATGTGTTCTTCGACCGTGCCGGCGGTCGTGAGTGTGGTCACGGTGACGACGCGCTCCTGACCGATCCGGTGGACGCGGTCGGTCGCTTGGGCTTCAACGGCGGGATTCCACCAGCGGTCGAAGTGGATGACGTCGGCCGCGCGAGTGAGTGTCAGGCCGGTACCCGCAGCTTTCAAGCTTGCGACTAGCACACCGCAGCCGCGTCCGGCCTGATAGTCGTCGACGATCCGATCGCGTTCGGCACGCGACAGGCCTCCGTGGAGAAACGGAACCCTCACGTCGAGAACCGCGCCGAAATGAGCGGCCAAGAGTTCGCCGGTCTCGCGGTACTGCGTGAACACAACTGTGGGCGAGTCGTTCTCGAGGTTGGTGACGACGATGTCGGTCGCGACGTCGAGCTTGCCGGAGCGACCGTCGACGTCGCCGGGGCGGCCCGCACCCGCGAGCATAGGGTGGTTGCAGACCTGCTTCAACTTGGTGAGGGCAGCGAGAATCGCTCCGCGTCGACCGATGCCGTCGCCGAAGCCGTCGTCCGAGGCCTGATCGAGGATCGCGTCGTACAGCCTGGCCTGCTCGCTCGACAGGTCGCATTCGATGTCGGTGTGGATCTTCGGTCCGAGGCTCGCTGCGACATCCGACTTCGTCCGCCGCATGACGCGACCGGAGATCGCGTCATGCATCCGCAGTTTCGCCTCCGACGATCCGGCTTGAATGGGCGCGGCATACCGTCGCCGAAACAACGCCCGGTTGCCGAACTCACTGGGGGCGACCAGGTTCAACAGCGACCAGAGCTCGTCGAGGCTGTTCTCGACGGGTGTGCCCGTGAGCGCGATCGTCGCATCGGCCCGCAGGCGTCGCGCCGCCTTCGACACCTGGGTACGCGAGTTCTTCAGCGCTTGCGCTTCGTCGAAGACCACCCGCGACCATTCGACCGCAGCCAATGCTTCGGTGTGCCGACGAAGAGTCGGGTAGCCGGTGACGACAACCGTCGGGACATTCCCGCCGAGCTCCGGCAGGTCACCGCCTCGATAGTCGACGGCGTGGAGCGCGTCGGGCGCCCATCGCGCGATCTCGCGGAGCCAATTGGTGACCAGCCCAGTCGGACCGACGACCAGAGCCGGCCCCGACGCCGAGAGCGCGAGGTGCCCGATCGACTGGAGAGTCTTGCCCAGGCCCATCTCGTCGGCGAGGATGCCGCCGCCGTCCGCGCACACCTCGTCCAGCCACGAGATCCCGCGGACCTGGTACGGCCGCAGGTCTGCGGTCAGGCGGTCGGCGAGACCGGCCTCGACCTCAACGGTGGCGCTGAACGTCTGACGGGCGTACTCCGCGGAGACGACGGCGTCGCCGACCGCGTTGAGCACCGCATGCGCCGAGGCCGGCAACACGACGTCCGCCAGGGGATCCGAACCAAGCGCATGCCATGCCCGAACTGATGCGGTGGCATCGTCCGGCAGATCGGCGACGTCGACGATCCGATACGCGAGCGCGGTCGGAACCAACTGCTTCTCACGGCCGTAGCCGACCGGGATCGGCATTCGGAGCGCGGGCTCGTCGGGAGCGGATCGTTCGCCGGTCCACAGCGCGAACACGTGGCGATCAGTCAAGTAGGTGGCGTTCGGATGAGTCGTCGAAGCAGGCAGTGGTCTTCCTTCGGGTCGGCCGAGCAGATACCGTATGCTGTACGGAATTAACACCGTACGCCTTACGGTGTTTGCATGCAAGATCGCTGGAGGGAGCCCCGTGGCCGATCACGACAACAACGTCCGACGCACCGTCGACCTGCTGTGGCGACGTGACGCGACAACCGCCAGGTCTGGCCCGGGGCGGCGCACGAACGTAGACGATGTGGTGCGCGCGGCAATCGAACTCGCTGACTCCGATGGGCTTGCGCTCGTGTCGATGCGTTCGCTGGCAGCGCGTGTGGGCCTCAAGCCCATGAGCCTGTACACGTACGTGCCGAACCGTGACGTGCTCGTCGCGCTGATGGTCGACGCCGTCGCATTCGAGGCCGCCGACCTCGACAAGGGGCTCGACCTGACCGAATGCATGCGTCTGATCGCCGACCAGTACCGCGATGAACTGCTGCGGCACCCGTGGCTCGGCGACGTTCCGGCGTGGCGACCAGTTCCGGGCCCCGGATCGTCCCGGCGCTATGAACAACAACTCGCCGCTCTCACACGCGCTTACGGCGACTCCGCCGTCGATGACGTGACCCTCGACGCCGTCATCGCCTCCCTGCGATCCTTCGCGACCGGCAACGCGCGGATGCGAATCGACCAGGTCGCCGAGCACGCGGCGTCCGGTCTCGACGACGAGCAGTGGTGGCAGATTGCCGGACCGGCACTGGCCGACGCCATGCCCGCCGGGGCTTACCCGATCTCATCGCGCGTCGGAACGACCGTCGGACAGCTCTTCTCCGGGCCGGGCAACGCCGATCACGCCTACGAGTTCGGTCTCACCGCACTCATCGCCGGACTGGTCCGGACATGACAGAACCGCCCCGACCGAAAGTGGTCGAGGCGGTTCTGAAGAGGTGTGGAAGGGATTACTTCCAGGTATAGCCTTCGCCGATGATCTTGCTGCACACAGACATCTGACGCGGCGGATCGCTCTGAATGTTGAATGTCTGGACCATGTGAGTGTCCGAATCGGTGCAGTTCGGCACGGTGCCGGTCTCGGAGCGTTCGGTGATCTTGAAGTTGGTCGCCGACATCGACGACTCCTCGGTGCACGGGACGGTCTCGAGCTTGATGCCAATCGAGAACTTCGACGAGGTGTAGCACTTGCCGACCTGGTAGTTCGCAATTAGGCACAAGACCTTGTCGCTGGCGCCGTTGCCGTACTCGGTGACGGAGAACTCGTAGTTTGCGCTCTCGCAGGCGTCACTGTTGTCCAGCTTGGCCCCGACGATGAACGACGGTTCGGTCGTGCTGCAGTCGATCGCCTTGGTCGTGACCGAGGTCGAGCCCTCTACCGTGATGCACGAGCCGATGGGGCTCGACTCGACGGACGTGCCGCTGTCCTTGTCGCCGAACACCTGCGTCGCGATGGCGATGATCGCGATCACGGCGATGATCGGACCGACGAACTTGAGGATGCGCACAAGTGGATTCGGGCGCGGGGCCTGCGGTGCGCCCCCTGCGTAGTCGGTGCCTCCGGCGACCGGAGCGTACCCGCCCGGCTGTCCCTGTTGAGGCTGGCCCGGCTCGGCGCCGTAGGGCTGCTGCCCCGGCTGCGGCTGACCGGGCTGGGCGCCGTACGGCTGTGCGGGCTGAGGCGGCTGCTGGCCGTACACCGGCTGGCCGGGCTGCTGGGGGGCCGGCTGGCCCTGGGCGCCGAACGGGTTTCCGGGGGCGGGCTGGCCGGGCTGGCCGGGAGGAGGCGTCGTCATGGTTGGCGGACTTTCCTGTGAGACAGATGAGAGATTCAGTCAGAAGTGTGACATACGTTCGGTCGACACCGCGCGCCGAGTCCGCCTGACTCTCGGTCTGCCTTCGTGAATCGGCTCACTTCCACACGTAATCGCCGAGGATCTCGCGGCAGATGCTCATCGTCTGCGAAGGCGACGTGCGAATGGTGAACGTGTCGATCCGTTGTTTGTCCGAGTCGGAGCAATTGGGAACCGAGCTCGACTCCGACCGCTCGGTGATCTTGAAGTTCGTGGTGTTCGTCGTCGAATCCTGGCTGCACGACACCGTCTCGAGGGAGATGCCGACCGAGAACTGGGACTGCGTGTAGCACGTCCCCACCTGGTAATTCGGGACCAGGCACAGGACGTTGTTGCTTGCGCCCGTGCCGTACTCAGTGACCGAGAACGGGTACTTCGCGGCGTCGCACCCGCTGCTGGTGGAGAGTTTCGCCGCAACGATGAACGTCGGACGGCTGGAACTGCAACTAGCGGACTGGGTGGTGACCGACGTGGATCCGCGGACCGTGATGCACGAGCCGACCTAACTCGAATCGACAGTCGTCCCGTCTTCGGTCGTCGATGCGGGAAGGGTGAACGGAGCGCTCGACGACGACGAGGCCGCCACATCCGTTGATTCCTTGTCGCCTCCACCGAAGATCAGAAACGCCAGGCCGCCGACGGCGATGACCGCCATGACCGCGACTACCGCGATGACGATGCGCGTGGAGCCGTTGTTCGGCACCGGGGACTGCTGAAACGGAGGCTGGCCGTACGGGCTCTGGCCGTAGTGCTGTTGTCCGTACTGGGATTGGCCGTATGGGGCCTGGCCTGTGGGCGGCTGACTGAACGGGTTCTGACCGTAGGCGGGCGTTTGACCGTACGCCTGCTGCGGCCCCTGCGAACCGGGGGCTTGCGGAGGCGTCGGTTGTCCGTATTGCGCTTGTCCGTATTGGGGTTGCCCGAAGGCCGGTTGACCGATCTGCGTCTGGTCGTAGTTCCCCGGCTGCTGCGGATTCGGCTGCTGAGGGTAGGGCCCTCCGTGAGGCGGCGTCGTCATATGTCCGAGTCTGGCATGCCTGCTTGCGGTCGATCGAGCCAGGTGAGGCGTTCGCCGACCTGCGCGTCCAGCCACGTCTGCACACCGTCGACGGCCGCGGAGCCGGTCATCGTTCGCATCGCGATGAGAATCGCCGCTTCACACTGCGATGTCGTGAGGTGACCGGCCGCGTGCGCGTCGAACAGCTCGTCGACGTCGACGAGCTCGAGCGGCGCGTCGGCGGAGTCGACGAGATCGAGGTACCAATCGACCGAATGCCAGCGCCCGGCGTCGTCGGGGCCGCTGAACTCGCCGATGTCGAGATACAGGCGTTGACTCGACCGATACCCGCCGGTGAAGTGAAAGATGTTCGCTCGCAGTCCGAGGGCAGGCAGCAGCCACAGTTCGAGGTGATCGAACCTCGGGTGGTCGGCGGTCCTCGACATGTACAGCCCGTACGGCGTCTCGCGATACACCTCGACGGGGCGAACGAAGCCCTTGTTGTCAGTGTTCGTCATGGCGGGCACGTCGAACACCTCCCCCTTGGGCGGGTGCGTCTCATGGGCCGTCACGAGAGATCACGCTTTCACGATGTCTGTCCCGTCGACCTTCACCGGCACGGCGGTCAGTCCCGTCGTCGCCGGGCCTTTGACCAGGGATCCGTCGAGTGTGAACTCGCTTCCGTGGCACGGGCAGTCGAGTGTGGAGCCCTTATGCGCGACGGCGCAGCCCATGTGCGGGCACTTGGTCGAGAACGCGGCGAACGTCCCGGCGCTCGCTTGCGTCACGACGACGTCGCCGACGACTTTCGCGCCGCCGACCGGCACGTCGGTCGTCGACGCGAGGACGTCGGCCCCGGCGCTGCTGTCGGCGCCGGTGTCGGCGGCCTGAGTAGACGTGTCGGTCGAGGTCGACGAGTCGTCGCTGCCGCACGCCGTGATCCCCACGCCGATCGCGGCGACGGCGATCGGCGCTGCGGCGAGCACGGTTCGGCGAGACACCCCGTGACGCGGGGTCGATTCGGGCGCGGAAGTTGTCGGGTCGGTCATCGTGGCTCCCTGGGCTGGTGGAACTGTGATCGCCACCCATTGGACCAGTCGAACCTGGCAGCCGTCACAGGAACGAAGTGGACCGAAACGAAAATGTCAGAGGTGATGTCTACGCTGGACGCATGGCATTCGCAGCAGAGCGGCCGATCGTCGCACACTCGGAGTTCCGGCCGGTCGGCGACATCGAGCGGTCGGGAGCCGACTTCGTCGTCGTCAGCGAGTACGAGCCCGCAGGCGATCAGCCCGCCGCCATCGCCGACCTCGAGCAGCGTCTCACGTCAGGGGAGAAGGACATCGTTCTGCTCGGCGCCACCGGCACGGGAAAATCGGCGACCACTGCGTGGCTGATCGAGCGCGTGCAGCGCCCGACGCTTGTCATGGCGCCGAACAAGACCCTCGCCGCGCAGCTCGCCAACGAACTCCGCGACATGCTTCCCAACAACGCCGTCGAGTACTTCGTCTCGTACTACGACTACTACCAACCCGAGGCGTACATCGCGCAGACCGACACCTACATCGAGAAGGACAGCTCGATCAACGACGACGTCGAACGCCTTCGCCACTCGGCGACGTCGAGTCTGCTGTCGAGGCGCGACGTTGTGGTGGTCGCATCGGTGTCGTGCATCTACGGTCTGGGTACCCCGCAGTCGTATCTCGACCGGTCCGTCGAGCTCGAGGTGGGGCAGACGATCGATCGAGACGCTCTGCTCAGGCTTCTCGTCGATGTCCAGTACACCCGGAACGACATGTCGTTCACGCGCGGCGGCTTCCGCGTGCGCGGCGACACCGTCGAGATCATTCCGTCGTACGAGGAACTCGCGATCCGCATCGAGTTCTTCGGCGACGAGGTCGAGTCGCTCTACTACCTTCATCCGCTCACCGGCGACGTCGTCCGACAGGTCGACTCGCTGCGCATCTTCCCGGCCACGCACTATGTGGCCGGGCCGGAGCGCATGGAGAAGGCCATGGCGAGCATCGAGAAGGAACTCGAAGAACGGCTCGCCGACCTCGAGGCCAAGGGTAAGCTCCTCGAAGCCCAGCGTCTGCGCATGCGCACGTCGTACGACCTGGAGATGATGAGGCAGGTCGGCTTCTGCTCCGGCATCGAGAACTACTCGCGGCACATCGACGGGCGTGGTCCGGGCACTGCGCCCGCCACCCTGATCGACTATTTTCCGGACGACTTCCTTCTGGTGATCGATGAGTCGCACGTGACGGTGCCACAGATCGGGGCGATGTACGAAGGCGACATGTCGCGTAAGCGGAACCTCGTCGAGTTCGGCTTCCGGCTCCCGTCTGCGGTCGACAACCGCCCGCTCACCTGGGACGAGTTCGTCGACCGCATCGGACAGACCGTGTACCTGTCGGCGACACCGGGGCCGTACGAGTTGGGCCAGTCCGGCGGGCAGTTCGTGGAACAGGTGATCCGACCGACAGGACTCCTCGACCCCGAGATCGTGGTGAAGCCGACGAAGGGGCAGATCGACGATCTGGTCCACGAGATCCGTGAGCGCACGGCCCGAGACGAACGTGTGCTCGTCACGACTCTGACCAAGAAGATGTCCGAGGACCTCACCGACTACCTTCTGGAGCTTGGAATCCGGGTCCGTTACCTGCACTCCGAAGTCGACACGCTGCGTCGTGTGGAACTTCTGCGGCAGCTGCGCAGCGGCGAGTACGACGTCCTCGTCGGCATCAACCTGCTTCGTGAGGGCCTCGACCTCCCCGAAGTGTCGCTCGTCGCGATCCTCGACGCCGACAAGGAGGGCTTCCTGCGCTCCACGACGTCGCTGATCCAGACCATCGGACGTGCTGCGCGAAACGTGTCAGGGCAGGTCCACATGTACGCGGACAAGATCACCGACTCGATGCAGAACGCCATCGAAGAGACCGACCGTCGCCGCGCAAAGCAGATCGCCTACAACAACGAGAAGGGCGTCGATCCTCAGCCGCTTCGGAAGAAGATCGCCGACATCCTCGACACGGTGTACGCAGAAGCGGAAGACACCGTGGACATCGGTGGGTCGGGACGGAACGCGAGCCGTGGCCGCCGCGCGCAGGGCGAGGTGTCGAAATCGGTCAGCGCTGGAGTCTACGAACAGCGCGACACGTCGTCGATGCCGCGGGCCGAACTCGCCGATCTGGTGCACGAACTCACCGACCAGATGATGAATGCGGCACGCGATCTGCAGTTCGAACTCGCAGGCCGACTCCGTGACGAGATCGCCGACTTGAAGAAGGAACTGCGCGGAATGGACGCCGCAGGCATAAAGTGACGTATCTTGCACACCGATCAAAGATGCTCGTTGGGCGACAAGTCGTACACAAGCACCTGGCAATGGGCCGTGCGCAGGGTATGTTCATGAACGGATAAGAATTCGTCTCCACAATGGAGATGAGAATCTGCGATTCATCAGCTGGAGGGAAACTCACACATGAGCGGATACTCGACGATCGTCGTCGGCACCGACGGATCGGAATCTTCGCTGAAGGCCGTCGAGCGTGCGGGCGCCATCGCCGGCGACGCAACCGTCGTCATCGCCTGCGCCTACTTCCTGAACGACGGCAAGGCTGCCAGCTCTGCGTCCGACACCCTGCGCGACGAGGCCTACCAGGTGATGGGCAGTTCGCCCACCGAGGAGATCCTCCGCACTGCGAAAGAGCGCGCAAAGGCCGCGGGCGCCGCGACCGTCGTGCAGCGCGCCGTTCAGGGCGCACCGGTCGACGCGCTCCTGCAACTCGTCGTCGACGTCCAGGCCGACCTTCTGGTCGTCGGCAACAAGGGCCTCAACTCGATCGCCGGACGCCTGCTCGGCTCGGTTCCGGCCGACGTCGCTCGCAAGGCGGCGTGCGACGTTCTGATCGTTCACACCACCTAGTTCAGACGCCCCACGAACTGTCGAGCCCCGCTCATCGGATAGTGTCCGGTGACCGGGGCTCGGTCGTCCGGCCGCTGGTCGGGTCCCACAGTCCGGCGGCGTTTCCGTCGTGAACATGCCGGCGGTAGACGTCCGTCTTCCACTCGATGACTTTCCTGGCTTGTTCGAGGGCGTGTATCTGCTGATCAACCCTGTGTCGCTGTGCGTCGAGCAGCGCGAGCCGCTCGGGCTCGTTCCCCGGTCCTTGTCGCACCAGCGCTGCGAATCGTTTCAGCTCCGCCAGCGGCATTCCGGATTCGCGGAGTCTGGTACATATCTGGAGCCAGTCGACGTCGACCTGCGTATAGCGGCGACGGCCGCCGGTGGTGCGTTCGATGGGGCCGACGAGCAACCCCTCGCGTTCGTAGAACCGCAGCGCATGGACGCTCATCTCGACCGAGGCCGCCACTTCGCCGATCGAGAACGTCGTTCCTTCGTCAGTGCCCACCATTCGCTCCCGTCCGACTTGACCTAGAGCCGACTCTAGGTCATAGCGTCACGCCCATGACGCTTGCAGACCAACACCCTCTCGGATCCGGATTCACCGTATCTTCGACAGCGGCCGACGTGCTCGCAGACCGCGACCTCACCGGTCAGACTGCTGTGGTCACGGGCGGATCCTCAGGACTCGGCCTCGAAACCTCACGGGCGCTCGCTCGCGCCGGCGCGCGGGTGATAGTGCCCGTTCGCAGCGAAGAGGTGGCACGAGGTCCCCTGAGCGGGATCGACGACGTTGTTCTCGTCGACGGCGTGGACCTCGCTGACCTCGGTGGCATCGCTGACGCAGCGGAGAGGATCAACTCCGTGACCGACCGAGTCGACATGCTGATCGCCGCCGCAGGTGTGATGGCCACGCCGCCCCGACCAGTGGGGCCGGGATGGGATTACCAGCTGGCCGTCAACCATCTCGGGCACTTCGCACTGACGGCCCGGCTGTTCCCGCTGCTGGCTCGCACCGGCGCGCGCGTCGTCGTGTATTCATCGGCCGGGCATCACGCGTCGGACATCCGGTGGGACGACCCGCATTTCCTGACAGGATATGACAGGTGGGCCGCATACGGGCAGTCGAAGACGGCGAACGTGCTGTTCGCAGTCTGGCTTGATCAGCTCGGCACAGACCATGGTGTCCGGGCGTTCGCACTGCATCCGGGCAAGATCATCACCGGTCTCCAGAGGCAGTCAGTTGCTGAGCAGGTCGAACTCGGGTGGATCGACACGGACGGCAACGTCGTCGGTTCCGACTTCAAAACGCCGAGCCAGGGGGCCGCTACGGGCGTGTGGGCGGCTACGTCGCCCCTCCTCGACGGACTCGGCGGGCTCTATCTCGAGGACTGTGACATCGCGTCCGTGGCGCGGGACGGCGGAACGATGGACGAGGGAGGCGTTCGGCCCTATGCGCTCGACTCCTCGAGTGCCGAACGGCTCTGGCAACTCACTTCGGCGCTGACGGCGACGAATCTTGCGCAGGGGGAGCGGGCATGTCGGCGAGGTCAGGCGGAAGCGCTCGTGAGTGCACCACGACGAGACGCTGGGTCGCGCGCGTGAGGGCCACGTACAGGTCGTTGTAGCCGCGGGGGGACTCACTGATCAGATCTGCGGGATCGACGAGGATCACCGTGTCGAACTCGAGTCCCTTGGCCGCAGTGATCGGATGCACCGTGACGTCGGCGCCCACGTCGGCGAGCGCGCCGCGCAGAGCGTCGGCTGTTCCGTCGGACGTGATGACTGTGGTGAGACCGGCCCAGTCCGACGTCACGACGAGCTCGGACACAGTGGACGCGACGTCGTCGGTCGCGATCGCCACCGGTTCGATCCCGTTCGAGCGCAACGATGTCGGTGGGGACTGGTCCGGGTTGATCCAGTCGAGCACGCGGTTCGCGTAGCGAGTGATCTCCGATGGTGTCCGGTAGTTGACGGTCAGTTCGTGCAGTCGCCACCGATTGGCGACGTACGGGGTGAACACCTCCGACCACGAGGTGGCGCCCGCGGCGTCACCCGTCTGGGCGGTGTCGCCGATGACCGTCATCCAGCGATTCGGTATCCGTCGCATCACCATTCGCCACGCCATCGACGACAGTTCCTGCGCTTCGTCGACGATGACGTGACCGAACGTCCACGTCCGATCCTCGTAGGCGCGTTCGGCGGTCGTCCGGCGTGCGGTGTGAACCTGTCGTTCGGCGAGTTGTTCGGCATCGATGAGGTCGTACGCCATGAGGATCTCCGGATCGAGGTCGTCCTCGAGGTCCTGCGGGGCTGATCCGGTCAGGATGTCGAGGGCGTCCTGCGCCTCGGACAACTGCTGTCGCCATCGCGCGCGGTTCACCCGATCGGCTTCGTCCGTCCGATATCCGATGAGTTCGGCGAGTTCGTCGAGCAGCGGGACGTCCGACGCGGACAGGTCCGCGTCCTCGCGGAGGGGACGGGCCTTGCGGTACAGCGCGTCACGCTCGGCGTCCGTCCAGCCCCGAGTCGACTTCCGGAGGAACGACGGGTCGTCGTACAGGTCGCGGAGCACACCCTGCGGCGTCAGCGTCGGCCAGAACTCGAGGAGCGTCGCCGTCACGTCCGGGTCTGCTTCGAGTTCGACGCGGATGTCGTCGAGGTCGCCCGCGGTCAACAGCTGCGACCCGTCGAGTTGGCTCGATCCGATGCGGCGGGCGTGAACGGCGGCGAGCCGGTCGAGTGCGGTGCGGAGGAAGGTCCGTTGGGCGAGGTTGTGCGCACGACGAGTCGACCGAGCATCGGCGCGAGCCGCTTTGACGATCTCGGCGTCGATCGGCAGGTCGTACCCGTCGAACCGGGTGGTGAGTCCGGCCGTGGGCAACGACTCGCGGGCCCGAACCGCGGCCCGGAGCACGTTCAGCATCCGCTGGTCGCCCTTGAGAGCCACGGCCTCGCGTGTGTCACGACCGCGGGCGCGGACGTCGGGGAACAGATCGGCGACAGTCGAGAGGAGCACTCCTGTCTCACCGAGTGACGGAAGCACCTGGCCGATATACTGCAGGAAGTCCTCGTTCGGACCGAGGATCAGGACACCACTCCGCGACAGCAGATCACGGTGGGTGTACAGGAGATAGGCCGCACGGTGCAGTGCGACGGCGGTCTTGCCGGTGCCGGGACCGCCCTGCACCACCACGACGCCGCGATGCGTGGAGCGGATGATCTCGTCCTGCTCACGTTGAATCGTCTCGACGATGTCGGTCATCTCGCCGGTCCGCGCGGCGTTCAGAGCGTCGACCAGCGCCGACTCGTTGACGACGTTCGCACCGGAGACGTCATGCGAGGAATCGGAGTCGACGATCTCGCCGGAGATCAGATTCTCGTCGGACACGCTGCGGACCGCGCGGGATCGCGTCCGGATGTGGCGTCGACGTTCCACGTCCTCGGGAGTCGCCGGTGTTGCGAGGTAGAACGGACGCGACAGGGGCGCACGCCAGTCGAGCAGCAGGGTGGTGTCTCGGTCGTCGTCGTCGAGGATGCCGATGCGTCCGATGCGCCGGACCTCCTCGGTGTCGTCGATCATGTCGAGTCGCCCGAAGTACAGATTGTGCTCGGCTGCGTCGATCTTGGTGAGTTCGTCCGTGTACATGCGCTCGTACGATTCGCGCTCGGACAAGGCCTGCGGTGTCCCCGCGGATTCACGCAGCGTCTCGCTCAGGCGACGGCGGGTGGTCGCGCGCATGCGGTCGAGGCGCGCGTAGACCGCGTCGAGGTGAATCTGCTCGTCTGGCAGGCGGGGATCAGGCGTTTCGGCTGTCACAGTCGTTCCATATTACCGGCGGATCGCCGCCGGTGGCGGGCTCAGAACGTGGTGCCCGTCACCGGCGTGGCCACCGGCTCACGCGGTCAGCGTGCGAGCGATCGTCGCCATCGGCGCGCGGTGTCCGCGGCCTCGGGTGCATGCTGGGCGACTTCGCCGGCCCACTGCTCTGCGCGATGGCGGGTCGCGTCCAACACCTCGGGCGCTCGGTCCGCGACGGTGTGCGCCAACTCCTCGGCGCGGGACTTGGCCGAGGCGGCCAGCGTTGACGCGTTCGCCGCGATCTTGTCGGTCGGCACACGATCGGCGGCCTGATGCGCCCAGTGCTCCGCCTTGTTCACCGATGCCGTGAACGTGTCCTGCCCCGACTCTCCGGGCAGGGCCTCGACGATCGACTCGCGAGCGTCGACCAACCGGCGCCGTCCGCGCCAACCCAACGAAGGGCGTCCCTCGGTGTCCGCGGACGCGATCAGCACGCCACCGAGAAGACCGAGGTTCTTCACGAACGCCGACTGCTTGGCGCTCCGGACCGCCGGGTCGTTCTCGTTCCAGAAATCGCTGGCGAAGACGGTGGTCGGGACAAGGGTCCCGGCGAGCACGGTGGACGCGATACGCGGCGCCTTGCCGAAAGCCAGCGCGAGTCCGGCGCCGACCTGCACGGCGCCTGCCACGCGAATGACGGTCTCGGTGTCGGCGGGGACGTTCTCCAGAAGTGGTTCAGCTGTTCGCGCTGGACCGCCAGGGGCTGTGACGGCGTCGATTCCGGACGCGATGAAAGCCGTTCCGAGCAGCGGACGTGCGATTCGTCGAAGGATCATGGCGTATGCCTTTCGTCTCGTCGAGCGGTGTGGAACGGCGCGCGTCGGTTCTGGATCGAAGACGCCGTCCCTCTCGACGGTACCCATTTCGCCGCCGCGGTAAACGTGACCCACGGCGGCCGATCGCTCCTACCAGCCGCGCTCGCGCCATTCCGGAATGGAAGGACGCTCGGCGGCGAGAGTGGTGTCCTTGCCGTGGCCCGGATAAACGTCGGCGTCGTCGAATCGGCCGAAGAGCTTGGTCTCGACGTCGCCGAGGAGCACCTCGAAATCGCCCGGCTGCCACGTCTTGCCGACACCGCCGGGAAACAAGGAATCGCCGGTGAACAGGTGCGCACGACCGGACTTCTCGGTGAGCACCAGCGTGACCGAGCCCGGGGTGTGGCCGCGGATGCCGATCACCTCCAACGTCAGCTCGCCGACGTCGATCGTGTCTCCGTCGGAGAGACGACGATCAGGGGTGATGGGCAGATCACCAGCGTCGTCATGGCCGATCGCGTGCGGGACGTCGAGCCCGTCGCGCACCTCGATGAGAGCCTGCCAGTGGTCGAAGTGCCCGTGCGTGGTGACGATCTGACGCACGGTGCCCGCCTCCTGGTCGGTGAGCGTCAGCAGCACACCCGCGTCGTTTGCGGCATCGATGAGCAGAGCCTCGCCGGTGGCGGTGTCGGTGACGAGGTAGGAGTTGTTGTCCATCGGACCGACCGACACCTTGACGATCGTCGCGTTGTCGAGTGTCCGGCGTTGTGCGAGATTCTGCTGCTCGCCGTCGGACGAGACGGCGCCGGTGTAGTCGTCGGAGACTGTGATCTGCTGCGTCATGGCTCCACCGTAGCTGTCGCCTCAGACACAGTCCGATGCGCGCTCGACCGGAATTGTCAGAGGGTCCGCGTACTGTGGTCGACCGGGGAAGATAGTCGTGCAATGTGAGGAAAACTAGTGGTTGATCGGCTCATCGTTCGTGGCGCGCGCGAGCACAATCTGCGGGGGATCGACGTCGATCTGCCGCGCGACTCGCTGATCGTCTTCACCGGCCTGTCGGGGTCGGGCAAGTCGTCGTTGGCGTTCGACACGATCTTCGCCGAAGGCCAACGACGATACGTCGAATCGCTGTCGGCGTACGCGCGGCAGTTCCTCGGTCAGATGGACAAGCCGGACGTCGACTTCATCGAAGGTCTCTCGCCTGCAGTGTCGATCGACCAGAAATCGACCAACCGCAACCCGCGGTCGACGGTCGGCACGATCACCGAGGTCTACGACTACCTGCGGTTGCTGTACGCGCGAGCAGGCACCGCCCACTGCCCGGTGTGCGGCGAGAAGATCGCTCGTCAGACGCCGCAGCAGATCGTCGATCAGATCCTCGCGATGGACGAGGGCACACGCTTCCAGGTCCTCGCGCCCGTCGTCCGCACACGCAAGGGCGAGTTCGTCGATCTGTTCACGGATCTGCAGACACAGGGTTTCGCCCGCGCACGCATCGACGGTGTCGTCCACCAGCTCGCTGATCCGCCGAAGCTGAAGAAGCAGGAGAAGCACGATGTCGACGTGGTCGTCGACCGACTCGTCGTGAAGCCGTCGGCGAAACAGCGACTCACCGACTCGATCGAGACTGCTCTGCGCGTCGCCGACGGGATCGTCGTTCTCGACTTCGTCGACCTCGATGAGAACGACGCCGACCGCGAGCGCCGCTTCTCCGAGAAGATGGCCTGCCCGAACGCTCATCCCATCGCCATCGACGATCTCGAACCTCGGTCGTTCTCGTTCAACTCGCCCTTCGGCGCATGCCCGGAGTGCGACGGTCTCGGTGTTCAGAAGGAGGTCGACGAGAGCCTCGTCGTCCCCGACCCGGACACCACGCTCAGAGACGGCGCGATCGCACCCTGGTCGAGTGGGCACAACGCGAGCTACTTCCTCCGACTCGTCGAAGGACTCGGCGACCAGATGGGCTTCGACGTCGACACACCGTGGAACAAACTGCCGCGCAACGCACGCAAGGCGTTGCTCAACGGCTCGGACCATCAGGTGCACGTCAAGTTCAAGAACCGGTACGGGCGCACGCGCTCGTACTACACCGAGTTCGAGGGCGTCATGGCGTTCCTGTCACGCCGAGCCGACACGACCGAGTCCGAGCAGATGAAGGACAGGTACGAGGGCTACATGCGCGACGTGCCCTGCGGTGCGTGCTCGGGTACCCGATTGCGTCCTGAGATCCTCGCCGTCACGCTCGATCACCCCGTCCACGGACCGAAGTCGATCGCCGACGTCACCGCTCTGTCGGTCGCCGAATGTGCCGACTACCTCGACGGGCTCGCACTCGGGGAACGTGAGGCCGCGATCGCCGGCCGAGTCCTCAAAGAGGTCCAAGCACGCATCCGCTTCCTGCTCGACGTCGGACTCGAGTACTTGTCGCTGTCTCGGGCCGCGGGCTCGCTGTCCGGTGGCGAGGCCCAGCGCATCCGCCTGGCCACTCAGATCGGCGCAGGTCTGGCCGGTGTGCTCTACGTGCTCGATGAGCCTTCGATCGGCCTCCACCAGCGAGACAACCGCAGGCTTATCGACACCCTCGTCCGACTCCGCGACCTCGGAAACACTCTGATCGTCGTCGAACACGACGAGGACACGATCCGGGCCGCCGACTGGATCGTCGACATCGGCCCGCGCGCGGGGGAGCACGGTGGTCGTGTGGTGCACAGCGGCGACTACCAGGGGCTGCTCGACAATCGGGAGTCGTTGACCGGCGCATATCTGTCGGGCCGCGAAGCGCTCGAGGTTCCGGCGATCCGACGGCCCGTCGACAAGAAGCGTCAGCTGACGGTCGTCGGCGCCCGCGAGAACAACCTCGACGGCATCGACGTGTCTTTCCCGCTCGGCGTCCTGACAGCGGTCACCGGTGTGTCCGGTTCGGGCAAGTCGACGCTCGTGAACGACATCCTCGCGACCGTTCTGGCGAACAAGCTGAACGGCGCCCGGCAGGTTCCGGGGCATCACACTCGGATCAAGGGCGTCGAACAGCTCGACAAGCTCGTTCAGGTCGATCAGTCGCCGATCGGCCGCACTCCGCGGTCGAACCCGGCCACGTACACCGGCGTCTTCGACAAGGTCCGCACGCTGTTCGCCGCGACCACCGAGGCCAAGGTGCGCGGCTACCAGCCCGGTCGGTTCTCCTTCAACGTCAAGGGCGGACGCTGCGAGGCGTGCATGGGTGAAGGCACCATCAAGATCGAGATGAACTTCCTGCCCGACGTGTACGTTCCGTGCGAGGTCTGTCACGGCGCCCGCTACAACCGCGAGACGCTCGAAGTGCACTACAAGGGCAAGACGATCGCCGAGGTCCTCGACATGCCGATCGACGAGGCCGCCGACTTCTTCGAGCCGGTCACGTCTATCCACCGGTACCTCAAGACGCTGGTCGACGTCGGCCTCGGTTACGTCCGGCTCGGCCAGCCTGCGCCGACCCTGTCCGGTGGCGAGGCTCAGCGTGTGAAGCTGGCCGCCGAACTGCAGAAGCGGTCGACGGGGCGGACGATCTACATCCTCGACGAACCGACCACCGGCCTGCACTTCGAAGACATCCGGAAGCTGCTCCTGGTGATCAACGGACTCGTCGACAAAGGCAACACGGTCATCGTCATCGAGCACAATCTCGATGTCATCAAGACCGCGGACTGGATTGTCGACATGGGACCCGAGGGCGGCAGCGGTGGTGGCACCGTCGTCGCCCAGGGCACGCCGGAGGACGTGGCAGCTGTCGCGGCGTCGCACACGGGTGGATTCATCGCCGACCTCCTGCCCGCAGTCGAAGAGGTCGGCTGATCGGACCTCAGATCCTGCGGACCGGGGCTAGCCTGGCTGCATGATCAGGAGCGTCTCGAAGCTGCTCGCGGCGAGCATCGTGGCACTGCTCGCTGCGGGCCTTGTCGGTGCCCCCGCTCAAGCGGTTCCGGTCGCGTACAACTTTCTCGACGGCATCCGGGCCGAGTTGACCAACCCGGGTGGGAGTCTTCCAGGGACCAACGACTACTCGTGCCGTCCGAGCCCCCGTCACCCCCGCCCGGTGATGCTGCTGCATGGCAGCGGGGGAGGTCGTCAGACGAACTGGGCGAGCATCGCCGCGGTCCTGACACGTGAGGGATACTGCGTCTACGCGCCGACCTACGGGAAACTGTCGACGGCGTGGCCTGCGTCGGCACTCGGTGGCCTCGGCCCGAAGCCGGACAGTGCATGGGATGTGAAAATGTTCGCCGATGAGGTCCTGACCAGGACCGGTGCGACGCAACTCGACATCGTCGGACACTCGCTCGGCACCGAGATGGGCGTCTATTGGATGAAGTACCTCGGTGGGCGAGGGCGGGTCGCCCACTACGTCTCCCTCGCGCCCTACTGGCGACAGGGACCCGATGAAGACGACGCTCGAGGGGAGATGATCGCCGACTTCCGCGCACGCCTCGGCATTCCGGAGCAGACGAGACCGGCATGCTCGGAGTGCACGCCGCCGCCTGCGGACCTGAACTTCAACCGTGCCGTCCGACTGCCGACGCCCTATCTCCCGGGGGTTCGCTACACCAACATCGTGACCCGCGACGACGAGATGGTGACGCCGTACACCGCCGGACTGCTCCCCGGACCAGCCGGTACACACGTCACGAACATCGTCGTCCAGGACGGATGTGCAAAAGACAGGTCGGACCACATGTCGATTACTTCGAACCGGCGGAGTGCAGCCATCGTGCTGAACGCACTCGACCCGGCGCATCCCCGTCCGGTGCCGTGCGTGCCCGTCGCACCGATCACCGGCGGTTGATCACGACCCGCTGGTCACAAGCCGAGAGACTTCCGCATCTCGTCGAGCTTCTTCTTCGCAGCTTCGTCACGCTTGGCCATCGCCTCATCGAGCTCGGCCGCTTCGCGACTCATCTCGGAGAGCTCCTGGCTGCCGATCGCCGTGGTGGTCCGCTTCTCGATCTTGTCTCGGACATGGTCGAACGTCGGAACACCCGCCTCGGTGTAGCCGGTGACGTCGGAGAACGACGGTGCGGTAACCGTCGGAGTGAAGTCGGGCGAGCCGACCGGTTCGACGATCTCCGCGTCGATCGGTTCCAGATCGTCGTCACCTGTGGTCATGGGACCAGCGTAGTCCGACCGCCGCGCCGCCGATCCGAACGCTCAGCCTTTGACCGGGCCGGTGTACTTCTCGCCGGGACCCTCGCCGGGAGCGTCGGGGTACGACGACGCCTCGCGGAACGCGAGCTGCAGGGCCTTGAGTCCGTCCTGGATCGGCTTGCGATGGAGACCGAGATCCATCGATGCCGCCGTCACGAGGCCTGCGAGTGCGGTGATCAGGGCACGTGCTTCCGGGAGGTCCTTGTGCTCCTCCTCGCCACCCGCGTCCGGGCCGATCTTCTCGGCCGCAGCGCTCATCAGCATGATCGCTGCACGGGTCGTCACCTCGACCGCGGGAATGGTCGCGAGCTCGCGGACGTTGACGTCTTCGGCTCCTCCTGGAGCGACGTGCGTATGCGCGTCGTCAGAGGAGGGCTGGCCGGTCGAATAGGAGTTAGCGCTCACGCCTGTTAGACTTTCACAGCATGACCGCTCCGGCTAACCCCGGGGTAGCAAGAGGATGTTCGAGGTCCCACCGTACGACACGCGCCTTCGGGTGAGGAGTTGTCCGGTTCCGGTCACACCGTCGCGAGACGACGGAGCAGCGAGATGATACTTCGTCTCGGTTGGCTCCGCGCGTGGCGAGTGTTTTTCGGTCTCGATGTCTCCTGCTGCCAGTATTTTCTGGCCGGCCACGTGAGTACACATTTATCGAGGAGGCCACATCAGCACTGAAACCCGCATCAACGAGCGCATCCGCGTTCCCGAGGTCCGTCTTGTCGGTCCCGGGGGAGAGCAGGTGGGCATCGTGCGTGTTGAAGATGCGCTCCGCCTGGCTTACGAAGCCGACCTGGACCTGGTCGAGGTGGCGCCTGACGCTCGCCCGCCCGTGTGCAAGATCATGGACTACGGCAAGTTTAAGTACGAGGCAGCGCAGAAGCAGCGCGAATCGCGCCGTAATCAGCAGATGACCGTCATCAAGGAGCAGAAGCTCCGCCCGAAGATCGACGACCACGACTACGAGACCAAGAAGGGTCACGTCGTCCGGTTCCTCGAGGCGGGTTCCAAGGTGAAGGTCACCATCATGTTCCGCGGCCGCGAGCAGTCCCGCCCCGAACTGGGCTTCCGACTGCTGCAGCGCCTGGGCAACGACGTCGCCGAGTACGGCTTCGTCGAGACCTCGGCGAAGCAGGACGGCCGCAACATGACGATGGTCCTCGCCCCGCACAAGGGCGCGAAGACCCGGGTCAAGGCCCAGCAGACCGCCGAATAGGCCGCAGCACCACATCCGCACCAGTGGATTCCACACGAGCACCGCGAGGGCGGTGCCGGTGGAGTTCGCCCGAATTAAGGAAAACCATGCCGAAGAGCAAGACCCACAAGGGCACCGCGAAGCGTTTCAAGGTGACCGGCAGCGGCAAGATCGTCCGCGAGAAGGCAGGCAAGCGCCACCTTCTGGAGCACAAGTCGTCGCGTGTCACCCGTCGTATGAGCGGTACCGAGGTCGTCAGCGAGAACGACGCCCCGCGCATCAAGCGACTGCTCAACCGCTGATCTTCCCCTGACGACTAAGACGTAAAAGGATTACTGACTAATGGCACGTGTGAAAAGGGCCGTCAACGCCCAGAAGAAGCGCCGCTCCGTTCTGGAGGCATCGAAGGGCTACCGCGGACAGCGGTCGCGCCTCTACCGCAAGGCCAAGGAGCAGCAGCTCCACTCGCTGACCTACGCCTACCGCGACCGCAAGGCTCGCAAGGGCGACTTCCGCAAGCTGTGGATCACCCGCATCAACGCGGCTGCCCGCGCCAACGACATCACCTACAACCGCTTCATCCAGGGCCTCAAGCTGGCTGAGGTCGAGGTGGACCGCAAGGTGCTCGCCGATATCGCCGTCACCGACCCGGCAGCCTTCACCGGCCTCGTCGAGATTGCTCGCGCAGCACTGCCTGCCGACGTCAACGCTCCGGTTGCCTGATCATCTGAGCAGACGCGAGATATGAACTCGTATCGACCCGCGATGGACGTTCTCTCCGAACGTTCGTCGCGGGTCGTCTCTTTGGTCAAGTATCGACGGGCCTCGGCGCGCAAAGCCGAGGGGAGATTCCTCGTCGAAGGATTCAACTCGGTCGACGCCGCCTTGTCGACGGGCCGGGTCCTGTCTGTTCTGGTACGCGACTCCGACTCCCACAAGCACGTCGGGCTTGTCGACCGAGTGCTCGAAGCGGACATTCCGTTGTACTGGTTGTCGGACAAGGCCGCCGACAGGCTGTCCGAGACGACGACCGCGCCCGGTGTGTTCGCCGAGTGCACACTCGTCACGACCGACCTCGACGACGTGCTCGCCGGCGACCCGACCCTGCTTGTCGTGGCCGTTGAGCCGCGCGAGCCCGGCAACGTCGGCACGCTCACTCGGTGCGCTGACGCGATGGGCGCCGACGCCGTGCTGCTGCTCGGCGACACCGTCGACCCGCACAATGCCAAGGCGGTTCGTGCTTCAGCGGGCAGCATCTTCCATATCCCGGTGGTCCGCGAGGTGAACGTGCAGCGTGCTCTCGAAGCCGTCCGTCGACGCGGGATCGTCACTCTCGCCACCACGATGGACGGCGAGTTGTCGTTGGACGATGCTGCGTCCGTCCTCGCCGGACCACACGCCTGGTTGTTCGGCAACGAAGCGCACGGACTTCCTGCAGAACTCCTCGCGGGCGCCGATCACCGTCTGTCCATTCCGATTCGCGGTCGTGCGGAGAGTTTGAACCTCGCTGCCGCAAGCGCGATCTGCCTGTACGCCAGCGCACGAGCCCAGGGTTCGTAGAACACTATGAAATAGGTTCGGCTAACCTAATGCGATGACCGTGACCAAGGCCGTCGCCGAACCGCTGCAGCGGACCGCGTCGCGCACCGCGATCGGATTTGTGCTCGGCCTGATCGCGCTCACCGGCGGCCTCGTGGTCTCGGTGCTCTTCGGTTCGGGTGAGCACCTGTCTGTCGGTGACGCGTGGACCTCCCTGTGGGCGTCGGCCGATCAACTCGCGTCGTCGACCGGGTTGACTCGAGCCAACGACATCGTGTTCTCCCAGCGCATCCCCCGTACCGTTCTCGGGCTCCTCGTCGGGCTGGCACTGGGTGCGGCAGGCGCTCTCGTTCAGGGCCACACCAGAAACCCGCTCGCCGATCCGGGGATGCTCGGCGTCAACGGGGGAGCGAGCCTTGGCGTTGTCGTCGGCGTCTTCGCCTTCGGCGTCGCATCCCCGTGGGCCTACATGTGGTTCGGCATGGCGGGCGCCCTGATCGCTGCGGCCGCGGTGTTCGCGTTCGCAGTCGGCGGGGGAGCCGGTTCGCCGCTCACACTCATTCTGTCCGGTGCGGGCATGTCGGCGTTCCTCGTGGCGGTGACCTCAGCGATCGTGCTGTCCGATGTGCGCTCGCTCGACGCGTGGAGGTACTGGAACGTCGGCGCCACCGGCGGACGGGACTGGGACGTCGTCGGCGCGGCCGCACCGTTCATCGTCGTCGGCCTGGTCGTCGCCTTCGCAGGCGGTTACTTCCTCAACATCCTCGCGCTCGGCGATTCGGTTGCGAAATCCCTCGGGTCGCGCGTCGGATGGATCCGATTCTCCGGCGTCGCCGCGGTCGCGGTCCTCGCAGGCGCTGCGACCGCAGCCTGTGGGCCGATCGCCTTTCTCGGACTGGTGGTCCCACATGTCGCGCGCGTGTTCACCGGACCCGATTACCGCCTGATGGTGCCGTTCTCGGCGGTGCTCGGTGCGTGTCTCCTCCTCTACTGCGATGTGATCGGCCGCGTCCTGGGCAGCCCGGGGGAGATCTCCGTGGCGGTTGTGCTCGCGGCGGTGGGAGCGCCCGTGTTCATCGCGATCATTCGTCGGAAGAAGCTGGTGACCCTGTGACCGCAACCCTCGACGTGGGCCACCGGCCCCTGAGGCGCAACGTGATCCGCGCCGGACTGGTGAGCGTCATCGTGCGACCGCGTGCTGTGGTCGTCGGGCTGGTGCTCGCAGCATCGGTGGCCGCACTCGGATTCGGACTGCTGTACATCGAGACGCTGCCCCCGGACGTGGTCACGAAGGCGCTGTTCGGCGGTGGCGGACGTCTTCCTCGTCAGGCGATCGTCGACGGACAGCTCCCGATCGTCCTGCTCGGCGCGTTCGCCGGCGCCGGGCTCGCCGTGGCCGGTGCGAACATGCAGACCGTGGCACGCAATCCGCTGGCCACGCCAGACATGCTCGGCATCACAGCAGGGGCGTCGACGATGGTGGTGTTGGCCATCGCCTTCGCAGGGTCGTGGGGCGCCTGGTTCGACGGCATCGGTGTTCCCGGCGCCGCCCTCGTCGGTGCGGCGGGGACCGCGCTGGCCATGTACGCGCTCGCGTGGAAGAACGGGTTGGAGACGACACGCCTGGTGCTCGTCGGCGTGGCCGCCACCTGGTTCTTCACTGCGCTCACCAGCTACCTGCTGACGCGCGCACAAGTCTGGGAGGTTGAAGAGGCGCAACGGTGGATCGTCGGATCCCTGTCGGGGGCGTCCTGGGACACCCTGACGCCGGTGCTGGTCGTGGTGCCGATCGGCATCGTCGCCTCGCTGCTGCTGCGCGCACGCCTGGCGGCCATCAGCATGGGTGAGGACCTCGCCCGGTCGTTCGGTACCCGACCCGCCCTCACAACAGGCGTCACGATGGCGATCGGCGTTGTGGTCGCCGGAGTCGCGGTGTCGGGTGTGGGGCCGATAGCGTTTGTCGCGCTCCTCGCGCCTCAGATCGCGCTGCGCGTGGCGGGCGGGACGGTGCCAGGGCCGTTGACCAGTGGTCTCTGCGGCGCACTGCTCGTTCTGCTCAGTGAACTCCTCTGCCGAACGGTGCTGCCCAGCAGCATTCCCGTCGGGGTCGTGACCGCCGGAGTGGGCGGGCCCGTGCTCGTCGCATCACTCGTGATCGCCAAGATGAAGGGACGTCTGTGACCACCACCAACCCGATCCTGTCGGCACATGGACTGTCGGTCGGCTACAACGGCGACATCGTCGTCGCGGACCTCGACGTGGACATCGCCGCGGGCGAGGTCACCACGATCATCGGCCCCAACGGATGCGGCAAGTCGACACTGCTCCGGACCCTGTCGAAGCTGCTGACTCCCGCCGCAGGACACGTCCGCCTCGATGGTGTCGACCTGGCCTCGCTGCGGCCGCGAGACATCGCCCGACGGCTCGCCATGCTGCCGCAGAATCCGATCGCGCCGTCTGGCCTCTCCGTTCTCGACCTCGTCTCCCGCGGGCGGTCCCCGTACCAATCGTGGTACCGCCAGTGGAGCTCCGACGACGAGGAAGCGGTGTCGCGCGCCATGCGCCTCACCTCGATTCTCGACCTCGCGGATCGTCCGGTCGAGGATCTGTCCGGTGGTCAGCGACAACGAGCATGGATCGCGATGACGCTCGCGCAGGACACCGACCTCGTGTTGCTGGACGAGCCGACGACCTACCTCGACCTGGCGCACGCGGTCGACGTCCTCGACCTCGTCGACGAACTTCGTGACGATCACGGAAAGACCGTGGTCATGGTGTTGCACGATCTCAATCTGGCGGCGCGGTCGAGCGATCACCTCATCGTGATGCGCGACGGCGTCGTACTGACGCGAGGAACCCCGGCCGAGGTGCTGACCGTCGAGGTGCTGCGTGACGCCTTCGGCCTGTCCGCGCAGGTGTTGACCGATCCGGAGACCGGTGGACCGCTCGTGGTCCCCACCGTCGCGTCCGCGCGTCGACGTAAGGGCACCCTTCTCAGCAAGCCGTCAGTCTGATATAAGGTTAGGCTCACTTACTTCGTCGGTTGGATGGAGTGCATGAGCAAGGAGTCTGGAACCACATGAAGGTCAGCATCACCACACGGCGCGTCCTCGCCGCCTTCGCCGCGGCGACCGCAGTCGTCGCCGTCAGCGCCTGCGGGTCGACGGACGACACCGCCTCCGACGGCGCATCCGGCTCGGTCCAGGTCCAGACCGCCAACGGTCCGGTCACGATCAACGGCACACCGGAGAAGATCGTCACCATCGGCTCACAGTGGACCGAGACCGTCGTCGCGCTCGGCCAGCAGCCCGTCGCCTACTACGACGCGGTGAAGGCGACCACCGGAACCGTCGCGCCGTGGCTTGCGGGCAAGGTCGGCGACGGCCGGGAGATCGACGTGAAGAAGGACATCGTCACCCAGATCGCAGACCTCGATCCCGACGTCATCTTCACCCAGGGAAGCATCACCGATGCGCCGACCCTCAAGAAGCTGCAGGACACCGGCGTGCCAGTGATCGCAGCCGTCGGCAAGCAGCAGGTCGACTCCTGGCAGGACCTGCTGGCCGCCGCAGGCACGGCGCTCGGAAAGACCGACGAAGCAGCCGAGGTCAAGACGTCGATCGACGACAAGATCGCGTCGATCAAGAAGGAGAACCCGAAGCTCGCCGGCAAGACCTACTCGTTCGCGGCGTTCCAGTCTCCGACGATGATCACTCTGCTCGCCGACAACAACGACGGTGCAGCGGCACTGTTCACCGAACTCGGTCTGTCCTTCCCTCAAGCGCAGCTTGATCGCGCCAAGGCAGAGGGCACGCCGCGTTTCCAGGTCAGCCCGGAGAACGTCCAGATCCTGGACTCCGACCTGCTGGTCATCGCCGCGGTGTCGGACGAACTGAAGAACACCCTGCAGAACCTTCCGTCGTACAAGTCGCTCACCTCGGTGCGCAACGGCGCGGTCGCCTGGACGTCGTATGTCGACATCTTCGGCCTCAACACGCCGTCGGCGCTCTCGATCCCGGCGCTGCTCGACAAGCTGAACCCGGCTTTCGCCGCGGTCAAGTAAGAACCGACACAGCGCTGAGAAGACCCCCTGCACAACGGCGTGCAGGGGGTCTTCTCGTGTTGCTGCGCTCAGCCGAGCGTGATCTCCAACGGCGTGGTCTGCTCGCTCGTGGAGACGTCCGGGCGACCGAGCTGATTGTCACGGTTGAGTCCCCAGCAATAGCGCTTGTCGTCGCTGATCGCACATGTCATGCTCCAGCTGGTGACCACCTGGCGCACATCGCCGAGCCCCGTCACCTCAGTAGGTGCGGACACGTTGGACGTGCCTCCCGTGCCGAGCTGGCCACGACTGTTGTTGCCCCAGCACTTGGCGGCGCCGTCGATCACGGCGCATGTGCTCGCAACGTCGGTCGTCACGTTGGACGCGCCCGAGATGTCCGCGACCTTCTTCGGGCTGGTCGAATCAGTGGTCCCGCCGTCGCCCAGCTGGCCGTAGGAATTGTCGCCCCAGCAGTAGACGTCGCCGCCCGCCACCGCGCACGTGTTCGCGAACGGAGTTCCGTCATCGGTTCCTGTGCCGACCGAGACCGCGGTGACGTCCGACAGCGCGGTCACCTTGGTCGGGGACTGACGAGTTGTCGTCGTGCCGTCGCCGATCTGCCCGTGGTCGTTGTCGCCCCAGCAGAACAGTGAACCGCTCGCCACCGCACACGTGGTGCTGAGATTGGTCGCGATGGCGGTGGCGCCGGAGACGCCGCTGACCTTCGTCGGAGCTTTGACACCCGCGGTGCCGGGGCCGGTGCCGAGTCGGCCGTCGATGTTGAATCCCCAGCAGAACACGTCGCCGTCGGAGATCGCGCACGTGTTTCCGTCGGATGTGGCGATGCCGGTGACCACTCCGAGTCCGGGCACCTTGGTGGGAGTCGACCGGTCGGTGCTTCCGCCGTCGCCGATCTGATCGAGCAGTCCGGCGCCCCAGCAGTAGCCTGCGCCCGCGGAGACCGCGCAGGCCGTGCCGCGGAAGTCGCCGTCGAGCGAGTAACCGCCGACCGAGACAGCGGTGACATCAGTCAGTCCGGCCACCTTCGCCGGCGTCGAACGACGGCTCTCCGAGCCGTCGCCGAGCTGCCCCTGCTCATTGTCGCCCCAACAGTACAGTTCCTTCTTCTCGTCGACGACACATGTCGTTCCGCTCGCGCTGGCGAGCAGTGGTGCGATCAACGCCTCGCGTGCCGGTGCGTCGGACGACGGCCACCACAGAGGCGAGGTTCCCGCGACCGCGACGATCAGCACGGCGACCACTGCCAGGCCGATGAACAGGCCCTTCTTCGACTTCTTCGGCGCTGCGCCGAATGCGCCGTACGGTTGTTGCCCGAACTGACCTGACTGCGGCTGGAACTGGGCACCCGGCTGGAACTGCGGGCCCGACACGTGCGGGGGAGCACCCTGGAACTGCGGCCCCGACTGATACTGCGGTCCGGACTGATACTGCGGCCCGGACGGATACTGGGGTCCTGATGGGAACGGTGGCGCCTGGGGGCCCGAGGGGTGCGAACCGCCGGAAGACTGCGGAATCGGGCTGAACGCGGCCGAACCGGACGGTGCGCCGAATCCGCCCTGCGGGGTGGGCGCGACCGTGGTCTGTGTGCCGGAACTCGTCGTGCTCAACGCCCGATTGAACTCCGCTGCGAACGTGCTGCAGTCAGGAAACCGCTCGGCCGGGTTCTTCGCCATTCCGCGTTGCAGGACCGCTCCGACCGCGGCCAGGTCTGGCCGGAGGGCTCCCAAGTGCGGCGCAGGCTGCTGGACGTGCGCCATCATCAATGCGGTCGCGTTGTCGGCGGCGAACGGCGGGTTGCCCGCGAGCATCTGGTACGTCGCGCACGCCAGCGAGTACTGGTCGGCCGCGGGCCCGGCGGTCTGGCCCCCGATCACCTCGGGTGCGGTGTACGTCATCGTGCCGACGATCGAGTTCATCGCGGTGAGCTGGGGAGAGTTCGCCAGCTTCGCGATTCCGAAGTCGAGGACGACGGCGCGGCGAATCGCACCGTCCTTGTCACGGGTCACGACGATGTTCGCGGGTTTGATGTCGCGGTGCACCACATGATGCTGGTGGGCGTAGTCGAGAGCGTCGCCGACCTGGCGCAGCACGTTTCCGACCTCGGCGGGCGTCAATCGAGTGGACGCCAGGTCGGGGCCTTCGAGGTACGACATCGTATACCAGGGCGACTCGTCGGTGATGCCGTGGTTGTGGATCGTGATGATGCTCGGATGGTCCAACGACGCCGCCGTACGGGCCTCGTTGGTGAACCGCTGCTGGAAGTCGGGATTCGACGCGCCGGCCACCGAGATGACCTTCATCGCCTCTCGACGCTGCAGTTGGTCGTTCTCGACGAGGTACACCTCGCCCATGCCGCCCGAACCGAGCAGTGAGACGACTGTGTATCCGGCGATCTTGCTACCCGGTTGCGCTGGCACGTCGAGATCCTTTCGAGGGGCGGACGTGAATTTTGTACAGCCTAGACCGTGGACGTGGTGCGGGTCGTTCGACTGAGGGATGCCGAGCCGGACGCCGCCCTTGCGGACCGGGCATGCGGGTCAGAACGTGATCTTGACTGGATTCGTGGCCCGCTCGCCAGCGGACTCGCCGAGCTGCTTCGCATTGTTGGTGCCCCAGCAGTAGGCGCCGGCTTCGCCGAGAGAACACGTTGTGCTCGACCCGACTGCCACAGACGTCACTTCCTGACCGGGGATCTTGGTCGGCGTCTTCACGGTTTCCGTCGTTCCGTTTCCGACCTGGCCGAAACGGTTATTGCCCCAGCAGAACATCGCATTGGCATTGTCCGTCACACACACTGTGCCGACGTCGGTGCTGACTGACCGGGCGTCGTCGACGCTGGAGACCAGCGCAGGCGTCGACTGCTGCGACGTTTGTATGCCGTTGCCCCAGCAGTAGAGCTTTTCATCGGCGATCGCGCAGGTGTCGACAACGACGCGTTTGTCAGTGGTACTGAATCCAAGTGCGACCGATGTCACGTTCTGCAGGCCGGAGACTTTCACAGGTGTCGATCGCTGTGCAGTGGTGCCGTCCCCGAGTTGGCCGGTGCTGTTCGAGCCCCCAACAGTGCAGTTCTTCATTCATGGTGACAGCGCACGCAGTCCCGCCGTTCATTCGGACCGCGCGCACCTCGCTCAACCCCGGCACCTTTGTCGGGGCGAGAACCTGTTTGTCAGTCGAGCCGTTCCCGATCTGGCCGTTGGCGCCATAACCCCAGCAGTAGACTTCTCCGCCGGATACCGCGCACGTGGCGCCGAAACCGTTGGCGACCGACGTGACGTCCGTGAGGTTCGCGATCTTGGTCGGGGTGGTGTGGGGTGATGTGTCGGCCGATCCGTTGCCGATCTGTCCGTTTCCGTTGGCGCCCCAGCAGTGGAGCTCGCGGTCGGCGATCGCACACGTCGTGGTGACATATGCGCTGTTGTCGCCGACGAAACCCCCGACGGTCACTCCTGTGACATTGCTGAGCTGGGCGATTTTGGTCGGCGTCGACCTACTGGTTGTCGTGCCGTCGCCGAGTTGCCCTGTGCTGTTGTCGCCCCAGCAGTACAGCTCGCCATCTTTGATGGCGCACACGGTGCCGAACCCTGCGGAGATCTGCTGATTGTCCGTGGGGGCGGCCGGCCCAGCGTCGGACGACGGCCACCAGAGCGGAGATGTCCCGGCGACCGCCAGTATCGCGACGACGGCGGCGGCGAGGCCGATCCACAGCCCTCGCCTGCTCTCCGGCCTCGGTTGTGTGAACTGCGGTCCGAACGGCAGGCCCGGCTGTGAGGGGTTGGACGCCTGCGGGTTCGACAGGTACTGCGGGTGCGGCACCGCAGCAGAGCCACTGGGGTGATTCGGGGCCGGGTGGAAGGACTGCGGTGACGGGGTCGTGGGTTGTGAGGGAGCAGCGTGCCCCGGTGCTGCGTGAACCCCGGCGACTGTGCCCGACACCGTCTCCGCGAGGGCGCGTCGGAGTTCGGCGGCGAACGTCGCACAGTCCGGGTAACGGGCGGCGGGGTTCTTCGCCATGGCGCGCTCGATGACGGGTCCGAGTGGCGCGAGATCGGGCCGCGACTGGCCGAGCGGGGGCGGGGGCTGTTGAACGTGGGCCATCATCAACGCGGTGGCCGTCTCGGCCCGGAAGGGCGCATGGCCCGACAGCACGTCGAACACTGAGCACGCGAGTGAGTACTGGTCGGATCTTCCGGTCGCAGGCTGGCCGGAGATGATCTCCGGGGCCGTGTACGCCATGGTGCCGACGACGGAGTTCATCGCCGTGAGCTGCGGTGAATCGGACAGCTTGGCGATTCCGAAGTCGAGGACCACCGCGCGAGCCAACCGGCCCTGACCATCGCGGGTGACGACGATGTTGGCGGGCTTGACGTCGCGGTGCACCACGTCGCGTCCGTGCGCGTAGTCGAGTGCCGACGCGACCTGCGTGATCGCGTCAATGGTCTCGGCAGGTGTCAATCGTGTCGCCGAGAGATCCGGGCCGTCGAGGTAGCTCATCGTGAACCACGGCAGCCCCGTGGTCGCCGCCGAATCGGGTGTGCTGACACCGTAGCTGTGCACCGTGATGATGCTCGGGTGGTCCAGGGAGGCGGCGGTCCTCGCCTCGTTCGCGAAGCGCTCCTGGAACTCGGGGTTCGACGCGCCGGCGACGGAGATCACCTTCATCGCCTCGCGGCGTTGCAGCTGGGGGTTCTCGACGACGTAGACGTCTCCCATGCCGCCGGAGCCGAGCAGCGAGACGATCCGGTAGCCGGCAATGGTGGTACCAGGTTGGGCAGGCACGCGAGAAATCCCCCTCGGTCGATTCAGAACGAGTCGACCTTATCGCGTGAGATGTACGACTCCGTGACGATGTCGTTCGGATACGCGACGTGTCGCCGGGTCGACCGTGTCGGGGCGTCATCGCACGGTCGACTACCCTGAAAGGGTCCTTTTCCACCCCAGGTGTAGGAGATGCGAGCCAGGTGGCCGACGTCAGTACCCCAAGCGAAGCCAATGAGTTCCCGACCGAGCAGCAGCTCGTGTCGGTCGTCGACGAGGCGCGCGCAGCGTTCGCCGCAGCGGCCGACCTCGACCAGCTCGCAACCGCGAAGATCGCCCACGTCGGCGACAAGTCGCCGATCGCCCTCGCGCGTCGTGCTCTCGGCTCGATCCCGAAGAGTGAACGCGCTGAGGCGGGCAAGCTCGTCAACGTGTTCCGGGCGCAAGTCGCCTCAGCCCTGGACGAGCGGACCGCCGTGCTGACGGCCGAACGGGACGCGGCTGTCCTGGTGGCCGAGTCGATCGACGTCACGCTTCCCGCAGATCGCCGCCGGACCGGCGCGCGTCACCCGATCACGGTGATCGCCGAGCAGGTCGCCGACGTGTTCGTCGGCATGGGCTGGGAGATCGCCGAAGGTCCCGAGGTGGAGACTGAGCACTACAACTTCGACGCGCTCAACTTCCTGCCGGACCACCCGGCCCGGTCGATGCAGGACACGTTCTACATCGCGCCCGAGGGCTCGCGTCAGGTGCTGCGGACCCACACCTCTCCGGTGCAGGTCCGATCCATGCTGAACCGTGACGTGCCGATCTACGTGGCGTGCCCCGGCCGCACCTTCCGCACCGACGAACTCGATGCGACGCACACGCCGGTGTTCCACCAGATCGAGGGTCTGGCCGTCGACAAGGGGCTCACCATGGCCAATCTGCGCGGCACGCTCGAGGTGTTCGCGAAGGCGTTGTTCGGCCCGGACACCACCACCCGCATGCGCGCCAGCTACTTCCCGTTCACCGAGCCGTCCGCCGAAGTGGACGTCTGGTTCCCCGCCAAGAAGGGCGGACCCGGCTGGGTGGAGTGGGGCGGCTGCGGAATGGTCAACCCGAACGTGCTGCGGGCCAACGGAATCGACCCCGACGTCTATTCGGGCTTTGCGTTCGGAATGGGTCTGGAACGCACCTTGCAGTTCCGCAACGACCTGCCCGACATGCGCGACATGGTGGAGGGCGACGTGCGCTTCACCGTCCCGTTCGGCCCCGCCTTCTAAGACCCGTTCGACACGAAAGAAGATTGGTTACCCCGTGCGACTCCCACAGTCCTGGCTGACCGAAGTCCTGCAGAAGGGCACCCCCGACTGGTCGGCGTCGACCGCCGCTATCGACGCCGGCTTCGTCCGCGTCGGTTTCGAGATCGAGGACGTCGAGCCGTTCCCGGAGATCACCGGGCCGCTCGTCGTCGGCCGCGTCGCCGCGATCGAAGAGCTCACCGAGTTCAAGAAGCCGATCCGCTTCTGCCAGGTGGACGTCGGGGAGGACGCGCCCCGCGACATCGTGTGCGGCGCGCGGAACTTCGCAGTCGGCGACCTCGTCGTCGTCGCGCTTCCCGGAGTCGTCCTGCCTGGCCCGTTCGAGATCGCGACGCGCAAGACGTACGGCAAGACGTCCGACGGCATGATCTGCTCGGTCACCGAACTCGGCGTCGGCAACGACCATTCCGGCATCCTCGTCCTGACCCCCGGCACGGCGAAGCCGGGCGCGGACGCCCGCGAGGTGCTCGGTCTCGACGACACGGCGATCGACGTCAACGTGACGCCCGACCGCGGGTACGCATTCTCGATGCGCGGTCTCGGCCGCGAGCTGGCGAGTGCGTTCTCGGTGCCGTTCGTCGACGCCGGACTGCCGGGTGAGCCCCTCGCCGCCGACGTGGACCGCGAGCCGTGGCCCGTCACGATCGACGCCGACAGTGCGGCGACCCGCTACACCGGCCGGGTGATCACCGGGGTCGACGCGACGGCGTCGTCGCCGTGGTGGATCGCCAAGCGGCTCATGGTGGCTGGCATCCGGCCGATCTCGGCGATCGTCGACGTCACGAACTACGTGATGATCGAACTGGGCCAGCCGCTTCACGCGTTCGACGCAGACAAGGTGCAGGGCACGGTCACTGTCCGCTCGGCGCGGGTCGGCGAGACTCTCGAGACGCTCGACGGGGTGGTCCGCACGCTCGACCCGGAAGACGTGGTCATCGCCGACGACTCGGGCCCGATTGCACTTGCCGGTGTGATGGGCGGCGCGTCGACCGAGGTCACCGATTCGACGACCACGGTCCTCCTGGAAGCTGCGAACTTCGATCAGGTCCGCGTGTTCCGGACCGGCAAGCGTCACAAGATGAGCTCAGAGGCGCAGAAGCGCTTCGAGCGTCTGGTCGATCCGGAACTGACAGCGGTGGCCTCCGATCGGGGCGCGTCGCTGATCGTCGAACTGGCGGGTGGACAGGTCGCAGGCCCGATCGCCGATGTTCGCGTCGACGTGGCGCCGGTCGCCGCGATTCAGATCGCCGCCGACGAGCCCGACACGACCGCGGGCGTGACGTATGCCGCAGGCACCACGGCCGCACGGTTGCGGGAAGTCGGCTGCTCCGTCGACGACTCCGGCGAGTTGCTGGCGGTGACCCCGCCGTCGTGGCGTCCCGACCTGCGGCAGCGGGCAGATCTGGTGGAAGAGGTGCTGCGCCTGGAAGGTCTCGAGGACATTCCGGCCGTTGTTCCGCGCGCTCCCGGCGGCACCGGACTGACGGCGGCGCAGCGTCGCCGCCGGGCGATCGGTGTCGCACTCGCTGCCGACGGCTTCGTCGAAGTGCTTCCGTATCCCTTCATGCCTGCGGGTGTCTTCGACACCTGGGGTCTCGCGGACGACGATCCGCGTCGGGCTGCGGTCTCGGTGCTGAACCCGCTCGAGTCCGACCGTCCCCAACTGAATACGACTCTGCTGCCGGGTCTGCTCGAGATGGCGGCGCGCAACATCGCGCGAGGACGCCGCGACCTTGCGCTGTACACGATCGGACAGGTCGTCCTCAGCGGTGACCAGGGCCCGACGGTCGGCGCACTGGATGTGAGCGGACGTCCGACCGACGACGAGTTGGCCGCCCTCGACGCGTCTTTGCCGCGGCAGCCGTTGCACGCTGCCGCCGTCCTCACCGGACTCCGCGATCCCGCGGGCCCGTGGGGTCCCGGTCGCGCCGCCGACGCGTACGACGCGTTCGCCGCCGCGCGCGAGATCGCTGCGGCCGCAGGCGTCGAGTTGACGCTGGTCGCCGACGACGAGCTTCCGTGGCATCCCGGTCGTTGCGCACGTCTGGAGGTCGACGGAGTGGTCGTCGGGCATGCCGGTGAACTCCACCCGGCGGTGCTCGAACGTTCCGGCTTGCCCGCACGGCTGTGCGCCGTGGAGATCGACGTCGACGCGTTGCCGCTGGTCCAGGTGCTGCCGTCGCCGAAGGTGTCGCCTTTCCCGGCAGTTCTGCAGGACGTGAATGTCGTGGTGGCTGCCGAGGTCCCGGCCCAGCAGGTGCTCGACGCCCTTCGTGACGGCGCGGGCGAGCTGCTCGAAGCGATCACCCTGTTCGACGTGTTCACCGGTGAGCAGGTCGGCGAGGGCAACAAGTCGCTGACGTTCGCGCTCACCTTCCGGGCCGACGATCGGACGCTCACCGAGGACGACGCCACCGCAGCCAAGCTGTCAGCGGTCGCGCGTGCGACGGAACGTGTCGGAGCCCGCCTGCGGTGATCCGCTCCGTTGTCGAGGTCGCAGTCGCCGCGCTGATCACCTTCTGGCTGCATCGCAGGCTGGTCAGGGCGCCCGGACTCACCGGACGCCGGGCGCTGGTCGCGAACGTCGCCCTTGTGGTGCTCGGGGCGTCGACGGCGGCTGCGTTCCAGGTCGGCGACACTCTCGACCCGTCGTGGGCTCGGCCGATCGGTTTCATCGGATTCACCTGGGCGGCCGCCGTCTACTACTTGGCGATCGGGATAGTCCTGATCGGTCTTGCATCCGTCGTCGTCAGGCTCAGCCGAAGACTGCGTGGTGAATCCGGCGGGGGATTGAGTCGACGTGTGCTCGCACCGGCGACTGCGGTCGTCGTCGTGGTGGCGTCGGCGCTGACCGGCTACGGACTGACGGAGGCCGCGAACCCCCGGATCGTCGACGTCGACGCGCGGGTCGCCAAGCTGCCCGCCTCGTTCGACGGCGTCCGGGTGGCCTTGGTGACCGACGTGCACGTCGGTCCGGCGCGCGGCGTCGGATTCACTCGTGAGGTCGTCGATCGGGTCAACGCGACCGACCCCGATCTGATCGTGCTCGGCGGAGACCTCACCGACGGCACCGTCGCGAAGGTCGGCGCCGACCTCGAGCCTCTCCGTGATCTGCACGCACCACTCGGCGTGTTCGCGATCAGCGGCAACCACGAGTATTACGTCGACGACGGCGGTGCGTGGCTCGACTTCTGGGAGACGCTCGGCATCGCGGTGCTGCGCAATCAGCGCGTGGAACTTCGCAAGGGTGACGGTGTGGTCGACCTGGCGGGTGTGTACGACGCGACCGCGCCCGCCCCGTACGAACCCGACTACCGCGCCGCTCTCGGCGGCCGTGACACCTCTCGGCCGCTGATCCTGCTTGCACACCAGCCGAAGCAGGCGTTCGACGCAGCCCAGTACGGGGGCGCCGAACTGCAGTTGTCCGGCCACACGCACGACGGTCAGCTCTGGCCGAACACCTACATCGTCGCGCTGCAGCAGCCGGTGCGCGCCGGCTGGGGCGACGTCGACGGAACGCCGGTGTACGTGACGCGGGGGACAGGTGCGTGGGGTCCGCCTGTCCGGGTGTTGGCGCCCCCGGAGATCACGGTGCTGACACTGCGGCAGTGACTCGCGCAGCTCGTCTGCACTGAGGGTCGCCGTCTCGAAAGGGGAGTGCATCTATTTACGCGATAATGCATAATGATCGCATGACTATCAAGGTTGCCGTCGCCGGAGCGAGTGGATACGCGGGTGGCGAGATCCTCCGACTGCTGTGCGGACACCCGCGCCTCGCGACCGGCGAGCTCGAGATCGGTTCGCTGACCGCCGGTGGGAACGCCGGGACACGGCTGGGTGAGCACCACAAGCACCTGCTGCCGCTGGCGGATCGGATCCTGGAAGAGACCACCCCGGAGATCCTCGCGGGCCACGACGTGGTCTTCCTCGGCCTCCCGCACGGACAGTCGGCGGTCATCGCCGACGCTCTGCCTCCGTCGACTCTCATCGTCGACTGCGGTGCGGATTTCCGGCTCAAGGACGCTTCCGAGTGGACGCAGTATTACGGCGGCACGCACGCCGGAACCTGGCCGTACGGGATGCCGGAACTGCCGGGCAACCGTGAGACGTTGACCGGTGCGACGCGAATCGCCGTTCCCGGTTGCTATCCGACTGTCTCGATCCTGTCGTTGCTGCCCGCAGTGGCGTCGGGTCTCGTCGACACTCGGGTCAGTGTTGTGGCGATGTCCGGCACGTCGGGCGCCGGTCGGGCGCCGAAGGCGAATCTGTTGGCGTCAGAAGTGATCGGATCGGTCCGTGCCTACGGTGTCGGCGGTGCTCACCGGCACACTCCCGAGATCACTCAGGCACTGTCGTCGGCGGCGAACGCACCGGTCGACGTCTCGTTCACTCCGGTCCTGGTGCCGACGTCGCGTGGCATTCTTGCGACCTGCACGGCCCGAACCGCCGCCACCGAGGCCGAACTCCGAGCCGTGTATGAGGCCGCATACGCCGATGAGCCGTTCGTGTTCGTGCTCGGAGAGGGCGAGTTCCCGGAGACGAGCTCGGTGATCGGTTCGAATGCAGTGCAGATCGGCATCGCCGTCGACGACCGCACCGGTACGTTCACTGCGATCGGTGTGGTGGACAACTTGACCAAGGGCACCGGCGGCGCAGCCGTCCAATCGATGAACCTCGCCGTCGGATTCGGCGAAGCAGAGGGTCTGACCACCGTAGGAGTCGCACCGTGACGACAGGAGCTGAAGAGACAGTGACCGGATCCATGACCAATCCGCCGATGACGCCGGTGGAGTTCACCGACGAGGTGTCAGGGGGTCGCATGGTTCGTCGCCAGGGTGTGACCGCGCCTCTGGGCTTCCGGGCTGCGGGCATCAAAGCGGGCATCAAGGTCAACGGCAACGCCGACCTCGCCCTTGTCTTCAATGAGGGGCCCGAGTACGACGCGGCGGGCGTGTTCACGGCCAATCAGGTCAAGGCGGCTCCGGTTCGCTGGTCGCAGCAGGTGCTCAAGGCTCAGCGTCTGCGCGCGGTGATCCTGAACTCGGGTGGCGCCAACGCGTGCACCGGTCCGGGTGGTTTCCAGGACACTCATGCGACGGCGGAGGCGCTCGCCGCAGCACTGTCGAACTGGGGCACGGAGACGGGTGCCGGTGAGATCGCGGTCTGTTCGACGGGCCTGATCGGTGATCGGCTGCCGATGGACAAGGTCCTGGCGGGCGTCACCGAGATCGTGCACGAGATGGGCGGCGGCATCGAAGGCGGGACCGATGCGGCGTACGCGATCATGACCACCGACACCATCCCCAAGCAGGTCGCCCTGCATCATCCCGGTGGCTGGAATGTCGGCGGGATGGCGAAGGGTGCGGGCATGCTCGCTCCGTCGCTGGCGACGATGCTGATCGTTCTGACGACGGACGCGAAGGTGACGCCGGAGCAGCTCGACGTCGCGCTCCGGCACGCGACCGAACGCACCTTCGACCGGCTCGACATCGATGGCGCCATGTCGACCAACGACACCGTGCTGCTTCTGTCGTCGGGCGCCAGCGCCATCGAGGTGTCGCAGGACGAGCTCGACGCAGCGGTGTTCGCCGTCTGCGACGACCTCGCCGCACAGCTGCAGAACGACGCGGAGGGTGTCACCAAGCGGGTTGAGATCACCGTGACCGGTGCGAAGACCGACGCCGACGCGCTTGTCGTCGCACGGTCGGTCGCGCGGGACTCGCTGGTGAAGACTGCGTTGTTCGGCTCCGATCCGAACTGGGGGCGTGTGCTAGCTGCGATCGGGGTGACCCCGGTGATCATCGACCCCGACGCCATCGCCGTCTCGTTCAACGGGTCGATGGTGTGTGAGAACGGCACCGGTGTTCCGGGCGCCCGCGATGTCGATCTGTCGGGCGATCGCATCCACGTCGTGGCCGATCTGAAACTCGGTGACGGCGCCGCGACGATCCGGACAACGGATCTGTCGCATGCGTACGTCGAAGAGAATTCGGCGTACTCGTCATGACCGACCTCACGCCGCTGGCGAAAGCCGGGATCATCGCCGAATCACTGCCCGCACTGCAAGCCCTCCACGGCAAGCGGGTTGTGGTCAAGTACGGCGGAAACGCGATGGTCGACGACGAGCTGAAGGCGGCTTTCGCCGCCGACATGGTCCTCTTGCGGGCCTGCGGCATCCATCCGATCGTGGTGCACGGCGGAGGTCCGCAGATCTCCGCGATGCTCGCCCGACTCGGCCTCGACGGCGAGTTCCGGGGCGGTTTCCGCGTCACGACCCCCGAGGTGATGGACGTGGCCCGCATGGTGCTGTTCGGGCAGGTCGGACGTGAACTCGTCGGCCTGATCAATCGGCACGGCCCGTATGCGGTGGGAATCACCGGCGAGGACGCCCACCTGTTCACGGCGTCGCGTCGTTCCGTGATGGTCGACGGTGAGCCCACCGACATCGGCCTCGTCGGCGACATCACCGCGGTCGACACGTCTGCCGTCGACGACCTGATCGCCGCGGGTCGCATCCCGGTGATCTCCACGATCGCGCCCGATGCCGACGGCGTGGTGCACAACATCAACGCGGACACCGCTGCGGGGGCGATCGCTGCGGCTCTGCAAGCTGAACACCTCGTGATGCTCACCGATGTCGAGGGTCTGTACACCGACTGGCCCGATCGGTCGTCGCTCGTCTCGACTATCAGCGTCTCGCAGGTCGCGGCCTTGCTGCCGAGGCTCGACGCCGGCATGGTCCCGAAGATGGAGGCGTGCCTGCGGGCCGTCGAATCGGGTATCGGCGCAGCTCACGTCATCGACGGCCGGGAACCGCACGCGGTGCTGGCCGCATTGCTCACCGCGTCGACGGCAGGAACGTCGGTCGTCGCGGACCTTGGAGAAGGGGTCGAATCATGACCGCACCGTTGCAGCAGCGGTGGAACGCATCGCTGATGAACAACTACGGCACACCTCCGGTCGCGTTGGTCCGCGGCGAGGGCGCCGTCGTCTACGACGCCGACGGCAAGGAGTATCTCGACCTGCTCGGCGGCATCGCGGTGAACGCGCTCGGGCACGCGCACCCCGCGATCGTCGACGCCGTCACCGCTCAGCTGTCGACGCTCAGTCACGTGTCGAACCTGTACATCGCACCGCCGGTGATCGATCTCGCCGAGCGGCTGCTCGGAGCCTTCGGCCACGACGGCCGGGTGTTCCTGTGCAACTCGGGGACGGAGGCGAACGAAGCCGCCTTCAAACTCGCGCGGCGCACCGGGCGTCCGCAGATCATCGCCGCCGAAGGCGGGTTCCACGGCAGGACGATGGGTGCGCTCGCCATGACCGGGCAACCGGCCAAGCGGGCGCCGTTCGAGCCGATGCCCGGAGGCGTCGACTTCGTTCCCTACGGCGACGTCGCGGCACTCGAGGCCGCTGTGTCGGAGAAGACGGCCGCGGTGATCTTGGAGCCGATCCAAGGCGAGAACGGTGTCGTCGTCCCACCGGAGGGGTATCTCGCCGCAGCGCGTGAGATCACCTCGCGGCACGGTGCCCTGTTGATGCTCGACGAGGTCCAGACGGGGATCGCCCGGACCGGCGCATACTTTGCACACCAGCGTGTGGGCATCGTCCCCGACGTGATGACGCTCGCCAAAGGGCTCGGCGGCGGAATGCCGATCGGAGCCTGCATCGCTACGGGCCCGGCCGCCGACTTGTTCGGGCCAGGCCATCACGGCACGACGTTCGGCGGCAACCCGGCGTGCGCCGCGGCGGCGCTCGCCGTGCTCGACCACATCGACGCCAACGACCTCTGCAGCCGTGTCGACTCGCTCGGGAAGAGTCTCGCGTCGAGCATCGAGGGTCTCGGTCACCCTCTTGTCGATCACGTCCGCGGCGACGGGCTCCTGCTCGGCGTCGTGCTCAGTGAACCTCTGTCGGGTCGTGTCGATCTCGCGGCGAGGGAAGCGGGTTACCTCCTGAACGCACCCGCGCCGAACGTTCTGCGGCTCGCTCCGCCGCTCATCCTGAGCGACGAGCAGGCCGACGCGTTCGTCGCCGACCTGCCCGCGATCCTCGACGCCGCGCTGGTGGCGGAATCGGAGAATCAGTGATGACGAGGCATTTCCTTCGGGACGACGACCTGACCCCGGACGAGCAGGCACAAGTGCTCGCTCTCGCCGCGAGGATGAAGGCAGATCCGCTCGGTCACCGACCGTTGGCCGGGCCCAAGTGCGTCGGCGTCATCTTCGACAAGAACTCGACGCGTACCCGCTTCTCTTTCGAGGTCGGGATCACGCAGCTCGGTGGCCACGCAGTCGTCGTCGACGGTACGTCGACTCAGATGGGCCGCGACGAATCGCTCGCCGACACCGGCAGGGTCCTGTCGCGCTTCGTCGACGCCGTCGTGTGGCGCACATTCGGCCAGGACCGTCTCGACGGGCTCGCCGAGTTCGCCTCGGTCCCGGTTGTCAACGCGCTCAGCGATGCCTTCCACCCGTGTCAGGTCCTCGCCGATCTGCAGACGATCATCGAACACAAGGGACGCGCCCGCGGCCTCACGTTGACCTACCTCGGCGACGCCGCCAACAACATGGCGAACTCGCTGATGATCGGCTGTGCGATGGCGGGCATGCATGTCCGGGTGAGCGGGCCGGACGGCTTCCGTCCCGATCCCGACATGGTCGCGACCGCTCAGCGGCAGGCGAGGGAGACCGGAGGCAGTGTCTCGGTCATCGACGATCCGCAGGCCGCTGCGGCGGGAGCCGACGTGCTCGTCACCGATACGTGGGTGTCGATGGGCCAGGAGGCGGATGGCCTCGACCGGGTGGGACCGTTCCGGCCCTACCAGATCAACACAGACCTGGTCGGACTCGCCGCCGACGACGTGATCGTGCTGCATTGTCTGCCCGCGCACCGCGGCGAGGAGATCACCGACGATGTGATCGACGGCCCGCACAGCGTGGTGTTCGACGAGGCGGAGAATCGTCTGCACGCGCAGAAGGCGCTGCTCGCCTGGCTGTTGGACAACCGATGACCGACCCTTCGGAGTCTGGACGCCTGGCCGCGACGCGCGCGGGACGTCATGCGCGCATCGTGGAGATCCTCGCGGCCGAATCCGTGCGCAGTCAGGCGGAGCTTCAGCAGCGTCTGGCGGGCGAAGGTGTCGACGCGACGCAAGCGACACTGTCCCGTGACCTCGACGAGCTCGGCGCGGTGAAACTCCGCGCCGCAGACGGGGGAGCGGGCGTGTACGTGGTGCCCGAGGACGGGACGCCCGTCCGAGGTGTGTCCGGCGGCACCGACAGGGTGTCGAGGCTGCTCGCCGAACTGCTCGTGTCGACGGACTCGTCCGGCGACATGGCGGTCCTCCGGACACCGCCCGGCGCCGCCGGCTACCTAGCCAGCGCGCTCGACCGCGCCCGACTGCCAGGGGTGGTCGGCACCATCGCAGGCGACGACACCGTCTTCGTCCTGGCACGTCGACCGCTGTCCGGCTCCGATCTCGCCCAACAGATCGAGTCCCTCGTCTGAGGAACAGACTCTCCGTGCACAATTGATCCCGACCAACGACTTCCTCAAGGAGCTTGAGACACCCATGGCCGACAGCACCGACGCAACCACTCCGCGCAAAGAGGGCACCAACGAAGGCGCACTGTGGGGTGGTCGCTTCGCCGACGGCCCTGCTGCGGCGATGGCCGCACTGAGCAAGTCGACGCACTTCGACTGGGCTCTTGCTCCGTACGACGTCGCCGCGTCGAAGGCGCACGCTCGGGTGCTCAACCGCGCCGGTCTGCTGACCGATGACGACCTGGTCGCGATGCAGGAGGGGCTCGATCGGCTCGCCGCCGACGTCGCCGACGGCACGTTCGGCCCGGCGGAGTCGGACGAAGACGTCCACGGAGCGCTCGAACGCGGTCTCATCGAACGAGTCGGCACCGAACTGGGCGGCCGCCTGCGCGCCGGACGCTCCCGCAACGACCAGGTGGCGACGCTGTTCCGCATGTGGCTGCGTGATGGGATGCGCCGGGTCGGGACCGGGCTGCTCGATGTCGCGGAAGCACTCGTCGCCCAGGCCGCGGCGAACCCCGGGGTTGTGATGCCCGGCAAGACGCATCTCCAGGCGGCACAGCCCGTGCTCCTCGGGCACACCCTGATGGCGCACGCCCAGCCGTTGCTCCGCGATGTGGCTCGGCTGGCCGACGCGGACCGTCGTGTCGCCGTCTCGCCCTACGGATCGGGCGCGCTGGCCGGGTCGTCGCTTGGACTCGACCCGGCCGCGATCGCCGCCGACCTCGGTTTCGACAGCGCTGCCGACAATTCGATCGACGCGACGTCTTCGCGCGATTTCGCGGCCGAAGCGGCATTCGTCTTCGCGATGGCCGCCGTCGACCTCTCGCGCCTCGGGGAAGACGTGATCCTGTGGAGCACACCGGAGTTCGGGTATGTGACGCTCGCCGACGCCTGGTCGACGGGAAGCTCGATCATGCCGCAGAAGAAGAACCCCGACGTCGCCGAACTCGCGCGCGGCAAAGCCGGCCGGATCATCGGCAACCTCACGGGGCTCCTCGCGACGCTCAAGGCCCAGCCGCTCGCGTACAACCGAGACCTCCAGGAGGACAAGGAGCCGGTGTTTGACTCGGTCGCCCAGCTCGAACTGCTCCTGCCCGCCATGACCGGACTGGTCGCGACGCTCACGTTCCACCCGGAGCGGATGGCCGAGCTTGCGCCCGCCGGCTTCACCCTTGCGACAGACATCGCAGAATGGCTTGTGCGCCAGGGCGTTCCGTTCCGTGTGGCACACGAGGTCGCCGGGGCGTGTGTTCGCGAGGCAGAGTCTCGCGGAGTCGGCCTCGCCGACCTCGACGACGAGACCCTCGCATCGATCAATCCGGCCCTCACCCACGACGTCCATGAAGTCCTGACGGTGGCGGGGTCCATCGAGTCGCGCAATGCGCTGGGCGGAACGTCATCGTCGCAGGTGGAACGCCAGATCGACGTTGCAACGGCGACGATCGCAGAGCTCAGGGCACGGCTGCTGTCGTCCTGAGCGCAGCCGGTGAGACGAACGTCTCTGACAGTTTTGTGCATTGGGTCGGCACGACGTGTCTGCTACCGCGCGCAACGGGTAAGGTGATGCGCGTCGCGGACCCGCATCAGCGGTGACGACCGATGCCGCGGCGGAGAGAGGGACCGCTGTGGGACTGCCCAAGGTAGGGGCCGCTGTCGGCCGGATCGTCGCGACCGCGCAGAACGGGCTGGAGGTCATCCGCCTCGGCGGTTTGGAGACCGGAACACAGCCCGCGCCCTTCCGAGTCGTCGAGACCGAGAAGATGTTCCGCCTGCGGAGGTACTTCCCGGACGACGCCGGTGACGGCGCGTCGCACATCATCCTCATCCCGCCGATGATGGTCTCGGCGAACGTCTACGACGTCACCGAGAACAACGGGGCCGTCTCCGTGCTGCATCGCCACGGAATCATTCCGTGGGTCATCGACTTCGGATCGCCGGATCACGAAGAGGGCGGCATGGAACGCACTCTCACCGACCATGTGATGGCGATCAGTCGTGCGATCGACCTCGTACGCGGCATCGTCGGCCGAGACGTGCACCTGGGCGGATACTCGCAGGGCGGCATGTTCGCCTATCAGACCGCCGCCTACCGGCGCGCCGAAGGATTGGCGAGTCTGGTCACCTATGGCAGTCCCGTCGACATCACTGCCGCCATGCCCCTCGGTCTGCCGGCGAACCTCGTCGTGCCGGGTGTCGAGTTCCTCGGCGACCGGGTCTTCTCCAACATCTGGGTTCCGAGCTGGTTGGCGCGTACCGGATTCCAGCTCGCCGATCCGGTCAAGACGGCCAAGAGTCGTATCGACTTCCTCCGCAGGCTCCACGACCGTGATGCGCTCCTCCCACGCGAGGACCAGCGTCGTTTCATCGAGCAGGAGGGGTGGGTGGCATGGTCCGGCCCCGCGGTCGCCGAACTTATGCGACAGTTCGTGGTCCACAACCGGATGATGTCCGGCGGGTTCGTCATCGACGGCGACGTCGTGTCGATGAGCGACATCACCTGTCCCGTTCTCGCCTTCGTCGGCGAGACCGACGACATCGGCCAACCGGTGGCCGTCCGCGGCATCCGGCGAGCGGCGCCCGAGGCCGACGTCTTCGAATCGACGATTCCCGCGGGCCACTTCGGACTTGTCGTCGGCTCGACCGCAGGCCGCATGTCGTGGCCGACCACTGCGGAGTGGATCCTGTGGCGTGACGCCAAGGGGCCCCGACCCGAAGCCGCACACGAGATGGATGCGTCGGTCACCAGCGGCAGCGGAATCAGCTGGGCGAATCGACTCACCTACGGAGTCGGGCAGGTCGCAGGTGCCGGCACGGCTGTCTCCAAAGAACTCATCGAGGCGGTCTCCTCCATCCAGCGGACGACCGTCGCCGTCGCATCCGAATCGGTGCGGACGGTTCCACGCTTGTTCCGGCTCGGCCAGATCCAGCCGTCCACGCGGATCTCGCTCGCCAAACTCATGAGCGAGAACGAGAAACGGACCCCCAACGACGAACTGTTCCTCTTCGAGAACCGCGTCCTCACGCACGACCAGGTCAACACGCGTATCGACAACGTGGTCGCCGGTCTCATCGAATGCGGCATCCGCCCAGGTGAACACGTCGGCGTGTTGATGGACACTCGTCCGTCCGCGCTCGTCGTCGTCGCCGCGCTGTCGCGTCTCGGCGCTGTCGCGGTGATCGTGTCGTCTGGCGACGACCTCCCCGAGATGTTGACCTTGGCCGACACCAACGTGATCCTCACCGACCCGAACCACCTCGACGTGGCGACCGCGGTCAGCGACAGGGTCCTGGTGCTCGGCGGCGGTGATCAACGTGTCATCGACCGAGCCGACGGTGTCTCGATCGTCGACATGGAGCAGATCGATCCGGACAAGGTGCGAATGCCGGTCTGGTACCGACGCGACCCCGGCCTCGCGGGCGACCTCGCGTTCATCCTCTTCACCAAGATCAACGGCCGTATCTCGCGTTGGTCGATCACCAATCACCGCTTCGCCATGTCGGCGTTCGGCGCGGCGGCCGCGGCAGGCCTCTCGAACCGGGACACCGTGTACTGCCTCCCGCCGCTGCACCACGCATCAGGTCTGCTCACGACACTCGGTGCCACGGTCGCCGGACGCTCGCGCATCGCGCTCTCCAACGGTGTCGACCCCGAGCGCTTCGCCTTCGAAGTGCGCCACTACGGCGTCACAGTCGTGTCCTACACGTGGTCGATGCTCGCCGAGATCATTCGCCGGGACGATTTCGACGCTGCCCAACTCGCGACTGTCCGACTCTTCATGGGTTCGGGCCTCACGTCCGGACTCTGGACCGAGATCCGAGAGGCCCTTCCGAAGGCCAAGGTCCTGGAGTTCTTCGCCACCGCCGACGGCTCGGCGATCCTCGCCAACGTCGACGGAAACAAGATCGGCGCCATGGGCCGTTCGCTGCCCGAGACCAACAACGTGCGGATCGCGGCCTACGACACCGACACCGACCAGTTGGCAGTCGATCGAGACAGCGGTTTTATCCGCGAGGCCAACCCGGGTGAGGTCGGGATGCTCGTCTCGCATGCCGCGCAGAAGTTCGACGCCGCCGGACTCGTCCTCCGTGACGTGTTCCGCTCCCACGACCGCTGGGAGGTGTCCGGCAGCCTGTTCCGCGCCGACGCCGACGGCGACCTCTGGTACATGGGCTCGGCCCAGGGAGTGATCCGGACCGCCCGCGGGGTCGTGTATCCCGCACCGATTCAGAATGCACTGTCGGAGCTGCCCGTGGTCGAGCAGGTCGCCGTCTACGGCGTCCGCCACGCCGGCGCCCAGCTCGCGGTGGCCGCGATCAGTCTGCGTGCGGACGGGCCGTCGCTCACGCCGACCATGCTCCGAGTCGGGCTCGGCGAACTGGAGGCCGCCGATCGCCCGGACATCATCTGGGTCACCGACTCGATCCCGGTGTCGGAGTCGTTCCGTCCGATCGCCACGGGGCTCGTCGCCCGTGGTGTCCCGAAGCCCGGACCGAAGGTCTGGTACCGGGATTCGGAAGGCCGTTACCGCCGTTACACCGCGAGCGTGGCCAAGACCATCGATTGGGCCTGGCCCACCGTGCAGGACGAGACGGTCGACGGCGTCGTCGACGTGGCCGAGTAGCCTGAGGACTCATGAGCACACGCGCTGAACGTCTCGACCCGGTCGTCCGCGACCGGCTCGTCTGCCCGCAGGATCTCGGTGAACTGATCAACGCGGGGGATGAGCTGTACAACCCGCGGCTGCAGGTGGCCTACGGGATCGACGAGCTGGGCATCCCGAACATGCTGATCGACGACGCACGCGCAGTCTCCGACGACGAGCACCGCGCCCTCATGACGAAGAACGGACAGTGAGCCGAGTGACCGAGAACATCCTCTACGAACTCGAATGGCGTGGACTGATCGGTCAGACCACCGACCGCGACGCGCTCCGCGAATCGCTCGACTCCGGTCCGATCTCGCTCTACGCCGGCTTCGATCCGACAGCGTCGAGCCTCCACGCAGGACACCTCGTCCCGCTGTTGACGCTTCGACGCTTCCAACTCGCCGGGCACCGTCCCATCGTCCTCTCCGGTGGCGCCACCGGGCTGATCGGTGACCCCAGGGACGTCGGCGAGCGGTCGATGAACTCGACCGACACTGTCGCAGGGTGGGCCGAGAAGATCGTCGGCCAGCTCGAACGGTTCGTGGACATCAACGACTCCGCTACCGGTGCAGTGTTGGTGAACAACATGGATTGGACGGGAGGGCTCAGCACCATCGAGTTCCTCCGGGATGTCGGAAAGCACTTCTCGGTGAATGTCATGCTCGCCCGAGAGACGGTCAAGCGCAGGCTCGAATCGGACGGCATCAGCTACACGGAGTTCAGCTACCTCCTCCTGCAGTCGCACGACTACCTCCAGCTTCACCGCCGCTACGGGGCGAGCCTCCAGATCGGCGGTTCTGATCAGTGGGGCAACATCGTCGGCGGCGTCGACCTCATCCGCAAGGTCGACGGAGCATCCGCCCACGCGCTGACCGTCCCGCTGGTGACGTCAGCCGACGGCAAGAAGTTCGGCAAATCGACTGGTGGTGGAAGCGTCTGGCTCGACCCCGAGCTGACAAGCCCGTACGCGTGGTACCAGTACTTCGTGAACACCGCCGACGCCGATGTCGTCGGCTACCTCAAGTGGTTCACCTTCCTCTCGCGTGAGGAGATCGCCGAACTCGAGCAGGCCACCGCGGAGAAGCCGTTCCTTCGACTCGCACAGAAGCGACTCGCCGCCGAACTCACCACGCTCATTCACGGCGCCGACATGACCGCTGCCGCAGAACTCGCCAGCCAGGCGCTGTTTGGCAGGGGAGAGCTCGACGGTCTTGACGAAGGCACCCTCGCCGCAGCGCTGTCGGAGACCGGCGTCGCCGAGTTCGACACAGGCGCGACGCCGACGATCGTCAATCTGCTCGTCGAGTCCGGGCTGGCCGACGGCAACAAGGCGGCACGTCGTGCGATCGACGAAGGCGGCGCCTACGTGAACAACGTCAAGATCACCGACGCAGACTGGACTCCCGGGGTCGACGACCTGCTCCACGGCCGCTGGCTGGTGCTCCGTCGAGGGAAGAAGACCTTCGCCGGCGCGCGTATCGGGTGATGACCTGCGGGTTTGTCCTCACCGCGACAGCTGTGTAACTTATTCGAAGTCAGCGCGACACCGTGCAGACATCAACTCCACCCCGGCCGGTTGCAAGACCGAGATCGGGGAGGGTACAGTTGAAAACCGCTCAACCAACCAGATCAACTGCAATCCGGAAACGGAGCACAGACGAGGTTGCAGAGCGGAAACCAGCCTGATAGG
>NZ_BAOP01000022.1 GCF_000344135.1 Gordonia malaquae NBRC 108250 | reverse complement strand
TGCTGTCGCCCGTCGTCGGTGAGACGGTGGCCGACTACGCCTCGATCGCGCTGACGGGGGCAATGGCGTTCCTGGTCGCGCAGCTGTGGGAGCGCAGCACCGCGGCACCGGTCGCGGACACGGCAGTCCCGGTGGTCGCCGACGGCGACGACGGCGACGACGGCGACGACATCGCACTGCTGCGATCGACGGCTGCGGACTGGACAGCGACGGCCTCGACGTTCCTGCGCACGTGCCACGTCGGCATCCTGGCGGGCGTCTCGCTGGTCTACGGCATCGGGCTGATCGGTGTGCGCGAGGTGGTGGCCAGCGCGATGGGGCTCTTCCAGAACTTGTACATCGCGGGCGGTGCTGCGCTCGTGGTCGGGTCCCTTGTGGTCATGCCGAGCCTGATGCCGAACGTGATGCGGAGCCTTCGCCGGTCCGGCGTGGTGCGGACAGTGGAGACGCAGCCGACGGTCCACGTCGCTGCACATCCGGCACCAGCGCCAGCACCGGTACCGACCCCCGTACCCGCGCCGGTGGAAACACCTGCGCCCGCCCCAACCGCCAAGCGCGTCATGCGCGTCAAGAAAGTCGCCCCGGCCAAGAAGGTCGTCGTGCGCCGAATCGTCAAGAAGGAGAACAACGATGTCTGACAACGAAGAGTTCGAGTACGTCGACGAGGACGGCAACCCGTTGTCGGCCGACGAGATCGCCGCGCTGGGCGACGAGGTCGAGATCGTCGAGGAGACTGTCGAGGCGCCCACTGCCGTGCCAGCGCAGCCGGCCGCCGAGGCTCCGACTCCCGCAGCTCCAGCAACCCAGGGCCGCAAGGTGCCGAAGGCCGCGCTGGCCGGGGTTGCCGCCGTGGTCGTGCTGATCGGTGGCGGCGCGGTCTGGGGTCTGCACACATTGGGCAACCAGAACACCGCGGCCGACGTGAAGGCCGCAGTGTCGTCCAAGACCGAGGCCGTGAAGTCCTCAGTGGCGGTCAAGTCCAGCGAGGTCCTGGGGCCACCCGAGGAGGAGAAGTCCGACCGGACCGGCACCCGGGTGACCGGCGCTACCTGCATGGACCCAGCGCCCGCGGTCTGGGACGGCGAGGGCGACCCGCCGGAGCACAGGCTGCGGCGTGAGTCGGCAGCCGACCTGCCCTCGTCGGTCACCGCTCGCGTGAAGCGGCGGCACAAAGACGATCCGAGCGAGATTTCGATGGTGCAGCCGGAGAAGGGGCGTCTGGACATCTACGCGAGCGGTGCAGTCGGAAACTACAACCGCGCCGAGATCAGCATCGCGGGCGGCGTGCCCGTGGTGCTCGGAGACGGCGGTGTGCTGCGGGTCGGTAGGGACGTCGGGATCTGCCCGACGACCAGCCGGATCACCCGCTTTGCGGTGGTCAGCGGTAACCGTGAGAAGTCCATCGAGATCCTGTCCAGCAAGGCCGTGGGCGACACCATGTACGGGATCACCGACGACGAGGTGATCGAGTTGTCGCTGGAGAAGGTCGACCCGCCGAGCGATTCGTCGGCGGCCAGCAGCCCCGCCCCGAGCAAGTGAGAGGAGGCGATCACCAGAGCACCCACCGAACCATCCCCAACTCTGTCCCGGCTGACCTGATCTGCAACCAGAAATAGCAAGACGAGATTTGAGGAGAACGACATGACCACCATCACCAAGATCCGTACCCGCGTCGCAGCAGCAGCGGGCGGCGCCGCCATCGCGGCGGCCGCCCTGATGGCCGCCGGCACCGGCGCGGCCAGCGCCGCACCTGTCGACAGCGCGATTCCCGCCGGCGCGTACACCGCCAAGATCGCCGCACCGTCGCTCACGGGCATCTCCGGCCCCGTCGTCGGCGAGCTGCCCGCCTCGGTATCCGGCACCGGCGTGCTGACCATCGCCGGTCAGAGCGGCAAGCTGCAGCCGTTCCACGGCGGCCGCCTGGCCGCCGACGGCGCCCGTGCGGTGATCGCCGGTGTTCCAGTGGTCGTCTGGACGCTCCCCGGCGACGACGCCGAGGGCGTGTACGTCGTGGACGTGGCGGGCGCGGCGAACTCGGGCAATCTCGTTCGCCGCTGACAGCAGCCCCGAAAGCACGAGCCCCGCGCCTCATTTCTGAGGTGCGGGGCTCATGTCTTGCGCCGGTGGGCGCTTGCCGCCGGTCAGCGCCGCGGTGTGAGCTTGACGCTGTGGGTGTGGATTCCGAGAAGGGCGCCGTAGCCGGAGTAGCGGCCGTGGGCGCGCTTGGTCAGGACTATGCGTCCCCCGGGCTGGGCGTCGTAATAGGCGCCGTTGCGGGTGGGCACGAGGCGAGTGTGCGCCTTGGTGCCGTAGACGTACTCGGTCATCACGTTGCCCTTGATCATGACGGGCTTGCGGTCGGAAAGGCCGCTCAGCAGGGAGGTGCTGGTGAACCAGTAGTTTCCGCTGGCCACCTTGGCCGAGGCCTCGCCAGCGGTCACTGTGGCGCCCAGAGCGGCGGTGGCGCCGATGCCCAGGGCAAGCGCTGTGGCCGCCACGCGGGACTTGATGGACTTCATGGTGTCTTCTCCTCGTTGCGTTGATTGGTTGCTTAACTGCTGCGGTAGAACAGGACCTTTGCCTGGTAGAGCTTGTCCGAGCCACGGAGGAGCACCCAGACGAGATCCTCGTCGAAGGCGTCGGGCCTGGCTTGGGTCACGAAGACCATGCCACTGCTTAGTCCGGTGCTCTCGGTGGGGACCGTGATTCCGTTCGAGGCCTCCACGTGGAAGTACTGTTTGAACAACGACTGCTTAGGGAGATCGAAGGGTTCGAGGGCGATGTCTTCGAGCGGACCGTACTCCTTTGTCGACACCACTTGGCCGTCCTTGTTCACGACGGCGAGCTGCGTGGCAGCCAGGGTCAACTTGCCGTCCGACCGCGGGACGTTGCACACGATCGCCACTGAGCTGTCCCTGAGCTGTGTGATGCCGAGATTCCACTGCGACCCCTGGTTCAGTGCGTGATCGCCCGGGGTACAGCCTGTGCCCTGTCCGCTCAGACGTGAGAATTCATTGGGCAGGGCAATCTCTTTGGTGAGCTGGAGCGAATAGGTGGTCTCCTCGCCCCCCTTTGCGGTGTCACGCCACACGGCGGCGTCGAGATTGTCGTTACCGGCATTGATCGGCTCTCTGTTCCCTGCCTCCGCCGAGGTGGGCACACTGTTGTCTGCGCTACGCGAGCCCTGGCCGCCGGCGTTGTTGCTGCTGGAGTCGCTCCCGCTACAGCTGACCGCGGTGACGATGACGACCAGGAGCAGCGCGAGGGCGGCGGCTATGCCCGCGACGACCTTCGGCCGGCCAGCGAGCTGAGCCAGGCCGCTGCCCGAGCCAGGAGCGGTCGGTGCGGGCCGACCCGCCAGCTGGGCGAGGGTCTGCTCGGTGATAGGCGGCGCTGCAGGATCGGCGAGCTGACGGTCGTAAGCGGTCCGGCGCTGCGGATCGGCGAGGATGGCGCGCGCCGTCTCGATCCGGCCGCGAGTCAGCGGGTCGGCGGTGGCGTTCAGGATCTCGGTGAGACGCTGGCCGATCTCGGTCGGCGGCATGCGCTGGTCGAGCCCGTAGATGGCGTACAGATCTAGGTGCGGGGTCATCAGGTCCTCCTGTTGGTGGCGGTGTCGTGGGCGGGGATGTACGGCGCCGGTGGTGGTTCGGTATAGATCGGTGGGGTCGGCGGCGCGGTTTCGGTTTCGCGGCTACGCGCGGGTTCGGGATTGGCGATGGTGGCCAAGGCCAGGGTGACCAGCAGAATGAGCCCGAGGACGGGAAAGGATTCGACACGGGCCGATTGCCAAAGCGTGTAGTCGAACTCGGAACCGCCGCCGCTGGGGGCGAGCTTGTAGAGGCCGGGGATGACCGAGCAGGCGACGAGCAGAACTTCCGCCCGAATCACGGTGCGCCACAGTGCAGGCCATCGGTGGCTGGCGAGGATTCCCCACACCAGCAGGGCGGGCACGAGAACGAGGTGGTGATACCAGGTGATCGGGCTGAGCAGGTAGATCGTCAGCCATCCGGTGAGCAGCGCCCCGACGCGGTCACCCGAGCGCAACATCATGGACGTCGCGACGATGCCGGCGGCGACGACCAAGGCCATGAGGATGGCTTGGGCCGCAGGCGATCCGTCGGGGCCTGTGAGTCGATGGGCCAAGCCGACGATCGACTGGTTCCAGGCGTACCACGGATCGCCGGGCCTGGTTGGATCCCACAACAGCGTCGTGAAGTACGACCACGTCTGGTTCGGCAGCACCAGCGTGCTGAGGGCGAGTGTTGCGGCGAAGGCGAGGACGGCGTTGCGAGCTGCTCGCCACCGGCCGGCGAGCAGCATGGGGATCACCAACAGCATCGGCGTGATCTTGATTCCCGCCGCGATACCGGTGAGAGTTCCGGCGAGCCAAGAATTCTTGCCGCGTGCTCTGCCGACGCCGAGGAAGTCCTCGGCGGTGAGCCACGCGATGAGCAGATTGATCTGTCCGAACGCGATGGTGCCGCGCACAGGCTCAGACAGCGCCGACGCCAGCAGGACGACGGCTGCGAGCCCGAACGCGGCAGAACGGCGAACGGCCAGCGGTTGCGAGTCCAGCCACGGCATGCGCAGCCCATCGACGATTCCACGGGACACGAGGAACGCGATGCGCGCCATCGCGGCAACGCTCGCGGCGGCCAGCAGTCCGGTGGCCACGTCGGACGGCCCCAGGTCGAGCACCGCGAACGCCATCGCAGCGAACGGTGGATAGGTGAACCACCAACCTCCCTGCCACCGAGTGGTGTAGAGGGCCGCCGGATCGTGGAACACTGCATGGCCACCGTCGAGGTAGATGCGGGTGTCGAACAGCGACCAACGCGCGTCGACCAGTACCGGAACCTGCATTGCCAGAACGACAATGCAGACGGCGAGGAACCCTAGCTTGGCCAACCCGGCCACGTCGCTGTCTGCCGGAGCAGAAGTGCGCTTCATTCGTCTATCCCCCTCTCGTCGGTGCGAAAGGGAGTCATGCAGGAGAGGGTCTACGCCTCGGGCTTGAGCGTGGCCGCGAGGCCTGGGTCGGCCTCGGCCGCGGCGATGATCTCCGAGAGCGGCGTGCCCAGGGCCGCTGCCAGATTCCATAGCGAATCTGACGAGAGCGACTTCTGTCCGCGCTCGACCTCGATGATCGTCGAGCGGGCCATCCCGGCCAACTCGGCGACCTGCGCCTGAGTCAGGCCAGCCGCTTTGCGCGCGTCGCGGATCGCCGCGCCGAGCGCTTCACGACGCACGGCGCGCACCCGCAACTGCTGCGAGTCGAGACGTGAATCGGGAGCTGGCACCCGTCCATCGTCCCACGCCGCCCAGCCTGTAGACCTCCTGCATTGACTCCCCTCTGGTCGCTTCTGTCGTATGTCGGCCTAGGCCGACATACGACCTCACCATATTGCCTGACACGCTGGACGCAAAGCGATGGATCATCCAACGTCGGTCATTCGAATGATGTGGACAGTGACGTGGCGGAAGTCCATTGCTTGCAGCCCGGCACGACAGTGTCTACCAGGGGATTTGGCGAAGAGCCAGAAGAGAAACGTGGGATCAGCAGCAGGAAACATGGACGCGAAGCGCCCAATTGCTCATGCCTATCATCCTATCGCCGGGATCAGTGTGATCAGGCTCACACCCCCAGTTGGGCTCCGGGCGAGGGTCTGGTAAAGATGCTCCACAAGGGAGCCGAAACAAGGGGGAATCGATGGCCCACATAGACCTGTATCAATCGTTCGGACTGGACCGGGCGGCCGGTTGCGAGAAGTTGGCGCAGCAGCTCGACGCCCGGATCGCGTCGACGGGCCCGGGCGACGCGGTCCTGCGCGAGCAGCTGACGACAGCGCAGGCGATCCTGGGATCACCGCAGCGCCGCGCGATATACGACGGCCGGCTGGCCGACCCCGGAGGTCCACCACTGGACACGCAGGCCCTGCACGAGCTAGCGGGCCTGCCAGGCTCCCCCATGATGTCCGCGTCCGCGCCCCGCGTCGGGCCACCTCCGTCAGCCGGCACGAGCGCTGCGTCCGGTACGGGCGGTCAAGCCGGCTGGTTGCCGACGACGAAGGTTCTGCTCGCGATCGTCGCGGTCCTGGTCGTCGCGGTGATCGCAGCCGTGACGGCCCTGGTGATCAGCCGGGGACCAGACTCCGACCAGACCGCGGCACCGACCGACAGCCCCAACAGCAGCGAGCCCGCGCGGCAGTCGGGGGCGCCCGCGTCGACGGATCAGCCAACCCCGCCCGCAGCTCCCGTCGCCGGCGCCTACCCCGGCGCCGGAGGACCCCGGCCAGCGAGCGCCGCACCGCTGCCGACCTACGTCAGCAGATACGGCAAGCTCGAATCTGCGCACCTGCTCACACCCACCGGCGGGATCGGCTGCGACTTCAGCACGCAGAACGAGTACACGCGGCAGGGCCAGTGCGGAGTCCGGAGCATGAACACAACCAGCAGCCCCTTCGGCACCGAGAAGATAGGCGGGACCGACAAGGGCCGATGGCTCTTTCAGCTCTCCAATGACCGGGTCGGCGAACCCGTGGGCAACACCGGCACCACCGGCTGGATGAACCAGCCGCTCAGCGACGGCTACCAGGTGCCGCGCGTGCAGTACGGCAAGCAGTACTACTTCCAGGACTGGGCGATCGCCTCGGAGATGAACGGACTCACGGTCTGGAACACCACGACCGGCAGCGGGATATTCCTCTCCAACGAGAAGGTCGAGAAGTTCGACGGGCCAGGCGGTTCGAGTCCCCCGGCCCGCGACGACGAGGGCGCAGAACCGGTAGTGCTGGGCTCGATGCCGAGCAACGGCACCGGCTACGGAAGCGCGAGGCCAACGGAAATCTACGCCGGCGGATCGCCGACCAGCCGGATCACAGGTATCACCTGGTCGGACTGGGGCGGCGCCCAGGCAGTCGGCACGGGCACCGGTGTGTGGCGCGAAGACGGCAGAGTCGGCCGGGAGCAGTACATCCCGGCCACGGTCGTCGCCTCGGACATCGGCACGTGCAATGGCAAACGCGCCTACCTCAAGATCGTCTGGTACTTCCCTAGCAAGGGCGAGACGGCTGACGCCGGACGCGAGATGAAGACCTGTTGGGACCGGTAGGGAGCGAAGCGTTTCGCGCTGTCGGCACTGCGGTCGACATCGGCGAGTCATAAAATTAGGCAAAATCCGTTCTAAGAAGTTCAGTGCGAGCCGGGGCGATGCCTGGTTGAACAATGATGGAGAAGACGTATGGCTGCGCAGTCTCACAACGTAGGTTTCGGGTTGACGACGGGCAAGGAGGGGATGTCCAAGCAGCTCCGACGCGGGCTGGAGTTGACTGTGACGATCACACGCGCAGGGCCTGGCGACGTGATCAATCTCGCTGAAGGACGCTACGCACCCACTGAGACGACCGTCTCCGATCTTGTCCTCCGCGGTTCCGGAAGTCCCGAGAGAACAATCTTGTCCGCCTCACCGCTGGTCATTCGTGGACGCTCGATAATCGAATGTTGCACGATCGAGTACTCCTTCCACACCGGGCCAGCACGAGCGCTTCACATCGAAGGGGCGGGTTCGACTGCACTACTGAGAAACGTCATAGTCCAGCGTGAGAGTGGCAGCGCCCTGTCGGCGGGGATCGGGCGAGTCGCGGCGAAGGCGATGAATCGAGACAGCCTTCCCGACGTCTATGTTGGACCCGGCGCGAGCCTATGGCTCGACGCTTCTGCGGTGGGGTCGGTCGTGGTGGACGGCGGTCATCTCTACCACTCACCCAATGCTTCGATCAGCGACATAGTCTGCATCAACGGCGGAGTGGCATCGCAGACAGCGCCGCAGCCTGATGCTCCGATGCAGCAGCAAACGGCACAGCCACCAGCCACTCAACCGCGGATAGCGCCGCAGCCTCGTCAGCCGACGCAGTCCGGGCCGAACCGCTCGGCATCCGGGAGCCCAACGCGCGACCGGGTCGGCGCGTACAAGGACAAGTTCCGGTCGATGCTGAAGACCGACAAGTCCGCGGCAGGAGACCAGCCCAGCTCTGGGGCTCGATCGCGGCCTTCGGTGCCGGCCGGTGCGGTCGGGCCGATCCCGAACGGTAAGCCGTTGAAGCCGTTCTCGCAGATGTTGGCGTGGCCGAGTTCTGCCGGTAGCAACTGGGCGGACCATATCAGGCCTCAGCTCAGTGCTGGGACCAATCTGATCCTTGAGCCCGGCGAATACTGGCTTCCGTCAAGCAACTTCAAAGATATCGCGTTCAGCGGCCACGGGGACCCGACAAAGGTCATCGTCAACCTCGCCGACGGCCCCATCGGACCCAGCGCTGGACATGCCCTTGTGCTCTCGAATCTCACATTGCGACCCGGGATCGGGCAGACGGCCATCCTTGCAAGTGAGGGCCGATCGCTCGTGTTGTCCAACGTGGTCATCGATCACTACCGGCTTGGTTTCGGGGTCGCCAGATCTGGCGACGGGGACGAGTACTTCCCTCTGATGATTCTGCGATCCGGTCTGACGACGCTGGAGCACTGCGAAATACGCGCCGATCGGCATAGCTTTGACGGGTATGTTGATATCTCTGATTCCGCGCGACTACAGGCGACGAGCTCATTCGTAGGATGGGCCGTCGCATCGCGAGGCTACATTGCGCTGAACAATTCCAGTGCCTATGGGGTATTCGCAGCCACTGACGGAGAAGTCCAATCGAACGGGACGCTGCAATTGATTGACGTTGGCGATGCCGAGGCATCGCCCCTGGTCGCGATGTCTGGTGGTCAGATCATTGCAGACAGCGTGGTGTCACAGCGGAAAGTGACCAGAATCCGGTCCGAAGGAAAGGCCTCGGTAAGCGTTGCGAACTTGTTCCTGCCTGAGGGTGGCAGCGCCGTCGTTGAGCGTGAGAATGACGGAACCGCGAGCGTCGGCGGGGATCAGGACAAGATCAAGTACACCGACGGAAGCGGCGGAGCGACCGGCGCCAAGTACGCCACTGTGGAGGAGGCCCTCGCCGCGCTGGACGAGTTCGTCGGTCAGGACCAACTCAAAATGGAGATCAAAACCCTGATCAGCCGAATCCAAGTCGACCGCGTACGGGAGGCTCGGGGGCTTCAAACGACTGGAAGGTTGACCCAGAATTTTGTGTTCGCGGGTCCTCCTGGCACGGGCAAGACCGAGATCGCACGAATCATGGGAAGCATCTACAAGGCGCTTGGTGTCCTCGAAAAAGGTCACTTCGTCGAGGTCGACCGGGAGAAGTTAGTAGGCCAGCACCTGGGACATTCTGCGGCAAAGACGGACGAGAAGATCACCGAGGCACTCGACGGTGTTCTTCTGATCGACGAGGCGTACGGACTGCAAGAGGAGGGTCTCGACGGCGGCGACGCATTCGGAAACGAGGTGATCAACACCCTTCTGAAACGGATGCTCGACGAGCGCGACCGGCTGATCGTAATCGCAACTGGGTACCCCGACGAGATGGATCGTTTCCTCGACGCGAACCCGGGCCTGCGGTCGCGATTCACCGAGACGATCCACTTCAACCCGTACCGAAACGACGAACTGGTCGAGATAGCCAGGCGGATGGCTCAGTCGGCCGGTTACTCGGTTGATGAGGGCGCTATGCGCGCCCTGTACGACGTACTCGGCGCCGCCGAACAGCAGGGAGTCATGTCGCGCAAGGGCTTCGCCTACGCCCGAGTCGTCGAAAGCATCATCCAGACGCGGGCGCCCGGGCAACTAGCACGCAGGATCGCCGATCATCTGAACCGGGCGGATAATCGGACGCTCTCGACGCTGACAGCGGACGATGTCTATCCGGCCGCAGTAGCCGAGTTGAGTAGGTACGGCTTCGATCCCAGCAAGCGTTAGCTGATCAGGGTTTCCCGAGAGCCGCATACCGGTACGCGGTCTGGCGGCTCACCCCGTACTCGCGCGCGAGTGCGGCCATCGACTCCCCTGCGGCCTTACGCCGCGCGAGTTCACCCGCCTGTTCGTCGGTGAGCTTGGGCTGGCCGCCCTTGTACTTCCCCGCCGCCTTGGCGATGGCGATGCCCTCTCGTTGGCGCTCCTTGATGATCGCTCGCTCGAACTGCGCGACCGAGCCGAGGATGCCCAGCATGAGCGCGGCCTCGGAGCCGTCGTCGCCAGTGAAGGTGCGCGCCTCCTTGACGAACTCGACCGCGACACCGCCCCCGCACTCGATAGTCTTGCCGTCGATGACGAGGTCCCCACCCTTGGTGAGTGCGTCGACGATCTGGTGCAGGTCGACGATGTTGCGGGCCAACCGGTCCATCGAGTGCACGACGAGAGTGTCGCCCTCGCGGACGTAGTCGACGGCCCGGGCCAGCTCGGGGCGGCCGTCGGTGCTCTTGCCGCTGGCCTTGTCGGTGAAGACCTTGTCGACCTCGACGTCGGCGAGCTGCCGATCGGTCTTCTGGTCGACGGTGGAGACTCGCTTGTATCCGATGCGCTGGTGCTTGGCGGTCATCGTTCGCGACCCCCGGGCGCGAATCCGCGACTCCGCTTTTGTTCCTCGGTATCGACCTGTGCGAGCACGCGTCGGATGTCGGCGAGGCCGGGAACCTTCTCCAGCTCCTCGGTGTCGTTCACGACGACGGTGACGTCACCCGTCTTGCCGTCGATCCGTGCCGCCAGCCCCCTAACGACGTCGTCCCGCTGGTGCCGCACAGCCAGATCGATTCTTCGGGCCAGCAGTCGCGCTGCGGTCGGATGAATGCGGATGCGAGCCATTTGGGGGTCTCCGTTCGATTCGTCCGCGTCCATCGCGGCACCTGGTTATGTGTCAACCTAAGTCTAAGACTTCAACTTGAAAGTGTCCAGTGAATCGAATCTGGACCCTAATATGACGGAATATGCCGCAGTGCGGAGATGTTCCAGCAGGGTGTACCTGAGATGGACGACTTGGAGAGAGTCTGCCGACTGCCGTCGGCGCCAAATGCGGTCGCAAACCGTGAGCTTAACCTCGTGTCACATCTCACTTTACCTGCGGATATCTGTGATACTGACGCGATGGAGAAGGTATTGGTGTGGGTTTGTGCGCCGGAGTTGTCGTTCGCGGCAGACGAGGTATCTTCGATCATCAGACTGAGATCAGCGGACTTCAAGGTTATGGATACCGACGTCGATTGGCCCGACCTGGCGCGCGTGGTGAGCGGATTTCGGCCGACAATCTTCCATTTCATTGGGCACGGAGACGCGAGCGGGAACGTGATGGTTCCGGAGAACGGTCACAGAGTCGGATACAACGCGGTTAGGGTCATTCGCACAATCTCTGCGGCAAGTGCTGAACTTACGGGCGTCTTCCTGAGTGGTTGTTATAGCGTCGGCGCGGGGCCGGACTTAGCGCAGTCCTTAACACCTGCGGGGGGCTGGGTCATCGGAACCAGGACTGGGGTCGATGACGACCTCGCGAAGTACTTCGCCGAACGCTTCTACAGCCACTTAAGCGGTAGCGCACAGTCGCCACACGAGGCGTTTGAAGTTGCCAGGTGCTATGCAGACACTATTTGGGAAGACGAAGTTCCGCATGCGATTTGGTCGGAGTTCTCCAGGTTGCCGCCAGTCAGCGAGATGTCACGAACCATCTACACCTGTATCCGTAGGGTTTTCGATCGCCCTGCTTTCCAAACGCCTATGAGGATGGAGTTATCCCTCAAGGACCTGGCAGACGCCATGGAGGACGTTATCCACGCGCTGGGAACAGGTGAGGTCCGGTCACGGCGGTACGGCGTGAGCAGTGCCTCATTTCCAGCTGAATGGCTCAACGAGGCGACAATCAGTAAGTTCGTCGTTGGCCTACGGAAGAAGGTCACAGCCGCACAGGCTGCGCTGAAGTATGCGACGGAGGGAACTGCTGGAGACTATGTCTCGCCGACCTTGATCAACTTCGACGGCGGTCAGACCACGCAGGTCGAGTGGATGAAACGGCTCAACGACGTGGACCGCAAGAGGAATGCGGTAATCAGTGCGGTGAACAAGTTGATCGCCGATCAGGGTGTTGGCAAGCTGCCCTCGATCTCTTTGTCGTTCAGCAAAGCTGAGGTCGATGGGGCGCAACAAGAGCCGTAGAATCAACCCTCAATGCAACGAGGGTCGGGAGGGTCCTGTGAGACTGCATGACCCGGACGATCTCTCAGTTGGCGGTGTATCGGCGAGCGTCTCACTCACCGACCGGCTTGCGGACACGTAGTTAGGTCGCTACTTGGGCACGAAAGACATCGTGAGCGAGTCGAGATCGTCGTGCGGGAGGGTCCTCAGAGCCTGTCCGCTGCTGAGTTCCCAGATGGAGTAGCCGTCCTTGCTGTCGGGCGTGCCGTCGGTCTTCCACTTGCCCTCGGTGACGAACTTGACCTCGACTGTTGTAGACACGTCCTTGTGCGGCGCTATCGTCAGGAGCTTCCGGCGCGAGTCGGTCTCGACGAGGTGCTGGCCCTTTGTGTCGACGCAGATCACCCTGTCGTCGACCCAGATCAGGAAGTCGGGGAAGAACCAGATTGTCTGGCCGAGTGAGATGAGCGGGATCTTGTACCCGGTCTGCGGCCTGTTCCGCGCCCAAGGCAGCCTGGTCTTGTCGAGAGCCTGGGCGAACTTCGACTCGAACTGATTGAGCCCGTCGTACCCCTCGTGAACGGCGTTCTGGAAAGTCTCCATCGACGCTCTTCGCGCGAGCGTGCTGGCTACCTCGTAGGGCTTCGGCTTGAGCACCTTCACGACGGCGTGCCGGAGGTATTCGTCCACCGCCTCGGCGGCATGATCGGTCAGGCTTGCGTACGCGTTGCTGCCAACACCAATCTTCGCGTCGAACTTCGGCTCGTCGGTGTCCATCACCGTGAGGGAACGCTTGTACCGTCGCGCCACCTCACGCCGGAATACCCATCGTGCGTTCACACGGTTGGCCTGTTCGAAGTCAGTCCAGTCCGAGTCGACGGGCGCGCTGTCGCCGATCTTCTGTTGGACTGTCCTGCGACGTCCCACCCCGCGCGTGTTCACCGTGTCCTGGCTGTAGTTGTGCACCTTCGCGATGACCTTCTGCACGGGGCCGACGGTGTCGGTGTTGTCGATGCCGGTACGCGGCACGCGTCGAAGGGACTTCGGCGGCAGGCTGACGGCGTCGCCGGTATCCGGCGGAGAGGTGAGAATCCTTATCTCGGGCACGTCGCTGCCGAGTCCCTTGCGCACTTCATCGACGACCTGGGTGAACGCATCGTTGCGGTCGACGCGGACATAGAAGTGCGCGGTGTTGAGGCGGTCGGCTTCGTAGTGGACGGCGCCGGGCTGGCGGAGCACCCGGCCGACGATCTGGGTGATCTGGACCGGTGAATCCATGGTCTTGTCGACGTATGCGAAGTAGACCGTAGGGTCGTCCCAACCCTCCTGCAGGGTTCGGTTGAAGATGATGTGCCGGTAGTCGCCTGCGACGAACTCGTCATAGTCGTTGTCGCCGCCGTTGAAAAGTACGAAGTCCGACGGCAGCGGGAAGTCCTTGTGCGTCTTGAGGTTCGCGTAGACCGCGATCTCGTCAGCCGGTACTCCGCACTGCTCGGTGAGGTATCGCCAGATGAGGATCGGAGGTGCCTGCCGTTGTTCGAAGACCTGCTCGGCGCTATCGGTTTGGCTCGCGTCGTCGGCGAGGATGTTCGTGTTGCAGACGTATATGGCCTTCGGCAGGAAGTCCAGCCCCTCTGTCCGCGCCAACTGTTCGGTTTCTTGCATCGCCGCGAGCATCTCGGAGACGGTCTCCTGCATCGGCGCATTGAGCCCGTCGAGCGAGATCATGCCCTTCACCAGACCAGATGCCACGACCGTCGAGGACGGGACCGCGGTGATGAGGTCCTCGTCCTTGTAGCCACCCTGCGCGCGCAGCTGCTGAATCACCTCGGTGTCGAACTGCGCAGGGAAGCGAAGAGTGGCGCTGGCTAGCAGGAACACCGCCGGGTGCTGCTCCAGCAGCAGAATCGTCTGCTGATCACTGAGGTTCTGCGCCTCGTCGTAGACGACGATCAGCGGCCGACGCGTGCCGTCGGCGGTCTCGCGACCCTTGAGAGCCTCCCAGCGCGTGTCCTCGATGTTGTCGGTATCAGCGGCGAAAATCTTGAGGTTGCTGTTCTCGCGGTCCTTGCGGTTGAAGGTTCCGACGGTCGCGAAGTAGAGCAGGGCGTCGCCGGAGTCGGCGACGTCGGTTGGGTCGTACTCGCTCAGGAGCCGCACGGTGACATCGGGCAGGAGGTGCGCGTACTTCCCACCCCCGGCGAGGTTGGCGTAGCTCTGCTGGACGACGACCTTGCCGGTGGACAGCCACAGGATGATCGGCGGGACCTCCGACATGTCGATGATCTCGTTGACAGCCTGAGCGAGGATGGCGGTCTTTCCCGATCCTGTAATGGACGAGAGCGCTTGGTAGAAGGGCACATCGTGGCGGTTGGCCCCGCGGCCGAACGATATGGGCTCGGTGCTGTACTCCACATACCGATCGGCCATCTGGGAAGCCGCCGTCTGCTGGAACTGGAAGAGTTCGATAGCCACCGGATCAGACCTCCTCGGTGAAGGGCTCGGACCGGACGTCGAGGCCGAAGTCAGAGAGGATGCGATCCGGGATCTGGTACCAGACGACGTCATCGGTCACGATGAGGTTCCGCCGGCTGTAGACGTGATAGACGTCGGAAAGCTTCGCGGCCTCGGCCTCTTCGGCGATCTCCTCGTAGACCTCCTCCGTGAGGTCAGTGTTGGAGTCAGCGCCGGACCAGACGAGGAAAATGCCTTCATTGGCGGCGTTCTTGGCCACCAGGTAGGCGTACGGCTCCTCGTCAGCGTCGACCACGGGTATGAGCACCGCCCGTCGGCGGCTGCCCGTGCTGGAATGCGAGGCGATGACGGTGTCGATCATCTCGTCCCGTTCCATGAGCAGCAGCGTCTTGGCGTCGACCTTCTTCTCCAGCTTCTTGAAGGTGAAGCCGCCGCCGAGCGGCTCGTGCGCGCCTTTGGACCAGTCGCCGTCGATCACCCGACGCAGTCGATCGACCGTCAGCGTCCTCGCGTAGGAATCGCCATTGTCAGGGCGTCCTTGTTCGATCAAGATAAACCGACGGTCGGAACCGGTCGCCTTGTTCAGGTCGAGCACGGCGTGGCCGGTAGTCCCGGAACCCGCGAACGGGTCCAGCACCAGTCCACCGGGCGGGCACCAGAGGCTAATAATCTTCTCCATCAACTGGAGCGGTTTCACCGTATCGAAGCCGTGACCACGACCGACGACGGCATTCAGCTCACTCTTTCCGGTCTCAGAGGTCCCAGACTGAGGATGGGGCCACGACACTGTGTCAATCTCGGCCACCTCGAACTCTTCGTCGGACGCCCAGTACGTCGTCGGCACGACACCGACCTCCACATCGGACAGGTAGGTCTTGTACCGGAGTTCGCCGTGACCAGGGTTTCGCGAACGGTCGTTCCTCCAGAAGTAGCGCGGCCACGAGCCCGCCTTCCTCCGTTCGAGCGCGAGCTTCTTCGCAGCTCGGACCGCGGGGTCCTTGGAGTAGTCCCGTGTGAGGGGGTTCCGAGCGCCCTTGATGACCAAGGCGGGTCGGAGTCCGTCGTCGAGGTCTCGATCCTCGTATTCCGCACCCCATGCCTCCGCTGCCGCCTTCATCTTCGCGCGCTCGTTTCGCCAGCAGCGACCTTCCTGCGGGTAATGCAGCTTGCCCGTGAACGGGTTCTGGATTCCGTAGACCTGCCCAGGATGAGTCGACGCCCCCATGAGGGTGGAGTCGGACGGGGCCCACGCGCCGAGCGGATCGGAGTCTGGGTTCACGTACCCGGAAGCAGTCTTCTCTGATCGCGGAAGGCGACCCGTCCGGACCTTGTCCTCATCCTTGGCGTAGATGAGCACGTACTCGGTCGCCGTCGACACGCCCTGGTCGTGGTTCTTGGGGGATGTGATCTTCTGCCAGTTGATGATGGCGAGGCGATTATCCTCGTGGAACAGCTCGTCGAGCATCTGTCCGAGGTGAAACAGTTCGCGGCTGTCGATGCAGATGGCCAACACTCCGGTCGGCTTTAGCATTGCCTTCATCATCTGCAGGCGTGGGTACATGAACTTCATCCACTTGGTGTGGCGCGCGGGATCGTCGCTGCCGACGAACTCTCCCATGTCGGGGTCGTTCGGGTCCTTATCCCACTTGTCGTTGTAGCGGAAGTCGCCACCAGTGTTGTACGGCGGGTCCGTGAGGATCATGTCGACCTGCCCACGCTCGCGGTAGAGGGACGCGAGAGCCTGGAGGTTGTCGCCTTCGAGAAGGACGTTCCGGGCACGCCCATGCTCGTCGCCGGCGCTCAATGACTTGACGGTGCGCTGATTGCGGGGTCGCACACGACGCCCGATCTGGCGTGCCAGGACCTTGCCGGGGAACGACAGGTTCACTCCCGCGCCCGTCTTCTCACGGATCATCTCGATCAGTTGCTCGACGGGCAACGACTCCAGGTCTATCAGATCGTCCACGGAACCTGCTTTCGCTTGAGAATGGCAGCACATCTGGAGCGCCCAATGATCCGGGGCGCTTGGACGTGCGGTTGCTGCTAATAGACCAGATGCCTCTGACATTTCGCGTTGAGCGCGAAGGGCAAGAGGCGTGCTGGGTGCCCTGAATCCTGGTCTGAGGATAGTCAATGTGGGATGCACCGATCCGTACGGGGCTTGTATCGGAAGAGCACGGGGCCATCTTCGGGCCTAGTGTTCAAGGCGGCCAAGGGCGGTCCTCAGCGCCCCTGTCGACGCGGTGCTGATCCTGAGGCGGCACCTCGTCGCCGGATTGGATGATCAGCTCGGCCTGCGCCAGCGCGTTGATCGCGTAGCCGATCGGCTGGGTGCGCTCGAACTCGGCGTCGATCTCGGCCTCGGTCATCGTCTCTTCGTCGTCGGCGTCCATGCCGACCAGTACAGCGTGATGGGACAGGTGCCGGTGGTCGAACCGCGGAAGTGACCGACGGTGCTAGTGTCCACCGGCGTTCTCGGCCTCGGCCTTCCAGCGCTGGACCGTCGAGGTGGCCACGCCGGCCTCCCGTGCGGTGGCGCGTATCGAGGCGCCGGTGTCCAGGGCTGCGAGCACCGCGGCCTTGCGGCTGTGCGCGCCGCGGGCCGCCGAGCGCAGGCGCTGGGCCTTGTCCCCGGTCGGACGGCGCAGACGGCCAGCCCGCGGCGCGGGTGGTCGGTAGGTCTCGATCGCCGCGGCGACAGCGCCGCTGCCCGGGAACAGGTCATCGACGGCGTCGGTGGCCGGGTCGTAACCGAGCAGTGCCAGCACCCAGTGCGTCCACGCCTGCGGCTTGCGACCGATGAAGGTACCGCCGGATCGCTCGAAGCCGGCATGCAGCACGTCGTCGGCGATCGGGCCGGTCCCGTGGGTGCGCCGACCCTGCGGCGTGAACACCAGCAGCGGCTCATAGACGCCGCGGACTCGGGAAGCCGACGGCATGGCGTTGGTCTTGTGCCAGATCGCGACGCGCACGCCCGGCGGTTCGGCGGACAGGTAGAGCGGCAGGCTCGCCGGGTCCATCGCGATCGCCCACCCGTCGTAGTCGGACTGCAGGCGGGCGAGCAGGTCCAGATGGCTGGCCTGTTCATCCCAGTAGGCGGCTTCCGGGTGCTCGTCGGCCCGACCTTGGCCATCGCCGTGTCCATAGCCGTCGGTGCCGTACCAACGGACGGCCTTGTTGAGATACGGCGGGTCCGCAATGGCTAGGCGCATGACTCAAAGTGTACCGAAATCGGTACACTTCAGCGATGGAGAACAGAGGCCCCGCCAGCCATCGGCCGGCGGGGTCGCGGTCAGGAGTCGGCTACTGCGTGCGCCAGGCCGAGCTGGGCTTGGGACGTCGTGGCCGCCGGGGGCGTTCGTCTGCGGGCTGGTCGCCCTGGCTCGGACTCTGCGGTGACCGGGGCTGTTCCCGCACGTGCTCTGCCAGCTCGGCGAACGCGGACGGCGCGGCGTTCCTGGCTCGCTGCCGGTCGGCCTCGATGACGCCGGTGAGCCATGCGTCGGGATTTCCGCCGGCGTCGTGGATCATCCGGTCGAGCCACTGCGCGGTGGCCTCGTCGGGCAGGGTGAACGCGACGTGGAGGGGGTTTTCCTTGGTCACGTGCGGTCTCCTCTGTTCAGGTTTCGGGCTGCGATGATCCGTAGTGCGTCGGGGCTGGTGGTGATCTCGGCGTAGCCCACGGGCGCGCCGTCAAGGGTGGTGATGTGGACGCCCAGCACCGTGGTGCCCGGGTCGTCGCCGTCGCGCAGCAGGCCCACGCGGGCCTCCACTCGCAGGTCCAGCAGGGTGTCCCCGTCTCGGAGTTTGGCTACAGGCGTGATCTGAAAGTCGGGTACGGAGGGCACGCGCTGTACCCTAGTGCCGAGGTACGACAGTTCAGCGAGCGCAGACGGTCGTGATCCCCAGCTCGTCGAGCAGTTCCCAGTTGCTGGCAGCGGCGCCGCCTGCGGGCGGCGCCTCTGCTGCTGTCTGCGGGGGTGCGGCTGCTCAGAGCGACCGGAAGATGTAGACGCCGCCATCGGGGGCCTCGGCGGTGCTGTGATCCATCTTGAGATCCCTGATCCAGGCGTCCCAGTGGAAGTAGCGCTCGATCTCCTCGGGGACGTCGCGCAGGAGCCCGATGTCATCAGCGAGGCCGAAGGCATAGTCGCGGAACGAGTCCCAGTGCCCGCAGTAGCGGTCGGTGAAGTCACTCAGCACCGGCAGGTCGGTGTCTCCCTCGGCGATGTAGTCGCCGGTGCGGACCCACGCGGCGACTGCTGGCCAGCTCTCGCCGGCCTCGGTGAAGACCTCGCCCCACTCGGCGGCTTCGAGCAAACCCATCTCGCGGCGGACGGGCAGGCCGTCGATGTCGAGGCACCACAGTTCCTCGCAGCCCTCGGCGGCGGTGTTCACCCCGGAGCCGCGGTGCACCGCGGCCAGGTCTACGTCGGCAGCCTCGGTGACGCCGAACCAGTGGCCTACGAGTCGACCGGAGTTGTAGCAGTTCAGGCAGCCGGCCCATACCTGGGGCTCGGCGATGACGGTGGTGGTCATGGGTGCGCTCCTATCTCATCGAGGAAAGTGGTTGCGGCAGCGGCGATCTGCTCGGTCAGGTCGGTGACGGATTCGTCGTAGTGGGACCAGTCGGACGGGTCCTGGTTGGCGGCGGTGAAGCGGTCGCGGGCGGCGACCGCGTCACGCAGGGCCGCGAGGGCAGACGTCACGGTCATTCCCACGGCAATGCCTGGATCAGTGCGTCGGCGCTGATGGTCTCGCCCGTGACCAGACGGTGTTCTTCGACCCCGGCCTCTATCTGGCCGACGTTGGCCACGTAGGCGCGGCCGCGGCGTCCGGCTACTCCGTCGGTGAGGACAATCCTGGTGCCGTCGGTCAGGTCGATGCCCATGAACGCCAAGGCGTCACGAGCGGTCTGCTGCGCCTGGCCGGGGCTGTACAGGTAGTCGTCGTGGTCCGGGGCCAGATTGTGGACCCGGTTGTACCGGCGGGCGACGTCGGCGCGGTCCAGAGTCCTGGCCCGCTCGGGGACGAGGCCAGCGGCCACCTGGCGCTGTACCCACGGATCGGTGATGGTGTCCGTCACGTCTGTCAGCCCTCGGCGCTCGCGGTCAGGCTGACCAGGTGGGCGAACTCGGCTGGCGCACTGAGGATCTCGACCTCGTATATCGCGGGCACATCGGCGTACTGCGGGCCCTCGCCCGTGAACGACAGGAGCTGGTCCTGGGCCCAGTCGTCGAGGTCGTCGCTCGGCGGTGGCGGTACCTCGACGGCGAGGACGTGGGTGAAGACTGCGCCTGTGGCGTAGCTGTTCTCGGTGCGGATCTTGAGTGCAATGATTTCTGACAACTGGACCTCCTGTTGATTCAAAGAGGTCTTGGCGGTGGCTCTGCCGCCGGTGCCTACTAGAGTGTTGAACGTGCTGCGAAGACCCATGCTGGTCGCCGCTACGGAACGGACTGATCGGACCGTTTAGAAAAACCGCAGGTCACGATTGGTGTAAAGCGCCACATTCGAATACGCCATCGGCACGATTGCGGCTGCGGCGTTCGGGGCGATCCTGTACACGGTTGTGACCGGCGACAACGTCGTCACCGCGCTGACCGGGATCATCTCGAAAGCGCTCAGCACATCGGTCGGTTGACGTGCTGAGTCGTCTGTTCGTCGACGAGCGCGGAATGGTGACTGTCGAGGCGGCCTTCGCGTTGGCGGCGATAGCCGCGTTCCTGCTTGTGGGGATCGGTGCGGTCGCGGGGGTGGCGACGCAGATCCGGTGCACGGACGCCGCGCGTGAAGTCGCCAGGCTCACCGCGGCAGGCGATGCGGCGGCTGAATCGGTCGGGCGCCGAGTCGCTCCCCGAGGTGCGTCCGTCGCGGTGGTGACGTCGGGGGAGACGGTCACCGTCACGGTGTCGGCTGATGTTCCACTGGTCCCGATGCTGACGGTGTCGGCGCGGGCTGTCGCAGCCGTTGAGCCTGCGGGTGCTGCCGATGCGTCGGCGGAATGACGAGGGCTTCTCCACCATCACCGGTGCTGCGGTGATCGCGGCTCTCGCCAGTGTGCTTGTCGGGGTGCTGTACGTCGGAGTGGCGGTGGTCGCCCGTCACCGGGCACAGAGTGCGGCCGATCTCGGAGCGCTCGCCGCCGCGTCTGCGCACGTTCTCGGCGACGACGGGTGTGCCGCCGCGAAAGAGCTGCTCGCCTCAGCGGACGGCCGCCCGCGGATCACGTCGTGCACGGTGGACGGACAGGACGTCGTCCTTCGAGTTGCGGTCTCGGTTCGGCTCGGCGGGCTCGGGGTTCGGGACGCGGTCGCTGCGGCCCGTGCGGGGCCGGTGGAGGAGTGACGCCTGGGCGAAAATTGACTATTGGCAATAGTCAGTTCATGGGTACGATTGGAGAATGAACGTGATGAGCAGCACCGATGCGAAGGCGCGACTGAACGCTGTGCTCGCCGAAGTCGAGCGGACGGGTGTTCCTGTGACGATCACGAACCACGGCAGGCCGGTCGCTGTCTTGTCGCCTGTCACTCCTGCAACGCGGCAGTTCGGGCAGTTCCCGGGGATGGTCGTGCCCGACGATTTCGATGCTCCGCTGCCCGACAGTGAACTCGGTGCGTGGGAGGGCGACGCGTGACATCGATCCTGCTCGACACGAACGCGCTGCTGTGGTTATTGACCGAGCCGAGCAGGCTGAACAGCGCGGCGCTGGCCGTGATCAGTGATCCGGCGACGGAGGTCTACGTGTCGTCTGCGTCTGCCTGGGAAGTGGCGACGAAGGCCAGGTTGGGAAAACTGGATGCCGGCCCCCTGCTTGCGACATGGCCGGAGACGCTCGCGGCGATGTCCGCTGTTGATCTGCCGGTCGACGCGAGCGATGCCATCCTCGCGGGCACGCTGGACTGGGATCATCGAGATCCGTTCGACCGGATGATCGTCGCCCAGGCCGCCCGGCGTGGTCTGACGATCGCGACGAGCGACAAGGTGATGATCGACGCCGTTCACACCCGAACGTTGGATACGCGCGGTTGACCGTCAACTCCCGTACAACCGCCCGAGAAGGCGGAGGAGCTTGATGGCGTGTTCTTTGTCGAGCGGTTCGTTTCCGTTGCCGCACTTCGGCGATTGCACACACGACGGGCAGCCGAAGTCGCACGCGCAGGATGAGACGGCGACATCGGTCGCGGAGATCCAATCCGCGAACGCGTGATAGCCGCGCTCGGCGAATCCTGCGCCTCCGGGGAAGCCGTCGTAGACGAACACCGTGGGCAGCGCGGTCTGCGGATGCACGTCGGTCGACAGTCCGCCGATGTCCCAGCGGTCGCACGTCGCGACCAGCCCCAGCATTCCGATGGCCGCGTGTTCGGCGGCGTGAAGAGCGCCGGGGAACTTGTCGGGTGTGATCCCGGCGTCGACCATGGTGTCCGGCTCGAGGGTGTACATGACGGCCCTCGTCGGAAGGCTCTCCTCCGGTAGATCGAGCGCGACCTGGTCGAGGATCTCGCCCGACAGTGCCTTCCGAAGGAAGCCGACCACCTGGCTCGTCACGGTCACCTCGACGAAGGCGACGGTCAACGGTCCGAACGAGCGCTGCTCGACGACCCGGTCGATCACCACGTCGCTCACCTCGCGCGGGGACGTGGTCCAGTCCGGCTCCTCCGGGTGAGCTAGAGCGAGGCCGTCGTCGAGATCGAGTTCGTCGACCACGAAGCTCTCGCCCTGATGCAGATAGACGGCACCGGGGAAGACGGACGTCTTCGCACGCGAGGAGTCGACGGTCCCGAGGAGGCGGGAGGTTGTCGCGTCGACGATCAGCACTTGCCCGCCGATCCCGCCGCGGATGTCGATGTCGCCGTGGGGATCCAGGCCGGGCGCGGGGTACCACCCGGCTTTCCGTCGCTTGAGCTGCCCGTCGACGACGAGTTCGTCGATCACGCCGACGGCATGCCACGCCTCGGCCTCGTCAGGCGTGATCGGGAACTCGGTTGCGGCGCACAGCAGGTGTGGGCCGAGGACGTACGGGTTGGTCGGGTCGGTGACCGTCGCCTCGACGGGCCGCTCCAGCAGAGCTTCGGGATGGTGGACGAGGTAGGTGTCGAGCGGATCGTCGCGCGCGATCATCACCACGAGCGATCCTTCGCCGCGTCGTCCGGCGCGCCCGGCCTGCTGCCAGAACGATGCGACAGTTCCGGGGTAACCGGCGACGACGACGGCGTCGAGGCCGCTGATGTCGACGCCGAGTTCCAAAGCGTTGGTGGTGGCGACGCCGAGCAGTTCACCGTCGGACAGCGCACGTTCCAGCTTGCGGCGATCGTCGGCGAGGTAGCCGGCGCGATACGCGGCTACGCGATCGACGAGTTCGGGCGCTGACTCCGCGAGCAACTGCTTGGCCTTGACCGCCGTCACTTCGACCCCACGGCGGGACCGTACGAAACACAGGGTCCGGGCGCCTTCGATGACGAAGTCTGCGAGCAGTCGTGCCGCCTCAGCGCCCGCGGCGCGACGGACGGGTGCCCCGTTCTCTCCGGTCGTCGGATCCTCTCCGCCGGAGCCCTCGAGGAATCCCGGCTCCCACATGGCGACGGTCCGCTCACCGTGCGGCGACGTGTCGTCCGTGACGGCCACGACGTCCTCGCCGATGAGCCGCGACAACGCCTGTGCGGGATTCGACACCGTCGCCGACGCCCCGATGACCACGGGATCCGCGCCGTAGCGACGGGCGATGCGAAGCGTGCGTTGCAGGACCAGCGCAGTGTGCGACCCGAACACGCCACGATAGTGGTGGCACTCGTCGACGACGATGTACTTGAGCTTGCTGAAGAACTGCCGCCACTTGGGGTGCGAGGAGCAGATGCCGACGTGGAGCATGTCGGGGTTGGTGAAGATCCACCGTGAATGCTGTCGCGCCCACTGGCGCAGCTCGGAGTCGGTGTCGCCGTCGTACGCGCACGGCTGCAGGTGCGCGAAGGCCGACCGCCCGGTGATCAATTGGGCCGTCGCCCGCAGCTGATCGCTGCCCAACGCCTTCGTGGGGGAGAGGTAGAGCGCGGTCGCGTTGGGATCCTCGGCGAACGTGGTGAGGATCGGCAACTGGTAGGCGAGTGACTTGCCCGACGCGGTGCCGGTGCAGACGCACACGTGGCGTCCCTCGCGCGCATGATTCGCCGCGGCGATCTGGTGACGCCACGGCGTCCGGACGCCGCGCTCGACGAACGCCTCCCGGACCTGCGGATGGACCCACTCCGGCCACTCGTCGAATTGTGCTGTCCGCGTGGGGATCACGGCCATGTGAGTGAGGGGTGACGTCTCGTCGGACGGTGTTCCGGCGAGGGTGCGACCGAGCAGTTCGCTGCCGTACGTCGCGTGTTGCATCGCCCTCGCTCCAGGTTCTTCTCGATCGTCGTGCGCTAAAAGTATCGCGCCGCCCCGAAACGTGATTAGCTAGTCCTGGTCGCACACTTCGCTTCGATGGCGAAGGTAGTTGCGAGCGTGGTACTTGCAGTCGGTTCCATCGCCAATAGGCGGGGCTAGTTGAGGTATGGCGGTCGGAACAGGCCCCCGTCGGGACGTTCCGTGACGGGAAGCAAAAGTTAGGAATGCAGTAAATGGCACAGGGCACTGTGAAGTGGTTCAACGCGGAGAAGGGCTTCGGCTTCATCGCGCCTGACGAGGGCAATGACGACGTGTTCGTTCATTACTCGGAGATCCAGGGCAACGGCTTCAAAACCCTCGAAGAGAACCAGCGCGTGGAGTTCGAGGTCGGCCAGGGCACCAAGGGCCCGCAGGCCACCGGCGTTCGCGCAGTCTGATTTGACCCGCCCCTCGGGGCGACACCAGACACTTAGACACAACTCCCGGTTCCGCTTCGGCGGGGCCGGGAGTTGTGCGCTGTGCACTATAAGATCAACGGTGTGAGCCAGATGTCGTTGTTCTCCGCAGACACGGAAGATCCTGTGATCGACGATCTTGCGGGTCTCCTTGCGGCACAAGGACAGTCGGTCCACACGTCGCTCGGCGCGCGGGTATCCGTCGTCGTCGGTGAGCAGTGGCGGGCAGACGAGATCGCCGCCGACATCATGGCCACCGGTCTCGATGCCGAAACCCTCACGTCCGAGGAGGGATCGCCGATCGCACGCACCGAAGCGAACCCCCGGATCACTGCACTGCACCGCCGCTGGTCCTCTGGCGCGGTGAAAGCGGTCCCGGAGGGGTGGACGCCCAGCCCACGCGCACTACGCCTCTGGGTCCTCGCGGCCGGACGCTTCGACGGCGTCCACTACGTCCTTGGGCTCGACCCCAGCGCCCCCGACACACACGCTCCGCTCGCGACGTCGCTCATGCGCGTCGGCATAGCCCCGACCCTCGTCGGCGTCCGCGGAAACAACCCCGCCCTGCGGGTGTCGGGACACAAGCGACTCTCTCGCCTAGCCGAGACTGTCGGCGGGGTGCCCCTCGAAGCTCCGGGCGGGGTGTGGCCGGAGGGCTGAACTGCCCTAGTCGTCCGGGAACAGTTCGCGAAGGATCGTGCGAAGTCGAGTGCTGACAATGGACTCGATCGGAACGCAGTCGACGTGGGCAAGGTCTGGCAGCGTGTGATGGCCGCGGTGATCTGCTGTCACGGCGGAGATGTGCCTCGTGACACCCGACAGATAGGCCCGGGTCTCAGGAGGTTGCCATCGCGGTCGATCAGCCTGATCGAGCGGGTAGAAGCCCAGTTCGGTTCGGGAGTGCTGCCGAAGTGCTTCGAATCCGGCTGCGGCGACATCGACCTCGGCGCCGGATCCTTTCGACAAGGCTGTGAGCTGTTCCAACAGCGGGCCGTGGGTCGTCACCCAGTCGTCGACGATGTCGTCGACGGCAGCCGTCCACAGCGCGTCGACTGCTGCAGCGAACCGTACCTGCGTTCCTGCAGTGAACTTCCAGGCGTGGAATGCCGCTCCTTCATCGGTCTCCAGCCATTCGTCGAAGTCGGAAGCGACTGGCGCAGGTTTGACGAGCGAGATCGATGACGGTTGGGCCGGTGATGCTTCCGATAGGGGATGTGGCGCCGGAGTGTTCGCTTTCGCGGAACGGATCGCGGCATCGAGACTCCGCTGCATCGAGTTCATGAGTGGGTGCCTTCCATTCAGCCGAAGCGCAGGGTGCGCGAACGTGTTGCGACCTCGTGCATCGGCGGGCCGGACTCGTTCCTCCCCGCTGCATGGTTCTGCAGAAAGCCGTTGACAACTTGAGCCTCGGTGACGATGACCGGGATATCATCTCGTTCGCCGTCGAGAATGACACCGGATCGCCTGACCTTGCCGCCGACCACGGCGATGATGATGCCGTCGACGTCGCAGCCGATCTGGCTCGCCTCCCAGCGGGTGATGCGTGCGGCGTTCTGCTTGTACTCCGCGCCTGCGATACCGTCGTTCTCCACCTTGGTGTACCCGCGCCAGTGCTTGGCGTCGACCATCCAGACGCCGGCCGGGCCGGTGACGATGTGGTCGATGTTCGCTCGGACCCGACCACGTCCGTCAAGGATTTCGATGTCGTGCGCGACTTCGTAGCCCTCCGGAAGTTGCTCGAGCAGTTCGCCGACGATCACCTCACCCTTTGCGCCGCGCCACCACTGCGCCTCCTCCTCGTTCGCAGGTGCGTTGCTGTCATCGGCGAGCATTGCGACCGCTGAATCGTAGTCGAAGGTCGGCGCTGGCCCAGCGTCGTCCGTGACGTACGCAAACGTCGTTGTCGGTGGCGTCTTCTCGCTGACGAAACCCTTGGCGGCCTTGATGAACGGAGTAATGAAGATCATGCGGAGTGCAATGAGCCCGGCTGGAACCATCGCAAGGGCGAGTGCTAGACCGAGTACGAGGAAGAACAGGTTTCCAATGATGCTGCGGTCACGCCCGCCGACGACCATGCCTTGAATCACCGTGGTGAACCACAAGACAAAGCTGAACAGAACCACACCGAGAACGAAGGTTCCGGCGGCTGCGATGAAATGAGTTCGGATCTCATCTCGGCGGGTGGTCCCGCCGGTCTGGGAGACGATCACTCGTCGGATTCTGTCGGGAACCGAATCGCTGACGTTCAGCGCCTTTCGGAATGCTCCTTCGGCGGGCCTTCGAGACCCGTACCGCGCAGCAGAACCTGTTGTTTCGTCCATGACTTCTGAATGCTCCTCAGTGGGGGCGGTGCGGCGATGCCGAGAGAATCGAAACGAGGGCGGGTACGACAACAAAGGGCGTGGGGTCTGGTGCTGACGTGTCTTCCGCAGCGGTCGTCTCCATGCCGAGGTCCTTATGGCGCGCAGCCGGCGAGTTGCGTGAGTCGGGCGGGGACGTCACCGGTCTTGACGACCTTCGATCCGTCCCACCGGAAGGTCAGGGTGGCCCGTCCGGTCATCCCGGCGTTCGTATCGCCTTCGTTCGGGTATCGGTAAGTAACGGTCACGGTGTCGTCGCCAGAAGAGGTGACGTCCTTGATCGGCGGGAAGCACGTCGATGCAGGTCCGACGAACTTGCCCTTGTTGAAGAGCAGGATCGCAACCGGACTCGAGTTGGTCGCCATCTCGATCGTCGTAGTGGCGAAGCTCAAGGTCTTGCATGGATCGAGGCTGGACACGTCCGCGTTGTCCGCCTGCCATTGCCACCCGTTCTTGGTGGAGAGTCCGAGGACCGCGGTGCGTACCGCATCCGACATGTCCTTGCTCGAGTCGCATGATGTCGTGGTCGCTGCTGAGGTCGTGGCACCAGTGAGCGACTTGATACGGACGTCCTTGCACTTGAAATGCGTCTGGCCGATCGACATATCGGTGATCTCGGACGGGGTGACTGTCCTTCGTCCGCTGACGACCCATTCGCTTGCCTCGCCTGCGCCGGTGCTCGTTTCGGAGACGAAATCGATCACGTGTCCCTGTTTCGGAGTCGGCATCTCCGTGCTTCCGAGGCTGAGTCCGCCGTCGCGACACATCGCCCGAGCCAGAATTCCCTCACCGGGAAACACCCAGAACGATGATCCGAGGTTCATCTGGTACGTGTCGCCGGGTGCGCCGACGCTGATGAGTTCACCGTTTCGGAACGTGAAGACCTGAAACACCGAATTGGAACCCATCATTCCAATCGGCACGACGATCTCGGCCCCTGGACGACCATCGAGTTCGTAGTAGGCGATGCCGTCGGCGATCTCAGATGACGACTTCGGCCTAGTGAGACGGACGCTCGCGGGTGCGATCTCCGGGCTTACGTACGTCTCTGTCGGCGTCGTCAGCGTGACGAGCTTCGTCCCGATCGGATGCAGGCTGAGCGACGCGGGCTCGCCCGAGCCGTCCATGTCGACAACGGCGAGGGGAGTGCACGCGCCGTTGCGATTTGGCGGGCACGGGTCCGGTGCTGCGGCCGCGCTCGTTGTGTCCGACGCGGTGCCCGTAGCGGTTGCTTGTGGTGAACTCGGGTCGTGGCTGCTGTCGTCGCCGCAAGCGGTGAGCCCAGCGCCGACGAGAAGAACGCAGGCCAGGACAGCGCCGATCCGTGTGCGGGTCATCGCGGCGTCAGGCGAACGGTGCCCGAGGGGATGCCGAAGGTGTACGAGGGCCCCGAGTAGCGGCCGCCGGCCTTTCGGTTGAAGACGAAGCGCGAACCGAAGCCTGGATCGGTGTAGCCGCCGGTGCGGGTCGGCACGATGCGGAACCGAACAGTTGCTGCACCGCGGTTGTTGGGCTTGAGGGTCATGACGTTTCCGCGGACCCATGCCTTGCCGGTCACCTTCGAGTACGGTCCCCAGTTCTGGACCTGCGCCCACGTGTAGGTTCCGCCGGCAATGCCGTATCGAGCCGCTTCGGCGTCTGTCGCCCCGAGCGTCATGCCAGTGCCGGCGGCCGCGGCGACCAGGGTCGCCGCCACCGCTCGCTTGAGTGCTGTCTTCATGTTTCCCCTCCGATGTGCCCGCGTCTGCGCCAATCGCCTGAAGCGGACGTCACGCGTCAACCTAACATAGAATGTCTAAACCGATATTGGGTTGTCATGTTCGACAGAGGGATGATCGATGAATGTCCTTGAGGGGAGCGGATTACGTGCAGCGCTCTGAGGCGATCTGCCGAATCCTCAAGTCCTACCGCGTGCTCAGCGGTCTCACGCAGGACGAACTCGCTGAGCGGCTCGGCGTCGTCCAGTCGTTGGTGTCCAAAGTGGAGTCGCGCGAACGCAGACTCGACCTCATCGAACTCCAGGAGTACCTCCGCCCGCTAGGCCGGACCGTTCAGGATGTACTCGCAGATCTGGAGCGGATTGCGCCCGTTCGTCCCGCGGAGACCGTCGAGGAACTCGCCCGCGACCGGATCGAAGCGGCGCTCGAAACCGATATCCGACGCTGACGACCTGTACTGCAGCGTACGTCGGGAACAATCGTGACCTTCGACCCGTTAGGCGGGGTGGAGTGCAGAACACCCCGTATATAAGGTACAACGGCATTCGAACAGCGAAATTTTCTAAGCGAAGGGCACGGTGTGGCCACCACAGGCAGTGCGTCCCCCGCCACTCGGCGACTCGTGATCGTGGAGTCCCCGACCAAGGCGCGCAAGATCCAGGGATACCTCGGGTCGAACTACGTCGTCGAGTCGTCGCGTGGGCACATCCGTGACCTCCCCCGTGGTGCCGCCGACGTGCCGGCCAAGTACAAGGGGCAACCGTGGGCCCGACTCGGCGTCAACGTCGACGACCGCTTCGAGCCGCTGTACGTGGTCTCCGCCGACAAGAAGTCGACCGTGTCGGAGCTCCGCGCACTGATGCGCGACGTCGACGAGCTCTACCTCGCGACGGACGGTGACCGCGAGGGGGAGGCCATCGCCTGGCACCTCCTCGAGACCCTGAAGCCGAAGATCCCCGTCAAGCGGATGGTGTTCCACGAGATCACCGAGTCGGCGATCCTCGCCGCCGCCGAGAACCCGCGCGAACTCGACATGCCGATGGTCGACGCGCAGGAGACCCGCCGCATCCTCGACCGCCTGTACGGCTACGAGGTGTCGCCGGTCCTGTGGAAGAAGGTCATGCCGAAGCTGTCGGCAGGCCGCGTGCAGTCGGTCGCGACGCGCATCATCGTCGAGCGCGAACGCGAGCGCATGGCGTTCGTGTCGGCCGACTACTGGGACATCGCCGCCACGATGGACGCAGGCGAGAACGCCGCGCCGCGCACCTTCAGTTCGCGCCTGGTCAACATCAACGACGACCGTGTGGCCACCGGCCGCGACTTCGGGTCCGACGGCAAGCTGAAGAAGGCCTCCGGCGTCACGGTGCTCGACGGCGCCCGCGCCAACGCGCTGTCCGCCGCCCTCGACGGCACCGCGCTCGCGGTCACGTCGGTGGAGGAGAAGCCGTACACCCGTCGGCCGTACGCGCCGTTCATGACGTCGACCCTCCAGCAGGAGGCCGGCCGGAAACTCCGCTTCACGTCCGACCGCACCATGCGCATCGCGCAGCGGCTGTATGAGAACGGCTACATCACGTACATGCGTACCGACTCGACCACGCTGTCGGAGTCGGCCATCACCGCAGCCCGTGCTCAGGCCCGGGACCTGTACGGCGACAAGTTCGTCCACGCCACCCCGCGTCAGTACAACCGCAAGGTGAAGAACGCGCAGGAGGCGCACGAGGCGATCCGCCCGGCGGGCGAGACCTTCCGCACCCCCGGGCAGGTGGCTTCGGCGCTCGACACCGATGAGTTCCGTCTCTACGAACTGATCTGGCAGCGCACCGTCGCGTCGCAGATGGCAGACGCCAAGGGCACCACGATGAGCCTCAAGATCGGTGGACGAGCGTCGACCGGCGAGCAGGTCACGTTCGCATCGTCCGGCCGCACCATCACGTTCCCCGGCTTCCTGTCGGCGTACGTCGAGACCGTCGACGAGCTTGCGGGCGGCCAGGCGGACGACGCCGAGAGTCGACTCCCGAACCTCGTCGAAGGCCAGTCGCTCACCGCGACGTCGCTCGTCGCCGACGGCCACTCGACCAACCCGCCCGCCCGCTACACCGAAGCGTCGCTGGTCAAGGTCCTCGAAGAGCTCGGCATCGGCCGTCCGTCGACGTACGCGTCGATCATCGGAACCATCCAGGACCGCGGCTACGTGGTGAAGAAGGGCAACGCCCTCGTCCCGTCGTGGGTGGCGTTCGCCGTCGTCGGACTGCTCGAGAGCTACTTCAACAGTCTCGTCGACTACGACTTCACCGCCTCACTGGAAGACGATCTCGACCAGATCGCATCCGGCCAGGAAGACCGCACCCGCTGGCTCACCGAGTTCTACTTCGGTGACGAAGAGGGCGCGTCGAAGGACGAGGACGCTGCGGGCGCGATCGCCCGCCTCGGTGGCCTCAAGAAGCTCGTCGGTGTGAACCTCGAGGGCATCGACGCTCGCGAAGTGAACTCGATCAAGCTGTTCGACGATTCCGAAGGCCGTCCGGTGTTCGTCCGCGTCGGCCGGTACGGACCGTACTTGGAACGCAACGTCGCAGGTCCGGATGCCGAACCCGATCTGCAGCGCGCGAACCTGCCCACCGACATGACGCCCGACGAGCTGACCCTCGCCGTCGCCGAGAAGCTCTTCGAGACGCCTCAGGACGGACGGGAACTGGGCGTCGACCCGGTGACCGGGCACCGCATCGTCGCCAAGGAGGGCCGCTTCGGCCCGTACGTCACCGAGGTCCTCCCCGACGACGAGGAGCCTGACGACGGAGCACCCGTCCCGACCATCCCCGCCGGTCCCACCCCGCGTGACGGAGGCGAGCTGCCCACCGGCGACGCCGTCGTCGCACTCGACGAGGTCCCCTCAGGCGGTGTCGCGACCGTGACGTCGACGGCGAAGAAGGTCGCCAAGAAGACCGCGAAGAAGACTGCCAAGAAGGCTGCGCCCAAGCCGCGCACCGGTTCGCTGTTCAAGACGATGGACATCGCATCCGTCACGCTCGAGGACGCACTCAAACTGCTGTCCCTGCCGCGCGTGGTCGGCGTCGACCCCGCGACGAACGAGGAGATCACCGCGCAGAACGGCCGCTACGGCCCGTATCTGAAGAAGGGCACCGACTCGCGGTCGCTGACCAGCGAAGCCCAGCTCTTCGACGTGACGCTCGACGAGGCGATCAAGATCTACGCCGAACCCAAGCGCCGCGGCCGGGCCGCAGCAGCTCCGCCGCTGCGTGAACTCGGCAAGAACGACGACGTCAGCGGCGCACCCATGGTCATCAAGGACGGTCGCTTCGGCCCGTACGTGACCGACGGCGAGACGAACGCCAGCCTCCGCAAGGGCGACGAAGTCGCCACCATCACCCCGGAACGGGCGATGGAGTTGCTCGCCGACCGCCGCGCCCGCGGACCGGCGAAGAAGACTGCCAAGAAGACCGCCAAGAAGACGACGGCGAAGAAGACTGCCGCCAAGAAGACCACGGCGGCTAAGAAGACGACCGCGGCGAAGAAGACCACGGCGGCCAAGAAGACGACTGCGGCAGCTAAGAAGACTGCTGCGGCTAAGAAGACCGCTGCCAAGAAGGCTGCTCCGGAGGCTTAGCTTCCTACCGCGGCCTTTCGTCAAAGACGCTGGGGACGACAGCGGGTGGCCTCCATCCGCTCCCTTCGTCGACATCCCGCTCCTCTCGGCTACATCCGCTCCCTTCCCGGAGGGAGCGGATGTAGCTGGAGGGAGCGGATTGCTTCTTTGGGGAGCGGATGTCGCTGTAAGCAGCGTCTTTGCTGTGAACCGGACTCAGGCTTCAGGAACAGTGGGCGTCGTGACGTCGATGTCGGGGCGGGCCAGGAGGGTCTCGATGCCTCGACCGCGGAGTTCGACGCCTTCGCCGATGGCCCAGTGGGCGGCCTCGTCGTCGCCGGCGAGGAAGACGGCTCGCGCCGATCCGAGGACGCGTGTCTGCTCATCCTTGGCCAGTTCGGTGAGGCGGGCGGCTTCGTTCACCGGGTCGCCGATCACCGTGTACTCGAGACGCTCCTCGGCGCCGATGTGGCCGGCGACTGCCTTGCCCGCGGAGACGCCGATGCCCATGTCGACGTCGCCGAGACGCTTGTCGAGCTGGACACGCAGGTCACGGGCGGCGGCGAGAGCGGCCCCCGCGAAGTCGTCCTGATCCAAAGGCGCACCGAAGATCGCGAGAGCAGCGTCGCCCTGGAACTTGTTGACGAACCCGCCGTGACGGCCGACCACCTCGACGACGATCTGGAAGAACTCGTTGAGGAGCATCACCACCTCGCGCGGCGGGCGGTTCACCGCCAGGCGCGTCGAGCCGACGATGTCCACGAACAGCACGCCGACGTAGCGCTCCTCGCCGCCGAGCTCAGTTCCCGTCTCGATGGCGCGGCGGGCGACGTCCTCGCCGACGTAGCGGCCGAACAGGTTCCGCAGTTCCTGGCGCTCCCGAAGGTCGGACACCATCTCGTTGAAACCCGACTGCAGTGCGCCGAGGTCGTTGCCGTCGTACACCTTGACTGCCACGTTCAGGTTGCCGGCGCGGACCTGCGCCAACGCCACCCGGAGCTGTTTGATGGGGTCGGTGATCGACCCGACGAGGCGGGAGATCGCAAGGAGACCGAACACGATCGACGCGCCGGCCAGCCACAGGATCGGCCGCAGCAGACCGCTCGGATCGGTGTCGATGAAGTGGTAGTGCTGCAGGACGATGAGGGCGCCGATCACCAGCATCGGAACGCCGACGGTCACCGCCCAGAACACCGAGATGCGGGCGGTGATGCCGGGCGCGTTGGTGGAGTCCGGATCGTTAGCCATCGCGGTCACCGTGATGGGACGCAGGACGCGCTCAGACTGCATGAACGACAGAACGCCGGTCACCAGGGCTCCGACAAGGCTCGCCAACGCGACCAGAATCGCGTCCTTGGCCGAGGTGGTGCGCCAGTTGATGATCGAGAGGAAGATGCCGCCGACCGTCCACAGGCCGAGTGTGGTCAGGGTCAGGAGGCTCGGCAACTGGAGAGCTCGTTTGCGAGCCGCCGCGTCGTCGAGCCGTGACCTGCGACGATGCCATATCAGGACCGGCATGCTGAGCGCCACCGTGGCGTACATGCCGACGAGGACCGCGACCACGAGATAGATCGCGAACGCGACCTGGTTGTAGGCGTCCGCGTCGCCGATGGAGAAGGCGTCTGCGGGTGGCATGCCGAAGCGGAGGAAAGCGAACGTGAAGAGTGCGCCGACGAGATTGGCTCGAAGGAGATCGAGGGCAAGGACAGGCCAGGGCGTGTGTGCCAGCCAGCGCAGGGTCTGCGCCGGCTTGGCGAGGCCGAACCGTCTTGCTACCACGAGTCCACGGTACCGGGGTGCTTGCAATTGTTAAACGGGTTGCGGGTCATCGGTCGTCTGAACTGGGGATTAGGCTTGCCGGTGTGACAAATGTCTTTGATCGATTGATCGGGCAGGACACCCTCGCCGCCGAACTCCGAGCCGCGGCAACGTCTGCGCGCCTGGTCGCGGCACGTCTGGAGGAGGCCGCAGACGGCGCGGTCTCGATGTTCGAGGGCGACCCGGTCGACGAACTCCCGGTGGGCGTCCGCGAGTCGATGACCCACTCCTGGCTGTTCACCGGACCCGCAGGCAGTGGCAGGTCGATCGCTGCGACCGCGTTCGCCGCCGCCCTGCAGTGCCAGTCGGACGTGGTGGGCTGCGGTGAGTGCCGGGCGTGCACGACGGTCATGTCTGGATCGCACGGCGACGTCCGCCACATCGTTCCCGACGGTCTGACGATCTCGGTCAAGCAGATCCGTGAGATCGTCTCGATGGCCGCGCGACGCCCGACCACCGGGCGGTGGCAGATCGTGGTTGTCGAAGACGCTGATCGTCTCACCGAACAGGGTGCCAACGCGCTGCTCAAGGCGGTGGAAGAGCCGCCGGACCGCACGATCTTCCTGCTGTGCGCGCCGTCGGTGTCCCCGGACGACATCGCGATCACCCTTCGATCCAGGTGCAGGCACGTCGCGCTGACCGCGCCGACGAGCAGTGAGATCGCACGTGTTCTGATGGAACGGGACGGCATCGACGCCGAACCCGCGCGGTGGGCGGCGTCGGTGTCCGGCGGACACGTCGGCCGGGCGAAGCGACTCGCGACCGATCCGATCGCACGTGCGCAGCGCGATCAGGCGTTGAGCCTTGCCCGCGCGGCTACTCGGGATTCGACGGCGTACTCTGCGGCCGACAAGTTGGTGAAGACAGCGGCTGAAGCGGCGGCAGCGATCAGCGACGAGATCGACGCGGCCGAAACAGAAGAACTCATGACGGCGCTGGGGGCCGGCGGAACCGGCAAAGGCACGGCGCGGCCGCCTCGAGGGACCGCGGGCGCGGTCAAGGAGTTGGAGAAGCAGCAGAAGTCGCGACGGACCCGCGTGATGCGTGACGTTCTGGACCGGGCGCTCGTCGACCTGGCGGCACTGTTCCGCGATGCGCTCGCCGTCTCCCTGGGGGCGCGTGTCACGCTGATGCACCCCGACAAGGAGCACGACGTGGTGGCGCCCATGGCCGACTACGCCACGCCCGACAAGCTTCTACGCTGCATCGAAGCAGTGCTGGAATGCCGCGAAGTGCTGGAGATGAACGTGAAGCCGAAGTTCGCGGTCGGCGCGATGGTCGTCAAACTCGGCGACCAACTCGCCACCCGCCGCTAGGGCTTCTCCTAGGCGTTCTCTGTAGGCTTGTCGTCGTGGTCGGCCAGGATGTCGTCGCCGCCCGCGCCCTCGAGGACGGTGAGCTCGTTGTCGACCGCTGCCGAGATCTCTTCCACCTTGTGCTTGATCTTGTCGATGAACTCAGACATGGCGGGCTCCTCGGGCCGGTGTGGTCGATGTCCTGTCAACTATAGGTCGGATCGCCCGTAGTCTGGCTGAGTGACCGAGCAGCGCAGCCGACCAGGTGTCGGCGACATCTTGTCGGTTTTCGCGGGGGGCGTGGTCGGGACTGCAGCGCGGTGGGCTGCCGAGGAGCAGTGGCCCGCAGACTCGGGGCAGTGGCCGGTGGGGACGTTCCTGGTCAACATCGTCGGTGCGTTTGTGCTCGGCGCGCTGCTCGAAGGGCTGGTGCGACGGGGCCCGGACGTCGGGCGGCGTCGCCGGATCAGGCTGACCGCGGGCACCGGATTCTGCGGAGCATTCACCACGTACAGCGCGTTCTCGCTGGAGATCAGCCTGCTGGGCAAGGACGGGCATCCTGCGATCGCGGTCGTCTACGCCCTCGTCAGCGTGATCGTCGGTGTGCTGGCCGCCGCGGCAGGCGTGTGGGCGGCCCGCCGCAGCGTGCACATGGCCGGTGATCACGCATGATCCCGATACTCACCTTTCTCGCCGGTGCGGTCGGCGCCGTACTGAGGTTCCTCGTCGACGACGCCTGTCGCCGTCGGTGGCCGGGAGCCTTCCCCGGCCCCACCTTCGCCATCAACGTGACGGGTTCGCTCGCCATGGGATTGATCGCGGGCATGGTGATGTTCCACGGCGCCGATCACGACTGGCAGACGGTGATCGGCACAGGGTTCCTCGGCGGGTACACGACGTTCTCGACGTCGGTCCTGGAGACAGTCCGCACCGGCGGTCGGCGGGGGCTCGTGTACGCAGTGCTGACTCTCGGCGGGTCGGTCGGTGCGTGTGCAGTCGGGCTGGCCGTCACTTACGTCGGGTGAACCCTGAGCGTGTTGGTCGTGATGTCTCGCTGCTGGACGAGACGCGAACCGGCGTCTGCTCACGGTGTCTCGACGACACTAGGTGAGTCCTGTGCCTTCGAGATGGTCAGTGCCGCGGCGAGCATTCGTGACTCGTACGGATCGGCGGGGTCGAGCCCGGTCAGTTCGGCGACGCGACGCAACCGGTAAGTGAAGGTGTTCGGATGCACGAAGAGTTGGCTCGCGGCTTCCTTCCGATTCGTGCCGTGTGTGAGATGGGCTTGCAGTGATTCGAGGAGGTGCGCCTGACTGAACAGAGGCGCGACGCGGTCCGCGAGCCGGTCACGGGCCGCGCTTGGACGGGTGATCTGGTACTCGAGCAGCAGATCGTCGAGTTCGTAAGCGCCGCTTGGTCGTCGAAGTGCGCTGGCCAGTCGTGCCAGTTCGCGGCCGTCGTCAACAGCGGCCGGGATCTGCTCAGGCGTGACACCGGTCGCGACGATGACGTGCACCGCTGCGTCGAACTCATCCGTGAGGCGCGATGTCAGTGCGCTCCATCTATCCCGGTCGGTGATGTCGTCGGTCGACGCCTCCGGGATGAGCGCAGTCCCGACTGCTCCGTCGAAGACGGCAAGGGTGGTGCTCGAGGTCAGGTCGTCGAGCACATGTTGCAGCAGTCGCATCCGCCTGCGGGAGATGAGGTGAGCCGCGCTCACCGGGCTCGGGTCGACGTCTACTCGAAGCGACAGTACGAGGTACCGATCAGCGATCGAGGCGTCGGCACGGGCGGCGAGTCCTGCGGCCGCTCGTCCGTCGATCAACGCGGCGCACAACTCGCGTCGCGCTTCGCGTTCCGCATGGTAGATCGACTGTTCCACCTCCGTGTACGCGGCGACAGCCGTCAATGTGAGGCTCGCGAGCAAGTTCAGCATTCGCTTGCCCATATCGAGCATCTGGTCCATCTCGGAGTCGTCGGCTATCGCCGCTGCCTCGGCGAGAAGGACCTGCGCGGACGCGTGCATGCCGGTGAGCAACATGTGGAGGGGCAGGCGGTCTTCGGCGTGCTTGGCGGCGACAGGTTCCGCGAAGACGCGGACTTCGTCATACGTCAGATCGCGACCGGACGAGATCGCTTCGAACAGCGCGTAGCCGCACAAGGTGATCGCGGGGAGGACGTCGGCGTTGAAATGATCGTCGGGAACACCGTCGGGCATGGCCGCTGCGAGGCCGTCGGTGAGCAGTTTTCCTGCGATCGTCTCCCACTGGTCTCGCATGCGTGACAGCAGAGGTGACAGTCCTTCGGTGGCGTCGGTCATCAGGACATACTGCTCGACACTCCGTTCGTATGTGCCATCGGATTGTCGATTCGGTGAGGAATTGGTTCCGGGCACAAATTCTGAGCGGATAGTTCTCGTGTGCGTGCAGTGACGGCCGGGCCGGATCGAACCTAGCGTTGGATCTTGTGAATTCGACGATCCGACCACCCGACGATGATGGCTTCTACCTGCCGGTCGCCGACATGGCCGCGCGGCAGCCGGGAGGCGTGCTCGCCGAACGACGGGTGACGCCCGCAGCTTTCGGGCGACTCCCGATGTCTGTCGATGCATGGCAGCTGCAGTATCGGACCACGGATCTGACGGGTGCGCCGGAAGCGGCGACGACCACGGTCCTCTTTCCTCGTGGTGACCACCGGGGCCTCCTCTCGTTCCAATGCGCGATCGACGCGGTGACACCGCGATGCTCGCCGTCGTATGCGCTTCGTCTCGGAGCCAGGGCCGCGGGCAGCCTCGCCCAATTGGAGTTCGGTCAGGTCGTCGCGGCTCTTCGACGTGGCTGGGTGGTGTCGATACCGGACCACTGTGGCTTCGAGGGTCGGCTCGGCGCAGCTCGCGAGCCGGGATATCGCGTGCTCGACGGCGTGCGAGCCGCGCGTAGGTTCGGGATGGACCGCGGAACGTTCGGTCTCGACGTCGGGCTGTGGGGCTACTCGGGTGGAGGTCTCGCGACATTATGGGCCGCTGAGGTCGCGGCCGACTACGCGTCCGAACTCCCGATGATCGGCGCGGTTGCCGGGTCCCCCGTCGGGGACCCGGCGAACGCCCTGCGCAGGCTGTCGTCGGGTCGGTTCGCGGGATTTCCGATCATGTTCATCGCCGGGCTGCGCCGGGCATACCCGCAGGTTGATGATGTGCTCGTCGACCACGCGGACGCTCGACTACGTGCTGCCGTCGACACGGCGGAGCGGTTCACGACGGTGCCGTTGCTCATCCGACTACGTGGGATGGACCTCGGAGCACATCTGCGCGACGGTGTCGACGGACTGCTCGCCGACCCCCGCCTGGCGTCGGTTCTCGCCGATATCCGGCCGGGCGGCAGTGCGTCGGCGATGCCGCTGCTCATTCAGCAGGGGATGCGAGACGAGGTGATCTCAGTGTCCGACGTCGACGATCTCGTCGATCGCTACCGAAGTGTCGGGACGACGGTCGACTACCGCCGATTGCCGTACGGCGCGCACCTCCCGCTCGAGTTCTGGACGGCGCGTAGCGCATTGGACTGGTTGCAGGAGCAGCCGAACGCGAAGGTTGAGGGCCTGTCGCGAACTGGAAAGAGGGATGTTCTGACGTGATGAGAACGATGTCGAGGCGGTGGGTTGTCGCGATTCTGGGCGCTATTGCCGCAGCGTCCGTGTGCGCGTCGGCCACTGTGCAGGCCGCGCCGAAGACGCTGCAGGCGATCGGTGGCACCGCGGACGTGGGGCCACGTCAGCCAGGGTTCTGGGCGGGTTACCTCTACGCCCAACTGCACCCGAACTCTGCCCCTCCTGGCGCGAACGACTTCGGATGCACGCCGAAGGAAGGGGAGAACCCGGTGGTCCTCGTCCACGGCACCTACGAGGACGCATACGACAATTGGGCGGGAATCGCACCCGAGCTCGCAGAGTCCGGGCGATGCGTGTTCGCGCCCAACTACGGCCGGACCGATCTCGTCGACAAGGGTGGGGTGGTCACGATTCTGCCTGCCGCGAACGGTGTCGCGAGCATTGCGCAGTCGGCGACACAGCTGGGTCGCTACATCGACCGGGTCCGCGCGGCCACCGGATCGGCGAAGGTCGACGTGGTGTCACATTCGCAGGGCGGGGTTGTGGTCCGCCAGTGGATGAAGGCGGACGGGGGCGCCGATGTGTCGAATCCCGAGAACAACAAGATCGGCAAGCTCGTGATGCTCGCCGCACCCAACCACGGGACCACGCTCGACGGCCTCGCCTGGATCGGCCGCCAGATCAATAGCGCAGGACTCGACATAATGGGGTTCTACGCGTGGCTGTACGGTGCCGGTCCCATCGATCAGTCCGTCGGGTCGCCGTTCATCAAACGGCTCAACAGCGGCCGGATGACCTACCCCGGAGTGGAGTACACAAACATTGCCAGTCGGTTCGACGAGGTCGTCACGCCGTATACCTCCGCGTTCATCCGCAGTGCTGGAGTCCGCAACATCACCATCCAGGACGGCTGCTCGAAAGACCTGTCGGATCACCTCACGATGGTCTACTCACCACGCATGATCTCCCTCGTCGAGGGCGCTCTCGGCGGCGTCACCAACCCGGTCTGCGCTCAGCACGGTTGGCTCATCGGCTGAGCGTCGGTGTCACAAAACGCTGAATCATCGTCCTCTCCTCGTCTTCCGAGGAGGGGACGATCAGCAGTGAGACGATCACGCGGACGATCCACGCCGCAGCGATCGGATCCTGCGTGAACGCCGTCGTGATCGCCCCGACGGAGTCCGACGACAGCGCGAGCTCACTGGTCAGCCCGGCGCCCGCAGAGGTGAACCAGGCGGTCAGCGCGGGATCGGAGCGGACCTCGGCGAGGGCGATCAAGACTGCCTCGGTGATTCGTTCAGTTCGGTCGTCGATTCCTGCCAAGCGGGTCTCGATCGTTGAGGAGATCTCCCCCGCGACCTGTGCGATGTACGCCAGCTGCAGGGCGGTCCGGCTGTCGAAATGCCGATACAGCGTCGCGCGCGAACAGCCGGCCGCTGCTGCGATGTCCGACATCGACACGTCGCCCCCGTGCTCGGCGAACTGTTCGGCAGCCACCTGCAGGATGCGGTCACGCGCGGCGGAGCGTCGTGCGCCGGTCCACTCGGAGGTCATGCGGTGAAGGGTACTGACAACGGACGACGCACGTAGTTGCCCGGCGCCCAGACGATCCCGTCCACATCCACCTCGAAGTCTGGGCAGCGATGCAAGAGCTCAGTGAGAGCGACGGTGGCCTGCATGCGAGCGGCCGCCGCGCCGAGGCAATGATGCGAGCCGTGGCTGAAGGTGAGCAGGCCGGGCGGATCTCGCCGGACGTCGAGTTGGTCGGCGTCCGGACCGTGGAGACGCTCGTCGCGATTGGCGGAGGCGTAGCAGAGCAGGACCTTTCGGCCCTCCGGGATCGTCGCCGTGGGGTAGTCGACGTCGCGGGTCGTGGTCCGCGCGAGGCCCTGAACTGGGGAGGTCAGTCGCAGCAACTCGGTGACTGCAGTCCCGATGAGTTCCGGTTCGTCGATCAGGATCTGACGTTGGTCCCGATGCTCGGTGAGCAGGGCCGCTGAACCACCGAGCATGCCCGTCGTGGTGTCATTCCCGCCCGCGACCATCGTGAATGCGAACGCGAGCACCGACAGCAGGCCCGCCGAGTCAGTGGCGATTCCCGCGTCGACGAGGTGGGAGACGGTGTCGTCGCCCGGGTGCTTGCGGCGGTGTTCGATGAGTTCGGCGAAGTACGACGTGAGTTCGAGGACGGCGTCGGCGGCCGAGGTCATCGCTGCACCGAGATCGGCACCGGGGTTGGCGGCGACGATCGCGTCGGTCCACGCATCGAACCGCGCGCGGTCTTCCTCCGGCACGCCGAGGTAGTGGGCGACGACCATGCTCGGCAGCGGTTTGAACAGTTCCGCGGCGATGTCGCCGGAGCCTTCGGCGCGGAGGCGTTCGATTCGCTCGACCACGAAGTCGCGCACGAGCGGTTCAAGCGTCACGACCTGGCGCGGAGTGAACCCGCGCGACACCAGCTTGCGGAAGTCGGTGTGCACCGGCGGGTCCTGCATCACCATCGGAGGGTTGTCGGCGAGCCCGATCTTCTGTAGTTCGCCGTACGTCACGGTCAGTCCCTGCGCGGACGAGAACGTCTGCCAGTCCTTTGCTGCCGCCATCACATCAGCGTGGCGGGTCAACACCCAGAAGTCGTCGGACGGCCGATCGGCGGGAACCACATTGTGGACGGGGTCGTCTGCCCGCAGGCGTGAGTACATCGTGAACGGGTCCCGCCACGTGTCATCGGAGCGGAGTGAATAGCCCTGCGACGAATCCATCAACATGTGTTGATAATGAGACAGACGAGGAAAAGTGTCAACCTTCGAGTCTTGGGGCTACTCGCACGCGACTCCGTCGCCGTCGCGGTCGAGTTTGCTGCGATATCCGGGTTGACCTTGGAGAAGCGGCGCCGCGCCCGCTGCTCGAGCTTCACCGCAGTTGGCGTACGAAGCGTCCGACTCGGTTGTCGGGGCCGGTCGTGGTGTTCGGGTCCGACGAGGGACTGCCGCGCGCACGCGGGGCGACTCCTCCGTTGTCGTCCTCGGCTTTCGCGGCTCCCGTGTGGTCGTCCGCTTCACTGGCTGCTCGGACGTTGTCGGAGTCGCGGTGACAGTCGTCGTCTCCGTGAGAACCTCGGTCTGTGTGATCGTCGTCGGTGGGCTGGCCATCGGCGCGGGGCTGCTCACCGCTGCGCCGATCCCGCACGATCCGAGCAGTGCTATCAAGCCGCCGACGCCGATCACTGCCGAACGCTTCGGATTTCGGAGGACCGTCTCACGCACACTCATGCCTTCGACGGTCCGCTACTTGTCCTGGTTGTGGTCCGTGCTCGCCAGAAATCGTCCGAGCGGCCGACTGTCGTCGAGTGCGGTCCGGTGTCAGCAGCTGTCGTTCGACCACTGTCCGTCGACGAAGGTCCAGGTCTTAGGTGCGTTCGAGCCCTTGCCATCCGATGCCCGTGTCACGACTGACGCGGAGTCGTCGTCCACGGTGATGACATACGTGGGCTCGCCCGAGAAGTCGCGGCCGGACTCGGGGCCGTATTCGGCCTTGAGTGCTGCTTCGACGTCGGTGCGGTTGTGCTTCGTCTGGCAGCGAGGGGACAGGTAGTCGTATCCCTTGGCCCACTGCCCGCCCTGGATGACGATGCGATAGACGTCGTCGAGCCGCGCTCGCAATGCGTTCTCGGTGCCGGAGGCGTCTGCTTGCGCCGTGGTGCTCAAGGCCGGCGCGGCCTCTTGCTCGGTGCCGCAAGCGGAGAGTGCAAGCACAAGGGCTGCACCGACGGCGGTGATCGCGTGAAGTGGCCTCATGGTTCCGGCTTTCTCAGGCGATGTCGTCGCGGGCGAGGATCGATCGTCAGGCAGTCGGCTGTTCGCGTGCGGACATCGGTGGATGTGATCGGCGGTGACTATACCGTCTGATCTGCGGCCGGGTGGTTCGACAATGGCCGCGTGGCACACCCCGACCCTCAGCAAGGACCGCGAGTGACCGGCGCGTGGTCGGTGTGGGCTGCGGAGCAGGCCCAGGCTGACAGCGTCTTTGATCTCGTTGCTGACTCATCGACAACGGCGCCGCGTTGATCGCCGTGGCAGTCACCGGCATCACCGCGATCGTGGTCGCCCGAAAGGGCGGCGTCCGGCACGAAGAGACGGTGAGCAGGTCGAGGAGCAGGCGAAGACGATCCGGGAGATCTGGGAGTCGACGGTCAACTCGCATCAGCGGCCGATGCGGTACGACCTCGACGACGTGTCCGACGCCGTCGGCGACGTCAGGGCGCTCGTCGAGACGATCGGTGCGGAGGTCCGGGAGGATCGGGTGGCGAGGCGTGCGGGAGATCAGGCGCTCCCGGCTCGGCTCGACGAGCTCGCAGTCCGTCTGGATCGTCAGGATGCGATCGCGGCGAAGCATCACTCGGAGGATCAGTAGCGTCTCGCCGCTGTCGTGAACTGAAAAGCGCCCCAACCTCTTCGGAGGGTGGGGCGCCTTTCCTGCGTATGGGTGTTGGGGCGGTTGATCGTCTATTCGACTGCCTCAACTTGTGCCAGAGTATTGATTATCTCTCGCCTGGCACAAACACGCCGATCACGTCACTTTCACAGCCAGTCGCGTCCTTAATGTGCTGTCGACGTGACTTATAAGTGAACTTCTTTAGTAGAGCGAGGTCGTTCTCGCTAATCTGTTGGGGGTTCGCGACCTCGAAGACAACAGTGCCAGACGATCTCTCAGATTCACTTTTCGGGTTCATGCAGACTGCAGTGATAATAGTCGGCGCATTCAAGTTGACCGAAGGGTCTTGGCCAATGATTCTCGGGGGTGAGCCAAAAGGATCATTTTTTGGATACCCCAGGCGAGCCTCTGCGGTGGAGGGAGGCAAACCTACGAGGTCGAGTCCTGTGACGGTTTCGCCCTGAACGCGCGAGGGAAGGGGTTCGGCCGCAGGTGGGTTAGGCTCCGCGGTTCGTGTGAAGTACAACGTGGTGATAAGTGCAACCGCAATCAGGGCGACCGCAGACAAAGAGAGCAGAACGGTTCTCCTCATGGCTACACGTCTTCCACATCGGCATCGAGGCCATCGATAGGGATTAAGACGATATACTGCTTTGTCGATTCCACCGTCTTGCTCTCTGTGTGATACTTCTGCACGGTAACGAGGTACTTATTGTACATGGAGTACCCGACCATTCGTTGCCCAGGTTTCAGTTTGCTGGTATCGAGCCCCATTGAGCTGGAGTACTGGACTTCCTGGGACATAGACTGCCCATACTTGGCCGATATTTGGGCGCTTGCCTTGGCGCCCACATCATTGCCGACTTCTCCGCCAAGCTCGCCGCCGACTTCCCAGCTCTTTGTCGAAGTCAATGTTACTGGG
>NZ_BAOP01000023.1 GCF_000344135.1 Gordonia malaquae NBRC 108250 | reverse complement strand
CAGCGTCGTCGTCGAGGTCATCGTCACTGGTGACTGTCTTGAGCGCTGCTCGTGCGATGACGTCGGTGAATGCGGTGATTCCGGCCGGTCCTTCGGGGACCCGGGCTCGGGCTAAGACTTTCTGATTGTCGTCGATCACGACCAGATCGTGATGATCTTCGGCCCAGTCGTCTCCTACAAACAACATGTCCCTCGACCCTCTCTATGCTGCTCGGTTCCTTCTCTGGCGGACGGTGGTGCCGCCCGAGGTCGGCAGCCGGGGCCGGCGAGCAGGTTGCGGACTAATGGCGCAGTGCTCACACCACACCTGCACGGGTGGGCCGGCACGTCATCCCAGCAGCAATCAAGAGCTCGTCAGGCGAAGCCTTCGGGGGCACGATCTCAAGGTAGGGCTCAACGAAATGGCCCAGCGAGCTGAAGTGCTCACCCGAAGGCTGGCTACCTCAACTAAGTCTGCCAACTCTCGTCGGCAACCTCAGTCCATTCCATTAGCGAGCTTGCGAGTCGAAAGGGTTTCTACGACGAAGGCCCGGCCCCGGACATGTGTGTCAGGAACCGGACCTTTCGACTCGCTGCGCGGGTCCTGAGCGAGCGCAGCGAGACGAAGGGCGCTCAAGGAGCAGGAGAGGCCCTCTCGCTCAAGGAGCGAGGGGAGTCGGTCGACTAGCGTGCGCGTCGTGCGAGGCGCTCGGAGTCGGCGATGAGAACGCTCTTGCCTTCGAGGCGGAGCCAGCCGCGCTGCGCGAAGTCGGCGAGAGCCTTGTTCACGGTCTCGCGCGATGCGCCGACCAGCTGAGCGATCTCCTCCTGCGTCAGATCGTGCGTCACGCGGAGGGCACCGCCCTCCTGCGTGCCGAAACGCTGAGCGAGCTGCAGGAGCTGCTTCGCGACACGACCGGGGACGTCGGTGAAGATGAGGTCCGCGAGGTTGTTGTTGGTACGACGCAGGCGACGGGCGAGGACGCGGAGCAGCTGCTCAGCGATCTCCGGGCGGTCCTTGATCCACTTGCGCAGCGCGTCGCGATCCATGGAGACGGCGCGGACCTCGGTTACGGTGGTCGCCGACGACGTGCGGGGACCGGGGTCGAAGATCGACAGCTCGCCGAACATGTCGGACGGCCCCATGATCGTCAGCAGGTTCTCGCGGCCGTCAGGCGATCGACGTCCGAGCTTCACCTTTCCGCTGAGGATGATGTATAGCCGATCTCCCGGTTCCCCCTCGTGGAAGATCACATGGCCGCGAGGGAACTCGACCGGCTGCAACTCCTTGGAGAGTGCAGCAACGGCTGTGGGCTCGACCCCCTGGAAAATACCTGCCCTGGCGAGTATCTCTTCCACCTAAAGAACCTCTCTTGTTCCGAACGTGCGCTCGAAGTTCAACACTACGGTCAAAATCATAGTTGTTGAATTGATCACGCGTGTACGAGGCATTCACACGAGGGTGAAATGTCCGAAAACTGCGCGTTTTGTGGTCAGCTGGCGCGCGTTCGTGCGTCAGAATCGGCCGGCAGGACCGGTTCCCCGCCCACATCGTTGCTGCGACGCTGCCGCAGTTCGTCGAGTGCGGCGGGCAGTCCGTCCTTCGCAAGGTTGCCGACATCGGTCTCGTCCGCGGTCTCCAGGAACTCCTCGACGTGGGCGCGTCCGACTGACAGTCGGTCGAGCCCGGTCTGAACCCGCTCCATCGCCAGTGCGAAGAACATCAGCACCGGAGGGAACAGGAGAGCTGCCAGTCCTTGCATGCAGGCCAGTCAACACGAACCTGCGGTGCGCTGGGAAACCAGAACGCCGGTCGTCACCGAGTTGTTACCGCATCGTCGCATCGGCGGTGCGGCCGCTAACCTGGGTTGTTGTGAGCAGACGTAAGCCGGAGACCCCGCTGGGCCTGGTCCGACGAGCACGTCGGATGAACAGGACTCTGCAGGAGGCGTTTCCGCACGTGTACTGCGAACTCGACTTCACCACTCCGCTGGAGCTGTCCGTGGCGACGATCCTGTCGGCGCAGTGCACAGACGTCCGCGTCAATCAGGTGACGCCCGCTCTCTTCCGTCGGTACCCGGACGCGTTCTCGTATGCGAGCGCCGACCGGACGGAACTGGAGGAGATGATCCGCTCGACGGGCTTCTACCGAAACAAGGCCAACTCGATCATCGGCCTGGGGCAGGCGCTCGTCGACAGGTTCGACGGTGAGGTGCCCGGCACCCTGAAAGAGCTCGTCACGCTTCCCGGATTCGGACGGAAGACGGCGAATGTGGTGTTGGGCAACGCGTTCGGTGTCCCCGGGATCACCGTCGACACGCACTTCGGCCGTCTCGTCCGCCGATGGGACTGGACTCAGGAGACCGATCCGGTGAAGGTCGAGAAGGTCGTCGGGGAGTTGATCCCGCGCAAGGAGTGGACTGACCTGTCGCACCGCATCATCTTCCACGGGCGCCGGGTGTGCCACGCGAGGACTCCCGCCTGCGGCGTCTGCCTGCTTGCGAAGGACTGCCCGTCGTTCGGCGAGGGGCAGGTCGATCCGGTCAAGGCGGCCGCACTCGTGAAAGGCTCCGGAGACCGACCATCTCCTCGCATTGGCGGGGATCACCGAATGAGCACGATGGACACCCTGAAGAAGACGTTTGCGCTGCCCGGCATGCGGGCGATGATCGCGTTCATCATCGTGACGATCGCCCTGGTCGTCGCGCTGTGGCCGCGGGGGACCGACGAACCGGCGGCGCCCGCAGCGCCGAGCAGCCCGCCGTCCGGCATCACCGACCAGACGGTGGCACAGAGCGAGATCGACGCGGCCCGGCGCGACGCGGCGCTGAACCCGTGTCCCGCAGGCGCCGGTGCGGCGGCGACCGGACCGCTGGCAGGCGTGACCGTGCCGTGCATGGGCGACGGCTCGACGATCGACGTCGGTGCTGCGACGGCCGGAAAACCACTGGTCATCAACATGTGGGCGGTGTGGTGCCTGCCCTGCCGACGAGAGCTTCCCCTGTTCGACCGACTGTCGGCGGCCTCGGGTGACAAGCTGAACGTGCTCGCAGTTCACGCACGCGAGGGCGGCGACAAGCCGTACTTCGTTCTCAAGTTCCTTCAAGAGGTCGGAGTCCACTTGCCGGTCGTCACCGATCCACAGGGCTCGATCGCGCAGGCGGTGAAGGCGCCACGCGTGTTCCCGTCCACGGTATTCATTCGTGCGGACGGATCCGTGGCGGCCGTGCTGCCGCGTGTGTTCGAGACCTACGAAGATCTGACCGGGGCCGTCCGCGAGCAGCTGGGCGTCGACCTTGGGGCTGCTTCGTGAGTCGCCGAGGACCCGAGTACACGCCCGGTCCACTGGTCGACCGCGCTGCGGTTCCCGAGTGGATGCGGGCGATCACCGACGATGTCGGCGCAGTCAACGAGTCGGTTCTCAATCGTGGTGGTGATCGCTCCAAATGGGTGGCCGCGCTCCGAAGTTCGCGTGCGGCGTCGGTGCTCGTGCTGTTCGGCGGGTCGTTCGACGCCGCCGCAGACCACCCCGGAGGTGTGCCCGCCGACGCGGATGTCCTGCTGACCGAACGTGCGGCGACGCTGCGCACCCACAGCGGTCAGATCGCGTTCCCCGGCGGCAGCCGTGATCCCGGAGACGATTTCCCGGTCGGCACCGCGATGCGCGAAGCCTACGAGGAGACGGGGCTGATACCGCAGGGCGTCGACGTTCTCGCGTCGTTGCCGACGTTCCCGGTACCGTCCGGCTTCGAAGTGACACCGGTGCTCGCGCACTGGTCGTCGCCGACTCCGGTCCGCGTGGTGGACGAGGGTGAGACCGCTCGCGTCACTCGAGTGAACCTCCGCGAACTGCTCAAGCCCGAGAACCGCTTCCAGGTGAGCAGGTCGTTCATGGGCGGCAACGTGTACCGCGGCCCGGCCTTTCTGCTCGACGGCATGCTGGTGTGGGGATTCACCGGCGGAATCATCGCAGCGATAGCCGAGGCCGCGGGCTGGGAAGTGCCCTGGGACAAGAACGACGTCCGGCCGCTCGAGAAGATGATCGCCGCGACGGGCAACCGCCAGGAGTCGGGATTCGCGACCGCTGACGTCCCGGAGTCGCCGCAGTGAGCGGGTCCGTCTGGGTAGACCTCGTCATCGTCGCGATCGCGCTCCTGGCCGCGTTCAGCGGATACCGCCAGGGTGCTGCGGCGTCGGCTCTCGCGTTCGCCGGAGTCCTGATCGGCGCGGTCGCCGGGGTCCTCCTCGCACCGCTCGTGATCAAACAGTTCGACGACGGGCGGCTGCGCCTCGCGGTCGGGGTCCTGTTGATCATCGGCCTCATCGTGGTGGGCGAACTGTCGGGCATGGTGCTCGGCCGGGCGGCCCGCAGCAGCATCCATTCACCGACGCTCCGTCGAATCGACAGCGGCGTCGGATCGGTGCTGCAGGTAGTGGCGATCCTGGTGGCCGCGTGGCTGCTGTCGTTCCCGCTGCGGGGCGCCGATCAGCCGAGGATCTCTCAGGCCGTCGACGACTCGCGCATCGTGCAAGCCGTCGACGACGTCGCTCCGCAGTGGATGCGGAACGTGCCGGACGAACTGACCGAGCTCATCGACTCCTCCGGGATCAAGGAAGTCATCGGCCCCTTCGGCGCGACGAAGGTCTCCAACGTCGACGAGCCGGACCAACAACTCGCCGAACTCCCGATCGTCCGGCAGGTGCGGCCGAGCGTCATCAAGATCACCGGCGTCGCACGGAGCTGCGGACAGTCGTTGGAGGGCAGTGGGTTCGTCGTCGGACCGAACCGGATCATGACCAATGCGCATGTCGTCGCCGGAACCGACGAAGTGTCCGTCGAGACGGCCCGTGGCAGGCATCTCGACGCGACCGTCGTCTGGTTCAACTACCGGACAGACGTCGCGATCCTCGACGTCCCGAACCTGCGGGCGCCGTCGCTTGATTTCGCCGCGGATCAGGCGTCGACGTCCGACGACGCGATCGTGCTCGGGTTCCCGGAGAACGGCCCCTACACGATCACTCCGGTCCGCGTCCGGAACGTGGTGAACCTCAACGGCCCGGACATCTATCAGAGTCCCAAGCCGGTGCAGCGCGAGGTGTACACGATGCGTGGCCTCATCCGCTCCGGAAACTCGGGCGGCCCGATGATCACCGAGGACGGCAAGGTGCTGGGCCTCGTCTTCGGCGCCTCGCAGGACCCCGCGGACGACACCGGCTTCGCCCTCACCGCGTCCCAGGTTCAGCAGGACCTCGCCGCGGCGAAGGGCCGGACCTCCGCCGTCAGCACACAGAGGTGCGTGACCGCGAAGTAGGTTTCCTTCAGTGGGCTCAGCGGTCGAGATGCCCCAGGATCGCGGCGTTCACCGCGCTCGGTGCTTCCTGGTGGAGGAAGTGCCCGGCGCCGCTGATGACGCGGTAGTCGAAGTCGCGTGACCATTCGCGGCTCTGCGCCATGAGGGAGTCGAGGATGTAGTCGTCTTCGCGGCCGCGGAGGGCCAGAAACGGGTGATCGAGTCGTTTGTTCATCAGTTCCATGAACCGCCAGCCGTCAGGGCGGAACTGCGAGCGGAACGCCCAACGGCGATATTCCAGACTGCAGTGGGCGACGCCGGGGATCTGGATCGCGAGTCGGTTGCGCGTGATCGCTTCGGCGAAGTCGGGCGTCTCCCGCCACGCTCGCCCGGAGCGTTCGGTGAAGTACTCCTCGACGAATGCGCCGTCGCCCCGCGTGAGGCGACGTTCACCGATGCGCGGGAGCTGGTTGTGCAGGAACGGTGCGAGGAACGCTGTCCGCTCCTCCGAGTTGAACAGGGCGCCCTGCCTGAGTGCACGAGGGTGCGGAGAGGACAGCACAACCACTCGGTCGACTGCCCGCGGATGGAGGGTCGCCGTCGCCCAGCACACCAGACCTCCGTCGGCGTGCCCGACGAGCGATGCCGACGAGTGCCCGAGGGCTCGGATGAGAGCATGCGTGTCGCCTGCCAGCGTCCAGCCGTCGTAGCCGCGCGGAGGCTTGTCGGTGTCGCCGTAGCCGCGCAGATCCACTGCCACCGCGCGGTATCCGGCAGCGGTGAGTGCGGGGAGTTGATGCCGCCACGTCCACCAGAACTCGCCGAAGCCGTGCAGCAGCAGGACGAGAGGACGGTCGGCGACCGACTGCTCGCTCTCGACGGCGTGAAAGCGCAGACCGCCTGCACGCACGTCGAAATGCTGCCACGGCCCGTCGAAGCGGACCTCCGTCGGATCCGGGGGAGGTGACGTCACGCTGATTGGTCGCCGGTGGTCAGCGAGCCATCGGGTCGCGGGCCGGCGGGATCTGCGGGTGCGCGACACCACCGGTCGACGCCGGGCGACCCGGGATGACCTCGGCGATCGAGTTCAGCGACTCGATCGTCTTCTCCGGAGCCTTCAGCTTCTTGAACAGGATGTATCCCACGCCGATCGCGGCGATCGACACGATCAGGAGCAGCAGGAACACGATGCCGAACGCCGCCCACGTCGGGAGCCACACGTCGAGCAGGAAGCCGAGGAAGACGAAGAAGAACAGGCTCGCGTACAGCAGCAGGACTGCGGCGCCGATGATCAGGCCGCTGCCCGCACCCGCCTTCTTGGCCTCGGTGACGAGCTCCGACTTCGCGAGGGCGAGCTCGGCGCGGAACAGCGTCGACGCACTGGCCGTCGCATCCTTGACGAGGTTGCCGATGGTCGGTTCGCCGTCAGCGCCGAGGTTGGCGTCCGACAACGGAATCGACGGCACGCGCGGGGCGTCTGCGGGCTGCGGAGGCCAGGTGTCCTGATTGCCGCTCACGAATTCTCCCTCAAGCTGTACGTTGGTCGGACTTCATGTTGCCATGCCTGCCCGTCGATGCCGACCAGGGCACGTCGCAGTGTTTCTCACCGACGTCCCGGTGAATGAGAACGGCGACCGATTCGAGGGTCCGCTCGCGCTTACGGTGCGTCGAGTGAGCACCATTGACGTCTACATAGTCGACCGAGTCGAGATCGCCGCCGGTCGCGCTCGCGAGTTCGTCGACGAGTACCAGAGCACGTACATGCCGGGGGCCCGCGATCGTGGGTTGAGGCTCGACCGGATGACGCTGTCGCCTCCGTTGTTCCTCGCCGACGATTCGAACGTCCTCACCGTGACATGGGCAGTCGACGGAGCGGCCGGTTGGTGGTCGAGCGCGCTCGCTGCCCGCCACGACGACGCGCCCGCTCGGTGGTGGGACTCGGTGGCCGACCTCGTCGTCCACCGGACACGGACGATGGAGTCGTCGGTCTACGACGTGGCGGAGCTGTGCGATGTCTGAGATGCTCCGCCTGATCCACCTCCGCAGTCCGGACGACGCAGCCGCCGTCGTTCGGCGACTGCGCGGTGTCGTCGGCTCAGATCCCGCGGCAGTGGTCCAGCCGACGCACAGGTCGTCGTTGCGGGCGGGTGACGTGCTTCTTCGATGCACTGCCGACTCGGCAGTCCGCGCCGCGATCGACACGGTGCTCGCCGAGGACGGCGCCGTGTCGCGGGTCGACGGCGCCGACTTCGACGGCGGGTCTGCAGGATCGCGGGTGGCCGATCCGACGGCGGGCGTCTACCGTGCGCTGCTTCTGCGGGTGGAGCCTGGCACCGCACCGGACGTCGTCGCGCGTTTCGAGAGGGAGACGCTCGACATGCCGACTCACATCTCATCGATCCTCGCGTGGCGTTTGAGCCGTGTGGAGGACGGTCCGGACTGGACTCACGTATGGGAGCAGTGGTTCACCGATGTCGACGCTGTCGTCGGTCAGTACATGCTGCACCCGGTCCACTGGGCGCGCATCGACCGCTGGTTCGATCCGGAATGCCCCGACGTGATCGTGCGCGCCCCGGTCATCCACGCCGTCGCGGGCTGACCGCGGCCACACGAGGCGCTCAACGACAAACGAGGCACGCATGCGTGCCTCGTTTGTCGTCGGATGCCTCGTTCAGATGTGTCAGGCCCTCTTGGCGCGAATCGCCTCGAACACCGACGGGTCGACGAGTGTCGAGGTGTCGCCGAGTTCACGTCCCTCCGCGACGTCCTTGAGAAGACGACGCATGATCTTGCCCGAACGGGTCTTCGGGAGCTCGGGGACGATGTTGATCTCGCGAGGTTTGGCGATCGGCGAGATGTCGACGGCCACCTGCTGACGCATCTCGGCGATCAGCGCGTCGCCGGTGTTGTCGATGCCGCCCATCAGGATGACGAACGCGACGATGCCCTGACCGGTCGTCTCATCGGCCGCGCCGATCACGGCGGCCTCTGCGACGGCGGGATGGGCGACGAGTGCGGATTCGACCTCCGACGTCGAGATGCGGTGCCCCGACACGTTCATCACGTCGTCGACTCGGCCCAGCACCCAGAGCGCTCCGTCCTCGTCGTACCGCGCGCCGTCGCCCGCGAAGTACCAGCGCTGGTCTTCGAAACGCGACCAGTAGGTCTCCTTGAAACGCTCCGGGTCGCCCCAGATGCCGCGCAGCATGCCCGGCCACGGACGATCGAGGACCAGATAGCCCTGCTCGCCCGCGCCGACCGGGTTGGCGTTGTCGTCGACGATCGATGCGCTGATGCCCGGCAGCGGACGCATCGCCGAACCCGGCTTGGTGGCGGTGACGCCGGGCAGCGGCGAGATCATGATGCCGCCGGTCTCGGTCTGCCACCAGGTGTCGACGATCGGGCAGCGTCCGCCGCCGATCACGTCGTTGTACCAGCGCCACGCTTCCGGGTTGATAGGCTCGCCGACGCTGCCGAGCAGGCGGAGCGATGAGAGGTCGTGGGCGTCGGGCACTTCACGGCCCCACTTCATGAACGTGCGGATCAGGGTCGGCGCGATGTAGTAAGTGGTGACGCCGTACTTCTCGATGATCTGGAAGTGACGGTGCTCGTCAGGCGAGTTCGGGGTGCCCTCGTAGATCACCTCGGTGGCGCCGTTGGAGAGCGGGCCGTACACGAGGTAGCTGTGGCCGGTCACCCAGCCGATGTCGGCGCCGCACCAGAAGACGTCCCGGCCCTCTTTGTGGTCGAACACGTTGTGGAAGGTGTACGACGCCTGCGTCAGGTAGCCGCCCGAGGAGTGGACGATGCCCTTCGGCTTGCCGGTGGTGCCCGAGGTGTAGAGCAGGAACAGGGGATGTTCGGCGTCGAACGACTCCGGCTCGTGGTTCGGCGACGCCTCGCCGACGGTGTCCTCCCACCAGACGTCGCGACCCTCCACCCAGTTGAGATCCGGATCGTGGTTGGTGCGACGGACGACGATGACCTTCTCGATGGACGGCGCGGCGTCGGCTCCGGTGCCGAGGGCCTCGTCGACGGCTTCCTTCAGCGGCGCGGGCTGACCGCGGCGGAACTGTCCGTCGGTGGTGATGACGACCTTCGCCTCGGCGTCGTCGACACGCGAGCGGAGTGCCGCGGCCGAGAAGCCTGCGAACACCACGGAGTGGGTGAGGCCGAGGCGCGCGCACGCGAGCATCGAGATGATCGCCTCGGGGACCATCGGCATGTAGATCGCGACGCGGTCGCCCGCCTGCAGGCCGATCGACGACAGGTAGTTCGCAGCGCGCGAGACCTCGTCCTTGAGCTGGCTGTAGGTGATGTCACGGGTGTCGTCGATCGGCTCGCCGACCCAGTGGATGGCGACGCGGTCGCCCTTGCCTGCAGCGACGTGGCGGTCGACGCAGTTCACCGAGACGTTCAACTCGCCTCCGACGAACCACTTCGCGAACGGTGCGTTCGACCAGTCCAGGACCTGCTCGAACGGCTTCGCCCAGTCGAGCCGACGCGCCTGCTCCGCCCAGAACTCATCGGGGTCCGCATCCGCCCTGGTGTACATCTCGGCGGTCGCGTTGGCGTTCGCGGCGAAGTCGTCTGAGGGCGGGTACACCTTGCTGGCTTCAGTCATCGTCGTTGCCTTTCCAATCTCGAATGTCGGCGATTCGCACACGCCGGATCAGCTCACACTGTGAGGGTAGTCACCTGACGTTGCATGCGAGTAGCGGTACGTCTCACGGCCCGGTCCACGCGATGAACGGTCGCTGTGACGCGACAGGTGGACCCGCGACTATCGTGGCCGGGGTGAGTGCTGATCCCCTGGCCCCGCTCCTCGAGCTGCCCGACGTCCGCGATGCCGCAGAGTCGGCGCGCGACGCGCTGAGCGCCGTCCACCGTCACCGGTACAACCTCCGCGGCTGGGACAAGACGTCGCGCGAGGCGTCGTGGCGGGCAGGCCGATCGTCGGCGGCGATCGAAGGCGGAAGTGTGGAACTGCAGCGAGATGCGCAGTTCGACGACCCGATCACCGACGGCGCGATGCGCGTCGCGCAGGCGTTGGACGCCGACGGCATCGACCAACTCGGTGCCGTGTTCCGTCGAGCGCCGGCCCAGGCGTTGGCGCGCCTCCACACACTTGCCGCTGCGGGCCTCGTCGACGACGCAGCACTGCTTGGACGACCGCGGACGGAACCGCACATCGCGCAGCGTCTGGACTTCCTCGGCCAACTGATCACCGGGCAGTCCACGGTCCCCGCACCCGTACTCGCTGCGGTCGTGCACGGTGAACTGCTGTCGCTCGCGCCGTTCACAGAGGGCAATGGTGTTGTCGCGCGTGGTGCATCGCGGCTCGTGTCGGCGGCGACCGGCCTGGATCCGCACCTGCTGGGTGTCCCCGAGGTGACGTGGCTGCGGCGGATCGGCGACTACCGGGAGTTGTCTGCGCTCTTCGGGACCGGCGATGCCGGCGCGATCGGCGCCTGGATCGTCCTGTGCTGTGAGGCGATGGAGGCCGGCGCGGCCGAAGCCAAGTCGATCGCCGACGCCGCTGCCGGCTGAACGGGGAGGACTGGCCGGTTTCGTCGCTGGTTGAGCGCAGTCGAAACCCGTCGCTGGTTGAGCGCAGTCGAAACCACATAAATGCGGGCGACATCCCTTCCGGTGAAGATCCGGATCAAGGGGTGTCGCCCGCAAGCACGGACGCAAGTTACCAAGCGTGCTGGGTGGGTTGTGGGGTCGCCTCGGCGGGTGGCCGCTGGAATCTCGACGTGGTTCCCAGGCTGAGTACTTCTCTGGCGGAATGGTCACGAATGATGCCGACGGTGTCGCAGGCGCACAACGCTTGTGCCAATGCGGCGTGCTCCGCGTGGGTGCTAGCCGTCCGTGCTGGGAATCGTTTCCGGGGGATCAGGCCTTCTCTGCTGGCCTGAGCTTTGCCGTCTGCGATTCCGTACCCCTTTTCTACGCTGTGATGCGGGTCACTGCAAGCGTTTCGCAAAAGAACTTTCAGGCGGCTCGATCGGCCGAATGGCGCGAGTGATGTCGCTGGTAGAGCACCGCGGCAGCGGCGATGGCGCCGATTCCCGTGGCGCACAGAGCGGTTCGTCCGACAGTCGAGGGGCTCGGCCGGTGTGCGGCCGCGGACGGGATGTCGAAGTCGAGGATCTCCCAGTTGTTTGCTTCGGCGTGTTGGCGCAATGGTTTGTCGGGATTGACCACTGCAGGGTGTCCAACGGCCTCGAGCATGGGGAGGTCGGTGATCGAATCCGAGTACGAGTACGACTTCGCGAGGTCGTAGCCCTTGTCTGCGGCGAGTTCCGCGACGGCGACGGCCTTCTCGTCGCCGTAGCAATAGAAGTCGAGGTCGCCGGAATAGTGCCCGTCGACGATCCGCATGCGGCTGGCGCGAACGATGTCGACGCCGAGAAGTTCGCCGATCGGCTCCACCATCTCGATGCCCGATGCGGAGATCAGCACGATGTCGTGTCCGGCGGCTTTGTGCTGGGCGATCAGTTCGAGCGCTTCGGGGAAGACGACTGGGCGCACCACGTCGTCGAGGGTCTCGGCGACGATGGCCTTGACCTGCGCGGCGTCCCAGCCGGTGCACATGTCGGTGACGTGCTTGCGCAGCTTGTCGACGTGACTCTCGTCGGCGTTCGCGAGCAGGAACTGGAGTTGGGCGACCGCGGATCGGAGCATCGCCCGTCGGGTCAGGAGCCCACCGTCGTAGAACGGGCGGGTGAAGGCGAGAGCGCTCGACCGTGCGATCACTGTCTTGTCGAGGTCGAAGAACGCGGCTATCCGGTTCGGCTGTGCCGTGGTCACGGTCGCATAGTACGGGGGCGAGGTGACAGGTGCGGTGTGATCCACGGAATAGAAATGAAAGATAGTTGGTGTTGCAATCTTCGCGCGGGCGCGTGTAAATTCAAGAGTGTCCGGCAATGCCGGAGGCTTTCAGCCCGACCCCCCGGGGCTGAAACGCTGATGACCCCGACCTCCTCCCCCCTGGTCGGGGTCGTCTTCTTTCTACGGCCTTTTCGCCGCCCGTTCATCCTCTTCCCCTTGTCGCGGGAGACGTGTACCTTCGCTCTAACCAAGCAATCGCTAGGTCGCTTGTGTGTGGCCAGGGGAAGGTCTCAAGAATGAGATTTGCAGGACGTCTGGCGGTCGCCGTGTGCGCCGCACTGTTGTGTGTGACCGCGCTGGTCGCCCCGGGTGCCGCCGAGGCGAAGAAGCTGCCGGAGAATTTCAACTTCTTCGGCGGCATCCCGCAGGAGCTGCAGCACCCCGGATCATCGTTGCCGGGATCGAACGACTTCTCCTGCAAGCCGACCGCCGCACACCCTCGGCCCGTCGTCCTGGTGCACGGCACCGGCGGCGCCAAGACCACCAACTGGGGCGCGTACGTCCCGATGCTGAAGAATCGCGGCTACTGCGTCTTCGCGCTCACCTACGGTGCGCTCAAGGGCTGGCCGTGGCCGTTCACCGCGGTCGGAGGAATGGACTTTCAGCAGGTAAGCGCCGCGCAGCTGGCGAAGTTCGTCAACCGAGTGCTGAAGGCGACCGGTGCGAAGACCGTCGACCTCATCGGGCACTCGCAGGGCACGTACATGCCGACGTACTACCTGAAGTACTACGGCGGGGCGTCGAAGGTCACCAAGTACGTCTCGCTGGCGCCGCTGTGGCGCGGCACCGGATCGCTCAATCCGGTGATGAACAAGCTCGGGGAAGCGATCGGCGCAGTAACGATGCCGATGTGCATCGGCTGTGGAGCGATGCTGCCCGGCTCTCCGTTCAACAAGAAGATCTGGAAGGGCGGAAGCCCGTACGTCAAGGGCGTCTCGTACACCAACATCATGACCAAGTTCGACGAGCTGGTGGTTCCGTTCACCGCGGGCTACGTGGTCGGTCGCAAGGGCGAAGACGTCACGAACATCGTCGTTCAGGACACCTGCTCGAAGGACTTCAGCGATCACCTCGCGATCGCAGGTTCGCGACGGGCGGCCTACTTCGCGTTGAACGCCCTCGATCCGGAGCATCCGGTGAAGGTGCCGTGCGTGTTCGTGCCGCCGTTCACCGGACAGTCCTGACGTGGCGGGCATGCGTCCCGACCTGTCGGGCGTCGACGAACTGACAATCAATCTGACGCACCGCGTGTGCATCGGCGACCTTCCCACACGCGCCGCCCGCCAGTTCGGCGATCGCCCCGCGGTCGTCGACGGCGACGTGACGGTGAGCTACCGAGAGTTGGAGGCCAGGTCGAACGCGCTGGCGCGTGGGCTCATCGAGCGCGGCCTGGTCCGGGGCGACGCCGTGGCGCTACAACTGCAGAATCGCTGGCAGTTCCCGGTGGCGCTGTTCGCGCTCGCCAAGATCGGCGTCACCGCGATGCCGTTGAACCTGGCCATCTCGCCGTCCGACGTGGCGTATCAACTCGCGGACAGCGGAGTCCGTGCGGTAGTCAGCGAAGCCGCCTTCGTACCCGTCTTGGCCGGTGCCTTCGCCGACGGCCCCGCCGAGGTGACCGAGGTTGTCGTGGTCGGTGAGGCGCCCTCGGAGATCGCGGGTGTTCCGACCGTCCCGTGGGACGCCGTGGTCTCCGACGACACGTCTGTCGTCGAGACCGTTGTCGACGACCGCGACATCGTCCACTGCCTGTACACGTCGGGCACCACTTCGCGGCCGAAAGGTGTGTTGACCAGTCACGTCGCGGTGCACATCGGGGCGTTGTCGTCGGCGCTCGGGCTGGGACTGCGGCCCGACGTGGCGCACCCCGTGCAACCGATCGTGCTGCCGCTGTTCCACGTGACAGCGCTCGACGCGCTGATGCTCCCGACGCTGCTCGTCGGCGGCACCGCGGTACTGCTGCGCGGGTTCGACCCGGCAGCGCTCGCGCAGACCTTCGTCGACCACCGCGTGACCCATGTGACTCTCCTTCCGATGATGTGGGCGGCGCTTGTCGCGCAGCCCGCGCTGACGGACGAGAACACGTCGTCGCTGATCACGGGCCTTTACGCGATGGCTCCGATGGCACAGCAGGTGCTGGCCGGCGTGCGTGCCCGGTTCCCGGGCGCCGCGATCATCCTCGGCTCGGGCCAGACCGAGACCACCCCGGCGTCAGAACTCCAGTGGAACGGACATCAGGGCGTCAAGGACGAGTCGTGGGGCCCGGCGACAGTGTCGACGGACGTCGCGATCATGGGCGCGGACGGCGGGCTGCTGGCCGCCGATGAGACCGGCGAGATCGTCTATCGCAGTCCACAGCTCATGGAGGGGTACTGGAACAACGCCGACGCGAACACCGAGGCGTTCGCGCACGGATGGTTTCACGGCGGCGACATCGGACACCTCGACGACGAGGCCGTCGTCTGGTTCACCGACAGATCCAAGGACATCATCAAATCCGGTGGAGAGAATGTCAGCTCCGTCGAGGTGGAGCGAGTGCTGCTCGGGCATCCCGCCGTCGCTGAGGCGGCCGTCGTCGGACGTCCGCACGAACGGTGGGGCGAAGCCGTGACCGCGGTGATCGTCACCGTGCCCGACGCCGTCGTCGACGCGGACGAGCTCATCGAATGGGCCAAGGAACGTCTTGCGGGATTCAAGACGCCCAAGACCATCGAGATCGTCGACGCCCTGCCCAAGACCGCGACCGGCAAAGTCCAGAAGCACGTCGTGCGCAGTTCGCCCAAGTGAGGCCCTACTGGTCATTGAGCCCTCACCGAGGCGCCAGCCGGGGCGAGGTGTCGAAATGACGCACCGAGCATCGCCCGCCGACATGGCGCAAGCCTGTGGATAACGCACTTCCGCTTTTCTGACATCGGGTCGACGATGTCGGCCATGAGTGATGTGCTGCTGGTTCTGACCGATCCCGTCCTCCACCCGGATGTGGCCCGGTGCGCTGCCGCGACCGGGTACGCGGTGGTGATCGGCGAACCGTCGTCGTGCCGACACGACTGGCTCAGGGCGACGGCCGTCGCCGCGGACGCCGAGGCGCTGGAGGCGCTGACCACGCTGCGTCCACCGCGGAGACCCGGGCTCGTGGTGGTCGGCGCCGGAGACGATCAGCGGGGCTGGCAGCTGGGGATGGCGCTGGGTGCGCAGGGCGGATTTGTGCTGCCAGACGAGGAGTCGGCCCTGGTGAGCGCGTTGTCGGAGTTCCGCCGCCCGGTTCGCAGGCCGGCGGGCGCCGTCGCCGTGATCGGAGGGCACGGCGGAGCCGGAGCCTCCACGTTGGCAGTCGCGGTTGCGCTCACCGCCGGAGTGTCGGACGACGTGCTGCTCATCGATGCCGATCAGGCGGGCGCAGGCGCCGATCTCCTCCTCGGAGTCGAGGAGAAATCGGGGCTCCGATGGGCGGACGTGACCGGCGAGACCGGTGTGATCAGCGGCCCTGCGCTGCGGGCCGCCCTTCCGCGCGTGGGCCGCGTGAGCGTGATCGGGCCTGCCCGCGACGACGTGTCACCGCTGCGGCCGGACACGGTTCTCGCCGTCGTCGATGCAGGCCGAACGGCAGGTGACGTGGTTGTCGCCGACGTCGGACGCGAACCGGGCCCGTCGGCGTCGGGGCTGATCGACACGGCAGACTTCATCGTGGTCGTGACGACGGCGTCGGTGCATGCGGTGGCGGCGACACGTCGGACGGCTGCCCGGATGGTCGGCGATCGTGACGCAGTGCTCGTTGTTCGGGGGCCGTCGCCGGGAGGACTGCGTGCACGCGACGTCGCCGATGCGGTGGGGATTCCGCTTCTCGGCGGCTACCGGCCGGAACGGTCCCTCTCAGCGCGGTGTGAAGCGTCGGGGCTGCGGTTGCGTCGCCGAGGACCGCTGACAACGGCGGCGCGCGACGTGTGCGATCGCCTGACGGTCGGTGCCCGGCGATGACGGCCGCACGTGCCGATCTGCTCGATCGGGTGAGGGAACGGCTCGCCGGGCAGACGTCAGACCTCGATCCGTCGGTGATCGCCGACGCCATCCGCGCCGAATCGGGTGGCCTGCTCGGCGACACCGACCTGCTCGACGTGCTGCGTTACCTGCAGACCGAGATGGTCGGCGCCGGTCGTCTCGAGGGATTGCTCGCGGAGCCTGCTGTGACCGACGTGCTGGTTGTGGGTCCGTCCGCGGTCTGGGCAGATCGTGGTGACGGGCTTGAGCTCACCGACGTTCGCTTCGACGACGAGGCCTCGGTCCGTCGCCTCGCGGGCAGACTCGCGCTCGGTGCGGGTCGTCGGCTCGACGACGCGCAGCCGTGGGTGGACGGGCAGCTGTCCGGTGTCGGTCGTCGGGGGATCGCTGTCCGCCTGCACGCGATGATCCCGCCCCTCGCCATCGACGGGACCTGCATCTCGCTGCGGGTGCTGCGCAGCGCGACGCAGACTTTCGACGCACTCGCCGCGGCCGGCGCGATCGACCCGGAGATCGTTGACGTGCTCAGGCGCATCGTGGTCAGACGCCTCGCGTTCCTGATCGTCGGCGGCACGGGTACCGGCAAGACGACGCTGTTGAACGCACTGCTCGGCGAGTGCGGTCCAGACGAACGGATCATCACCGTGGAAGACGCGTCGGAGCTCGAACCACAACATCCGCACGTCGTCCGACTCGTGGCGCGAACAGCGAATGTCGAAGGGGTGGGAGATGTGCCGGTGCGGACGCTGGTACGCCAAGCGCTCCGAATGCGACCCGATCGGATCATCGTCGGCGAGGTCCGGGGAGCGGAGGTGATCGACCTGCTCGTCGCCTTGAACACCGGCCACGATGGGTGCGGAGGCACGCTGCACGCGAACTCGACGTCAGAGGTCCCGGCTCGGATGGAAGCGCTCGCAGCTCTCGGCGGGATGGACCGGATCGCGCTGCACAGTCAGTTGGCCGCGGCGATCCAAGTGGTGCTGGGACTGGGGCGTGACGCGCGCGGTCGGCGTGGGATCGCGGAGATCGGCGTCCTCGATCGTGGAGACGACGGCCTAGCATCGATTGCCTCCGTGTGGTCGCGGGACTCCGGTTTCACCGATGCTCGCGACAAGTTGGACGCGATACTCGATCGGCGGCGTGTCCGATGAGTGTCGGGCCGCTGCTTGCGGCGGCAGGCGCAGTGGTGCTGTTGTGGCCTCGACCCGCTGTCTTGCGGCGACTACCGGGGCAGCGGGGCCTCTCAATCGATGTCCGCGCGGTCGATCCGATGTGGGCGGTGGGGGTATCGCCGCTGCTCATAGGGCTGGCCGTCGGTGCGGCCCCGGCGGTCGCGGCGGCGTTGGTCGCCGCCACGGTGATCGGCGTGCGCCGCCGGTCGGTCCGCCGCGCCGCACAGGACGTTCGTGATGCGCAGGTGCGTCGAGCGTTGTCGGTGATGATCGCGGAGATGTCTGTCGGGGCGCCGATCGTGCACGCTTGTCGATCGGCGTCGGACGAGCTCTCGAGGGACGGGCCGTCCGACGTCGGGAGCGAGCTGGCGAGGATGGCCGCCCGAGCCGAACTCGGCGGTGATCCGGTCGACGGCGCCGCGGGGTTGGACCGTCTCGCTGCGGCGTGGGCTGCGTCGGCCGGCAAGGGGCTGCCGATGATCGACCTGATGCAGTCGCTGCGCGCCGATCTCGCCGCTCGCGCCGAACATGCGTCACGCACGCGCGCGGGGCTGGCCGGGCCGCGGGCGACGGCGACCGTGTTGGCGATGCTGCCGCTGCTCGGAGTTGCGCTGGGGCAGGCGATGGGCGCTGAGCCGTTGGCTGTTCTCCTGCGTCCGGGCGTCGGTGGAATCCTGCTGGTCATCGGTACTGGCTTGGCCGTCGCGGGCGTCTGGTGGACAGTCGCCATCACCGAGAAGGTGGTGCGGTGATTCTGCCGATCGCGGTGTGCGTCTGCACCGCCCTGTGGATCTGGCCGGGCGCGGACTGGACCTTGGCGAGAGTCGTCGAGCGGCCACGATCGGTCCGCGAAGCCCGGTGGCTGGGTCGTGGACGGTCGCGACCCGATCCGTTCGACACGGCGGCCGCCTACGACATGTTCGCGGTCTGCCTTCGGAGCGGACTGCCGGTGTCGTCCGCAGCCGAGATCGCGGCTGACGGTGCTCCCGTCGCCGTCGCAGTACCGATGCTGCGGGCCGCGGAACTGCTCGCGTTGGGAGCGGATCCTGAGGCGGCGTGGACATTCGAGCGGGGAACGGACGACCCGTCGTTCGCCGACCTCGCGTCGTTGGCGAGGCGTGCGTCGCGGGCGGGGGCGTCATTGGCCGACGGCGTCGCCGACCTCGCCGGCCAGATGCGGCGGGTTGAAGCGGATCGGGCGTTGGAGGCGGCAGAGAAGGCCGGTGTGAAGGTCAGCGGGCCACTCGGGTTGTGCTTCTTGCCGGCGTTCGTGTGCCTCGGCATCGTGCCGGTGGTGATCGGCCTGGCGTCGGGGATGCTGGGCTCGGTCTGAGGGCCTGTGGACAGCGGGTGGAACCGAATCGACACCGTGCGTTGCTTGTTCAGGATCCGTCGGTAGGCCCGTCGGTGGTGTCGTCGGGCTACGGCCGCCGTGCCTCGATGAGATGGCGCGTCGAATGGGCGACGAATGGACCGCTGCGCTCGATCTGCTGGTGCATGTCGAGTAGGCGGTCGCGGTACTTCTCGACGGTGAACCCCGGAACCCACCAGACCACCTTGCGCAGCAGATACACCACGGCCGCGACGTCGTTGATCTCGATGCGCAGGCTGGCGGTGCGCAGATCGACGACTTCCAGTCCGGCTGCTCTCGCCGCGTCCGCTTCGTCGTCGGGGTGACGTCCGCGCCGCGCTTGAGGTTGGGGACCGAGGAAGAACTCGATGAGTTCGAAGGCGCTCGCCGGCCCCACATGCTGGGCGAAGTATGTGCCGCCCGGTCGAAGGACACGGGCGATCTCGTCCCACCACACGGTCGCGGGGTGGCGGCTGGTGACAAGGTCGAAGGCTTCGCTCGCGAAGGGCAGTGGTGGCTCGTCGGCGTCGGCGACGACGGCCACCCCGCGCGGATGCAGCAGTCGGGTGGCTTTGTCGATGTTCGGCGGCCACGACTCGGTCGCCACCGCCGTCGGTGGAAAGACTGCGGCCTCGGCGAGGACCTCGCCTCCTCCAGTCTGGATATCGAGCGAGGCCGATGCCCTGCCGAGCCGTTCGGCGAGTTGGACGGCGTACCGCCATTCGGGACGTTCCTCGGTAGCGCGGCCTGCGAGCCAGGAGAAGTCCCACCCCGAGACGTCGGCTTCAGTCCCGATCTTGATCAAGGCGTCGAATGCGTCAGCCACGCACCTGATGGTCTCACGCCTAACTGCTGTGGAAATCGATGGAACCGGATCCATGCTTTGCGCGTCTTCACCTATGAAGGGCTCGACCAGCGAGTCCGACGATGTTGACTGAGCACAGCGCGGGCTCAGGAGAGGAACAGGCCGGCGATGCCGCCGCCAGCGATCCAGCCCCAATCGCCGCCTGACGTTTTGGCAGCCTTCTTGGCGGCCGACCCCTTGCCGGTGCCGACGAGGCGGATCGCCGAGCCGTCCGGTGACATCTCGATCGCCCACTCGTCGGCCCAGAACTCGGTCGTGGGCATGAGCCCGTCGGGGACCACGACGACGCGAACGACGCGTTGCTGGGCCGCGGGCTGGTACTGCGGTTGGGCTGGCGGATAAGCCGCGTGCTGGGGTGCCTGGAATCCCTGCTGGACCGGGGCGGGCGGGTACGAGCCCTGTACGGGCGGGAAGCCGACCGGTGGCAGGGTGGCCGCGCTCGACGCTCCGCTGGCGATCGAGCCGAGGACAGCCTCGTCGATGTGGGCAGCGGGGTCGGTGAGCAGGGCGTCGTACGCGGCCCGGCGCTGCTGGTCGCCGAGGATGCGTCGGGCTGTCTCGATGCGGCCACGAGTGGTCGTATCGTAGTGATCGACCGTGTCGAGCTGAGCAGTGAGCTGCGCCGCGAAGTCAGCGCAGGTCTGGCTGCGATCAAGCGCGTGGGCGGCGTAGAGATCGATGTGGGGCATGGTGTCCTCCGGGTCGGGATGATTGGTTGATGCGTGAGTGCGGGCGCGCACGATGTCGATCGACGACGGAATCGTCAGCCGAGCGCCTTCTGCTTGACGAACGCGCGCCAGTTGTCGGGGGCGTAGCCGGCGGTGTGCAGCAGCGGCCCGATGCCCCAGTCGATGGCGCCGGGCTTGTTCGAGCACACGGTGTCGCCGCTGACGCACCAGGACAGAAGATTTCCGCGCCAATCGGAGGCGAACGGTGTGGCGGTGGAGTTCCCGAGAATCGAGATCGCGAGGTCGGTGAAAGCGATGCCGGTGTAAGCCTTGGCGTCGCCCTTGACGATGACGTTCGGGTCGGACGGCTGGCGGTCACCGTCGGCGATCAGGACACCGATGATTGAGCCATTCGGCGAGATCGACTGCAAGGTCCGGTGCATCACCATCGCCCCTTGCGAGTAGCCGACGGCGACGATCGTCGAGTCAGGGCACCGGTCGGCAGCGTCGGTGATCAATGTGGTCGCTCGCGACACGCCTGTGGTTATCGAATCCAAGAAAACCTGAGGCTGCGTGGCAAGTGTCGACACCGCCGCGGCCGGGTAATCGACGGTCTGCTTCTCAACGCGCTTATCCATGTCGTTGGCGTCGTTGAGTAGGTTCTCGAAGGTATCGCCGACGAACTCACCCATTCCGTCGTGAGTGCGTACCTTCGCTTCGCTGCGCTGGCCCGATCCGGCCGCGCCGACGAATATGACATCCGCACAGTCGGATGATCCGGACGAAGAGGACGTTGCGGTGGCGATGACCACCGTCGACGCGAGCAGCACGGCGACGATCCCGGCGACGAGGAGCTTCTTGTTGAGTCGGCGTCGTGGCGACGCCGGTACGGGTGCCAGCGGTGCCGGTGCGCGTCCTGCGATGAAGGCGAGCGACTGCTCGCCGATGGTCGGCGCGGCCGGATCAGCGAGCGCTGCGTCATAGTGGGCGCGACGTGCCGGGTCTCCGAGGATGGCGCGGGCCGTGTCGATGCGCCTGCGCGACAAGGCGTCTCGCGGGTCGGTCGCGTTGAGCTGTGCGGTGAGCTGAGCGGCCAGAGTCGCCGGCGTTTGTCGCCGGTCGAGGCCGTAGACCCGGTACAGGTCGATGTGCATGGTGTCCCCCTGGATGAGGTGGACATGCAGATAGGAGTGCTAGTCGAGCGTGCGGCCCGCGGCCTCGTTGGCCTCGGCTGCGGGGTAGAGCGCGCTCGGCTTGGTGCCCAGTGCGCGGGCCAGGTCCCACAGGCGATCCGAGCTGATGCTCGCGTCGCCCTTCTCCAGCCGTACGACGGCTGACCGGGACAGTCCCGATGCCTGTGCGAGCTGGGACTGGTTCAGTCCGGCCTGCTCACGAGCTGCGACCAGCGCTGCGGCCAGTGCTTCCCTACGCACGACGCGGTCCCGCCGCTGCCGCGGCGTGAGGCGATCGTCGGGTGCGGGCACCTGGCAATCTTCCCACGAGCAGTGTCGTGCTTCCCTGCATGTCTTCCTCGATGTGTGATGGCGATAATCGATGTGTCTCTAGCGACACAATAAGATCATGGAATATCCGGTATGGCGCAAGTGGGTCATTCAACGAACCGACCCGGAGTGACCGGGAAAACTGGTTACCTCCTAGAAATGTCCGACTGGCCCGTGAGGTGCGCAAACGGGCCCGATGCGTGGTGTCGGACTGTTTCTAGCAGCGAAATGCGACAGCGGGAAGTGCTGCGGGAGAAGGCGATTCGGAGGGCTCGACCGATGCGGCACCCCATGCAATATCATCTGCCGCATATCATATCACATATGTCAAGAAGTATGATGGACATCACTGTCGTGTCGGTTGGCTGAATAAGGCGGCTGGGTTGGTCCGACTTGGCTTAGCTGCTGTGCCCGGGTCTAGATCCATGACGCCTGCGCGAGCGCGTTTCATGCTTCTTGTCCGTGTTGGTATGCCTCGGAATCGTTCCGTTGGCGATCGGCGTCGCGTCGGGGATGCTCGGCTCGGTCTGAGTGCCTGTGGACAGTGAGTGGAACCGGATCGGTGCCCGGTGCGTCTTCACTTACGAGGGCCCGATAGGAGGGTTCGACGACCGCAGGGGGAGAAATGCGCACTGCTCGATGGACCAACGAGATCAAGACGCTCGCCGGCCGGTTGATCGCCGATGAGGAGGGGATGTCGACGGCCGAGTATTCCATTGGATAGTCTTACACCCTTTGCGTACCCTCGATGACGTGGGAGAATCCGAAAATCGACCCGAGAAGCAGCGCGCCTTGATGGTCGTCCGGCTGTCGCGCGAGACCGAGGCGACGACCAGTCCGGAGCGGCAGCTCAAGGATTGCGAGGAACTGTGCGCCGAACGCGGCTACGAGGTGGTCGGGGTCGCGGAAGACCTCAACGTGAGCGCGGCGGTGAAGCCGCAAGAGAGGCCGAAGCTGGGTGCATGGCTAAAGACGCCAGAGCGGTACGACGTCATCGTGTTCTACCGGATGGACCGCCTCGTGCGGCGCCTGGCGGACCTCGCGGACCTGATCTCGTGGGGTCAGGAGAACCACGTCAAGCTCGTGAGCGCGAACGAGAAGTTCCTGGACCTCGACACTCCCTTCGGCGACATCATCGCGCTGCTGGTGGCCAAGGTCGCGGAGATGGAGCTGGAGGCGATCCGGGCACGCACCGGCAGCGCGTCGCGGCACACGCTGGTGTCCGGTCGGTGGCGCGGCGGCGTGCCGCCGTGGGGCTACCTGCCGGAGAAGGACGGCAAGCACTGGAAGCTGGTGCAGGACCCGCAGCAGGTGGCGGTGATCCGCGAGATCGTCGACCGCGTACTGGCGCACGAGCCTCTGCGTGCCATCGCGCACGACCTGACCAAACGCGGGGTCCCCACTGCCCGGGACCGGGTCTCGGAGGCGAGCGGCCGGGAAATGGAGGGCTTCGAGTGGCACTCCTCGCCGCTGAAGCGGGCACTGACCTCGCCGACGCTGCTCGGCCAGATCGTGATGCGCGAGGCCGTGCTCGATGCTGACGGCCAGGCGCTGCGCGACGCGAAGGGCAACCGGGTGCTCGGCAAGGAGGAGGTCGTGGTGGACGAGGCGGGGGTGCCGGTGGTGCGTGCCGAGCCCATCCTGAGCCGCGACGTGTTCGACCGGGTGGGCAAGGAGCTGGCCGGCCGGGAGAACCGGAAGGAGCCCACCAAGCGTTCGTCGGGTCTGCTGCTGCGGGTGATCTACTGCGGCGCCTGCGGGAGGCCGGCGTACAGACTCAAAGGCGGCCCCGGACGCAAGCCGCGCTACCGCTGCGGCTCGGCGCAGGACACCCGGCAGTGCGACAACCGGACCATACCGCTGGAGGATGCCGACAGGGAAGTCACCGAGAAGGTCCTGGACACGCTCGGCAGCATGGAGCGGATGAAGCGGGTCTGGTTCACCGGGAACGACGTGCTGGCGGAACTGGACGAGGTGCGCGAGATGCTCGCCGATCTCGCGGAGCAGATCGGCACGCCGGCGTTCCGTCGGGGAACGCCCGGCAGGGAGCGGATGGACGCGCGGATCAAGGCTCTGTCCATTCGGCAGCAGGAGCTGGAGGCGATGCCGGTCGAGCAGGCCGGGTGGCGATATGAGGGAACCGGGCAGACCCTCGGCGAGTGGTGGGCCGAGCAGGACGACTCCGCGCGGAACCTGTGGCTCCGGCAGTCGGGCATTCGAGCGAGCTGGACCTCGCACACCGTGAACGGCCGGACGGTTCGCGATTCCTGGGTGATCGACATGGGCAAGCCGGACCTGGACGCGGAGGAACTGCCAGGGATGGTGGCCAGGATGGCGGAGCTGAAGGGGATTGACGCGTGGGGCCACGTGGAAAACTTGAGGGGGCTTCCCGAGACACTGGCCGCGGCCTACTGGCAGCAGGGCGACTCGCTGGACTGAGGAAGCACGGCTGTTTCATTCGGTTGCCGTCGCAGTGTTCACGGTGGACACGCTGCCGTTTCCAAGCCTGTCCTGGCGAATCGCGGTCGGCAGACCTGGTGTGAGCAGGGCCGTGCGGGGCAGACCCGGTGTGAGCCAGGACAGTCGTGAGGAGCAGGCAGGTGGATGGCCGAGGTGCAAGACCGTCTGACAGCGATCGACGGCAAGCTGATGGTGCCGTCACCCTCGCCGGCCTCGGTGTTCGTCGACGGGATCGCGGTCAGCGCCGACGACGCCGAGCGCGAGGCCCGGGTGCGAGAGGCGTGGGAGGCCCTTGACGTGGACAGACAGCGCCGGATCGTGGAGGAGATGGTGACAGTGAAGATCCTCCCGGCACCGCGCGGCGTGCGCGACTTCATGCCCGAGCTGATCGTGGTCCGGGCGCGTCGGATTGACAGTCGGTCGGAGCGTTGACAGCATTGCTTGCGAGTGTTGTCGCACTATGACGGCTGACCCGCTCCGGTACCGCGCCCGGGGCCAGCAGGTTCGACCTGCACGGGTGTTAACGGGCGGTCCGCGAAGTGGCAAGAGGCCACACGGCGGCTGAGACAGATGACCCGGTACTAAAGCACTCCTCGTTCTTCGAGGAGCCCTGCCGTGCGCGCAGCGTCCCAGGCCACTGGTGGCCACCCGTCGTCCGAGTCCCGTGAGACCGCGCTGGAGCTGGCCCGTGCGGCCGGCCGCAAGGTCGGCAAGCGGCTCGCCCGCAATCCCCTGACCGACCGCCAGCGCCGCGTGCTGGCCGCTACTTTCGACGGTGCCCAGTGACGGCCCCGGCCGCCACGGCGGTGACGCGGCTGCAGGGCCTGGTGGAGGCGCGCCGGGCGCTGGACGCCCGGATCGCCGAGGAGGTGCAGGCCGCCCGGGACGAGGGCGCCAGCTGGACGGCGATCGGTCCTGCGATGGGCGTCACCCGGCAGGCCGCGCTCTCCAAGTACGGGAAGCTCGTCGGTGCGCAGCAGGCCGGTGCGAGCTGGGACGTGCGATGAGGAGCGGGCGGGCGTGGTACGTCGCGGTCGTCACTGCGGGCCGTGGCCGCAGTGTGCACTGCGGCAACGCTGCTGTCTCCACGCCCGTCCTGGCCGACCGCGGTCTGCCGACCCGGTGCGAGCCGGACGGTGCGCAGCAGGACTGGTGTGAGCGGGGACGCGCGATGAGGAGCAGGCAGGTGCGTGACAGCGGGCTGTTTCATCAGGCCTGTCTCACCTGCGCTCTGCGGTCACCGTTGCTGCTTCCGTCCTGTCCTGGCCTACCGCGGTCTGCTGACCGGTGTACCGCTTTTTACCCATGTTCCTCAAAAGCGGTACAAAAAGCGGTACACGGTTTTTGCAGGTCAGAGGGTGGTTCCACTGTTGTTGTACCGTTTTTGATTTTCAAAAAAGGTACAGTATATATGCAGGTCAGAGGTAGTTTCTGGTCGCAAAAGCCGCACTTGTACCGCTTTTGTTGGCATATAAGTCTCACTGCTGGAGATTCCAACGGTTCTTCTCCATTTGTGGACTTGGGTTTTGAGAAAAAGCGGTACACCGGTACATGGGGGTTACGCGGGGCGCTGACCTGCGGTTATGTCCGGAAATCGTGTACCGCTTCTGGAATTCAAAAAGCGGTACAACGCTGCTTTGACGCATCAGGAGCCACTTACGTCACATCAGCGCCTCCGGGCGCCTGGACTGCGCCGCGGCGGCATCTGACTGGAGGTTCACAGTTGTCTCACCATGTCCGAACGCCGAGGATGGCATGTGAATTGCATCACATCAATGCTGCAGAAAGTTATTCGAGTACTAGAATAACGCCTTTTCAGCGCGGGGGCCCTGGTTCGAAGGACACCGTTTCTCGCCACGCCGTGCCGCTGGCCGGTAGCCGTGACCTGCGAATTCACTTACCGTCGGCGTTGGGCTTGCAGACGTTGCAAGCCGGTTGTGGGTGGCGATCGATGCGTGAGAGGAGGTGAGTGAGATGAGTGAGATGACGGCGCAGCCCAAGAAGAAGTGGGCGAGCCTGCAGCAGTACGCGGACGCGTTCGGCGTGGATCACTCCACCGCGCAGCGGTGGTTCCACGCCGGCCTGATCCCCGGCGCTCGGCAGGTGGCCCCACGCAGGGCGATCCGAGTACCGGCCGAGCTGGTCACCGACTCCGCGTCGGTGGCCTGAAATAGCGAGAGGCCGCCCCCTCGGCAAAGGGGTGCGACCTCTCTGAAGTCCAGATAGACCAACATGTGAAAGGGACTGCTCATGTCCATTCAGAAACCAGTATATCCAAACCCTGTAGGCGATGGTAGCGCGACAAGGTTGTCTTTCGACGAAGTCAATCCGAACCCGGCGCTCAGCCACAACGGCCGCCCGTTCGAGAAGTCGATCGCCACCATCTCCTCTGAAGTGGCCGACAAGTTCTTGTCGCCGGACCGGATCGCCACCCTCAAGGCGCTGCCGCCCGCACTCGTGCGCGACAGCTTCCTCGACGAGATCAATCGGCGTATCCACGCCCAGAACCTCCAGGTCACCGGCTACAAGGACCCCGAGACCGGCGAGAAGGTACCGCCGAGCATCAACGGCATCAAGCGCAGTCCGCTGCCCAGGCTGGGGTTTTCGGAGATCGCCCGGCTGGTTGCGGCTATGCACGACATCGTTCGGCTGAAGCCGCGGGGGAAGACGGTTTCGGACCCGTCGGACGACGCTCTGGTGATCTACGCGGGCGATCCGTCCAGTGAGGACTACGGAACCTACTCCGCGAGCGAGACACGGCTGAGGGAGCGCGCCCACGAGTACTTTCCGGACATGTCGACCAAGGAGTTCGCTGAGGTCAGGGCTGTGCTGTTCGATGCGGCGCCGCGCCGCGAGCGCGGCACCGACCGCGACCTGATCGCGGCCAACAACTGCATCGTCGACTACAACGGCGGTGACCCGCGACGCATCGAGTTCAGCCCGGAGCACGTCTTCCTGGCCAAGCTCGCCGTCGACTGGAACCCCGACGCGGTCAACCCGGTGATCCACAACGACGCCGACGGCACCGACTGGGACGTGGAGTCCTGGATGGGCGGCTTCTTCCCGGTGGTCGATGAGCATGGAAATGCCGTCCACCCAGAGAACGAGGGCATGTCCGAATTGCTCTGGGAGATCGTCGGAGCCACCGTGCGCCCCTACGTGAGCTGGGACAAGTGCGCCTTCTTCTTCGGCACCAAGGGCAACAACGGCAAGGGGACCTTGTTGTCCATGATGCGCAACATGCTGGGCGGCGCGAGCGCTTCGATCCCGCTGGCCGACTTCGCCAGGGATTTCCTGCTCGAACCACTCCTGGCGGCCAGCGCCGTCCTCGTCGACGAGAACGACGTGGGCACGTTCGTGGAGAAGGGCGCCAACTTCAAGGCGGTGGTGACCAACGACGTCGTCACCATCAACCGCAAGCACCGGCCGCCCATCGCCCACCAGCACTGGGGCTTCATGGTCCAGTGCCTCAACGACTCGCCCACGATCAAGGACAAGTCCGAGTCGTTCTACCGCCGGCAGCTGTTCGTGAAGTTCACCAAGTCCTTCACCGGGGCCGAGCGCCGCTACATCAAGGACGACTACCTCAAGCGCAAGGACGTGCTGGAGTACGTGCTCAAGCGCGTGCTGACCATGGACTACTACGCGCTCTCCGAGCCGGAGGCCGTCAAACGCGCACTGGAGGAGTTCAAGGAGACGAGCGACCCGCTGCGCGCCTGGTGGAACGAGTTCCGCAACGAGTTCGTCTGGGACCTGCTGCCCTTCCAGTTCGGCTACGACCACTTCCGCGCCTTCATGGCCAAGAACATGCCGCACTCCAAGCCGATCGGGCGCAACAAGTTCATCGACTCGCTGGTCGAGCTGGTCGACGGCGACGAGACGAGCCAGTGGTACTGCGAGGACAAGAGCGCCAAGCACCGCCCCGGCTCGCGCATGGTGCGCCCCGAGACCCAGATCTTCGAGTTCGACCTGGAGGACTGGAAGAACCCCAAGGCGTCCAAGGGCGACGTCGTGCGCATCTCGACGATCAGCGGCGACCGTCTCAAGGCGCACTATCGGGGCTTGTTGCGGCGCAGCGTCAACGAGATCCCCAGTGAGATGGCCGACCTCAGCGACGAGCCGACCCCCGCCTCGCCTCCTTGGGCGTCCCCGTCCGCAGGCGACGGTGTCCACCCCGATCCGTTCGTGGGCGACACCATCGTGGCGCCCCTGACCGAGGAGCCCGAGGCATGATCACCGTCTACAGCAAGCCTGCATGCGTGCAGTGCAACGCGACGTACCGGGCCCTCGACAAGCTCGGGCTGGACTACACCGTCGTCGACATCGGCGTCGACGACGAGGCCCGCGACTACGTGATGGCGCTGGGCCATCTGGCCGCGCCCGTGGTGGTGGCGGGCGAGGAGCACTGGTCGGGATTCCGGCCCGAGCGAGTCAAGGATCTGACGAACAAGAAGGAGGCGCAGCCATGCTGAACAAGTTCCGAAGCGATCCGGGGATCGAGACCTACGGGCGCGGTTACGCCTGGGCGCTGGTGCTGTTCTTCACTGCGGCGTCGGTGCTGCTGAACGGGGCGCACGCTGTGCTCGGGATGGCCGGCGAGTCGCCCTGGGCGAAGTTCTGGGCGGTCGTGACGGCCGTCCTGTTCCCCCTGGCGGTGCTCGCCGAGACGCATTTCCTGGTGAACCTGATCCGCGAGTGGGACATGCGGGCGCGGTGGATCGCGGCCCTGCGGATCGTGTGCATCCTCGCTGTCTTGGTGGTCGCGTACATCGCGTTCGTGCGGAGCTTCTACGCGCTGGGCGACATGGCGGCGCTGATGGGCATCCCGGACGAGGACTGGTGGATGCTTCCGGCCTCGATCGACGCGATGATCATCCTGTCCACTCTCGGCGTCGTGATCGCGGAGGGCCAGATGGCTCTCGACCGCGACGAGGGTGCGGTCGACCAGCCTCTGGGCGGGCCGGTGCCGTTGGTCGTCACTGACGAGCTGACGGCCCCCGAGCCCCAACTGGCGGCCCCGGTGACGAGCCGAACTGACGGGCCGTCCGTCAGTAGCGCCCTCGAACTGACGGACGCTACTGACGAACTGACAACGATCGAGGCCGTCAGTGACGATGACGAACTGACGGTTTCCGGGCCCGTCACTCGGTCCGGACGTACTGACGAAGCGCAGGTCACAACGGTGCCCAGCCTCGTCACTGACGAACTGACGACCCTGGAGCAGGTCGTCAGTGATGATGTCGTCAGTGCGGAGACTGCCGTCAGTGACGATGTCCCGCTCATTTCTACTGACGAAGCTGCCCCCGCCAGTTCGTCAGTGACGACCGCTGACGAGCGAACTGACGGGGCGGCAACTGACGACGGACTGATCGTGCTCGCCGAACAGGTGCGCAGCCGCAAGGGGCTGCGGGCCCCGGCGCCGAAGGTGGCGGCGGCTCTGGAGCAGGCTGCGGCCGGGCAGAGCCCGACAGCGATCGCGAAGGAGATCGGCGGCTCGCACAACACGATCCGCGGCTGGATCGAGGAAGCACGGGATCTCGACCCGGGCTACGCTGCCCGCCTCGACGGCAAGCCGCAGCTGGTCGCGGTCGGCAGCGACTGACGGCAGGAGCGACGGTAGGACCCCGGCACCGCAGGAGGTGCCGGGGTCCTTCTGCGTCTGGGGCGCACATGAACTGTCTCCCAGGCGCAGATGATGTGCGCCCGTGCAGCAGATCAGTTGTCGGTTTGCGGCAGATGTTCTGCCGATCGGGCGTGGTGGGCCACATCATTTGCGCTCCAGGCGCAGATGATCTGGCTCTGAAGCGCACATCATCTGTCGCAGGAACGCAGATCAATTGCGCTCAGCCCAGCTGACGGGGCTCGTTTCGGCTCTGCGGTACTGCCAACGGGGTGCGCCGAACAGGCCAGCACCCGGGCAGGCACCCGTTCTGGAATCGGGCGCGAGCCCGGAAAGGCCTGGGGTCCAGGGGCGCGCAGCGGCCCCTGGCGAGCCCACGCGCACCCGAACGGAGTGAGGGCGGAATACAGAGTCGGCGAAGCCGACGATGTATTACGGCGTGGAAGCTCGCCGAGGACCACGACTCAGGCGCGCAAGCGCCTGCAGTAGGGTACAGTGGTCCTCATGACGAAGGCGGTGAGCAGGCAAGATCGGGCGGCGGCAGCCGTCGATCTTGAGCTGCTCGCGGCCGAAGTCGCCGATGCGGTGAAGGGCCCCCGGGGCCCGGAGCCGGAGCAGGCGTCGGTGGCCGACGCGCTCGCGCGTCGAGCCGACGGCGAGACGTACGCGGCGATCGCTGCGGCGATCGGCGTCAGCGAGAAGCGCGCGGCGAGCTGGTGCCGAGAAGCGGCGCGGATCGACGCCCGCTTCGACGCCCGCGAGGCCAAGCCGCGGCGGGCGCGCGATCACTCGCGGCGGGTCGGGACCAAGATGCTCACCGCGCGCATCGAGGCCGGCCTGCTGGAGCTGGTGGCCAGGCGCGCGGGTGACGAGGGCCGGTCGACGACCGCGGTGGTCGAGGCGGCGCTGAGGAGCTACGTCGGCCGCAAGGTCGCCGGGCTGGAGACGGCGGTGCGCCGGGAGCTGCGAAAGCGCCTCAAGGAGGAGCTGCGCGAGCTGGCCAGCGCGATCGGTGCGCACGACGCCGAGCTGAGCCGGCAGGGCAACAACCTGAACCAGCTGACCGCGTTCTGCAACCGATACAAGGAACTGCCGGTCAGCATCACCGACGAGCTGGCGGCGACGCGGCGCGCGCTCGACGAGAACAGGGCGGCCACGGAGCGGCTGCACGAGACCGTGCTGGCCAGATTCGAGGGTGGTGACTGATGGTCGCCACGATGCTTAGCTCGGTCGACAGCGCCTGGGGTCTGGACGACTACCTCAGCGCGGGCACGCCGGCGCACGACCAGGCCAACCCGGCGGGTCCGAGCCAGCGGGTCGAGTACTGCTCGACGATCGGCGACTGCCGCCCCGAGACGTACCTGGCCGACGTGGGCCGGACCCGTGCCGACTACGGCAAGACGAAGCTAGAGCTGGAGACCTATCACCTGATCTTCAGCCATTCCCACCAGGAGCTGGACCCAGACGACCCTTACCAGGTCTGGCTGGCGCACGAGTTCGCCAAGGAGGCCTCGGCGAAGGCGTTCCCCGGTCGGCAGATCAAGATCACGACCCAAGCCGATAACGGGCGCTGGGAGGAGAGCGCGCAGACCGGCGAGCGGGTCTGGGTCAAGGGCAAGATCCACAGCCACTGCCAGATCGCCAACGTCGCCGAGGAAGCGGTGACCCTGGAGTGGACCGACAAGAACGGCAACGCGAAGACGGTCCACTACCCCGCCGGGCGCGCGGTCTCCAGCGACATGAAGAACCTCGCTCGCATCCGGTACCAGGTGACCGACCCGCTGGTGATGGAGCGCTTCGGCTTCGACAACGAGGCCTACATGGAAGCGTGTCGAGGCTTCGGGAACGATGGGAACGGCAATTTCGGAAGCCTGGGCGCCGGCGATCGCAAGGCGCTGGCCAGGGCCGCCGAGGGCAAGACGAACGCCTACGACGAGCTGCGCATGCGACTGCGCATTGCCCGGGCCCAAGCCACCGACTGGGGCGACTACGAGGCGCGACTGGCCGCCGACGGCGTCCACACGCTGCGCCGCGGCGGCAACGGCGACGGCGTGAGCTACAAGTGGATCGACGCCGACAGCGGGGTCGCCTCGCGACCCGCCCGCGCCGGCGGCCGCAGCGGTGTCGGCGACGAGTTCAAGTACGCATCGGTCGTCGAGCAGTGCGAGCGCAACGCTGCGGCCATAGAGCGCGGCGAGACTCTCGTGGTCCCCGAGCGGGTGCTGGTAGTGCCGACCAACTCGACGGCGGCCGACCGGCCCAAGCCGGTCTATCTGACCGCCGACGGCAAGCCGCCGTGGGAGGACGACCAGGCGCTGGAGGCGTACGCGGCGCAGGTGCGCTCCACTGGCGGCACCTATGAGGGGCTGGCCGCCCAGGCCACGGTGTCGGCCGAGCCGGTCGAGGGCGTGACCCTCGACGAGAACCTGCACGGTCAGATCACCGCGACCGTGGACACACCGTCCGGGCCGCTGGTGATGGATGTGGACGAGACCGTCGCGAAGCGCCGGAAGGAACTCGACGAACGGTTCCAGGATGTCCGCAAGGAGCTCAACGCATGGAAGATCGAACTCGATGATCGTGAGCGTCGGATCGAGGACGAGGTCGATGAGGCCGTCGCCGCTCGCGCGTCAGCCTGGAAAGCGACCGAGAGGCCGCGCCTGGACAGGGACGCCCGTGCTGAAGGATTCGCTGCCGGTGAGGCCGCAGGACGGGCTCAGGCCGAAAAGACGATCACCAACGCCGAGGAGAAGGCTCAAGGGATCATCACCGCTGCCAAGACCGAGGCCCGGGAGACCAAGCGGGCCGCCGACGCCGCCGCTGCGCAGCAGGAGGCCGAGCTGCTGAGCGCGATGACCGAGGCCATCGTGCAGTCGAAGGCCTCCGAGGCCGTCGCGTCGGGCAGGGCTGACGATCCGGCCGCCGCGGCGCAGAGCGAGCGGGAGAAGTACGAGAAGCACCCCTTGAAGGATCTCGACCAAGGCAAGCGGCTGCTCGGGCATGTGTCCAGTCGGTTCGCCCATGCGGGCGATCAGCTCCAGGAGCGTGCCGAGGCCGTTGCCGAGCAGGAAGCCGGAGTGGCCGAGCAGCTGCGCGAAGCCTCCGGGCTGACGCCCGAGCAAGCGGCGCAGCGGGTGCTCGACGAGTACTCCGTGAAGGCCCGCGATGCACTGGAGAGTTACTGGGTGCCGCAGGTCGAGTACGGCGAGAAGGGCGCGGTTCGCGCGGTAACGGGCAGCGACGGGAAGCAGGCGTACACCACCGCCTGGGACCAGCTGCAGACCGACGTCGCTCACGGCCCCGGGCAGGGTGCCGACGTCACGGTCGGCCAGCTCCGCCGCGACGGTCGCAAGGCGATGAGGCGTGCGGACGAGGCGGCCAGCCTGAATCGCACCAGTACTAAGAGTCAGGAGAAGGGATTCGGACAGTGACCACAGCACCGACTGCGAAGGACGAGCAGACGGCGAGGGACTGCGTGGCCGAGGCCGCCGACCTCGACGCCGAGGCGACGCTGCTGGAACAACAGGCCGACGAGCGCTACGAGGACGGACCGCGGCTCTACGGCGGCGGGACGCTCATGCACATGCGGAGCCTGGACGTCGCAGACGGCTACCGCAGACGGGCAGCGGCGCTGCGGCACAGAGCCCGCAAGTGGCGGGCGACAGCGCACTTCCTGCGCACAGGGGTGCGGCTCGACGAGAAGGATTGGAAGTGACCGGCATGACCGAGACCGACACCGCGGCGCAGCGCCGTCAGCAGGAGGAGCGCGAGCAGCGGACCGCCGACATCAGGCGACTGCTCGACCAGGGCGGCTCCGAGGAGGTGGCCAAGAAGTACGGCAAGTCCGAACTGGCCAGCAGCGAGTACAAGGCCGCGCAGCGCCAGCGCCAGGCCGCACAGGCACGTCGCCGTGAGGCGGCGGAGGCGCGGGCCCGCGACGGCCGCGAGCGGGACCAGGGACAGAAGCCGCGCACCCGGCAGGAGATGGTCGACGCGCAGCGGTCGTTCGAGCGGTCAGGCGCCAAGGCCCAGGGCCGCGGCCGTGAGCGGGTCCAGTCGCAAGGACAGGCGATGTGACGGACGAGGCGAAGAACAGGACCCCCGCACCGACTCGGTGCGGGGGTCCTGTCGTCCGTGGGCTAGGCGAGGTCGGTGCCGGTGATGTCGACCAGGCGCACCCGCACGCCGGCCATGCCGCCCAGCAGCAGCCGGCCGTAGGAGATCCGCGGGTCGGTGCGCGAGCGCGGCGGCGGCAGCAGCTCGGCGTGGGTGGGCTGCACGAGCTGGCGGCTGTGCGAGGTGCGCCCGCCCGCGTCGAGGCTGGTCACCACGCGCTCCTCTGGCGGCGTCGTCTCGGCCGCGTCCTTGAGCATTTGTGTCTCCCCGGCCCCGGGCAGGATGAGGGCGGCGGGCATGATGGCCCTGAATTCATCTGCGGCGGCTTGGCCCCAGAGCCGGGTGAGGCTCTTTGTCGACTGGAGTCCCAGACAGAGACGAATGCCGAGTCCTCGGCCCTCTGAAATCCACCTGTTGGTGTAGCGCGCGGGGATCTGCGCACCGTTGACGAACTCGTCGAGGACCATCATCACGGGGTCGAGCTTGCCGACGCGCTTGCGCCAGTACTTGACGATCTCGATGAGCACGGTGCAGACCACCGTGGGCGCCGCGCCGTCCATTCCGGCGACGATGTGCAGGGTGCCGCCGGAGGCCAGCATCGACGGGTTGAACACCTTGGCTCCCGGTGCCGCGGTGGACTCCATCGCCCAGGCGCCCATCGCCACCTGCATGTTTATGCCGATCGAATCACGCTGGCGCTCGTCCATCGCGCGGGCGGCCAGCAGCGAGTCGGCGTGGCGCGAGCCGACCGAGTGGGCGCGCATGTAGGCCGTTTTCCAGTTCGGCGTGGCCATGTCGAGCGGCGGGTCATCCTCGTCCTCATCGACCTCGTCGTCGAGGCCCTCCTGGGTGAGGCCGCGGCCGCCGCCCTCGGCCGCGTCGGGGCCGACGTTCTCCGCGGCTTCGAGCGCCCACACGATCCCGCCGCCCCAGGTCATCTGCTGGGTGTCCGGGTCGCGGTAGAAGCCGCCGGCGCGCAGCAGGCAGGCCAGCCGCCGTCGTGCCAGCGACTTCCAGAACGCGGAGTCGCCCGAGCCCTGCCCGTCGCCGCCCGCGCCGACGTCGCCGATCTGCATCAACAACGAGGCCATCTCCATCGCCTCGTCGTCGGTCTCGATCCAGCTGCACGGGTCGATGCGCACCGGTGTCAGGTCGACACCCTTGATCTGGCTGTCCCGGATCTCGCCGCTCAGGTCCATGACGTACTGGGTTCCGAGCTGAGCGCGGCGACGGATCGTCAGCTCGCTCAGGTCGCCCTTCGACGACATCACCACCAACGCGCGGGGACCCCAGCGGACGCAGTTCGGTGCGAGAACGGTCCGGCTTTTGCCAGAGCCCGTTTTTCCGATTACCGCCAAATGTGGTGCGGTAAAAGCGATTTCGCCGTCAGCGCGCCCGTAGTTGGCCTCGTCGGTGATGACGCCAGGTTTTCCGTCGGCAGCTGGCGGCACGTCGAGCAGTCCCGCGAAGGGCTGGTCGGTGATCTCGGTGCCGGTGCTCATGTGCTCTCCTTCTTCTGCTGCTGGTGGCGGGCCTTCATGACCCTCGCCCCGGTGCGGCGGCGGCGCTCGCGGTCCGCCTCGCGCACTCTGCTGATGGCCTCGCGCACCTCCGCGTCGTCAGCGTGGTCGAGGCCGTGCTCCACGAGCGCCCGGGACAGCAGTCCGACCGACAGGTCGACCTCCGCCCCCAGCACTCGCAGGCGCTCTGCCTGCTGCTTCGTCAAAGTCACGGCAATCCTTCTCTCCTCCGGCACCTGGTCGTTCATGGGGTGTCCTCCCTCAGTCTACTGTATTGTTGTAGATACGAGACCATTGCTGTATCTTCGTATCTATAAGGCTTCAGCATTACACCATGAGGAGTAGCCATGAGCAGGGACAACGGCAAGCGGCCGCTATGGACACGACGATGGGTGCTGCTGGCGCTGACAGCGGCCGTCCTGTTCGGCTCGGGCTACGCGGTGGGCGCCAGCGGAGACCGCGGCACCAGGCCGGCACCGGCACCGACGGTCGAGCAGGTGCGGCCGTGAGTGTCCAGCGATGGGAGCGCGCACGCGCGGCCTGGCTGACCGGGCACTCCGACGGCCACGGCCCCCTGTCGGCGACCATGCGGCGGCGCTCGGAGATCCTCGAACGCTCGGCACGACGCAGCGAGCGCTCGGGCGCGGGGATCACCGCGACCGCGGTGCAGGACGAGATCTCGCCCGGCCTGTGGCACCGGCTGACCCACGACGGCGACGGCTCGCGGCACCACCGGCCCCGGTGGACGGCGGTCGCGGTGGTCGTGGCCATCTTCCTCGGTCCCGGCCTGCTGGCCGGGCACGGCTTCTACAAGGTGCTCTGGCGACGCAGTCCGTCGATCGGCCGGCTGTGGGCCTGGCCGTGGGTCGGTACCGCAGTCCTGGCCGCGCTGGTCCTGGCCGTGCGCGGCGTGGGCTTCCGGCCGGTGCCTAACCTGGACCGCCGCTTCCCGCTGAGCCTGGTCGAGACGGGCCCGCTGTGGGCGCTGGTCGCCTGGCAGCTGGCGGTGGCCTGCCTGACCGTGGCCGCGCTGATCGCGCTGTGGGGCTGGCGGGGCGTGCCAGCCAAGGCCGTCGGCGCGCCGATCAAGAACAGCGACGGCAGCTTCCGCGAGGTGCGCGAGGACGAGAAGGTCGACCTCGACCCGTGGAAGGACCACGGCCTGCCGCAGCCCGACGAGACCGAGACCCCGGAGCCGGAGAGCGCCTACGAGAAGTGGGAGGCCGAGCAGCAGCGCAAGGCCGACCTCGACGCGATCTACGGCGCGGTGGCCACGGAGCCGCCGGTCGACGAGGCCGAGCCGGACGAGAGCGGCGCCGCCGCCGAGGACGAGGACGAGCGGTGACCGCGCTCGCCGAGCTGCTCGGTCTGGAGGCCCCGCTGCCGCTGACCACGCCGGTCGAGGACCAGGAGGACGTGATGGAGACCGATCAGAGCCCGAGCCGCTGGATCGCGGCGCTGATCGTGCTGGCGGTGCTGGCCGGGATCGCGGTCGTCGTGCTCGGGATCGTCTACGGCGGCCCGTGGCGGTGGGCCGGGGACGCGGTGGCGGTGGTCGGCATCGTGGCGATCGTGGTGCCCGGACTCGCAGACCGCAAGAACGACAACGGCATTGAGGAGAAGAAATGACCGGGCCGCAGCAACCGATCTCGGTGAACATTCAAACCGGTGCTGGCGAGATCATCAGAATCGTCGCGACCCTGCTCATGTTCGGCGGCGTGGGAATGCTGCTGTGGACCTTGGCGCAGGGACCGCTGGCCGAGGCGGCGAGCATCGTCGGGGCCGCCGCATCGGCGTTCTTCGTCGGCCAGCTCTGGCGGCGCGGCGTCATCGGCGTGCCGACGGCGGCGGGCCGGAGCACCGGCCCGCGGTCGGTGGCCGCGGCTGCGAACGCGGTGCGCGGCACCTTCCTGCGCACCTGCGCGATTGGCACGCTGCTGGCCATCGCGCTGGGCTACGGGGTGGCCTTCTTGGCGGTCCGCGGGGCCGTCGAGGCTCTGCTGTCGCCCGTCGTCGGTGAGACGGTGGCCGACTACGCCTCGATCGCGCTGACGGGGGCAATGGCGTTCCTGGTCGCGCAGCTGT
>NZ_BAOP01000024.1 GCF_000344135.1 Gordonia malaquae NBRC 108250 | reverse complement strand
GGCCCGAGGTGCAGGCCCAACCGCGGACGTGTGAGCCGTATCCGGCCTGGCTCCGTGCGGCGCGCTCGGCGCCTACGCGGGTGCGGTAGCCGCGGGCGGTGCCGACATAGGTGCGGTAGGACGTGAACTTGTACGCCACGGCGCCGCACGAGCGGTAGAAGGTGAAGTACCCGCATCGTGAACCGCATCGGCCCTTGGCGGCACGGATCGCGGACTTCTGCGTCGGGTAGTTGACCGCGTAACCGGTCGCCCCGTTGTAGGCCCAAGAGATTGCTCCCCAGTAGCCGCTTCGTGCCGCTTCTGCTTCCGGGGTGGCCGCCGGAACAAAGGTGGCGGAGGTCGCGAGCGTTCCGACGATCGCGAAGGCTGCGAGCAACTGGCGAAGTTTCATAGCTGGAAGAATACTCAGACTCTTCTCAGAAAGTCGAGAAGGGGTCGTTCACCTGATCGACGGTGTGTCGCGGATCGCAGTTCGAGTCGTCTCGATCGTCCCCGCTGGCCATGGGGCAGACTGACGTCATCAGACGAGACGTCGAGATGAGTGGAGACCCTCAGTGCCAGTCGATCCGAAGACCCAAGCATTCCTGACCGCGACCGAGAACGGGCGGGGGCTTCACGAGATGCCGCTCGATCAGGCGAGGACAGCGTTCGACAAGCTCAGCATTCGGTCGGGTATCGCACCGGTCGAGGTCGCCGACGTCGTCGAACGGACGATCCCGGGGCCCGCAGGCGACATCGCGGTCCGCGTCTACACGCCGGAAGGTGAGGGGCCTTTCCCTGTCGTGATCTTCTTTCCCGGTGGCGGGTTCGTGGTCGGCAATCCGTCGACAGTCCACGGCCCGGTGTCGGTGCTCTGCAAGCAGATCGGCGCGGTCGTCGTGTCCGTCGACTACCGAAAGGGGCCGGAGGACCCGTTCCCCGCGGCGGTCGACGACGCGATCGCGGTGACGCGGTGGGTCGGTGACCACGCGGCCGAGCTCGACGGTGATGCGTCTCGCATCGCGGTGGCGGGTGACAGCGCAGGCGGGAACCTCGCGACCGTCGTCGCGATCGACGCCCGCGACAACGGCGGCCCGGCGCTCGCCGCGCAGGTGCTGATCTACCCGGCGACGGACATCTCCAAGCCCTACCCGTCACTCCGCGAGAACGGTCGTGGCTTCTTCATCACCGTCGACGTCCTGCGGTGGTTCGGGGAGGGGTACCGGGCGGATCCGCTCGACTGGCGCGCCTCGCCGATGCTTGTCGAGGACCTGTCCGGACTGCCCCCGGCGTTTGTCGTCACCGCCGAGTTCGACCCGCTGCGTGACCAGGGCGAGGTGTACGCGCATCGCCTCGCCGATGCGGGGGTTGACGTTCAAGCACGACGGTACGACGGCCAGATCCACGGGTTCGTCGCCAATCTGGCCGCTGTCACGGGCCTGGGGGCCACGGCGATCAACGACATCGGAGAGTTCCTCGACGGGGTGTTCACCGACGACTGACCGGAGACGTCGGTCAGACGGCTGCGAAGGCGGCCCGGTGGAGTGCGGCGGCAGCATCGACGATCGCCGGATGCGCGCCGAGGGGACCGGCGACCACAGATCCGGGGGCGTAGACGTCGAGCCACCGTTCGACGCGCTCGGTCAGCAGACCGGCAGACAGGAACAGCGGAGACGCGGCGATCGACGTCGCGCCCGCATTTCGGAGAGCGTGAACTGCGTCGGCGACCGGGCGCCCGTCGGATCCGAGCCGCGTAGCGAACACAGTCTGGACCGGCATCTGCAAGGTGGACGACAGTTCAACGCCGCGAGCACGGATGGAGTCGTCCGACCCGGCGTCACTGGAACCGACGGCGTAGAGCAGAACGCCTGCGCCCTGCTGGAGGCCGGCCTCGCGGAGGCGGTCGCAGAGGGCCGGGACCGGGGAGCGGGATCCGATCACCGGAGTCTGGACGGCCCTCAATCTCGGGTGTTTGCGACGGACGGCGTTGATCGTCGCGGGCAGATCGACCTTGGAGTGATAGCCGTCGCCGAACAGCAACGGCACTACCGTCACGTCGCCGGACACGCCCGCCAGAACGTCCCCGACCAGTGGTGCGTTCAGATCGAGAAACGAGACCTCCACCCGGACCCCGGGCATCGCGACCGCGACCGCGTCGCGCACCCGTCGAGCAGTGTCCGCGAAGCGGACGTCTCGACTGCCGTGCGCGACGAGGACAACGGTGCCGCCCCCGTCACGCATCGGCGTCGCCATCAGACTGCCGCGGCCTGCGACAGGTGCAGCGGGGCGAGTGCATCGCCGATCAGACCGGCGCCGAGTGTGTTGCCACCCTGCGGGTCGATGATCAGGAAGCTGCCCGACTCGCGGTTCACCTGGTAGTCGTCGGCGGCGATCGGCTCGGCCGTCATCAGGGAGATGCGGCCGATCTGATTGAGCTCAACTGTCTCCGGGGCGTCGAGCACGGCAAGATCCTGCTCGTCGAAGAGGGCGTCGAGCGAGGAGATGATCACCTGCGTCGTCTTGGCGCCGTGCTTGAGGAGCAGACGAGCTCCCGGACGCAGAGCCTTCTCCGCGAGCCAGCAGACAGTCGCGGTGAACTGTTGGGCGGGCTCGGGTGCATCGGTGACCGACGAGATGAGGTCACCGCGTGAGATGTCGACGTCGTCCGTCAGCAGCAGGGTGACGCTGCGTCCGGTGTGCGCGGTCTCGAGTTCGCCGTCCGCGGTGTCGATCTTCGCGATGGTCGTGCGGATGCCCGACGGCTGGACCACGATCTCGTCGCCGACGGACACGCGGCCGGCAGCGATCTGACCGGCATACCCGCGGTAGTCGGGGTACTCGGGGGTCCGCGGCCGGATCACGTACTGGACGGGGAACCGCAAGCCGACCGAACGGAGGTGCTCTTCGCCGTCCTGGGCTCGGCCTCGGTCGACGTCGTTCGGCACACTCTCGAGGTGCTCGATGAGCGTCGGGCCGTCGTAGTACGGGGTGTTCTCCGACCGGATCGCCACGTTGTCGCCGTGGAGCGCCGAGACGGGAATCTCCTGGACCTGGTCGGACGAGTAGCCGAGGGACGCAGTGATCTGGTTGAACTCCGCGGAGATCTCGGCGAACACCTCGCCCGGGTTGTCGACGAGGTCGATCTTGTTGACGGCGAGCACGAGGCGCGGAACGCCGAGGAGGGCCATCACCGCGGCGTGGCGGCGAGTCTGTGCGACCACACCGCTCCGCGCGTCTACCAGCAGGATCACCAGCTGAGCGGTGGACGCACCGGACACTGTGTTGCGGGTGTACTGCACGTGGCCCGGGGTGTCGGCGAGGACGAACGAGCGGGCGGGCGTCGCGAAGTAGCGGTACGCGACGTCGATCGTGATGCCCTGCTCGCGCTCGGCGCGGAGGCCGTCGACCAGCAGGGACAGGTCGGGCGTGTCCATGCCGCGGTCGACGGACGCCTTGGTGACGGCGTCGATCTGATCAGCGAGCACCGACTTGGTGTCGAACAACAGTCGGCCGACGAGGGTCGACTTTCCGTCGTCGACGCTGCCCGCGGTCGCGATGCGCAGCAGGTCGGGGGCGGGGGTGGGGGCACTCATCAGAAATATCCTTCGCGCTTGCGGTCTTCCATGGCTGCCTCGGAGACGCGGTCGTCGCCGCGGGTGGCGCCACGTTCGGTGAGGCGCGACGCCGCGACCTCGGCCAGAACGGCTTCGTTGTCGGCGGCCTCGGACAGGACGGCGCCAGTCGTCGAACCGTCGCCGACAGTGCGGTAGCGCACGGTCCGGGTCTCGACGGTCTCGCCCTCGCGGGGACCGCCCCACGGTCCGGACGTCATCCACATGCCGTCACGCTCGTACACCTCGCGCTCGTGCGCGTAGTAGAGGGGAGCGAGGAGAACCTGCTCACGCGCGATGTAGCGCCAGATGTCGAGCTCGGTCCAGTTGCTCAGCGGGAACACGCGGACGTGCTCACCCGGTGCGTGGCGGCCGTTGTACAGGTTCCAGAGTTCTGGACGCTGCCGCTTCGGGTCCCACTGACCGAATGCGTTGCGCAGGGAGAAGATCCGCTCCTTGGCGCGGGCGCGTTCCTCGTCTCGTCGCGCACCGCCGAACACCGCGTCGAACCGGTTCTCGGTGATGCCGTCGAGCAGCGGAATGGTCTGCAGTGGATTGCGAATGCCGTCCGGACGCTCGGTGAGGCGACCGTCCGCGATGTAATCCTCGACCTTCGCGACGTGCAGTCGAAGGTTGTGCCGTTCGACGATCTCGTCGCGGAACTGGATGATCTCGGGCAGGTTGTGGCCGGTGTCCACGTGCAGCAGTGAGAACGGCAGTGGCGCGGGCCAGAACGCCTTCAACGCCAGGTGGAGCAGGACGGTGGAGTCCTTGCCGCCGGAGAACAGGATCACCGGACGCTCGAACTCGCCGGCCACCTCACGGAAGATGTGGATCGACTCCGACTCGAGCGCGTCGAGCGTGGTGAACTCGTCAGCGCGGTCGAACGACCGGGTGGGATTCTCGGAAATGGTCATGATGCGTGCAGCCCGCATTCTGTCTTGGCGCGCCCGGCCCAACGGCCGCTGCGCGGATCTTCTCCGGCTTTCGGTTTGAGGGTGCACGGTTCGCACCCGATCGACGGGTAGCCCTCGTCCACCAGCGGGTTCACGAGGACGCCGTTGGCGTCGATGTAGTTCTGGAACTCCTCGTCGGTCCACGCGGCGAGCGGGTTGATCTTGACCAGCCCGAACGCGTCGTCGAACGAGATCAGTGGGGCGTTGGCGCGTGTCGGCGCCTCGACACGGCGGATGCCGGTGACCCACGCGCGGTACGGCGCGAGCGACGCCTTGAGCGGCACCACCTTGCGCAGCCGGCAGCATTCACCCGGATCGGACGCGAACAGGTTGCGTCCGACGAGCTCGTCTTGCTGCTCCACGGTCTGTTCCGGGGTGACGTTGATCAACTCGAGGTTGTACACCGACTCGACGGCGTCCCTGGTGCCGAGTGTCTCGGCGAAGTGATAGCCGGTGTCGAGGAACAGCGCCTTGAGCTTGCCTCCGACGGCGTCCTTGTCGGTGATGGCCTTGTCCGCGACGTCGATGAGCACAGCGTCCTGCATGTTCGCGGCGATCAGGAAGTCGGGACCGAACGTCTCCGCGGTCCACGCGAGCAGCTCCGACGCGGTCGCATCCGGGCCGAGCTGAGCTGCTCCGGCCTCGGCGATGGCCCGGAGGTCGTCGATGGTCTCCTCCGCTGGTCGAGCGGTTTCCTCGGCTGGTCGAGCGAAGTCGAGATCAGTCATCGCAAGTGCTCCTCTTCTGCTCGGACGGCCCACACGGCGAAGCGTTCGCCGTCTTCGCGGTGCTCGATGAAGTTTCGGACGACTCGTTCGATGTAGTCGCCGAGGTCGACGCTGACGACCTTGTGCTGGCGTAGTTTGCGGCCGAAGCCGGAGTCGAGGCCGAGGCTGCCGCCCAGGTGGACCTGGTAGCCCTCGACCTGCTCGCCTTCGTCGTTCTCGACGAGTTGACCCTTGAATCCGATGTCGGCGATCTGCGACCGGCCGCACGAATTGGGGCATCCGTTGATGTTCACGGTGATCGGGACGTCGAGCTGGGCGTTGATGTCCGCGAGGCGCTCTTCGAGGTCGGGTGCGAGCACCTGCGACCGCTTGCGCGTCTCGACGAACGACAGCTTGCAGAACTCGATGCCGCTGCACGCGAGCAGGTTCCGCCGCCAGTTCGACGCCCGGGCCTGTAGCCCGAGCGGGGCCAGCTCGTCGATGAGCGACTCGACCTGGTCGTCGGGCACGTCGAGGACGATCAGCTTCTGATACGGCGTGAACGAAGCGCGGTCAGAGCCGACACGGTCCATCGCATCGGCGACCTTGGTGAGGATGGTCCCTGACACGCGGCCCGCGATCGGCGTGAAGCCGACTGCGTTGAGACCGTTGCGGAGCTTCTGCACGCCGATGTGGTCGATCGGGCGGGCGGGCTGCTCGGGCGCGGGGCCGTCGATCAGCTTCCGCTTCAGGTACTCGTCCTCGAGGACCTGGCGGAACTTCTCGATGCCCCAGTCCTTGATCAGGAACTTCAGGCGCGCCTTTGCGCGCAGGCGGCGGTATCCGTAGTCGCGGAAGATCGAGACGACGCCTTCCCAGACGTCTGGCACTTCGTCGAGAGGCACCCACACGCCCACGCGCTGGGCGAGCATCGGGTTCGTCGACAGTCCGCCGCCCACCCACAGGTCGAGGCCGGGGCCGTGTTCGGGATGATTCACGCCGATGAAGGCGACGTCGTTGATCTCGTGGACGACGTCCTGGTGGCCGGAGATCGCGGTCTTGAACTTGCGGGGCAGGTTCGAGTACGCGGGATCGCCGATGTACCGGCGGACGATCTCGTCGATCGCGGGCGTCGGGTCGAGGACCTCGTCGAACGACTCGCCGGCGAGCGGCGAGCCGAGCACCACGCGCGGGCAGTCGCCGCATGCCTCGGTCGTCTTGAGCCCGACGGCTTCCAGCCGCTTCCAGATCTCGGGGACGTTCTCGATCTCGATCCAGTGGTACTGGACGTTCTCGCGATCGGAGATGTCGGCGGTGTCGCGGCCGAACTCCGTCGAGATCTCACCCAGGGTGCGCATCTGCGCTGCGTCGAGCTTCCCGCCGTCGCACCGCACGCGCATCATGAAGTACCGGGCCTCGAGGAGGTCGATGTTCTCGTCGCCGGTGTACGTGCCGTCGTAGCCTTGTTCGCGCTGGGTGTACAGCCCCCACCAACGCATGCGGCCGCGCAGATCCGCCTTGTCGATGGAATCGAAACCCTGCTTCGAGTAGATGTTCTCGATGCGGGCCCGGACGTTCAACGGGTTGTCGTCGCGCTTGGTCTGCTCATTCGGATTGAGCGGTGTGCGGTAGCCGAGGGCCCACTGGCCTTCGGATTTGCGCTTGACCGGCCGCGCGCGCTTGCGCGGTGCTGCGGGCGCGTCGGCGGCCGCTGCAGGCGCAGCATCGGCCGACTCGGTTGACGTGAGCGTCATGAATTCTCCTACAAGGCATGCTGCGGGCAGGGCAGCACGGCGTTGGGCTGGAAATCAGGTGTGTGACGAGAATCGGCTGGGCCAGAAGGCGGGCCGATCACTGGGCCGCTTTGTCTCTACGCGCAGAAGTGCACGGAAGCGGTCGGATCGTCGGCTAGAGCCGACAGAACGCGCTGCAGACGCGCTTGAGGTCGATGTGTCGCCGCTCGGCGAGCCACACTCCTGGGGAAGTCACGTTGTCCATAGTGCCACGCGCGGGGACGGGTCGTCTACTTGGGGTTATTTTCGATCACGGTGATGTTAATTACCCGGACGGAGCGGATTCACTTGGTCGCGCGGCGATGCGGGATGATGGTTCAGTGGTGAATCGGCAGGCCCCTGAGCGGCTCTCGGAACAGGCGCTGGCGGCGTTCGGCTCGGTCGACGGTGCTCGTCCGCTCGGTCTCTACCTGCACGTACCGTTCTGCGCCACGCGGTGCGGCTATTGCGACTTCAACACCTACACGGCCGGTGAACTCGGTTCGTCGTCGTCCCCGCAGTCGTGGATGGAGGGGGTCCGCCGCGAACTCGACACGGCTGCAGCATTGCTGTCGCCGACGCGTGAAGTGTCGACGGTGTTCGTGGGAGGCGGCACGCCGTCGTTGCTCGGCGGGGAGGGACTGGCAGGACTCCTCGGCGCGGTTCGCGACTCGTTCGACCTCGCACCCGGTGCGGAGGTGACGACCGAGTCGAATCCCGAGTCGACGTCGCCGGAGTTCTTCGGCCGACTGCGTGAGGCGGGATTCACGCGGATCTCGCTCGGCATGCAGTCCGCGGCTCCGCACGTCCTGTCGGTGTTGGAACGCACGCACACGCCGGGCCGTGCGTTGCAGGCCGCGAGGGAAGCGGTCGACGCCGGTTTCGAGCACCTGAACCTCGACTTGATCTACGGCACGCCGGGGGAGTCGGACGCCGACCTCGCCGCGTCGATCGACGCGGTGCTGTCCGTGCCTGTCGACCACGTGTCCGCGTATGCGCTGATCGTCGAGGACGGAACTGCGTTTGCAAGGAAAGTGCGGCGCGGTGAGGTGCCGATGCCCGACGACGACGTCCTCGCTGCGCGCTACGAGATGCTCGACGCCCGGCTTTCCGCGGCCGGTCTCACCTGGTACGAGGTGTCGAACTGGGCTCTGCCGCAACCGGACTCGGCATGCAGGCACAACGAGGCGTACTGGCGGAGCGATGACTGGTGGGGCATCGGACCCGGCGCTCACTCGCACGTCAACGGTGTGCGCTGGTGGAACCAGAAGCACCCCGCGACCTACTCGGCGTCGCTCGCCGAGGGCAGGCTCCCGGTCGGTGGCCAGGAGATGCTCTCGGCTGAGGATGTGCACACCGAAGCGGTGATGCTGCGCCTTCGGATGCGCGACGGGCTGCCTGCGGCCATGCTCGACGACGCCGAACGCGCACGTGCCGACGTCGCCGTGGTCGCCGGGCTTCTCGTCGTGGAGTCGGGTGCGTACGTCCTCACCGATCGCGGTCGTCTCCTCGCGGACGGCGTCGTCCGGGACATTCTCGACTGACGCTTTCTGGTCGTCGAGCCCAATTCCGGTCGTCGAGCGCAGTCGAGACGGGCTCGCTCCGGCCTCAGGGTCAAAGATGCTTGAGACAGGGAGTGGGGAATCACCCCGCATGAAGCAGCGCAAGGCTCATATCCGCTCCCTGTCCCAAGCATCTTTGACGTGAACGAGGGATGAGCGCAACGTTCGACGCCGCATCGACGATCGGTCTCAACCGACCTGGTAGACGCCCGATCCGGTGGCGACGAGTTGATCGTCGGACCGTGTGCGGATCTCGACCGAGCAGTGCGACAGTTTGCGGCCGCGTCGGAGGCGTGTGCCGATGATCTCGATGTCGTCGTTCATCGCCGGTGCGATGAAGTTGACCGACATGGACACGGTCACGCCGCGCAATTGCTCGGGGACGGGGCTCTCGCCCGCCCACGCCGCGGCCATGATGCCGAGATCGATGCATGCTGCGATCGCGCCGCCGTGAACCATCGGGCCGATCGTTGTGTTCGCGTCGACGAACGGCATTCGCAGGCGTGCGGAGCCTTCGCCGAGGTCGATGATCTCGACGCCGAGGGTTCCGATGAGCGGGGAACCTGGAAAGAACATCCGCATCGCATCAGATCCGGTGGTGGGCGCATCGGTCATGGCCGTCTCCTTCATTATCGTAGTACGACTATGAAAACATAGTTGGACTACGAATCAATAGTGCTGCTACGTTTTTTGTATGACAGTTCCGTTGATCGAGCCGACCGACCGTCGTCGACGCCGCACCCACAACGCAGTTCTGGACGCGGCAGCCGGCCTGTTCGCGACGCGGGGATTCCGGCAGACGTCCGTCGACGAGCTCGCCAGGGTCGCCGACGTTGCGCTCAGCTCCGTCTACGCGAACTTCCCCGGCGGCAAAGCGGATGTTTACGCCGCACTGGCGTGCCGGATCGCCAGGGAACACGCGCAGGAGATGGCGGACGCCATCTCTGCGGTGGACGGACCAGTTGAACTGGCGGTGTTCGACGCCTACCTGCGCTTTCACGCGAGCAACCCGGATGCTTTCCGGATCCTCGGGCTGTCTGACGTTGGAAGCGGAGACTCCGAACTCGTGGATGAGGCCCGTCGCATGGTTCGGACGCTGCTGGCAGGCGTCGTCGACGAGGCTGTTGCCGCGTCGACCCTGAACGCGCGAGCCGCGCGGATGGAAACGCTCCGCCTGTGGGGGACTGTGAACGGAATGATCGCGTTGGGGGCGCAGGGCTTCGCGTCGACAGCGGAGATCGATGAACTCCTTGCTGCGGTGCGATCCGACCTTGCGTCGCGGATCGGCGTCGAATGAGGATCGGTGAGCTGACTCGGTCCGAGCGGCTCTCTACCGCGATGGCGGCATCTGCGGCCGCAGCACGGTCGCTTCCAGGCCAGTTGCGCCGAGTCTCGTCGAGTTCGTGCGGGCAGCTGGTGACGCCGCCGGACTCGAAGTTCGCCACGGAGGTCGCCGAACGCGCGGCCGACGAACTCGCGCCCGAGGTGCTCGCGCACAGCCTGCGGTGCTTCCAGTGGGCGGCGGCGTTCGCCGAGGTCGACGGGTTGGTCGCCGATCCGGAGCAGCTCTGGGCGGCGTCGATGCTGCACGACCTCGTGCTCGGCGGACCCGACGTCGACGGATACGGGTGCTTCGCTGCGATCGGGGGCGCCCTAGCGGGTGAGCTCGTGGCCCGCCATCGATCCGCAGTCGACGCTGACGTTGTGCGCAGTGCGATCGCTGTCCACTTTCATCCGGCAACTCCGGCCGAACCCGTCGCCCGTTGCCTTCACTCGGCGGTGAACCTCGACGTCGTGGGACGCCGTTCACGTGAACTCGATGCGGGGCTCATCGCGGTCACCGAGGCTGCCCACTCGCGCGACGGCTTCACGCAGACGTTCTGTGACGCGATGAAGGTTGAGGCTCACCTGCGTCCGTATTCGAGCGCCGCGGTCCTGTGGCGGGCGGGTGCGCGACTCCCCATCCTTCTCAACCCGCTGGCTCGGGCCTGACTGCCCTTCGTCGCGTGGAGTCGGGCCGGGAATGCTCGTGCGCGACTTGGGATCAAAGATGCTTGGGACGGGGAGCACGGGCGCGAGTCTTGCTGCCTCATGCGTCGCATTGGCGTGCCTCAGTTTCGCGATCGTGCTTCAACGTCACTGGTCAGCCTGAGCTCAGGCTGTTCGGTCGTGTTGAGGCACGTTCGCTGAGTTGAGGCACGAACCTCCCTGCCTCATCTCGCACCGACCTGCCTCAGCTGGACTTCCCTGCCTGAGCTCAGGCAGGGGAGACACATTGAGGCAGGGGAGTGCGAGGTGAAGCAGGGAAGTCAGCAAAAGCGCATGAAGCAGCATGACTCGCGCCCGTGCTTCCCGTCCCAAGCATCTTTGATCCCAGGTCACGGACGAACGAACGTCTGGACTCTGCTCGGAACTGCCGGGAGGCGGTCAGTCGAGTCGGTGCACGCCCGCGGTGCGGACGCGGCGTCGCGGATGGACGGGGAGCGGCGTGGAGACCGGGCTCAGCGGCGCCGTCGTCTCCACGTCGAGGTCGTCCTGCCCCGGCAGCGTCCCGAGTCGGGCGAGATGCGAGTCGAGATCGAACAAGCGCGCGTGGATCGTCGTCCGATTCCGCAGCGCCGACCGGACTGCGCGGTGCAGTCCGTCCTCCAGATACAGAACGTCCTGAAACTGCACCACATGTGAGAAGAGGTCCCCGTAGAACGTGGAGTCCTCCGACAGCAGCTTGTCCAGGGCCAGGACCGTCGTGACGGGCGTCAATTGATCCAAGCGGAACTGGCGAGGTGGGATCTTGGCCCATTCGCGCGGGGTCAGGCCGTGATCAGGGTAGGGCTTCCCGTCGTGAACGCCCTTGAAGATCATCGCCGCCTGGCCTCTGAAGTCGGTTTCGTAGAATGAACATGTCCACTCTATGCAACAGCGCGAGGAGGTGCCCGGTGTCGACCGCAGACGACCGTCGCTTCGAGATCCTGCACGCCATCGTCACCGACTTCGTGGACACCCAGGAACCGATCGGATCGAAGGCTCTCGTCGAGCGGCATCAGCTCGGCGTGTCCAGTGCGACGGTCCGCAACGACATGGCGTTTCTGGAGGCGGAGGGCTACATCACTCAGCCCCACACGAGCTCGGGGCGCGTGCCGACCGACAAGGGATATCGCCTGTTCGTGGACCGGATCAGCGAGATCAAGCCGCTGTCCTCAGCCGAACGACGCGCGATCCTCACTGTCCTCGATTCCGGCGTCGACCTCGACGACGTGCTGCGGCGGTCGGTGAAACTGCTCGCGCAGCTGACCCGGCAGGTCGCCGTGATCCAGTATCCGGTGCTGTCGACGGCACGAGTCCGACACCTCGAAGTTGTGGCGCTGAGCCCGTCGCGACTACTGCTCGTCGTCATAACCGACACCGGGCGTGTCGAGCAGCGCATGGCGACGCTCCGCGCTCCGATCGACGACCACACATTGGCCACTCTGCGCGACATGTTCTCCAAAGCCCTCGACGGTCAGCGTCTCGAGGACGCCTCGGTCGCCGTCGCCGAGCTAGCGACCCACGCGCCGCGCGAATTGCAGGAGCCGGTCGTGACCGTCGCGACTGTGCTGGTCGAGACGCTCGTCGAGCGGAGCGAGGATCGGCTGGTGCTCGGAGGCACGTCGAACCTCGCCAGGTCGGCCGCAGACTTCACTCCCGCGACCGGCGGTATGGACTCGGTCCTGGAAGCTCTTGAAGAGCAGGTGGTGGTCCTGAAACTCCTGGCGCACACCCAGCGGACCGGCACCGTCACCGTGCAGATCGGTGAGGAGACCAACACCGAGAACCTGCGGAACACGTCCGTCGTCTCCACCGGGTACGGTGCTTCGGGCACAGTGTTCGGCAGCGTCGGTGTGGTCGGCCCCACCCGGATGGACTATCCGGGAACAATCGCGTCGGTCGCAGCGGTTGCGAAGTACGTCGGCGAAGTTCTCGCCGATCGATAGTTATGTGTAAGGACGATTTTCACCGTGGCTCGTGATTACTACGGCATTCTCGGCGTGGCGCAGGGCGCGACTGATCAGGAGATCAAGCGCGCGTACCGGAAGCTCGCCCGCGAACTGCACCCCGACGTCAACCCGGACGCCGAGGACCGGTTCAAAGAGGTGACCACCGCCTACGAGGTGTTGTCCGACCCGGAGAAGCGTCGCGTCGTCGACGCCGGCGGGGACCCGCTTGCAGGTCCGGGCGGAGGCGGCTTCGGCGGCGATCCGTTCGGCGGAGGCGGCCTCGGAGACATCTTCCAGACCTTCTTCGGGGGCGGTGGAGGCGGCTTCGGCGGCGGCGGGCGAGGACCGCGTGGCCGCGTGCGCCCCGGTGAACCTGCGCTGGTCGGCGTGACCCTTGATCTCGACGAAGTTGCAGAGGGCGCACGCAAGGAGATCACCGTCGACACTGCGATCCTCTGCGACTCGTGCACCGGATCGGGAACCCGTGACGACTCCAAGCCGGTGACCTGCGGAACGTGTAAGGGTGCAGGCGAGATCCAGTCGGTTCAGCGGTCGTTCCTCGGTCAGGTCATGACAGTCCGCGAATGCCCCGAATGCCGCGGTGTCGGCGAGATCATCCCCGACCCCTGCCTCAAGTGCGGCGGCGACGGCCGCGTTCGCTCCCGCCGCACCATGACCGTCAAGATTCCGGCAGGTGTCCAGGAGGGAATGCGGGTACGCCTGACCGGCCAGGGTGAGGTCGGACCTGGCGGCGGTCCCGCGGGAGACCTCTATGTCGAGGTCAGCGAGGCTGTCGACGACGTCTTCGTCCGTGACGGCGACGATCTGCACTGCACGGTCCGCGTCCCGATGGCCGATGCGGCGCTCGGCGGCGAAGTGAGCGTCGACACGGTCCTCGGCAGCACCGCCACCGTGACCATCGATCCGGGCACGCAGCCCGGCACGGTGGTCCGCGTGCGCGGTCACGGGATGCCGCACCTGAACACCGGCATGCGCGGCGACCTGCACGCACACCTCGAAGTCGTGGTGCCCCGCAAGGTCGACTCCGCTCAGGCAGACCTCCTTCGCACTCTCCGCGACGCCATCGGCGACGACGTCGAGGTCGTGACCGCGTCGTCGAAGTCGGCATCCGGTGGACTGTTCTCCAAACTGCGCAACGCATTCGTGGGCCGATGACCCCGCCGCTCTTCTGGGTCGACGACGTCCCCGCCGCGGGTGACACCGCGACGGTGTCGGGCTCGGAGGGCAGACACGCGGTGACCGTCACCCGGATCCGCCAGGGCCAGTCGGTGATTCTCGGTGACGGCCGCGGAACTCTTGCCGACTGCGAGGTGACCGGTGTGTCAGGTAAGGACCGGTTGACTGTTCGCGTCGGTCGTGTCGAGTTCAACACTCGACCCAAGCCACTTGTCACCGTCGTGCAGGCGCTGCCGAAATCGGAGCGCAGCGAACTCGCAGTTGATCTCATGACGGAAGCCGGCGTCGACGCGGTGGTCCCGTGGCAGGCGTCGCGGTGCGTGGCCCGCTGGGCCGGGTCGAAAGCCGAACGCGGTGTCGAGAAGTGGCGGGCGACCGCGGCGACCGCCGCCAAACAGGCCCGCCGGCCGTGGATCCCCGACGTCGCCGATCTCGCGACCACCACCGACGTTCGTGACCTGTGTGCCCGCGCCGTGGCCGACGGCGGAGTGGTCGCGTTGCTACACGAAGCCGGTTCGACGCCGTTCCGGTCGGTCGACTTCGCATCGGCGTCCGAAGTCGTCCTGGTGATCGGCCCCGAAGGGGGCCTCGACGACAACGAGATCGCCGACCTCACCGCACTCGGCGGGAAGGCGGTGGTCCTCGGGCCCGAGGTCCTGCGCACTGCTGCGGCCGGTGCGGTGGCGCTCGGCGCGCTCGGCGCGGCCACCGATCGCTGGAGCCGCTGACCGTGCGCCGCGTCAAGATCGCGTACGGCGACGCGCCGAGCATGTTCGGTCATCTCTACCTGCCGGACGCCGACAAACGTGGTGAGGGGCGCGCCCCGATCGTCGTGCTCGTTCACGGCGGATTCTGGTCCACCGAGTACTCGCTTGTGGTCTACACCGGAGTCGCACGGGCGCTCGCCGATTGGGGCGTTGTGGTGTGGAACGTCGAGTATCGGAGGCGCGAGGAGGCAGGCGGCGGGTGGCCCGGCACCGGGCGCGACGTGATCGCCGCGATCCGCGCCTTGGACGGTCCCGTCACCGATCAACTCGCCACCGCCGGAATCCGGGTCGACGCGTCGAATGCGACCGTCATCGGACACTCTGCAGGCGGACACCTGGCGGTGTGGGCGACCGCACGCCTTCGCGGCGCCACCGACCGGTTCCGCATCGGCACGGTGATCGCGCAGTCGCCGGTTCTCGACTTCACCGAAACCGGCGCCCACGACCGGCCGTCGGTGGTCGACCTGATGGGCGCGCCGTTCGACAAGATCCCGGACCGGTATCGCGAAGCGTCGCCGTCGCAGCAGCCTCCGTTCGACTCGACCGTCGTCGTGATCCACACCGTCGACGACGAGTCGGTCCCGATCGAGATGAGTCGGCGCTACGTCGCCGACGCCACCGCCCGTGGCCAATCCGCAGTCCTCTACGAAGTGCCGGGGGAGGGGCACGACGCCTTCGTGGACCCGACGTCGGCGGCCATGCGCCAGACTCTCCGGGTGCTCGGCGTCTGACCGCGGAAACATCTCAGATGCGGTTTGCAGCGTCGGCGATAGACTGAAACGACCACCCCCGCGTGCGCGGGGAACAACTGAACGTCGAGGAGTGACGGATTTAGTGAGTGACTTGAGCCGCGAAACGGTGAAGGCCGACGCGGTGGCGACGTCTCGGATCGATGTGCCGCAGGATCTGGCGGTCGGACTTCTCGGGCCGACGGATGTGAATCTCCGGACCCTGGAACAGCAGCTTCCCGCCGACATCCATGTCCGCGGAAGCCGGATCACCCTCACCGGGACCCCCGCAGACGTGGCCGGGTCCGAGCGCGTGATCTCCGAACTGGTCAAGCTGGTCCGCACCGGCACCCAACTGACTCCCGACCTGGTCCGCCAGAGCACGTCGATTCTCGCGACCGGCCAGAAGGAGTCGCCCGCCGAGGTTCTCAGCCTCGACATCCTGTCGAATCGCGGCAAGGTGATCAGGCCGAAGACACTCAACCAGAAGCACTACGTCGACGCGATCGACAAGAACACGATCGTGTTCGGACTCGGACCGGCAGGCACCGGAAAGACCTACCTCGCGATGGCGAAGGCAGTGCAGGCGCTGCGGGCCAAGGAGGTCAATCGGATCATCCTCACGAGGCCTGCTGTCGAAGCCGGTGAACGGCTCGGGTTCCTGCCCGGCACGCTGAGCGAGAAGATCGACCCGTACCTGCGTCCCCTGTACGACGCACTGCACGACATGCTCGACCCGGAGGCGATTCCGAAGCTGATGGAGTCCGGTGTCATCGAAGTCGCTCCGCTCGCGTACATGCGGGGACGGACGCTCAACGACGCGTTCATCATCCTCGACGAGGCGCAGAACACGACCGGCGAGCAGATGAAGATGTTCCTCACCCGCCTCGGATTCGGCGCGAAGATGGTCGTCACCGGCGATGTGACTCAGGTCGATCTGCCCGGCGGCGCCACCAGTGGACTGCGTGTGGCCTCGCGGATTCTCGACGGCATCGACGACATCCATTTCGCCGAGCTGACCAGCGCCGATGTGGTCCGGCACAAGCTCGTCGCCGACATCGTCGACGCGTACGGCCGCGCCGATGAGGAAGCGGAGGGCAACCGCGCGATGAGGCGCGAAGGTCTGCGACAGGGAGGTCGGCGCCGATGAGCATCGAACTGTTCAACGAATCGGGCGTCGACGTCCCGGAGCAACTGATCATCGAAGCCGCGCGTTTTGCGATGGCGCGGATGGACGTGCACCCCGCAGCCGAACTCTCCATCCAACTCGTCGACCTGCAGGCCATGACCGATCTGCACGTGCAGTGGATGGACCTGCCCGGGCCGACCGACGTGATGAGCTTTCCGATGGACGAGCTGACCCCGGGCGGTCGGCCCGATGCCGCCGACCCCGGTCCGGCGATGCTCGGCGACATCGTCCTGTGCCCGGAATTCGCGGCCGACCAGGCTAAGAGTCAACGTCACAGCTTCGAGCATGAGATCGCTGTGTTGACTGTGCACGGTGTGCTGCACCTGCTGGGCTTCGACCACGCCGAGCCGGACGATGAGAAGGAGATGTTCGGCCTGCAGGGGCAGATCATCGTCGACTGGTACTCGGCGCGTGACGACCGTGTGCGACTTCAGGAGCAGGCACAGCGCGACACCAGGCTGCTTCGGAACACCGGCTTCTCCGGCGACACGGCCGGGAGCTGACTGATATGACTCGCGACATCGTCTTCATCGGTGCCGCCGTCGCGCTGACCGTTCTCGCCGGCCTGTTCGCCGCGGTCGACACCGCAGTCCAGACAGTCTCGACGGCGCGTGTCGACGACATGGTCAAGGACCAGCGCGCCGGTGCCAAACGGCTGCGGGCGGTCCTCGATCAGCGCGGAACGTACGTCGGTCTCGCAGTCCTGATGCGTGTGGTGTGCGAGACGGCGGCCACCGGCCTGGTGGCCGTGATCGCCGTCGACGGCATCGGTGTCGGGTGGGGTCTGGCGGTGACGATCGTGGTGATGACCCTCGTGTCGTACATCGCGGTCGGCGTCGGCCCGCGCACGCTCGGCAGGCAGCATGCGTACTCGATCGCGCTGATCGCCGCGCCGGTGCTGACCGCGATCGGCGTGCTGCTGCGACCCGTCACTCGACTGTTGATCCTCATCGGCAACGGGCTGACGCCCGGCAAGGGCTACCGCAACGGGCCGTTCGCGACCGAAGTCGAGGTCCGCGAAGTGGTCGACCTCGCGCAGGAACGCGGTGTGGTCGACGACGACGAGCGCCGCATGATCCAGTCGGTGTTCGAGTTCGGCGACACCAACGCCCGCGAGGTGATGGTCCCGCGCACCGAGATGATCTGGATCGAGAACGACAAGTCGGCCACGCAGGCGATGAGTCTGGCAGTCCGGTCCGGGCACTCGAGGATCCCGGTGATCGGCGAGAACCCCGACGACATCGTCGGCGTCGTCTACCTCAAGGATCTCGTCGGACGGATCCTTCCGAAGATCCCGCTCGCCGGATTCACAGTGTCCGACGTGATGCGCGATGCCGAGTTCGTACCGGACTCCGCCCCGCTCGACGACGTCCTGGCCGACATGCAGACCAAGCGCAACCACATGGCTCTGCTGGTCGACGAATACGGCGGCATCGCCGGGCTCGTCACCATCGAGGACGTGCTCGAGGAGATCGTCGGCGAGATCTCCGACGAGTACGACGTCGACGAGGTGGCCCCGATCCAGAAGCTCGGTGACGACCGCTACCGGGTGTCGGCGCGGCTGCCCGTCGAAGACCTCGGCGAACTGTTCGGCATCGAGATCGACGACGACGAGGTCGAGACCGTCGGCGGTCTCCTCGCACTTCGGCTCGGTCGTGTCCCACTGCCGGGCGCCAAAGTGAAGTCGCACGGACTGAAGATGACCGCAGAGGGCGGCCCCAACCGGCTCGGCAGACAGCGGATCACCACGGTCGTGGTGCGTCGCGCCAAGAAGCAGGCAGACGGCGCCGGGCGGGACGACTGGTCGGACGACGAACCGGCCGAGACGCAGCAAGGGGATACGCTGCCTGAGACACACACTGATCCGATCGGAGAATCCGCTTGAGCACACCGTCGTCCACCGGCCCGCAGTTCCGGTCCGGTTTCGTCTGCTTCGTCGGCCGTCCCAACACCGGCAAGTCGACGCTGACGAATGCGCTCGTCGGCGACAAGATCGCCATCACGTCGAACCGGCCGCAGACCACGCGTCACGCGATCCGGGGCATCGTGAACCGACCCGACGCGCAGCTCATCTTGATCGACACGCCGGGTCTGCACCGTCCGCGCACCCTGCTCGGCCAGCGGTTGAACGACGTCGTCCGAGACACGTACTCCGAGGTCGACGTGATCTGCGTCTGCATACCCGCCGATGAGGCGATCGGCCCCGGGGATCGCCGGATCGTCGAGCAGGTGCAGACGATCGCGCCGAAGACCAAGAAGGTCGGCGTCGTCACCAAGATCGACAGGGTGAGCCCGGACAAGGTCGCCGAACAGCTCATGGCGCTCTCGCGGCTCATGGGTCCGGACGCCGAGGTGGTGCCGTGCTCGGCGAAATCCGGACGACAGCTCGACACCTTGTCGGACGTTCTCGTCTCCCTGTGCGACGAAGGCCCGGCCTTCTACCCCGACGGTGAGCTCACCGACGAGCCCGAGCAGGTACTGATGGCGGAGTTCATCCGCGAGGCCGCACTTGAAGGCGTTCGCGACGAGCTCCCGCACTCCCTCGCCGTTGTCATCGAAGAGGTCGTCCCGCGTGACGGTTCCGAGATCGTCGACGTCTACGCCCACCTGTTCGTCGAACGTGACAGTCAGAAGGGCATCATCATCGGCCGAAAGGGCGCCCGCCTCAAGGAGGTCGGGACCGCCGCCCGCGGTCAGATCGAGCGTCTGCTCGGCACCAAGGTGTACCTCGACCTGCACGTCAAGGTCGCCAAGGACTGGCAGCGGGATCCCAAGCAACTCGGTCGCCTCGGGTTCTAGAATAGGAGGGTTCCGACAATCGTCGGACCCTGCGAAAGGTTCCTCCCTGCCATGATTCGCTTCCTCCTGAACGTCGGCGTCAGTCTCGTCTCGTCAGCTGTCGGATTGCTCGTCTGTGCTTGGCTGATCGACGGATTCGACCTCAGGGCCCAGGGCTTCTTCATCGCCGTCGCGATCTTCACCGCCATGCAGGCGGTGATGGGCCCGTTCGTGTTCAACATGGCGCGCAAGTACGCGTCGGCGGTACTGGGAGGCATCGGCCTCGTCTCGACGCTGCTGTCGTTGATCATCACGTCGGTCGTCGGGAGTTCGTTGAGCATCTCCGGCGCCGCGGCCTGGATCTCGTCGACAGTGCTGATCTGGCTGATCACCGCCCTCGGCACCTGGGGCATCGGTTTCCTCGTCATCACCAAATGGTGGGAGGCCCGCCGCAGCGCGAAGGCGAAGGACCAGGCGATCGAGGACGCCCTCGACCGGCGAGCCAAGAAGTAGTCCGATAGTCCGAACGGTGGACAACGCTCGTCCTCCCGTTGCACGCTGGGGACATGCCGACCGTCGAGCTGCCCGCGGGTCCGATCGACTACACCGACACCGGATCCGGTCCGGTGATCGTGTTCGGTCACGGACTCCTCATGAACGGGAATCTCTGGCGTGACGTGATCCCGCTCCTGGACGGCTACCGGTGCATCGCGCCGACGTGGCCTCTCGGTGCGCACCGACGTCCGATGAACGCCGACGCGGCACTCGACCACGCGGGAGTCTCTCGGATCATCGCCGACTTCCTCGACGCGCTCGATCTGTTCGAGGTGGCACTCGTCCTCAACGACTGGGGCGGCGGCCAGTTCATCGTGTCGGAGCGACGCCACGACCGGATCGGCAGACTGGTCCTCGCGTCATGCGAGGCGTACGACAACTTCCCACCCAAACCCGCGCGACCCGGCGTCGCACTGTGCCGACTGCCGGGTGGGCCTGCCCTTTTCATGCAGCTCACGCGCACACCGATGTTCCGCCGGGGAAAGCAGGCGTACGGCGGCCTCGCAAAGCGGGGGATCGACGACGCACTGCTCGACGAGTGGTTCGCGCCGGGGCTGCGCGACGCCGACATCAGGCGCGATCTCAAGAAGTTCGCGACCGGAACTCCATCGCGCGAGGTGCTCGACGACTGGCACCGTGAAGTGGTCACCTTCGACCGACCGGTGCTGCTGTTGTGGGCGTCCGAGGACCGCATGATGCCCGTCGAGCACGCGCGGCGCATGGCGCACGAGTTCTCCAACGCGAAGCTCGTCGAGGTCGACGACGCGTGGACGTTGCTTCCGCTGGACCAACCCGAACGGGTGGCGGTTGAACTCGACTTGTTCATCACGGCTCACTGAGGTCCCGGTGCGGGTCGGATACGCCGAATGTCGGTGGCGGGTGGGACAATGACCCGGTGAGGTTCTACTCCGACGAAGCGGTGGTGCTGCGCCAGCACAAGCTGGGCGAAGCCGACCGCATCATCACCTTCCTCACCGCAGAGCACGGGCTGGTGCGCGCGGTGGCCAAGGGGATTCGTCGTACCCGCTCCAAGTTCGGCGCGAGGCTCGAACCGTTCGCCCACGTCGACGTGCACTTCTACCCGGGCCGCAACCTCGACGTCGTGACCCAGGTGCACAGCCTCCACGCGTTCTCCGACGACATCGCCGCCGACTACGGGCGATACACGACGGCGTGTGCCGTGCTCGAGACCGCGGAGCGTCTTGCCGGAGAGGAGCGGGCGCCTGCCAAACAGCTGCACCGGCTGACGGTCGGAGCACTGCAGGCGTTGGCCGAGGACCGTCGTGATCGTCAGTGGATTCTCGACGCCTTCCTGTTGCGCGCGATGTCGACGGCCGGTTGGATGCCGGCCCTGGACGTGTGCGCTCGGTGCGCACAACCCGGACCGCATCGCGCCTTCCACGTCGCAGTCGGGGGAGCGGTGTGCATCCACTGCCGTCCGGCAGGTGCGGCGACCCCGTCGGTCGGAGTGCTCGACGTGATGGACGCGCTCGCTCGCGGCGAATGGGATCACGTCAGCGCCGCCACCGACTCCCAACGCCGGCAGGCGACAGGCCTCACGGCTGCTCATCTGCAATGGCACCTGGAACGGCAATTGCGAACACTTCCGCTGATCGAACGGCACGCGCCGCACGCGATCATCACCGATGAACATCCCCTGGAAGGTCAGGTCAGCTGATGGCAAGCTTGCGTCGACGTCCCACGACGACGGAGCCCGTTGTGGTCCGACCGCCGGACCCCCACCCGTCCGGCGCGGTGCCGCCCGCGATTCCCGCCGAGTTCGTCCCGAACCACGTCGCGTTGGTGATGGACGGCAACGGTCGATGGGCGCAGGATCGGGGACTGCCCCGCACCGAAGGGCACAAGCGCGGCGAGGCTGTGCTGATGGACTCGGTGTGCGGGTCCATCGAGATCGGCGTCAAGTGGCTGTCGGCGTACGCGTTCTCCACCGAGAACTGGTCGCGCAGCCCCGACGAGGTCAAGTTCCTGATGGGGTTCAACCGCGACGTGATCCGTCGTCGTCGCGACGAGATGAACGAGATGGGCGTCCGCGTGAGGTGGGCCGGTCGACGCCCCCGTCTGTGGCGCAGTGTCATCAAAGAACTCGAAGTCGCCGAAGAACTGACGAAGAACAACACCGTCATGACGCTCACCATGTGCGTCAACTACGGCGGACGCGCCGAGATCGCCGACGCGGCACGCGAGATCGCCCGCCGCGCCGCTCGCGGGGAGATCGACCCCGAGCGGATCACCGAGGCGTCGTTCGCCAAGTACCTCGACGAGCCGGACATGCCCGACGTCGACCTGTTTCTGCGGCCGTCCGGTGAACAGCGACTGTCGAACTTCCTGCTCTGGCAGTCGGCGTACGCCGAGATGGTGTACCAGGAGAAGCTGTTCCCGGACTTCGACCGTCGCGACCTCTGGGCCGCATGCCTCGAGTACGCCAAACGCGACCGCCGCTTCGGCAGCGCCTGACCAGTTCAGGGAGTCATCGCGTCGAGCATCGCGGTGAGATCCGACTCCAGGGCGGCACGGTCGACGCCTGCATCGGCGAGCGGTCCTTCGCCGTTCTCCACTTCGAGAAGCGCCAGCAGGATGTGTTCGGTGCCGATGTAGGCGTGGCCGAGCCGGAGCCCGTGGCGGAAGGTGAGCTCCAGTGCTTTGCGCGCCGAGGCGTCGTAGGGGACAAGGTCAGGGACCTCGCCGTCGACGACCGGCGATGCCGCCGCAACCGCCTTCCGGATCTCGATCGGATCCACCCCTTGGCGTGTCAGGAGCAACGTGGCGAGTGACGTCTCGTCGTCGAGCAGTGCCGCCGCCAGGTGAGCAGCGGTGACCTCCGGATTCCCGGCGGACTTGGCGTCGTTGTGCGCAGCGGCCAGCACGTTTCGAGCTCGTTCGGTGAAGGCGGCGAAGCCCTTGCTCGGATCGAGTTTCGCGGCGCCGGGCGTGAACCGCTTCTGGGCGGCCTGCTTCGTGACTCCGAGGCACTGCCCGATGTCGTTCCACGAGGCGCCCGCTGCTCGTGCAGCGTCCACGAAGTGGCCGACGAGGTGGTCGGACATCTGGTCGAGGTGTTCGCCGGTCAGGACCGCCGAGGTGAGACGGTCCAGCGGGTCGTCGGAGTTCTCGGTGATACCGCAAATCAAATCGTCGAGGTTGATGGAGTCGAGGCGTGTCGGTTCGGTCATGCGTCAACTGTAGGTTGACGAATTGTGAACGTCAACCGTTGGTTGACAACGGAGTGGGCGTTCCCAAGATCGGTCTAGGTATCGAAGTCCGACGGCACAGTGCCGCCGAGCAGTGACAGATCGACCGATCTTTGAACCATCGCCCGGTCCTTGACGCCGCGAGCGCGGTGCCTGTCCGCCCTGGTGATCGCGCGAATGTCGGCGAGTACGCCGTCCCAGTCGCACAGGATGTCGTCATACGTCAGGCGCATCACGATCCATCCGTCGACCAGGGCGCGGCGATCGCGGTGGTGGTCACGCTCGTAGTCCTCCTTCGAGGAGTGGTGACGAACGCTGTCGCATTCCAGCAGGAGTTTGCCGATCCGCAGGTCGGTGTGGCCGACACCCTCGACCGCTGGCTGGACGACCACGTCGTAGCCGACGGCACGGAGCCGCACTCTCGCGATGCTCTCCGTGCCCGACTGTGATCGCCGGTCGGTCTTCTCGAGCATCCCGATCACCTTCGCGCCTGTGACGCCCATGTCGGCAGCGAGGTCGCCGCGACCGACTCCCGTTCGGTTCCGATACGAGTCGCATACTGCGATCCACTCATCGGAGTCGAGACATCGAGTCGCATGATTGAGGGCGACTGGAATCGGGTCGACGGCCTCGTTCGCCGTTCTTAGGCGGCCGACGAGTGGACGGCATTCGGGGAGCTTTCCAGTCAGATGAGGCGTCCGGCGCAGATGGAGTCCAGGATGGCCTGGAGGAACCCAGAGGCCGTGGAACTGAAGGGCGACGGCGGGGTGCGTACCAGCCGACGCGGAGTCGGACCAGGACGCCGGACTGCACTGCTCGGCGGATCTGTTCGTCGTCGTAGCCCATCGCCAGGAGTTGTGCGCGTGTGTACACACCGGAGTCGTCCATACAAGGTTGGACGCGCAGAACGGGGGATCGGTTCCAACATGGTTGGGGATACTCCGAAGATCGGTCGCTATTCCGAGGTGCGGCGGCACTATGCCGTCGGATCTGGAAATAACGACGGATCTCAGGAGCAGGCGGCGCAGGTGCCGAAGATCTCGACGGTGTGTGCGATCTCGGTGAAGCCGTTGTCGGCTGCGATGCGGGCCGCCCAGCGCTCGACCGGGTCGGCCTGGACCTCGACGGTGGTCCCGCACTCCCTGCACACCAGGTGATGGTGGTGGCCGGACGAGCAGTGGCGGTAGCGCGTCTCTCCGGAGCCGTCCCAGATGGCGTCGATCTGGGCGGCTTCGGTGAGCGCGGTGAGATTTCGATAAACAGTCGTGAGGCCGATCGACTCGCCTCGGTCACGCAGTTTGTCGTGCAACTGCTGTGCCGACAGGAAGTCGTCGGTCGAGGCGAGCACGTCTGCGATCGCGGCTCGCTGCTTGGTGGACCGCTGGCCGGTCACCGGCTTCGCGGGTTTCTCGGTCACTGTTTCGCCTCGCGCAGTTCTGACGCGTGGATCAGTGCGTCCACCACGATGTGGGCGACGTGGTCGTCGGCGAGCGCGTAGTCGATCTCCCTGCCACGACGGGTTCCGACGACGACTCCGGACTTCTTGAGAACGCTCAAGTGCTGGCTTACCTGCGGTTGGTTCAGGTGCAACGCGTCGACGAGTTCGTGGACGCACATGGACCGCTCGCGCAGGCTCAGGACGATGGCGACTCTGGCAGGCGACGCGAGAGAGCGCAGGAGGTCGGCGGCTGCTGCGTTTCCCGCGTGGTCGGTCGTCGGCGTCACGGAGGGACTCGGGTGAACCATCCCACCATCTTAAAGGAAGTGATTGTCATTTGCTGTTCCAGTGTGGAGGGAGGTGATGCGGTGTTGCACGCAACGACTACCCTGGTGACTGTTCCCAACCCCAACGTCGTGGAGATCAGAAACCGTGGCTGTGCAGTCCAAAGTCGATGCTGTCGTCAACCTCGCCAAGCGGCGCGGTCTGGTGTACCCGTGCGGTGAGATCTACGGTGGTACGCGCTCGGCCTGGGACTACGGCCCCTTGGGTGTGGAGCTGAAGGAGAACATCAAGCGTCAGTGGTGGCGGACCATGGTCACCTCGCGCGACGATGTGGTCGGCCTCGACTCATCGGTCATCCTCCCGCGTCGCGTGTGGGAGGCGTCGGGTCACGTTGACGTGTTCACTGATCCGCTCATCGAGTGCACCAACTGTCACAAGCGTCAGCGCCAGGATCATCTCCAGGAGGCGTACGCGCTCAAGAAGGGCATCGACGACCCGGACACCGTTCCGATGTCGGAGATCGCCTGCCCGGACTGCGGGACCAAGGGCCAGTGGACCGAGCCGAAGGCCTTCTCGGGTCTGCTCAAGACCTTCCTCGGCCCCGTCGACGACTCCGAGGGTCTGCACTACCTCCGACCGGAGACGGCCCAAGGCATCTTCATCAACTTCAAGAACGTGATGACGACGTCGCGCCGCAAGCCGCCGTTCGGCATCGCACAGGTCGGCAAGAGCTTCCGCAACGAGATCACGCCCGGAAACTTCATCTTCCGCACCCGCGAGTTCGAGCAGATGGAGATGGAGTTCTTCGTCAAGCCCGGTGACGACGAGGAATGGCACCAGCACTGGATCGACGCTCGCTTCAACTGGTACGTCGATCTCGGCATCGACCCGGAGAACCTGCGTCTCTACGACCACCCGAAAGAGAAGTTGTCGCATTACTCGAAGCGCACCGTCGACGTCGAGTACAAGTTCGGCTTCGGCGGCAACCCGTGGGGTGAGCTCGAAGGCGTTGCGAACCGCACCGACTACGACCTCCGTACGCACAGTGAAGCCTCCGGCGACGACCTGGTCTACTTCGACCAGGCCACCGGTGAGAAGTACACGCCGTTCGTGATCGAGCCCGCCGCAGGCCTCGGCCGGTCGATGATGGCGTTCCTGTGCGATGCGTACACAGACGAAGAGGTCCCGAACGCCAAGGGCGGCACCGACACCCGCACGGTGCTCAAGCTCGACCGTCGTCTCGCGCCGGTCAAGGCCGCGGTGCTCCCGCTGTCGCGGAACGAGAAGCTGTCGCCGAAGGCGCGCGACCTTGCCGCGGAGCTGCGCAAGCACTGGAACGTCGAGTTCGACGATGCCCAGGGCATCGGCAAGCGTTACCGCCGTCAGGACGAGATCGGCACACCGTTCTGCGTGACGGTCGATTTCGACACCCTCGACGACCAGGCCGTCACTATCCGTGAGCGCGACACCATGAGCCAGGAGCGTGTCTCGCTGGACAAGGTCGTCGAGTACCTCGGCGGCAAGCTCATCGGTTCCTGACCTCGTTCGACACCGAGCCCGCCGCCGTGTTCCGGTGGCGGGCTTCGTCGTGCGCGCTGTGATCAGGCGAGCGCGGCGACGACGCCGAAGCCGTCGTCCCAGCCTGCGACGAGTCGTGCGTCGCCGATGGCGGGTTCGGCGAGGTCGTGGGTGAAGAGGATGGTGTCGCCGGTCGAGGCGCCCTCGAGGCGGATCCGGACGGGCGGGTCCATCGGAACGACGCTCCCGTCGGCTTTGTGGACCTCGAGTGCGGCTTGCTCCAGATCTCCGTGCAGCGCACGTGTGAAGCAGTCGACGCCCACGGGGTCGGCGGCGGCGTCGTAGATCCACCTGTCGCCGAGCACGGAGTGGCTCATCGTTGTGATGAGGTGCGCATCGGCTTCGGGAAGGGGAGCGTCGCGATAGGTGAGCGGAACGTGCAGCACGCGGTCGCCACGCGTGACGAGCAGTGCTTCGACGCCGACTCTGCCCGCTGGGTCGTCGAAGCGATATCCGCCGATCATCGTGACCTCGCCTGAACCACCCCACGGGACCGCATCGAGATGCGCGATGACGAGTTCGAGTTTGGTGGGCGTGATCGTCGCCTGATGCAGGACTGCCATCTCTGCAGAGCGTAGTCGGTACTGTTCACGTGTGAACCCGAGATTTCTCATCTTCTTCGCCTGTGTGCTGATGTTCGTCGCCTGCGCCATGATGGTCGGTCAACAGCAGTGGATGATGCTCGCGATCGCCGTGCCGGTCTGGCTGGCGATCCTCGGCTTCTGGGTGTACCGGCAGCGGACTCGCTAGGGCTTCTCCTCGGCAGCGGCCCGGAGTGCGGCGACCTCACTCTGCAGTTCGGTTATCCGGTCGATGTACGGCTGGACCCGCTCACGAACTTGGTCTGCCGTGTATTGAGGGACGAGGCTGCGGGAGCAGTTCCAGTCGAATGCCTCCACGTCGACGACGATGCTGCGCTCGCATGTCGCGGAGATCTCGCCGTCGTCCACCCGGCGAAGTCGGCGAAGGAGTCCGGGGTCGTCGGACACGTGTGCCCGGCCGAATACTTTGAGACGACTGCGCAGTGGATAGTCGGCGACGAAGATCGCGACGAGGCCGTTCGCGTCGATGTTGCCGGTGGAGACGAATTGACGGTTGCCGCGGAAGTCCGCGAACGCGATCCGGTTGTCGCCGAGGTGATGGACGAATCCCGCTGGACCGCTTCGGTATTGGACGTACGGCCACCCTGATTCGGTGACCGTTGCGAGATGGAGTTGAAAGGCGGACGTCAGCATCGACAGCTCGCGTGACCCGAGTTCCTGACGGCCTTCATCGACCGGAGCCTCGTCGCCTGACATGTCTCCGCCGTAGGCTCCGACGCTGCCGGCCGACCGTTGGCGCGCTCGGGCGGCGTCGCCGAACACGATGCGCTGGTAGCGATTTCCCATGACCTTCAGTGAACACTGATCCTTCGTTCGAAGGACGCCCTGGCGTGCTGATTGTGCTGGTGAGCACATTTTCCAAACAAAGTAGAACGTGTTCTAGTTCGCTGATGTAGTGTCGCCGACATGGACCGACTGAGTGGCCTTGACGCAAGCTTTCTCTACCTTGAGACCCCCGAGCAATTGATGCATGTCTGTGGGCTTCTCGTCCTCGACACGACGACGATGCCCGGCGGCTACTCGTACGCCGCCATGCGCGACACCCTGGAATCGCGAGTGCGGAAGGTCCCGCAGTTCACTCGCAAGATCAGGCGTGTTCCCCTCGATCTCGGGCACCCGATCTGGGTGAACGACGACCATTTCGACATCAATCACCACTTCCATCGCATGGCGCTGCCTAAGCCGGCGACCTACGCCGAACTCGTCGAGGTGTGCGGACATCTCGCCGGACTGCCGATGGACCGGAACCGGCCGCTGTGGGAGATGTGGCTGATCGAGGGGTACATCGACTCGAACGGCGTCGAGAAGGTGGTGATCTTCTCGAAGATGCACCACGCGACGGTCGACGGCGCCTCGGGTTCGAACCTCATCTCGTACCTGTGCAGCCTCGAGCCGGACGCGCCCCCGCTCGCTCCCGACGCAGACGCCCGCAACGAGAGCGGCCCCGGCGGCCTGGAACTGTTCGGTCGAGGACTGCTGGACACGCTCGCTCGTCCGCTGTCGATCCCGAAGATGGTGATGCCGTCGGTCGGGCTGATCACCGCGACGATCGGCCGCGCACGCGAAGGAACGGCGATGGCGCCGCCGTTCACCGCGCCCCGCACCTCGTTCAACGGGACCATCAACGGTCATCGCACGATCGCCGTCGCCGACATGGATCTCGAGGACATCAAGACTGTCCGTCGAGCCACCGGCGCGACCGTCAACGACATCGTCCTCAGCGTTGCCGGCGGTGCACTGCGCGCCTACCTCGACGAACGTGGTGAACTTCCGGAAGCGCCTCTGCTCGCGTCGGTTCCCGTGTCCGTTCGCGGCGAGTCGGAGCGCGAAGGCGGCGCGAACAAGGTCTCGGCGTTGTTCGCACGCCTCGGGACCGACATCGACGACCCGATGGAGCGCCTCCAGTCGATGACGGAGGCCAACAAGAACGCCAAAGAGCACCACAAAGCGATTCCCGCCGACACGTTGCAGGACTGGGCCGAGTTCGCGGCGCCCCGGACCTTCGGACTCGCAGTCCGGGCCTACGCTGGTCTGCGCCTCGCCGAGAAGCACCCGGTGGTGCACAATCTGGTGATCTCGAACGTGCCCGGACCGCCGATCCCGCTCTACTTCATGGGTGCTCGGATCGACGGCCTCTACCCGCTCGGACCGGTCTTCCACGGTGCGGGCCTCAACATCACCGTTCTGTCGAACAACGGCGTGGTGCACGTCGGAATCATCGCCTCCGAGTTGAGCGTGCGCAATCCTCAGACCATGGTCGAGCACTTCCCGCGTGAACTCGCTCGACTCAAGGAAGTCGCTGAAGCTGGGGCTGCTGCGGTCGAGTAGACCGCGTCATCACTCGACGACGGCGGCGCTGAACGTCGGCGGATCACCCAGAAATGGGCGGTGCGACGGTGGTTGGTTGCCGTCGACGTCGGTGACTCCGAGTTCCTGGGCGATCTCGGCGCCGACGAGCACCTGGCCCGTCCGCTCCATGAGTGACGGGTCGCGATGCAGCGCGTCGATGATTCGGCCGGGGAACTCGACGCTCTCCGCCGTCGCGGCCAGGCCTTCGTACATGGCCGGGTTCGCGGCGAAGGCTGCCATCGTCCTCTCGGTCTTGAGCAGCCCCATCCACAGTGAGATCACGGCGACGCCGAACGGTTTGAAGTCGACGGCCATGTCGTGGGCCATCTTGTCGACGGCGGCCTTCCCGGCGCCGTATGCCGGTCCGTGCATGTAGCAGGATCCGCCGAACGACGACGTGTTGACCACCAGGCCCGAACCGTTCGCGGCGAGCAGTGGGCCGGCGTAGAACGACGACACGTACGACGAGCGCATTCCGACGTCGAACAGGTCGGTGAGATCCAGTGGTTTCTCCCAGAACGGCCCCTTCTTGGTGAGCGCCGACGGGATCGCGATCGCGTTGTTCACCAGAATGTCCAGCTTGCCGTGTTCGGATCGGACACGATCGAACAGGGCTGCGACCTGGGCGTCGTCGGAGTGGTCGACGATCACGGGGATGCCGACTCCGCCGCGGGCGGTGATCTCGTCCGCGGTCTGCGCGACGGTGCCGGGCAGGTCGGCTTGGCCGTCAGCCGAGGTGCGGCCGGTGACGTAGACGGTGGTGCCGCTCGCGGCGAGTGCAAGGGCGATGCCTTTGCCCGCACCACGAGATGCTCCGGTGACAACGGCGATGCGGGTTGCGTTCATGTCCATCCTCAGTGCGTACTCCTGCTCGATTCGACGAAGCGTGTTCGCTCCCACCGAGCGGGAGGGAAGTCAGTTGGGGGTGCTGTTCTCGCGCCAGCGCGCGAGGACGGTGTTCGTGGCCTCGATGAGGACTGGGACGAACGCGTCGGCGTTCATCACGCAGCACGAGTGTCCCGCGTCGACCTCGTGGATGGTGGCACCGGGAATGCGTCGTGCCATCGCCATCTGGCGGGCCGGGGGGATCGCCTTGTCGCGCAACGGGACGACAACCGCGGTCGGAACATCGATCTCACGGATCCACGGCTTGGTGTGGTGGCTGCCGATCGCGGCGACAGCACGTCCGACGGCGGCCGGGCGAGTGGACTTGAACTCGGCGAGCGCCCACCTGTGGATGTCGTCTCTGGGATCGACAGACCGGGGAGTCGCGCCTTTCGCCGGTGTCCGCCGACGGGGCGAACCGAGAGACATCCCCATGGCGCGATGAAACAGACGCTCGGTCGTGTTGGTCTGGAATTGATCGGTGCTGGCGCACAGCACGAGCCCGCCGACACGATCGGGATGCTGTCGCCAGACGCGCTGCGCGATGAGCGATCCCATCGAGAAGCCCGCGATGATCGCCTTGTCGATGCTCAGTGCGTCCAACACCGCGGCGGCGTCGTCGGCGCAGTCTTGCAGCGTGAACTTGTCGGTGTCGATGCCGCGACCGTGCAGTCGTTGGTCCATCGTGATGACGCGGAACTTCTTCGACAGCGCCGGAATGCTCGGGAACCACGCCAGCAGGCCGGTGGTCGACAACGCATGCAGCAGCAGAATGGCGGGCGCGTCATCTGTCGGGCCGGGGGTGTCGGTGACGTACGTCGATCCGCGCCCGGGGAGTTCGACCATGCGGCCGTCGGGGATCTCCACGTCGGGGATCCGGACGTTCGCGGGCAGACGGGAGCCGAGGTCCCGGCGTGTACTACTCATCGATCCAGCCTTCGGTCGGCAGCAAGAAACTGAAACACGTTCCAGTGGTTTCGATCACTATGCCACAGGTCGACTTACGCTCGATCATGTCGAGTCGTCACTCGGCGTAGTCGTGTCCGTTCCAACGCAGGGTCTTCTTCGTGATCGTTCCGCCCGCGCAGTCGGGCGTGCAGTTGTTGCTGCTCTTTTCGATCACGTACCGCCCGTCCGACCCCGGGCCCTTCGCCTCGGCGTAATAGAACATGAGCTCGCCCATGTATCCCGATTCGTCGACGCCTGGATCGGCGAAGCCGGTCGGAGTCGGGACCAGGACGATCACACCGTCGTAGCGGCCGGGGTTGTACTTCACAAAGGTGTTCCCGGTGATGTCGTACGCCGGGGAGTAGAACGACAGGCTGTCGTCATAGACACCGACCTTGATGACGGGCAGGACCGCCCCGGAGCCGGTCACCGAGATCACGCAGCCTTCGCCCATCGAATCGCCCGGTGCAACGAGGAACACCCGAACCGTGCCCAACTGGGGATGCTTCACTCCGTCTTTCCGGTCACCGTGGTCGGGCATGTGCCGGACGGTGGCGGTGAATCGGGCAGTGGTGTCTGCGGGGCGGGTCTTGCTGCGCATCCGCAGACGACGACGTCCAGGATGCGACCGGAGCTGCCCGCGCCCTGCACTCTCGTCCGATACCCGGTGCCGTCTGCCGTGCCTGCGTCGAAAACGACGGTGCGGGTCCCGTCGGCGTTGTCGGAGTCGGGGACCGGCTTGCCGTAGAACCTCGTCGCGTCTGCGACACTGCTGCCGCGACCGATGCCGTCGATCGTGGTCGTCCCGCTGCCGGGGCGGATCTCGACAAGAACCCCCGTGCCGGCGAACGCCCAGTCGCAGTCGTGCCAGTGATACACCGTCAGGTCGCCGTCGCGTGTCGACGACGTCGGGAAGTCCGGATGGTCGCGGCGGATGTCGCTGATTCTGTCGCCCAACTCGATTCCGTTGAACGACGGACCGTTGAGAACTGTGGATTGCGCCTTCTCGTCCTGCGTCGCCAACAGTCGCGCCGCCACCTGCGCCCCGTTCGCTGCGCCGACGAACATTCCTCCAGTGCTGTCGGCGACGCATCGCGCTTCAGCGGTTCCGCGATCGGCGTGAACCCACGTGGCACGACTCCGTTGACAGCCGTCCGGGCGGAGTTCTTGTCCACCGCACCGAGCGGGACGAGAACGCTCACGTCGCGGCAGCCTGCTCGGCGTTCTCCACGTGTGTTCCCGGTGCCGGTGTCGTAGGTGAGGATCGCCAGGCGTGATCCGGCTGGAATGGCGTCGATGAGCCCCGTCGCCGCTGATCGTGCAGCGTCGATCCGCGCGCCCGGCGCGTCCGCGATGAGCATCGAATCGGACGCGTCGATGATCAACGCGGTCGGCGCGATGGCGGTGATCGTCTTCGACGTCGGCGCGGGCTGGGCGACCCGTGCCGGTGAGCCTTCGACGGAGCAGCCCGCCAAAACCGTGATGGTCGTCAGGGCAGCGGCGGCGAGCAGGCGACGACAGGCGTTCATCAGCGCAGATTGCGTCCGCGGAATCCTCGACGGCCGAACGCCAACGACTCGATTCCTTCGAACGGACGAACTGTAGGACCGAGGCTTGTAGTCCGAACGCGCTAATGCAGGTCACGATTGGGCACGCATTCATCACATTTCGGCACGAGACTGGTGTGGTGGGAGTGAATTCGGGACACCATCGTCATCACCCGATCCTCTGATTTCTGAATCCTGGAGTGCCCTCATGAAGATCCGTCTTGCCGTCGCCGCCGTCGCGGCGTCCGCAGCCCTGCTCGGCGGTGTCGTCGCCGCACCGGCCCACGCCGCACCGACCGGCCAATCCCTCGCCGCCAAGAACGCGCTCGATTCGATCAACCCGCAGCCGCAGGACGCGGCGAGTGTCATCGACGGCATCGAGGCCGCGAACGCCCTTCTGAAGAAGATGGGCATCACACCGTTCACTCCGACCATCGGTGCGTGCACGGACTTCACCTTTCCGCTTGCACTCGGCGGCGCGATGCCCGGACCCAACACGCCGTTGCTCGGTGACCTGGAGATTCTCGGTCTCGACTTGAACACAGTGAAGAAGGGCGAAGTGTTGTATGGATTCGTACCGGTCGGGGTGTTCAACGATTCCGGTGACAAGGCCGGAATGCAGGTAGCTTGGTTCAACGTCAACACCTTCAAGGGCGGACTCGGCGCGCCGATGGACGGGCTGGCCGACACCCTTGTCAATGCGACCGTCAAGCGTGTCAAGGAACTGTCGCCGGTTCCGGTCGTCGATTCGATCGTCACGGCAGCAGTGAAGACGACTCTGAAGCCCGTCCTGGATCTGCTTCCGTCGAACGGCGTCCGCGGTGGACTCGTCGACACCGGATCGGGAACGGTGCTCTCCGCGATCTACGGATCGGTGAAGAAGGGCGACGCCACCTGCTACTTCTTCCCGTCACTCGGCATCGCGACCGCGAAGTAGTCCCGCACCACCGCACACAACGCCGCCCTTCTCCGCTCATCGGGAGGAGGGCGGCGTTGCGTGCGGTGAGCGGCCGGACCGTACGATGGACGGGCCAGCGTGCCCGACGAGTCGGGTAGGGAATCCGGTGCGAATCCGGGACTGACGCGCAGCGGTGAGAGCGACGCTCCGGACAACATGCCACTGGTGAGAACTGGGAAGGCGTTCGAGAAGCGGTAGACCTCGAGTCCGAAGACCTGCTGGCTCCGGCGGGCAGCGGCCTGCAGGATCCATTGAGAGTCTCGCGCACAGACTCGGACCCGCTGAAGGACTCCATGTCTCTCACCGCACGTCGCGCCCTGATCGGTTCGACCGTTCTGATCCTCGCCCTCGCCGGATGCGGCGCGACCGATCCCGAGCCGCCGAGCACGTCCGCCGCAGGATTCCCGGTCACCCTGCAGAACTGCGGCCAGTCGCTGACTGTCGATGCACCGCCCCAGCGCATCGTCTCGCTGAATCAGGGGAGCACCGAAGTCCTGTTGTCTCTGGGGCTCGCCGACCGGATGGCGGGCACCGCAACGTGGACCGACCCCGTCCTGCCGTCTCTCGCCGACGCCAATGCGAGAGTGAAACGGATCTCCGACGACTGGCCGTCGTTCGAGGCTGTGCTCGCCGAAGAACCCGACCTGGTGACCGCGTCGTTCGGTTCCACCCTCGGCAAAGGCGGCACCGCGCCGCGCCAACGCTTCACCGACCTCGGAGTGCCCACCTACCTCGCGCCGTCGGACTGCGAAGGCAAGAACGACACCGGCGGGGACGGGTCCCGAGACGAACCGATGACACTCGACTCGGTCTACAAGGAGATCACCGAACTCGGCGCCCTCACGGCGACGACGGATCGGGCGACTGCACTCATCGCAGAACTGAAGGGGCGCGCTCAGGCCGCCGCCGACTCGATCGACGCACGTGGGACGCGGGTCGCCTACTGGTTCTCCGACTCCGAGTCGCCCTACCTCGCAGGCTGCTGCGGCGCGCCGGGCGTGATCACATCGGCACTCGGTCTGACGAACGTCTTCGACGACACGCATGACGAATGGCCGCAGATCAACTGGGAGGTGGTCGCGAGCCGGAACCCGGACGTCCTCGTCCTCGGCGACCTGACACGCGACATCCAGACAGGCGAATCGGCGCAGGGCAAGATCGCGTTCCTCGAATCCAACCCGGTCACTCGTGAGATGGACGCAGTGAAGAACAAGCGCTACATCCTGCTGTCGGGGGCTGCGATGAACCCGTCGCTGCGGACGGTCTACGGCATCTCCGATGTGGCGGCCGGACTGAAACGGCTCGGCCTGGGCAGATGATCCACCGCCTGCAGACTCGCCCGACCGCCCTCGCCACGCTGTGGCTGGGCGGCCTGGTGCTGCTGACGATCTCGATCGGGTTCGCGGTGACGATCGGCCCATCCGGTCTGGGCATGTCCGACGTCGCCGCGTCCGTGCGCGCGGAGATCGTCGGCGGCACGTCGGGTCTGAGTCGGCTCGAGGAGTCGATCATCTGGCGACTTCGGCTCCCACAATCGGTCTTGGCCGCTGCCTGCGGCGCGGGTCTGGCGGTGTGCGGCGGCGTGCTGCAGTCACTGCTTCGGAACCCACTCGCCGACCCGTTCGTCCTCGGTGTCTCGTCAGGCGCATCGGTCGGTGCGGTGTCGGTGATTCTGCTCGGCGTGGGTGCAGGTGTCATCGGCATGGCCGGAGGCGCGTTCCTCGGCGCCATCGCCGCGTTTGCGCTCGTCCTGCTCCTGGCTCGGCTCGCGGGTGGCACCACCGACAGGGTGGTCCTCGCGGGCATCGCCGCGACACAACTCTTCTCGGCGTTGACCTCGTTCATCGTCTACACGTCCGCCGACGCGGAGCAGACCCGCGGGGTGCTCTTCTGGCTGCTCGGATCACTGTCGTCACCGTCGTGGACCGAGGTGGTGATGTGCGGCGCCGTCACCGTGGGCGGCCTCATCGTGTGTCTGCTGTACGCGGGCGGGCTCGACGCGTTCTCCTTCGGCGACGACGCGGCCGCGTCCCTGGGAATCCACGTGGCGCGCACCAGACTCGTGCTGCTCTCGGTCACGGCGCTCATCACCGCCGTGGTGGTGAGCGTTGCGGGCGCGATCGGATTCGTCGGCCTTGTGCTGCCGCACGCCGCACGGGCGATCGTCGGGGTTCGGCATCGGGTGATGATGCCGACACTCGCCCTTCTCGGCGCCTTGTTCCTCGTGTGGGCGGATGTCGCAGGCCGGGTCCTCATCGAACCGCGCGAACTGCCGATCGGCGTGATCACCGCTATCGTCGGCGTCCCGGCGTTCATCGTCGTCCTCATCCGAGAGGGCCGACGATGATCCTGCAGGCGCACGACATCGGGTGGGACGTGGGACGGCGGACGATCTTGACCGGTGTGGACCTGACCGTCAGCGACGGCGAGGTCGTCGGACTCATCGGACCGAACGGATCGGGGAAGTCGTCGTTGCTACGCCTGCTCGCAGGCCTCCGACGTCCGTCGCGTGGACGAGTCGACCTCGACGGCGCCGACCTCGGTTCGGTGTCCCGACGCGACGCCGCACGTCGAATCGCATTTGTCGAACAGTCCGCGGTCACCGACCAGAATCCGACTGTCGCCGACGTCCTCGATCTCGGGCGCACTCCGCACCGCCGGTCGTGGGCGATCGGCTCGGACCGGGACAGACGAGTGATCGCGACCGTGGCGCGTGAGACCGAGATCGAGGGATTGCTGGGCGAGCGGTACGGCGCGCTGTCGGGTGGCGAACGCCAACGGGTTCAGATCGCGCGGGCATTCGACCAGGAACCCGAGGTGATGATCCTCGACGAGCCGACGAACCATCTCGACGTGAAGTATCAGCTCAGTCTGCTCGATTTGGTGTCTACGCACGTCCGGAAGACATCGGCGGCCGCCATCGTCGCGCTGCACGACCTGAACCTCGCCGCGGCCTACTGCGACCGCATCGTCGTCCTGGCGGGTGGACGAGTGGTCGCCGACGGAACGCCGGCAGACACGCTCACCGAGCAGACGATCGCGTCCGTCTTCGACGTCGCGGCGCGCATCGTCGACGACGATGGACTCTGGGTCCGAGTGGATCGCCGTTGACGCTTGTAGGGTTGGAGAAATGTCGTCTGACGGTCGGAATCCGCTCGTGCCGCCGATGATCGGGGTGCTCGGTCCGGTCACCGTGGACGGACGTGCCGTGCCGGGTGTTCGCGCCCGCAGGCTCCTTGTCGCGTTGGTACTCGCAGGTGGACGTCCCGTGTCGACGGCCGCGCTCATCGACGACGTGTGGGGAGGGGATCGGCCCAGATCGGCGCTGTCGGCCCTTCACACTCAGATATCCCGACTGCGCCCACTGCTGGGCGGCGCGGACCTCGCAGGTTCGGACGGCTTCTATCGGCTCACCGGTGCAGTCACTGACATCGAATCGGTGGAAAGGCTCCTGACGCGAGCTGATCCGCAGGCGGCAGAACGCCTGTGGCGCGGCATCCCCGGCGCCGACCTCGGCGCCGACGACGGTCCCGGAGAGCGTCTCAGAGCCGAAGCCGACCGATTGCGGATCCGTGTCGACGATGCTCGGGCACATTCGGCGTTCACCTCGGGCGACTACGCGACGGCGTCCGACATCGCCCGTTCCCGGATAGCCGACGACTTTCTCGACGAATCCGCCCACGTGCTGCTGATGCGCGCGCTCGCTGCGCAAGGGCGAACGAACGAGGCGTTCGCTGTGTTCGCCGCGCTCCGGCGAACACTGGCGGAAGAGCTCGGCGCGGATCCGGGTGTCGAGGCGACGGCTCTCAACGCCGAACTCGCCGCCGGAAGACCGCAGACCAAGTCTGCCCGTAGGCCCCCGCGGCTGCGTGCCGAACCGTTGATCGGACGGGCCGGGGACCTCGCATCACTTCACGACCTGATCGCCCGGCATCGGGTCGTGACCGTTCTCGGTCCCGGTGGCGTCGGCAAGACGAGCATCGCGTCCTCGCTCGGCGACGATCTCTCCGATAGCGGTGCAACGGTCTTCTACGTGCCGCTCGCCGCCGTCCGTGATGACGACGATCTGGTCGGTGTGGTGGCGTCCGCGCTCGGCGTCGGTGAATCGGACGTGCGCAACTCGTCGGTTCCCAGACTGCACCTGCGTGACCTCACCGACAGCCTCGGCGACGCTCTGCGAGCTGTCGACGCCGTCCTCATTCTCGACAACTGCGAGCAGGTGATCGACGCCTGTGCAGGTCTGGTCCGGGGCCTGATCGCCGTTCTGCCCGCACTCCGCGTCGTCGTGACGAGTCGTTCGCCCTTGCTCATCGGCGCCGAGCAGGTGTACCGGCTGCCCGTGCTCGACACGGCCGGGGCGGCATCGGCCGGGGTGGAACTGTTCACCGCTCGCGCACTGTCCGTACGACCGGACGCCGACTTCGATCCGGTCGCGGTCGCCACACTGTGCGCTCACCTCGACGGTGTGCCGCTGGCCATCGAACTGGCGGCCGCTCGAACCCGCGTGATGAGCGTCGGCGAGATCAGTGACGGCTTGGCCGAGCGGTTTCAACTCCTCCGATCTGCCGACCGAACGGCGCCGCATCGCCATCGGACTCTCGAAGCGGTCATCGACTGGAGCTGGGATCTGCTGGACGACGACGCGCGGGTCGCGCTGCGCCGCACGTGTCTGTTCCCGGACGGCTTCTCGCCCGCCGCGGCAGCCGCCGTCGTCGGAGCGTCGGGGGCGGCGTTGGCCGACGCGCTGACGGCGTTGGTCGACCAATCGTTGCTTCAGGTGGACGAGGCCGACGGCCGCACCCGTTACCGGATGCTCGAGATGGTTCGGGAGTTCGGAGAGCGACGCGCGGCCGATGCGGGGGAAGTCGCCGAGACGACCGCGCTAATGGGACGGTGGGCGCGTGACACCTGCCGAGACATTCGCAGTCGCTACGACGAGTCTCCGGACAGTGTGCTCGCGGCGGAGGTGGACGTCGAGAGCGAGAATCTCGTATGGGTTCTGCGACGAGCAGTCGCAGCCGCAAGCCCCGATGCCATCGACACCGTCGTCACAGTCTTTCCAGTGATCGCGGCGTTCTGGGCGAGCCGAGGACTGCACCAGGAGGTCGGCTCGTGGGGCGTCCGCGTCGTCGACGTACTCGCGACGCCCCCGGCTGACCCGGACGATGAGACGCGGACCAACTGGGAGCTGACTCTACTGATCAGCGCTGTGCACCTGCTCCCACTCCGGGATCTGCGTCGGGTCGCGACCGCGTCGTATCTCCTGCGTCGGCTGCATCGACCGGAGCGCACCTTCGAGGACGTGGTGGAGTTTCTTGTCGCGGTGGCATTGGCGCGACGTCCGACACGGGCGTACCGGACCGTCCTGCGCGGTCTCGAGTCGCATCGGCCAAGCGGTGTCCGATGGGCGGCGCTGACGATCCGGTTCAACGTGCGCGAAAATGCGGGCGACCTCGACGGGGCGCTCGCTGACAGTGTCGAGGTCGCAGCGCTCGCCCAGCATCCGGACTCGTTCGCGGCGGCGATGACCGACATGACGACGGCCAGCGTCATCGGACAGCAGGGACGCTGGGCCCAGGCTCTGGCTCTGTATGAGCGGGCCGTCGCCCGGTTGAACAAGCTCGGCGCGGTCGACGACGCACGACAGGTGGACGGCTACATCATCGCGATGCTGCTTTCCCTGGGCGAACTCGACCGTGCCAGGGTGGCGATCGACGAACTCAGCGGCGGTTGGAAACCGACCGACCCGACGCCGCAGGGAAATCCGGAGACGGTCGCCCTGATGATGATCGTGATGGCCGAATACCAGCGGCTCGCTTCCAGCGAACCGGTCGACGCCGTCGTCGGACTCTTGCGGCGAGCCGCCGACCTCCTGCTCGGGCAGAGCGACGACACATCGCGGGACCCCGGTCTGATGGGCTGCGTGACGGCCACGGTCGCCGCGAGGATCAGGCTGGATTCGACCGACGGCGTCGACGAATGCCTTCTGGCACTCGCCGACGCCGTGTTGTCGATGCGCGACCACGCAGGCTGGGTCGATGTCCCGCACTCCGCGGGCGTCGCCTATGTCAGCGGCGTCCGGCGCTGCCTTCGAACACCAGGCGACCTCGTGGGTGCGCGGTGGATGGCGCTGGGTCTGCGACTGCGACCGCGCCACGACTACCCGGCCATTCACGAATTGATCGGCGACGCCCAGAGCTTGTCCGGCTGCCGTCCACACGAATGGGAGGCGGTCGTCGCCGACACCGCGTCACTGTCACGGAAGAAGGCGCTCGACGAACTGCACGAGCAGTTCGCCGAGCTCCGGTCCGTGGATGTCACTTAGCGGTGCGGATGTACGCTCTCACCGCAAGCGGCGCGAAGATCACAACGATCACGGCGGCGCCGACCAGACTCCAGAGGACGTGCGTGCCGACGTGGCCGTCGTTGCAGAGTTCACGAACCGCCGACACGAGATGACTGATCGGATTGACGTTCACGAAGCTGCGCAACCAACTCGGCATGGTCTCGACGGGCACGAACGCGTTCGACATGAAGGTGAGCGGAAACATGATGAGCATCGAGACGCCCTGGACCGACGACGCCTTGCTCATGAGGCAGCCCATCAGCGCGAAGATCCACGAGACTGCGAAGCTGCAGATCAAGACGAGGACGACGGATCCGAGGACGCCGAGCGGTTCAGGACGCCAGCCCATCGCGATGCCGACCGAGAACGTGATGACGCTCGCCAACAGGTAGCGGACCACATCCGCCAACAGGGCGCCGGCGAGCGGACTGATTCGTGCGATCGGCAGAGAGCGGAACCTGTCGAACACGCCCTTGTTCATGTCCTCACGCAACTGAGTGCCGGTCACGATGGAGGTGACGATGACAGTCTGCACGAGGATGCCCGGGATGATGACCGGCAGGTAGGAGCTGACGTCGCCGCTGATCGCGCCGCCGAAGATGTAGGTGAACATCAGTGTGAAGATGATCGGCTGCAGCACGACGTCGAAGAACTGTTCGGGGTTGCGGCGCATTTTGACGAGGCCGCGGAACGCGAACGAGAACGACTGCCGGACGGCGTCGGCGACGCTGACCGACGTTCTTGCGGCACTGCGGACCGAGTCGATGCTGATCGACGTCCGCTCGAGAGTGGTGGTCATGGTGAAGGGTCCTTTCGCTCAGTCGCGGCCGGTGATGGTGAGGAACACCTCGTCCAAGCTGGGCTTCGACACGGCTATCTCGTCGACGGTGATGTCGCGGTCCCGGAGGGCGATGAGGAGATCGGGCACCAGATCTTGTCGGTGCAGGGGAGTGGTGACGCGGCCGGCTTCGGCGCTCAGCGTCGCCGCTTCACCGAGGACTGTCTCGGCGAGCTCGGCGACGGCCGCGGCGTGGGCGTGATCGACGGGTGTGAGAGTCAAGGTGCTGGTGCCGATCGACTGCTTGAGTTCGTCGGCTGTTCCGTCGGCGATCACTCGACCGTGGTCGATGACGGCGATGCGGTCTGCCAGTTGGTCTGCCTCGTCGAGGTACTGCGTGGTGAGCAGGACCGTGGAACCCTGGGCGACCAGCTTGCGGATCGTCTCCCACATCTGGGCGCGTGTGCGAGGGTCGAGGCCGGTCGTCGGTTCGTCGAGGAACAACAGGGGAGGCGTGTAGATCAGACTCGCCGCGAGGTCCAGACGTCGCCGCATACCGCCCGAGAAGTCCTTGAGTGGCCGATCTGCGGCTTCGTCGAGGGCAAAGTCGGTGAGAAGCTCCTCGGCGCGAGCCTTCGACTGACTCCGCGACTTGCCGAGCAGCCTCCCGAACAGGACGAGATTCTGGCGAGCGCTCAGATCCTCGTCGACGGACGCGTACTGGCCGGTCACCCCGATCAGGGATCGGACGGCGACTGGATCCCGGACCACGTCGTATCCGAAGACAGTCGCGTCTCCGGCATCGGGCCGCAGGAGTGTCGCGAGCATGCTGACGGTGGTCGTCTTGCCTGCCCCGTTGGGGCCGAGGACCCCGTAGACGGAACCAGTGGGAACCTGCAGATCGACGCCGTCGACTGCCGTGTTGTCGCCGAAACGTTTGACCAGGCCGCTGGCGTCGATCGCGAGTTCGGCGCCCGCCCTCGACGTCGATGCGGTGGCGCCGTGCGGCGCGAGAATTGAAGTCATGCCGAGCACTCTGCTCGGTCGACCTGTCGTGGCCCTTACGTCGTCTTACACGGGACTGGCGTGGTCTGACGTCAGAACATGGTGCCCGAGAACGGAGCGTGGTCGGTGGCGAAGAGGACGTCGAGTGTGCTGATCGCGTCGGGGTCGGGCGGGGTCGAACCTTCGTGCAGTCGCCCTGCCGCGGCGAGTTGCCGCCAGCGTGTGCCGCCGAGGTAGACCGATGCCAAGTCCGTCACGTCGACGGTGACGTCCGGCGCGTTCGAGCTGCGCTCTGCGCCGTCTGCGGTGATTCGATACCTTCCCGCATTCGACGGGAGTCGATGGTCGAGTACGGCGATCGTGACGGGTCGTCCCGGGCCGTAGGTGCGGGCGGCCAGCGCAGTCTCGACGTCGACGAGTCGGAGCCAGATCTCGTCGCGGACCTCGCCGAGGTGCACCGACCGCTGGTCGGTCACCAGCAGTGGCAGTGGATCGTCGACGGGCAGGGACGCGACGGTGATGGTGTCGACAAGATCGAGGCCGAACAGGTGCGCCCACAATCCGCGGTGGGCGTCGCCGGTGAGAGCGACGAAATCGGTGACCTGGATGGTCCGATTCCGGCTGGTCCACCACGTCGCGGAGTCGAGCGGACGGTAGACGGCGTACCCGTCGTCGACGCCGTCGGTGCTGTGGACGATCACGTATCGCAGCGGCTCCGCGTGCGCCCGCCGTTCGGCATTGACCCACCACGACGCCGAGCGCGTGGTCGCGCCGGCCGTCGTGACCCGTTCGTGGATTGCGGCCAACGACGAGGCGTCGACGTCGTCCGCGATCCGCACCGTGCCGGCGCCGTCGGGAAGCTCGCGCAGACCGGTTCGGACACGATCGATCCGCGCCGGGCGGCTGTGCGACGCGACTCCGTATCCGTACCGACCGTAGATCACCGCCTCGGATGCACGCAGGGTCGCGACCGCTTCGCCACGAGCGGCGGCGTCGCTGAACTGCCTGGTGATGAGGGCGGTCAGCACACCACGTCGGCGATGTGTTGGCAGTACGCCGATGTGAGTGACCGCCGCATGGGCCAGTCGCGCCCCGCCCGGCACGGTCAGCGATGTGGCGTACGAGTCGGCGCCGCCCACGATCTCTTCGCCGTCGAACGCGCCGAAGTATCGGCCCTCCTCGGTGATCGTCGCCGCGTCCAGGTCGCCGAAGTCGAGTCCGATCATGGCTCGCCCGAACACGGCGAATGCTTCTCGCACCTGCTCGGGGGTGGTGAGACGATCGATCCGGACATCGTTGCTGCGCTCGTGGACAGTCACCCTGCCGAATGTAGTGGACTGATTGTCGATGGCGCCGAGCTGCTGTCTTCGGGGTGTCGGTCGATCCGTATCGGACATCAGAGAGTGATTCACGTCTAGACCAGGCGTTTTCTCTAGGTGCGAAAGCCTCTGATAAGGCATGATTGACAGAGAGTGCGCTGCGCGGGCAAGGGGTCCGCGATGTGGGCGCATATTCAGAGAGTGAGATTGTGGTGGCTGTCAGCGGCAAGGTTGTGCATTTCGACTCGAATCGCGGGTTCGGATTCCTGGCACCGGTCGACGGTGGGGACGACGTGTTCCTGCACATCAATGACATCAGCATCGACGAGAACCTGCTGCGCCCCGGCGCAGTCGTGGAGTTCGACGTCGAGAGCACCGACCGTGGCTCGAAGGCCACGAACGTGAAGGTGACCGAGGAGGCTCCGGCAGGCGATCCCGCCGCCGAGCGCGCTCACCGTCGTGAAGACACCCGTGGCCGTTTCGGCGACCGTGACCGTGGAGATCGCGGCGACCGTCGTGACCGCTTCGATCGCAACGACCGCGGTGATCGCGGCGACCGCGGCCCGCGTCGTCCGAGCCGCACTGCGGGAGGCCCGCTGTCGAACGAGATCACCGAGCTGCTCCTCGACTCGTCACCCGACCTGACCGCGCGTCAGATCACGGCGATCCGTTCGCGGATCCTCGACCTCGCCGCTGCACGCGGGTGGTCGAACGATTAATTCCGCATCTGCTGGTTGGTTCGCGGCGGACCCGCCGATGGCGGTGTACAACGCCGACGATGTCGAGCGCATGGTGGCCGAAGCGCCCAAGCTCGCCGTCGTCGATCCCACAACCGACCATCGGAGCGACTTCGCCCGCGACCGCGCCCGCGTGCTGCACTCGGCAGCGCTCCGGCGTCTCGCGGACAAGACGCAGGTCGTCGGGCCGCGTGAGGGTGACAATCCCCGCACGCGTCTGACGCATTCTTTGGAAGTGGGTCAGATCGGCCGCGGTATCGCGGTCGGTCTGGGCTGCGACCCCGACCTCGTCGAGCTGGCCGGCCTCGCGCACGACATCGGACACCCGCCGTACGGACACAACGGCGAACGTGCGCTGGAGGAGGTCGCACGCGACCGAGGCGGATTTGAAGGTAACGCGCAGAATCTGCGCATCCTCACCGCGCTCGAACCCAAGATCCTCTGGCCGGACGGGCAGAGTGCGGGTCTCAATCTCACCCGAGCATCCCTCGACTCCACACTGAAGTACCCGTGGTCGCGCACCTCACCCGGCAGCAAGTACGGCGCCTACGTCGAAGATGAAGCTGCGCTCGACTGGGTTCGTTCCGGCGCGCCGGACGGCCGACGGTGCCTCGAAGCCCAGGTCATGGACTGGTCTGACGATGTGGCGTACTCGGTCCACGATCTGGAGGACGGGGTGATCGGTGGACGTATCGATCTCCGGCAACTCGGCTCACACGAAGATCAGGCGGCACTCGCCGACCTCGGTATGCAGTATTTCGGCGGGGACGACCGGGAGGCGCTGGTCGACGCCGCGCAGCGGCTGTCCGAGATGGACATCTTCGCCCAGCTCGGTGACTTCGACGGTTCCCTCGACGCATCCGTACGCCTCAAACGACTCACCTCGGAACTGATCGGGCGTTTCGCGTCGACCGCGATCACCTCGACCCGAAGAGCCGTGGACTTTCAGCCGGTCAGCCGATACGACGCCGACCTCTGCGTGCCCGACGACGTCGCCGCCGAGGTGGCGGTGCTCAAGACCGTCGCATTGCGCTTCATCTTCTCCGACCCGCGGCACCGGGCCCGCCAGGACCGCCAGCGCGAACGCATCCATCGCGTCGCCGAGATGCTGCTCGTCACCTCGCCCGGCGGCCTCGATCCGTTCTTCGCCGCGCGGTGGAATCGGGCGCAGAACGACGACGAACGCATGCGCATCGTGATCGACCAGATCGCGTCGATGACCGAGGGCCGCCTCGAACGCCTCGACAAGTCGAGTGCCGAGGTGCAAGCCCACCTCGGTTGAGTTCGAGTGTCAGCGGGCGGCGTGCATCCCCGACCGGATCTGGACTGCGCGGATCGCGGCGCACAGGACGGCGCCGCCGGCGAGGACGAGGATCGGCGCGGTGATGCCCGCCGCAGGCTGAATCGCGCGGAGCAGGACCGGTAGGCCGAAGCCGAGGTATGTGCCGACGTAGAACACGCCGGTCGCGAGTCCCGCTCGGTCGGTCGGGGCGTTGGTCTCGACGTCGAGCAGACCTTCGCGGAGGCACAGGCCGTAACCGGAGCCGAGCGCGACGGATGCCGCCACGAACGCGATCGGCGACGGATCCGAACCTGATGCGGCGACGACTGCGAAGCCCGCGGCGGCGAGAAGGGCGCCGCCGACGCCACAGCGCGGACCCCATTCGCCTCTCCGTGCAAACACCTGAATCGCGACGCCGGACCCGAGGGCGAGGACTGCCGCGACACCCGGCACCCACGGGCCGTCGAAGTCGGACATGCGTGCGGCCATCGTCACGACTGATGTGGTGACCGCGGAGAACACCCACAGAGACATCGGCAGACTGGTCACCAGTGCGCGGCGCAGGCTGCGTGTGTCCTCGTCGGCCCGCCGGGCACGAGCCGATCGGGTGTGCCGCTCCGATGGGACGCCGAATCCGGCCACAACAGCCAGCGCGGAGCCGGTCACGGTCACGACGAACGGTGCGACCACGGCAGCGGAACCGCTGAACTGGGCGATCAGACCGGAGACGAGCGGGCCGATGCCGAACCCTGCAGTCAACGTCGCGCCTGCAGCGACAGTCCCGCGCGCTCCTCCGAGGTCCGCTGCCCAGGCGGTGCCCGCGCTGACCGCGAGACCAACACCTAGACCGACCGCGAAGCGTCCGACGAACACCCCCGGTTCGGTGTGCCACACCAGCATCAGGAGATTGCCGAGCGCGGCACCCGCTGCTCCGGACAAGACGATCGGGCGCCTGCCCACGCGGTCGGAGATTCCGCCGCCCGTCAACAGACCGGGAAGCAGACCGACGGCGTAGATGCCGAATGCGCCTTCCAGAGCCGCGTCGGAGATGCCGCTGCGCTCGTGCAGGACCGGCATCATCGCGACGAAATGATTGGTCGCCCAGCCCGTGGTGAACAACAGAGCCAGGACAGTCAGGAGCGGGCGACGATCCGACGAGGCGGAAGCGGTCATGGTGTGTCGAGTGCCGCGAGCGCCTGTCGTGCCTCGTCGAGTTCCCGACTGAGCTGTTCGACGCGGCGTTGGGCCTCCTCGCGGGCCGCGTTGAGAAGCGTGGTGACCGCCTCACGCGCGGAATCGTCGCCGAGACTGCGCACGGCGGCGTCGACAGCTTCCGGGGCCACCGGTCGAGACCGCTGCGGTTTGCGTGCACCCCGAACGAGGGACACGGACCATTCGTTGTCTGCGGTCCCGAAGATCGTCACACTGACCGATGCGGTCGCCTTCTTCGTTGCCGCGCGCTTCGTCGCCGGCTTGGCTGCGGGCTTCGGAGGTGCGTCGCTCGGTGACGGGTTCGGCGGAACGCTCGTCTGTGCGGCCCTTGGTCGATGCGGGGACTGAACAGGCACGGCGACCTGCGCAGGCTTGGGCTTTCCTGGTCGCTTGGGCTTCGTGGGCTCGGGCTTCGGCGGCGGGGTCTTAGACATCCGCAGCTCATCGGCTTCGAATGGCAGTTCGTCGTCGACGCCCGTCGGGCTGACGGTGAGGGTGGTGCCGTCGATCGAGACGACACGCGCTGACGCGCCTTCGGCGAGACCGAGGCCGGACATCCCCTCACGGAGGTACACGGTCGCGCGTTTGCCGGTCGCCAGAGCTGTCGTCAGCGTTGCGAGATCGTCAGATGTCAGCGATTCCGACGCGGGGGCTGAACGGCGGCGCGGAGGCATGGCGTGATTCCTTCCAGGCGGTGAACTTATGAACACTGTCCCACACGGGTACGACCATGTTCGCACGGGTGTGCGAATGGCGAGAGTGCGGTCACTGCGCGTCGTAGCGCTCCCAGAACTTCGCCCGGAGGCGATGACGCACCGTCTCATCGAGGTCGTCTACATCGAGTGCTTCGGATGCGTCGATCAGCAAGGCTCGGTCGACGTCACGCGGGATAGACGGACGGGCCGTGAGGAGGTCCTGACGTTCGACGGGACTGGCGCTCTCAAGGAACGAGATGAGGACGCGATCGACCACGGGTTCGATCATGTCGTCCTGCGCGTCGACGTCGTATCCGGGCATCACGTGGCCGTTCGAGCCTGTGGACGAACTGTAGGCGAGCACGCCCGTCTGTTTCGGGGCAGTTGTGGGCGGCTGGACGACACGGTGGTTGGCGACGTCGAGCGGAGTGAGGGAACTCGGCTTGGGGGCCGCGGGGTGAGGGCCCGGTTTCGGTGCGTCGACCGCAGGCGCAGCCGGCGCGCACGGCGAGTCGGGCATTGCCTGCCTGTCGATCTTGACGACTGCGTCGTCGATCAACTCGGCGTCGATCGTGTGCAGGTCGTCGGCTGCTCGGATCAGATGCTTGTTGACTCCGTGCGGCTTCCCCTGCGCGTTCGGAACTCCGAGGACGACCACTTGCACACCGTGGACTTGAGCTTCTTCGACCGCTTCCGTGAGGTCGTCGTCGCCGGACACGAGGAAGAACACGTCGGAAGCGTTGTTCCGCGCGTGCGTGACGAGGTCGAGTCCGATGCGGAGATCAACGCCCTTCTGCTCGCCGTTGTATCCGAATCGTCCGAGCCGGAGTTTCACTTTTGAGAGCTCGCCGATCCGTTCCTGGAGATGACTGGGCACACCGTTCGTCGCCGAGTCGTACCAGTACACGCGAAGGACCGGGAGTCCCGAGAGGTTCTCTGCGGTGGAGATCAGAGCCTTGACGAGGGATCCGTATTGCACGTGGATTCCGTTGCGCAGCGATGTCCCCGTGGCGCGTGTGGCGGCGGAGGCGAGGAGGTAGCCGGTGTCGATGTAGAGGCAGCACGTGGATCGCATTGCTCGACTGTGTCACGGACGAGCGGCGGCGGCCGGAGAACCGAGGGCGCAGCGTCAGGAGAAGAGACTGCGCACGTCGTCGGCCGTGATGGCCCCGGAGAACGCCTCGCCGTCGTCGATCAGAGCGTTGAACAGTTCCCGTTTGCGGTTCTGCAGCTCGATGACCTTGTCTTCGATGGTGTCGACGGACGCCATGCGGTAGACCGTGACGGCGCGATGCTGCCCGATGCGGTGCGCGCGGTCGACCGCCTGCGCCTCCGCGGCTGGATTCCACCACGGGTCGGCGAGGAAGCAGTAGTCGGCGGCGGTGAGGTTGAGCCCGAATCCACCCGCCTTGAGGCTGATGAGGAACACTTGTGTGGCACCCTGTGTGAACTGCTCGATCTGATCCGCGCGCTTGACGACCGGTGTGGATCCGTCGATGTAGCTGTACGCGATGCCTGCCTTGTCCAGGCGAGCGGCGACCAGGGCGAGAAAACCGGTGAAACTGCTGAACACCAGCGCGCTGTGACCTTCGTCGATCAGAATCGGCAACTGCTCGGCGAGATACTCGATCTTCGCGGACTTCACTGCGGCGTGCTCGTCGTCGACGAGGCCGGGATGCAGGCTCAGTTGGCGCAGACGGGTGAGCGCGCGCAGGATCTGGATGCGATTGCCGTCGAAGTCGTCGAGCAGGCCCAGTGTCTCTTGCCGGTGGCGTGCCAAGTGGGTGTCGTACACCTTGCGGTGTGCCGGCTCGAGTTCCAGGTGCAGCACCTGCTCCTGCTTCTCAGGGAGATCGGTGAGGACCTGTGACTTGGTGCGGCGCAGCATGATCGGGCGGATGCGCCGGCGGAGCAGGTCGAGCTTCTCCGGTGCCTGGCCGCTCTCGATCGGGCCCGCGAAGTGATCCTTGAACAGCAGCGGCGACGGATAGAGGCCGGGCGCCACGACAGACACGAGTGACCACAGTTCCATCACCCGGTTCTCCATCGGCGTTCCGGTGATCGCGAGTTTGAACGGTGCGTCGAGCCGTCGTGCAGCGTGGTGCGTCTTCGCATTGTGGTTCTTCAGGAACTGCGCTTCGTCGAACACGGCGCCGTCCCACGACATGGCAGAGAACGCGTCGACGTCGAGCCGGAGGAGAGCGTACGACGTGACGACGACGTTCGCGTTCCCGACGCGGTCATGCAGCGGCGACCCCGACCGCTTCTGTGTCGCCGTGACCGTCATGACGTCGAGGTCGGGGACGAACCGCCGAACCTCGGCCGCCCAGTTCGAGATGACGCTCGTCGGCGCGACCACCAGGAATCTCGCCGTCGGATCGGAGTCGACAGCGTGTTGCATCAACGCGAGGGTCTGGACCGTCTTGCCCAGACCCATGTCGTCTGCGAGCACGCCGCCGAGACCGTTCTCCCACAGGAACGACAGCCAGTCGAGCCCGTCTTGCTGGTACGGACGCAACTGAGCACGCAGGCCGACCGGCGGCGCCACCTGCTCGGGCGGTTCGGCCTGGGCCAGTCGCGACATCCGATCGCGCCACGACGCGAGTTGCTCGTCGACCACCCCGAGTTCGAGGAGTTCGTCCCACAGACTCGCGTTGAGACTCTGCGACGACGCGCGGTCTCCTTCGAGTTCGCCCATGTCCCGTGCCTCCTCGAGGCGTTCCCGGAGTGTCGTCAGTTCGGGAACGTCGAGGGAGAAGTACGTGGTGTGGTCCACCATCATGTGCGTCTGACCGCTTGCGAGGGCGGCGATGACTTCGGGGAGCGGGACGCTGTGGCCGTCGACGTCGACTGTGATGGTGAGGTCGAACCAGTCGGTCGTCGCGTCGCCGGAGAAGTGAAGTGACGGAGTCTCCTCTGCACGGCGGAAGACTGGCGTGGGCCCGTCGGTGACCACGCGGATGTCCGTCCCATCAGTGATCTGCGGGACCACCTCGGTCCACAGCACGGCGGCTTCGATCTCGGTGAATCGGGACGTAGACGTGCGGAGGTGGGCGGGCGCCGATGTGAATGCTGCGTCGACGGTGCAGCCGCCTTGCAATTGTCGGAGCACCGCGTACAGGTGGTTGTACTTCTTGAAGTCTCCTCGCCAGCGGGGCAGTTCGGCCTGCAGTCGTTGCGCCGCGGCTGCCACCCACCCGTGACCCGTGCGGGCGACGGCTTCGAGCTGCGACCGGTACTGATCCCACATCGCCGCTTCGTCGCTCGGAGTGCGGTACCGCCCGGAGACGCTCCCATCCAGCGGGTACTCCACGATATCGCCGTCGACTTCGTAGCCGATGAGCCAGTCGGCAGTCGTCATCGCTCGTGTGCCGATGTGCAGGACGGGGAACGGTCCGGTCACCGCGGTGGCCGGGAACGCGTCGGGCGCCACGTCGATCACTCGTTCCGGTGCGACTGACGCGAGTGCGTCGCGGAATTCGCCGATCTCCGATTCGGCCACCCGGAGCGACTCGTCGGATATGAGCAGCATCGATTCGGTCGGAGTGAGGTCCGGGAGTCGACCGAGATGCGCGATTCCGTCCAGCACGGCCGCGACGCCGTGCACGCGCGGTCGGCCGATCAGTCGCCGGTGACCTTCCGTCGTGGAGACGGGCCGACCGTCGATGAGCACCTGAAGTCCGACGGCCACTCCGGAGCCCGACGGTTCGACATGCAGCGCGGTGGTGATCGGAGCATCGAGGTCGACGTGCAGCTCACGTCCATGCGTGTGGGTGTACCGCAGCTCGACGCCTGCGTCGACGGCGTCCCGCAGGATGGACCACACGATGCTCGGCGCGTGCATGAGCGACATCGACTCGTCGCTCGGGCCGTTCCCTCTCGCCGTCGACAAGAGCACGGCCAGTCGGGTGAGCGGTTCGAGGCCCACGACAGGGTCGACCTGCACGCCGTTGACGAGCTTCTTCCATGTGACTCTGGTCGACACCCACCGACCGGTCGACGACAGGACGGTGGGTCGGACCTTCACCGACGACGCAGTGGACGTGTACTCCTCGGCGAACACGAGACGCACAGGCAGAGGGGGCGTCTGGACGCGTGCGGTGTCGGCGGTGATCTCGGCGACGAGGGTCCGCCACCGTGACAGGGTCAACGTCGACGCGTCGTCTGCCTCGAAGGTTGCGGGGATCGCGTCGCTGGTCGCCGCGATGATCAGCGCGGCGCAGTGCTTGCAGTTCTGCGACACCGGGCAGGTGCACGACGCGACTGCGCGCGCCCGCGGTCCGAACGTGACGGCCACCCGGCAGCGATACCGCTTTCGGCCCGACCCCTCCGAGTACCCCGACACAGTGTTGCCGACCCAGGTGATGTCGTCGATCATGCCTTTGAACGCGTAGTCGCGGCCGCGCGCGAGTGTGGGGTTGTCGAACATCGTGAGGATCGCGTCGATCCGGTCGTCGGTCCACTCTGCGGGGTAGGTCATCGACGTTCAGGATAGTGGAGTGCTCGGACCTGGATTGCGAGCGACGGCCGGGCCCCGCCACCGGCCGTCGCCCGCACGTCTGGTCAAGCCGCGTCCTCCGCGGTCCACGGCAGTTCGACCGCCAACGCCTCGATCGGGACCACATAGGTGATCACCGCGTCGAGCGGTTCTACTTCCCACGAGTCCAGCGCGACCGTGGTCCGCACCGCCGCTTCGCGGAGAGCGTCCGTGCAAGAGTCGCTGACGATGCTCGTCCTGTCCTCTTCGCCTTGCCGGGCGTCGGGCCACATCGGAGCCGAGGGGGCGGGAGTCGCCGACAGGATGAGCGCACGACGCAGGTGCCGGGTCATCGCCCCGAGCATCACCGATGGGCCGTCAGCCGAGGGCCCGCTCACGATCAGGAGCTCGCCCCGCTCGAAGGCGTGCTCAAGAGCGGTGACCAAGATCCGTTCGAACTCCACCCACAGACTCGCCGCCTGGTCGCCCGACGGGCGGACCGGGTCGGGGACGGGAACCAGGGCGATGTGCTCGTGTCCGGCGATGACACCGCCGAGTCGGCTGACCGGTGTCGTCGTCTCCACGCACAGCAGGTTGTTCTCACGATCGAGAACGGCGGCATCGCGATACCGGCCTTGAGCGATCGGGTCCGTGAGGATCGCTCCTGTGCCGGGGAGACCGTCGAAGAGACCGGGATCGACGATCGTCCACGTCTGCGGGCGCTGGTCGTCCCACGTGCGGATCCTCCCGCCCAATGGTGATCCAAGTGTGACCAATGCCGTGTCCGCCGGGTCGAATGTGTCCGAGTCGATCATGTGCTTCCCCCATCTCGTGTGGAGAGAAGGATGGCCGCGATGACCGAATCGCGCAAGGGCGATTTCCACAGGTGCGACCTTCGGTCTGGGCTACCCTCCGTCGCAGGCCACGCCGTCCCGGTCGCGGTCGAGATCGGTGCTGTAGCCTGGCTGACCCTGGTAGAGCGGGGCTTTTCCGGCCGCGCGGACAGCGGCGCAGTTCGCGTAGTACGCGCTGCCGCTGTCCTCGGTGGTCGGCGGAGTGTATGCGGGAGTGGCTCGGCGTGGTGCGGGCGCGTCCACGTCGGGTTCGGTCGTGGCGGCCTCCGTCGGAGCCGTCGACGAGCTCTCGGCGGTGACGGTGACTGTTGTCGACGAAACGACAGTCGACGTGGCAGTCGTTGTGGTCGTCGAGACGGCGCTGCTCGACGACGAGGTGTCCAACAGAGGTGCAGGCGTCGGCATCTTGTCGTCGGGGTCGGCGAGGCCGATGAGGACGAAACCCACGAGGATCAGGCCGACTGCCACGGGGCCGCCGACCTTCCACGGCCACCGGCGCCAGATCAGCGTTGCGCCGAGCAGCCCGACGGCACCCCAGAACAGGAGCAGGCCGATCGCCTGCATCGGATCGCTCCACGCCGTGAACGACGCGAGCACGCCGATCGCCCCGAGCACCAAGAGCACCCAGCCGCCGATCTTGGCAGCGGTGCCAGGCCTGCTGGGCTCGGACGGGCCTGGTGCAGGTGTCGGCGGGACCGGTGGTGTCGGCGGAGGCGGCGTGAAGCCGTTGCCGCCGGTGTTGCCGGGATCGAAAGGGTTGGCGAAAGGACTCGTCACGGCGCTGATCGTAGAGTCCGACTGACGCGGTCAATCGATCAGACGACGTGAATCAGGCGTCGACAAGGCCGTCGGCGAGCGTCACCAGATCGGCCACTCGCGCAGGTGCACCGGATCGGACCGGCCAACCGTGTATGTCCGCCTGCCACTGCTCGCTGATCGCGGATCGTCCCCACCGCGCGCCAAGAAGGCCGCCGGCGATCGCGGCGACGGTGTCGGTGTCGTCGCCGATCCGGATCGCTGTGAACAGGCCGTCTCGGACGTGATCTGCGCCTTCCCCTGGGGCGTGAAGGACGGACGACGCTGCAGCCTGGAGCGCGGTGACTGTGTAACCGTTCGGCGTGAAGGTGTTCGGGTGCTGGTCGCGGGCCTCGTCGAGTAAGGTCTGCCACTCGTCTCGGCGCTTCACGTCGATCAGATCGAGACCGGCGTAGACGTCGATTCGAGCGTCGACCACGGCGACCCGGATCGCCTCGCACCACAGCACACAACTGTCGGCGGCCTCGTCGTCGAAGTGGGTCAGCCGAGCGACGTTCTGGGCTGCGTCCGCCAGTGCGTTCCGATCGTCCAGGTGAGCGAGCGCAACGGGCGCTGTCCGCATCAGGGCTCCGTTTCCGCCAGTGTGCTCAGCAGTCTGCGCGAAATCACGTGATGCGTCGAGTGTTCTCGTCGACAGCCCGGTGTCGGACGTTCCGCGGTGGACGTTGCCGAGGACCTTCCGCGTCTGATTGCCGACGTCCGGCGGGTTCGACTCGAACCAGTCGAGAAACCCCGCGGCGACGTCGTCGAGCGCGGCCGGGGATACGAGAGTGCGATGCCGGGCACCCGCCATCGCAACGCCCATGGCCATAGACGTGTCGTCGCTCCACTCGCCGGGAGCGAAGTCTCCGAGGCCACCACCACGCATGATCGGCACTCCGGTAGATGCAAGACGCAGGCTGAACTCGTACGGCACACCGAGTGCGTCGCCGACTGCGCCACCGATGAGTGCACCACGCGCGCGGTCCAGCACCTCGCCAGTCAGTGAAGTCATGTTCGATCCCTTCCGTCAGTTCTCGTCAGTCGTCTCGCGGTCGGGAACCAGGTAGGTGACGGCGACGTCCCACGGAGCGACGCCCCAGCCGTTCACCGCCGCCATGGTGAGAACACCGATGCCCGGCAGCGACTCGTCGGACAGGGGAGCGGTCACAGTCTGTCCGACCGGGTCGTCCGAAGGCGGCCAGAAGTCGTTGTCGGTGGGCGTGGGAGCGGTCTCGATGAGAACGATCGGCTGTCCGTCGTTGATGAGCGCACCGGCGAGGCAGTATTCGGTTTCGGACGTTTCCCACCCACCGCGTTCGGTCACGATGATCTCAGCTCGTCCGAACGCGTCGGTTGCGATGCGCGTGACTGACGCGTTCAGCGAATCCCAGAAGTCGCCGTCGAATGCATCTGCGGGAGTGAGAGTGAAGGTGGCGTCGCCGACGGTCAGCGTCCCCGCCTCTTCGTCGAGCAGGCCGACTTCCCGAAACCGGCGCGGCGCGATCTCGGTGCGCGTGATCTGCCCGGTGCCGACCAGTGAAGCTAGTCCGGCGAAGTCGTCGACCTGCCAGATGCTCGGCGCGTCGGTCCACAGTTGGACGACGCCTGCGACGGGGACGCCGATCACGGCGGTTGTCGAGTTCATGGCGTCACCGTAGCGCGGAGGACTGACAATCCCGACGGCTCCACCCACCGAAGACGGCCCCACGAAGGAGTCTGCTCACCTCCGCGACATCCGCTCACCTCCGGAGGTGAGCGGATGTCGCCGAGATGAGCGGACTGTCGGTGAGGTGAGCGAACTGGGGCTTCGCGCGGCGAGCAGGGGCGATTCGAGTAGTAGGGTCTACGGCGTGCCCCACGAATTCGACGACGCCGTGATCGCCGCGGTTCTCCGTCATATGAACGATGATCACACCGACGACAATCTGCTCATCGCGCGTGCCTTCGGCACCGTCGACGCGGCTGAACCGACCGCCGCGGTGATGACTGGATTCGACGGTGACGGCGGTGTCTGGGACGTCACCCGTGCCGGCGTCGTCAGTGAACTGCGGGTCCCGTGGCCCGGCGGCCCCATCGACGATCGTCCCTCCGTCCGACGCGAGGTGGTCGCCGTGTACGAAGCGGCATGCGACCGCCTCGGAGTGACGCAGCGCGAACACTGAGCGCTGCGACCACGCCTACGACTCGCGGGATCGCCGCGATTCGCGGTACTGCTCGATCGTCAGACATTGGAGCTGGGAGTAGTTGCCGCCGCGATTCTCGACGTAGCCGACCGCCGACACGAACGGTTCGATCGTGTAGATCTTCGTGAGCGGCGTGACGATCAACAGCTGCAATCCGAGCTTCGCGAACAGGGTCAGCGCGTAGCGGGCCGAATCGTCCGACCCGCGACCGAACGCTTCGTCGATCACGACGAACCGGAAGTCCCGTGAGCACGTCGCGCCCCACTTCAAGTCGAACTGGTACGCGAGGGACGCCGCGAGGATCGTGTAGGCCAGCTTCTCCTTCTGACCTCCGGACTTGCCGTCGGAGTCGGTGTAGTTCTCGTACTCGGCGTCGTCGTCGACGTACCGCTCCGACGCCGCGAAGCTCACCCAGTTCCGGACATCGGTCACCAGTTCGGTCCACCGTCGATCGATATCGGCGAAGCCCTCGCGACCGCGGAATCGTTCAACGATCGCTTTGACGAGGAGGAACTTCTCCTCGCTGTACTGCTCCTCCTCGGTGCCGATCTCCATCTCGCCGTCGCTGCATCGACGCAGATCGGCGCGGAAATCACGGATCTCCTGCGATGTGGTCGGGTTCGCCTCGAGACGGATGTAGCGCCCGGGGTTGTACTCGATGCCCGACAGCGACTCGTTGATCGTGTCGATCTTCGAGTGGATGAGATGCACTTCCTTGTTCAGCTTGGCGGCGAAGATCGCGATGTCACGGATCGCATTGGTGTTCAAGTAGTTCTTGAACTCGTCCTCGAAGCGAGGCAGATCGTCCTCGGACAGTCGACGATGCAGTTCGCGGTACTCGTCGGCCGACTTGATGTCTGCGTCGAACTCGGTGGTCAGCACCGGATGGCTTCGATTGAACTCGGACATCCGATTCACGACGCGAGTCTGGTAGGTCCCGGCGCGTGACGTGTGCTGCTCGGACGCATCGGTCAACGACTCGCCGAGCGCAGTCTCCAACTCTCCGCATTCGTCGACGGTCAGCTCGGTGTCTGTTCCGCCGTCGACCTTGGCGCGGTAGTCGTCGACCGCTGCGCTGATCGCGTCGAAGTGGGTCGAGGCGTCCCCGAAGCCGGGCTCTTCGACGGTGATGCGCGCTGTGTCCCTGGACTGCTCGGCCTGAGTGCGCGCCATCTCCAGACGCGACACCTTGTCGCGGAGACCGTCGCGAGTCGCGTCTACCGCCGACAACTGCTCGCGGGTGGATGCGATCGTCTCGGTGATCTCGACCAACTCGTCCGACGAGTGCTCCAGGTCGGACTTCCGGCGCGTCAGGTCGGCGATCCGGGACGCGACGGACATCCAGTCGACGGCGTCGAACGTCGGATAGGCGTCGAGCCCGGTGAGCGCATTGCGCCGGTCCATCGAGCGGCGTCGGCTGTCTTCGAGCTCGGTGATCTCCGCGTCGATTCGATTGAGCTCCTCCTGGACTCGCTGCCCGGCGGTGAACAGCGCGTTCACCTTCTGCTCGTTGCTCCAACCGAGCACGTAGTCGCGGTGATCATCGACCCGGCGCGAGTCGTCCTTCTCGTGACGGCCGCCGCCGGAGCGAACTTGACCGCTGGCGGTGACCGCGTATTCAGCGGATCGGAACTCGTCGAGCGAGTCCGCGCACACATGCCGCGCACGTTCGAAGAGTCGCCGTTCCAACCAGGCGTAGAACGGTCCCTCTTTGATGTCGAGTTTGTGCACGAGGGCGTTCGGCGGGGGAGTCGCGGCGCCCTTGGCCTGCATGCGTTCGGGAACTTTGAAGTACACGAGACGACCACCGAGATGATTCGCATCGATCCAGCTCGACACCGCGTCGTACAGTTCCGTCGACACCAGCAGGGAGAGGCCGAATCCGCGCAGCACTCGTTCGGCGGCGCCCTCCCATCGGCTCTCGTCGGCGCGGACCCCGATCAGTTCGCCGACAAAAGGCAGGTCGTCGTGCCCGACGCCGACACCGGCGCAGATCATGTCACGCATCCGCAGATTGCGCTCGGGAATGTTGCTGGTCCGTCCACGCAGGCTGGCGATCTCGCCTGCGACGCGCCGCCCTTCGCCGTCGAGCTGACGACGATCGACGACCAGCTCGGTGATGGCGTTGGCGACGTCCGCGACCTCGGCGTCGAGTTCGTCGATCGCGGCGGACGCCTCCGACCGACGGTGATCGAACTGTCCACGATCTTCGACGGGGCCGAGGCCGGAGTCGTCGAGAAGTGCGGAGTACCGCTCGAACGCGGCGGCCCGCTCCTCGCGTTGACGCTGTGCGTCCGCGATCTGTGCTTCGAGCGTCGCGATGTCGTTGCCGCCGAGACCGGCCTGCTGGAATTCGAGTTCCCGCACGCTGATCCGAAGGTCGGCGAGGTCGCGCTCGGTGGCGTCCAACGCGCTGCGCGTCGCCGCGAGGTCGCGATTGTAGGTGTCGAGGCCGTCTCCGAGCAGGTCCACACGACGCTGCGCGAAGTAGTAGCGGAGGGCCGAACGACGTTCCTTCAACTCCTCCGACATCGCGACGTGGCTGGTGTACCGGTCATGGTCGGCGAGCATCGGCGTGAGTTCGTCGAGCTGACGCCGGGCCAGGACCACCGCGTCGTGTGCCGCGGTCAGATCTTCGAAATGAGCGACCATCGTGTCGACCCAGCCGCTCGAGTCGAACGGCTCCAGCATGTGGTCGCGGACGAAGTCGTTGAGATTGCCGACCGCCTTCATTGACACCGTCTGATGGAACAACTCCATCGCCTGCTCGGAGCGGACGGCGAGCGAACGACGGTAGTCGCGACCGTACTCGGGGAAGTGCTCGTGGATGCGGGTGCCGCCCGCGGTGAGCCGCTTCCGGAGCGCTCGGAGGTCGGTGCCGAAGTCGGCGAAATCGGCGGAGATGTCGAGAGCGCGGTCGGTGACCGTGAAGAACCGCTCGGGTTGTCCGCTGTCGTGCCGCATCGAGAAGACCTGCGCGAGAGTGACGGTCTCGTCGTATCCCTCGTTGGCGAACACTCCGAGGATCACCGAGTAGTTCGACATGCCGCGCAACGCGACCGGACGCGATGCCCCGCTGCCCTCGTTGCGCTCGGATCTGTAGTAGCCGAGCACGTACGACCGCAGGTCGCGTTCGCGCGACTCGGCGCCTGCCGCCTTGTTGTAGGCGACGCGGTGCGCCGGCATGAGCAGGGTGGTCAAGGCGTCGACGAGAGTCGACTTGCCCGAGCCGATGTCTCCGGTGAGCAGGCCGTTCTCGCCGTCCAACTCGAGTGTCCAGACCCGCTGGTCGAAGGTTCCCCAGTTGAGAACCTGGAACCTCTGGAGTCGAAAACCGGACCTCGCGGACTCGGTCGACTGCAGTTCGGTGGCGGAGAACAGGCCGGTCATCGTGTTTCCTCTCCGGCGATCGCGGCGTACTCGGCCAGGTGGGTGTCGAAGTCGGCCAGCCACTGCGCGTCGACGTATGCCTTGATGACACGACGCACCTCGTACTCGCCGTCCTGACCCGGCATGCGCCGCAGGAATCCGAGCTCGGCGACCCGACGGATCGCGGTGTCGGTCTGGTCCGTCGTGCGTGCCTCGTTGGTGGTCGCAGGGAAGAACGGTGCGAGGAGTTCACGGAGTTGATCGCCGGTGAGGACCAAACGGCTGCCCGCGTCGGTGGTGTCGTACTCGGCAAGACGCTTACGCAGCAATGCCAACAGCAGAGACGTGTGCAGCGGCAGCTGATGACGCGCGACGAGACGGGGGATGCCGAGGTCGGCGAGCTCGTCGTCACTGCGAGAACGGAGGAACGCGTAGCCCTCGGCCTCGTCGATCACGACCGAGAGCCCAAGTGTGGCGACATAGTCGCTGACCTGGGCGGCGAGGCCGACCACGTGCTGCCATGTGGTCTGCCCCGAGTCGCGGTAGACAACGCCCTTCATCAACGACGTGACTGCGAGAGACAGATTCAGCTCGTCTCGTCGGACGGTGCGGCTCATGGGGTCTCCATCTCGACTGCGCTCGATGACCGGGGGTAAGTGCTTGATGACCGGGGGGAGGTGCTCGATGAGCTGGGCGAATCGTTCGATGATCGGTTATGGGTGTAGATGACGCGGGGGACGCGGGCGGTCCGAGCATCGCCGTCGTCGTCGGTCCATGTGACCGACTCGGTGGAGGTGTCGTCGAAGATCTTGGTGAAGCTGTCGTCGGTGAGGGACAGGTACGTGATCAGCTCGGCGAGTCCCTGCGTCAGCGGCGTCACCGCGAGCACATCGGCCAAGGTGACCTGCGTGGTTCGTCGCAGAGCACGACGGACGCCGTCGATGAGTGGAGCCGGGTCGATGTGGATCTGCTCGAACAGCGCGTCGGCGTCACCGTCGGACTCGCCGTCCTCGATGCCGTCGGAATCGACCTCGAGGCTCGCGGTGGGGCGGAACAACGGCCGTTCCATCGGCAGGTGGACGCCGGGAGACGGCGAGTCGATCTCGTGTGTGAAGTCGTCGATGCGCTGGTCGCGGACCGTGTACGCGGTCGCCTCGATGCTCCGCAGCAGATCCATCACGCGGCGGTTCTCCAGCCAGGCCTGGTCGTCGAGGAACCGACGAAGTTGCTCCGACAAGCGTCGGACGGTCGTCTGTGCGCGCGTCCCGGCGTCGAGCCAATCATGGTGGATGTTGGTCAGGCGCGCATCGGTGACGGTGTCGATGGACTGTGCCTCACGCACCAACTGGTCGAGTTCGTCGAGGCGGTCCGCGGAGAGCAGCAGGTCGTAGAAGGCCTGGAAGCTGCGGCCCTGATCAGAGTCGGTGATCGTGGTGCGGCTGCCGACGATCTCGTCGAGCAGTTCGCCTTTGGTGCCCCGCCACGTCGCGATGCGTTCGCGCATCTGTCGGTCGAGCGTGCGGAAGTTGGCCTCGACCTCGCGGAAGTCCGAGAGGAGTGCACGCGAGACCTCACCGAACTGCTGGTAGCGGTCCCGTCGCCGCGATGCGTCGAGGACGCTGACCTCACCGCGCTCGACGGCCTCTATCTCGGCGTCGATCTCGGCGCGACGGCGCCTGAGCTCGGCGAGGCGCACGTCCGGGTCGGCATTGGCGCCGTAGACGATCTGTCGGAGGAGGTCGAAGACGGTGTTCAATCGAGACTCGGTGCCGATGAACTCACGATCGGCCAGCGACCGGACCCAGGCGACCGCACGTTCGACCGCCGGCGTCGCGTCGTAATGAGGTTCGTCGCTCTCGACGACGTAGTACTTCCGCAGCCAGCCGGTGTCCGGAGCCGACCACTCGTCGAGATACCCCTTCGGCGTTCGGGGGTACGTCCCGTCGCCGAGTCGTTTGTTGAGGGAGTACAGCTCGTCGTCGAGGAGACTGATCAGTCCTGACTCTGAGATCTCGCGGACGTTGTCGTCGACGAACACCCGGCCGAGGAACGACAGAACCAGCGGCGCGTTGTCCGCGCGCAGGAGTCGCCACGCCGCACTGGTCCGTCGGACAGCGACGATCTCGTCGAATTGCACGCCCGTCAGGGTATCGGCCGCGGTCGGGTGTCCGTCCTCACGGGCACCTCTTCACTCCCGGTGCTGCACGATGTTCAACAGAGTCCCGTCGGGAGCGCGAACGAAGAAGCGTCGGACGCCCCAGTCCTCCGTGGTGACCGGGTAGACGATCTCGTAGCCGCGCCGCTGTGCTTCACGATAGGCGGCGTCGACGTCGTCGGCGTGCACGGACATCGCCGAATCCTCCGGCGCAGTGAGATCCCGTGTCACCAATTGGACGTGAGCGCCTGACTCGACATCGGTGAACCGTGCGACCCAGCCGAGATTGAACTCTTCGGTCTGCAAGCCGAGGAAGTCCTGGTAGAACTCGCGCGCACTGTTGATGTCGTCGACGGTGACGTTGGTGCTTATCTTTTTCGCCCGCATCACTTCAGCGTATGCCCGCCAGACCGTCTGCCAGTCGAACAACGACGACGACCCCGCCGGGAACGGCGGGGTCGTCGGACGTTTGCGGGTCAGAGTGGGCGGAAGCCCGAACCTGCGAAGTTGGTGCGGTTCAGCGCTGCGAGGATCGTCGTCATCTTCGTCGCGACGATCGGGCTGTGAATCGGGACGGCGGGAGTGAGGCAGGGGATCGACGGGGTGCCCGCGCCTGCGATGCGCACGCCGCCGTTCAGCATTCCCACGACGCGGCGACCGACGATGATCGGCCCGCCCGAGTCGCCGTGATCGGCGCAGACGTAGCTGATGGTGTCGACCCTGCTCTTCGAGAGGGTGGGGCCGCACGTGTAGCCGGTCGTTCGGCCCGATTTGCAGACCGTCGCGTACGGGCGCGGGTATGTGCCGACGCCGGTGATGCGCGCACGGCCTACCTGTCGGACCGCGCGGGTGCGAGCGGGATTGAAGACGATCACGGCCACGTCGAGCGAGGCGCCCTTCGTGGCGATCGTTCCGAGAACACCCGCGCCTGGGTTGCGTTCAGATCGGATCGACGCGCCCAGGTTGCCGCAGTGTGCCGCGGTCAGACCCACGAGCCTGCCTGCACGATCGTGACCGATCGTGGTGAGTGTGCACAAGGCGTTGCCGCCGACAATGATGCCGGAGCCGCCGCCGATGGTGGCGCGGGGCGCGGCGTCAGCCGTCGCGGCGGGCATCAGCGCTGCGGTCGCGGCGACGGCTGCGACGCTCACAAGCGCCTTCTTCAAGAACTTCACGTGGTCACTCTCCATTCGGTTCCGGCCATCGGGTTCGACGGCCGGGCGGCTGGGAGACGATGCGCGGCCCGGATGGGCGTGGCGGCTCCCCCCTCGGCGAACCGGTTGCCATCCGGTTCGTAACGATTGAATCACAGGATCGTCTCAGGTAAGGCCATCGGTTCTGTCCCGCGTGGCGGTCGGACCCGGGCCGCGACAGTGGCGTGCGCCACCGGGGCGTGTGTCCTAACTCGCTTCGCGCGGTCTTGACGGCCAGATGCACGTCCGGCAGCGTTGTCGTCGGTCGCGATACCTACCGGTATCCCTCCCTCCTCCGCCTTGCCGGACGCACATCTGATCTGCCAAACCCGAGCGGCGAGTTAGGACACACGCCCTAGGGTGAGCCACATGGGATCCACCGATGTGACAGGACTGGCAGAGGCGCTCGCACCGGGGATGGTGGTGACCGACCCGGACATACTCGGCGCATACCGATTCGACCGGGCCAACGACCCCGATGCCGGGACTCCGCTTGCACTCGTCAGGCCGACCACGACGGAGGACGTGCAGACCACCGTCCGCTGGTGCGCAGCCAACGGCGTACCGATCATCACCCGCGGCGCCGGCACGAGTCTGTCCGGCGGGTCGACGGCGGTAGACGGCGCAGTCACGCTCTCCACCGAGAAGATGCGGAACTTGACGATCGACACGGCCACGCGGACCGCCGTCGCACAACCCGGTCTGCTGAATGCCGAGGTCAAGGCCGCTGCCGCAGAGAACGGGCTCTGGTATCCGCCGGATCCCTCGTCGTTCGAGATCTGCTCGATCGGCGGGAACGTCGCCACCAACGCGGGTGGCCTGTGCTGCGTGAAGTATGGGGTCACCACCGACTATGTGCTCGGCCTGCAGGTGGTCCTCGCAGACGGTCGTGCGGTTCGACTCGGCGGCAAGCAGCTCAAAGACTCGGCTGGACTGCCGCTGACCAAACTCTTCGTCGGAAGCGAGGGGCTGCTCGGCATCGTGACCGAGGTGACGCTGCGACTGCTGCCGCCGCAAGCACCCGCGTGCACCGTCGTCGGATCGTTCTCAAGCGTTCGCGCGGCGAGCGAAGCGGTGCTCGCAGTGACCGCGCAGATCCGCCCGGCGATGCTCGAGTTCATGGATTCGGTATCGATCAATGCCGTCGAAGACATGCTCAAGATGGGGCTCGACCGGAACGCGGGGGCGTTGCTCGTCGCGCAATCGGACGCGCCCGGCCCCGCAGGCGAGGCGGAAGTCGCGATCATCGAGCAGGCGTTCGCGCGGTGCGGGGCCGGGGAGGTGTTCGCGACGGCGGATCCGGTCGAGTCGGAGGCGTTCACCCAGGCGCGTCGGGCCGCGATCCCTGCCGTCGAACGGCTCGGCGCGCTCCTGCTGGAGGACGTCGGCGTGCCGCTGCCCGCACTGCCTGACCTCATCGACGGCGTCGAGGCGATCGCTGCTGCCAACAGGGTGCTGATCTCCGTGATCGCGCACGCGGGTGACGGCAACACGCACCCGCTGATCGTTCACGACCCGTCCGATGCGGACGAGACGGCGCGCGCCAACGCCGCGTTTGGCCAGATCATGGACCTCGCGATCTCGCTCGGCGGCACCATCACCGGCGAGCACGGAGTCGGCAGGCTCAAGAAGGGCTGGCTTCGAGATCAGGTCGGCGACGATGTCATGGACCTCACGAAGCTCATAAAATCGGCTCTCGATCCGGCCGGGCTTCTCAACCCGGGCGTCCTGCTCTGACAGAGCGTGAAATGTACACGTGAGCGCGAATACGTGCCGGTATAGGCCGACGTCCGGTCGCTCGCGTGTACCTTTCACGAACGATGTGATCATCGGGATGATTCATCGCTCCAATCCGAATCGTCGAAGGGCCGAGGAACGTGACCGTCGCCCCCAACCCTGCACTCGGAACCTCGACGGTGTCCGCAGGCACGCCGTGTCACGGCTATCAGACCGGTTCGTACGCGTACGACGCGTCCGGAACCCAGCTCATCTGCAGTGACTACATGTGGCAGGTGAACGTGGGGCAGCGGCCCAAGACCGACTGGGGAGACGGCCAAAGGGAGTGGACCGAGTGTCTCGAGAGCAACACTCAGGCCGAGTGCAGGCGGCGGCTCAACCGCTGGCGCTCGCGATCCGGGCGAGAATGACGTCGGCCAGTTCTGTCGGACGCTGATCCGGGATCCAGTGGGACACACCCTCGAACACTTCGAGCCGGAAATCCGCGGTCACGTAGTCTGCGGCGAGCTCGGCGCCTGCACGATCGAGAGCGAAGTCGGCGTCGCTCCACACGTGTGTGGTCGGGACGGCGACGCGTCGTTTCAAGTCTCTCGGGGCACCCAGCATCATGGCTCGATACCAGTTCATTCCACCGGTCAGCGCGTCCGTTTCAAGGACATCCCGACGAATCTCGGCCGCCTCCTCTGGAGTGAGGCCACCCGAGGACAGCTTCGCCTCGAATCGATCCGGGAATCGCCGAATCAAGTACTCCGGAAGTCGGGGGACCTGAAACGCGAACATGTACCACGATCGGAGCAGCTGTCGGCTTCGTGTCATGGACGAGATGAACGCTCCGGGGTGGGGCACGGAGACCGATGTGAACGAGCGGACGAGATCAGGTCGGCTCGCGGCCAACGACCACGCAACAGCGGCGCCCCAGTCGTGCCCGACGAGGTGTACCGGACCGCGGTCGAGTTGCTCCACGAGCGCCACGGCGTCGGCCGTCAGCTCGCTGGTCCGATACGCGCGTCGTCCACGCGGCCGAGCGCCGGGGGAGTAGCCGCGCTGAGTGGGAGCGATCGTCCGGAACCCGTGCTCGTTCAGCACCGCAGACACGCCTGACCACGAGGAACCGGTCTGCGGGAACCCGTGAAGGAGAAGGACGACGTCGCCGTCGGTCGGCCCCGAGTCGATGACGTCGAACGTCAACCCGTCGCGAGTGAACTGCTCCATCAGTGGGCCTCTCGTCGCCGCCATATTCGAGTTCGATTGTGCCAGAGTCGAACACGTGCGAGAAGGGCCGCGCAGGCACGAATCGGCGGTCGGCGTGAGCCTTCCCACAGCACCGCTTCGAGGTTCGAGAACGAGGCCGCCACCGGAGTAACTTGTCTCCTTGCCTCGGGTGGAATCCCGGCACCCCGGTGCCGCCCGACACTCGTCTCAGCACGCGCCGCGCACCCCTCCCGCAGGCGCCACGACAGAAGGTGTGGACACGCACGCATGACCGGTTCGGCGAGCCCCCAGACGGCCGATATCGAGACCACCATCCGCGAGCGGTTCGCCCCCGTCGCTCTTGTCGTCGAAGCGAACTTCACCCCCGACGAGCTTCGTGAGGCCCAGCGAAGCCTTGGCGCGCTCATGCGCGACATGCCTGCGGGCGCACACATCGCGCTCATCACCCGGCATCCGGCGCTGATCATCACCGCTCTTGTCGGACACGCCACGATCCGGACGTCGGACGACGACTTCTGGGATGGCTTCTTCACGGCGATCGGCGTCGATGCCGACCAGTCGTTCTCCGCCGCCGTCTCGGCTTTCGCCGGCGACATGCTCCGCGAGGCAGGACTCCGAGATGTCGCCTCTCTTCGAGCCGACGACCTGCTGCCTCTTCTCGACCTCCATGCCGGACTCACTCCGCGCACCGTCGACGCCCTGGTCGACGTGATCGAACGGCACGTCTCCGCCGGCCGCGCGCCGTCGGGGACTGCGATTCTCGATCACCTGACCGAACCCGGATTCGGCCACCGCCACACCGTCCTTCCGGCGGGTTTCCGGGTCCTGCTCGAACAGGCGCCCGATATCGCCGCGACCTTCCTCGCCCGGATCTGCGCGACGCTCGTCGCAAGCGTCGCCTCACCCGGTGAGTGGAACGCCGACAGATTGACGCCTGCCACCGTCGACCTTCCACCGACGATCCTCGCCGCGGTGAGCGAACGACTCGAGCGAACAGCGTTCCTCTCCGGGGACACCGATGCGGCCGCACTCTGCAGTGCACGATTCCCCGAGCTTCGCTACGATGCGGCCGAGGGCTCGCTCACGGTGATCGTGCCGTCCGACGCGGCCGCTACGACGTGGCGCGTCTGGGCGGGCGACGCTCCCGAACAGGTCGCCGTCGGCGCCGATGAAGCCGCTGTGATCCCGGTGACGGCGGCACTGCGCGAGTGCGTCCTCGTCAGTCTGGACAACGGCGCCCGCCGTTCGGTTCCCGTCGTCCTGCCGGGCGACCCGGTTGTCCTGTTCGCCCCGGACGGTCGTGTGATGTCGCGTCATCGCACTCTGCCAGCCGGACACGTCGTCGCGCTGGTCCCGAACGATGCAGAACTTCTCGGCGCGGACCGCGCCGCGGTGCCGATCGTCGAGACCCGGACCGGGCCGTGGGACGGGTGGCTGCTGCGCACTATCGATCTGGAGGGGCATCGCGAGCTGACCGTCCATCGTGACGGACGCGCGGGCCAGACTCGTCGGGTGCGTCCGGCCGAGAGCCCGAGCATCGAGCTTCCGGAACCGCTCGCCGGAATCACCACGCGAGACGGCGACCCCGTCTTCGGAGAACGACCGCTCGTCGATCTTCCTGCTCACCTGGGCGACGACGTCAAGGAGTGGCGGGTCCGTGTCCGGCGCGCGGGGGAGATCGACTGGCTCGTCGACTATCCGTGGGCGGCGGAAGACTACGTGACCTCGGCCGACCCGTTCGACGGAGTCGAAGGACCACTTCTGGGACGCTACGAGATCGTCGTCAGCGACTCGTACGGCCTCGACCTCCGTCGTGTCGCCGACATCGCCGAGGGCTTGGACATGGTCCACGAACCCGCCGTGCGACTTCCCGTCGACAAGGGCCTCACCGAATCGACGACGGAGTTCACCGTCGACGAGGGTCTCAGCGTGGTCGACGAGACCGTCGAGTTCGCGCCGGACGTCACCGAGCTGATCACGACCGTCTCGGCCGGATCAGATCGGCTTGAGTTGGTGGTCAGGCCACCGCATGCTCTCGTCCGCATCGAACGGTCCGGGGTTCCGGCCGCGTGGCAGACGAGCCTGGCCGAGCTCGACGTGACAGCCGCCGACCATCACAGGCTGGCCGTGTACGTCCCCGGCGCGGTCGACGTGTCGTTCGCGCTGCTCGACGGAAACCTCGAGATCGTCCGCGAATGGGACGCCGACGGCAGGTCGGGGGCGGAGTTCTCCCTCGCGACGCGTGGTGTCGCCGACGCTGCGAAGCGGCTCGTGTCCGGCACGCTCGTGGCGCTCATCGACGACGAGTCCGGCGAGACCGACGAGGCCCCGGTGGCGACCGTCGTGCGCGGTGGCGACCGAACCGTCGTACCGAGTGTTGTGGTCGAGGACTCGCTGATCAACGAATGGATGAGTCTGGACGCGGCCCACGCGGAGGAGACCAGTGCGCCCGCAGACGAACCGCTGCTCGACCCGGCCGAAGCCCCGGTCGACGAATTGTTGACCGCGGATCCGACGGCGTCGCTTCTGGCGCTCGCCGACAGCCCTGTGTCACCGGACCGCGTGCCGGCGATGTTCATCCGCTCCGGACTCGCCGAACTGCCGTTCGCGCCGAGCGGGCGAACCGCCGCGTCGCACCCGAACCCGTACATCGGCTGCATGCTCGCGATGTCGGAGATCGCCGATCCGTCCGCGCCCGACCGCGACGACGTGCAGTCGTATCTCGTCACCCGCGGCGGAGACGAGATCCTCCGGCTTCTCGCGTCGGGTCGGATGAGTGACCCGCGCACCGGAGTGTTCGACCGGAACGTGCTCGCGGTCGACGCCATGAGCCGCGATCAGGTCGACATGCTGTTCCAGCACTTCCGCATCGTCCCGGGACCGGTGCTCGATCTCGACATGCGCACCAGCGCGACCATCGACGCCTTCCACCGGCGGGTGGACTGGATGGCCGACCCGGTGAGTCTGGAAGCTCCCCGCCACGTGAACACCATGCTGCGCGACGTCCGCCGTTCGTCGCCGGAGATGTACGACCTGATCGCCGCGCGCAATGAAGCGCTGGACGGCGTCGACACCGGAGGCAATCCGTGGATGCTGCTGTCGATGCAGTCGATGTGCTTCGCGGCCGTCGCGCGTCTGCAGGCTCATGGCCGATTGAAACAGGGCGGCCTCACCGACGAGGGGCGTGCGATGTGGGCTCGGCTCGCGGACTACTTCCCGGGAATGGTGTCGACCGACGTGCTGATGGCGAACGCCGTCGCAGTGTGGGCCGCTGCGCTCGCGCGCGGCTGACTCAGCCTGCGTGTCGGACGGCGTCGACGTCGACTCCCGCTTCGCGGTGCAGCGCCTTCCGCAGTCCCGAGCCGGTCGAGTAGCCCGCGGCATGTGCGGCACGAGTGAGCGTGGCGCCGTGGCGGAGGCGATCGATCGCGACATTCAGGCGCGACCGCACACGCCACTGGTGCAGGCCGATGCCTGTCTCGGCGACGAACAGACGTTGAAGGTGGCGGGTGCTGACGCCGTGGCGTGCGGCGATCTCGTCAAGGGGTTCCGTCGAGAGTCCTATCTCCCGGGCCACGGTCGCGGCGACCGGATGGGTCGGCGACGGAAGTGCGAAATAGGGTCCGCCGAGAGTGGTGAGGACGTTGTCGAGTGCTTCCCGGAACACGGACACCTCGGCAGCGGTGCTCGGCGCCGCCCCGAGCAGGGCGGTCATCACCGTGGTGATCGACGGCCTCACCCCGAGCCGGTGGACGCGTTCGGGCGGGATCGTCGTGGGGGACAGCAGCGGGCCGAGGACGAGGCTGCCCGGTGCGTAGCGTGCGGCATGAGGGACGTCGGGGGCGAGCCACACCGACTCCTGCGGACCGAGGACGACCTGTTCTCCGTCGATCTCCAGGCGTGCCGACCCGGCACTCACATACACCAGATGGGGCTCGGGGTGACTGTGCGTCGGGTGACCGAGGAATCTGATCGAGTTCTCGGGGACAAGCGTCGCCAACCGGCCTGGCACGTGGTCCATCGTCAGCCTCCTGAAGGTCCGTCGTGTCCGGTCCGTCTCCAAATCGTGTCGGGTTGGGATCAGTGGAGACCGATCGAGGGTTTAGCTTAGGGTTGCCTAATGATACGGCGCGGGGTTCGCCATGCCTACCCGACCCCGCGCCCGAGACTCGAGAAGAAGGTCCTCATGCGTAAACCTCGCGCGATTCCCGCGGTGCTCGCCGCCGTGCTGGCAGTGCTCGCTCTGGCGATCTCGGCCTGCTCGTCGAGCTCTGACGACAGTTCGTCGGGTGAGAAGCGAACCGTCGCCACTGACCAAGGAAGCGTAGAGATCCCGGCGGCGCCCAAGCGCGTGGTGGTCCTCAACTACGCTCTCGCAGGCTACCTGTACGACCTCGATGTCCCGGTCGTCGGCGTGACGACCCAGGCGACCGACGAGAAGGGCGAATTCGCCAAGCAGTGGGCCGACAAGGCCACCGAGCAGGGAACCACCTTGCTGCCCTGGAGTGCAGACGGCTTCGACATGGAAGCGATCCTCGAGCAGGATCCCGACCTCATCGTCGCCGGTGGTCTCGGATTCCCGCTGAAGCATGCGACCACCGCATACGCCGAACTCTCGAAGATCGCACCCACGGTCATCGTCAGTGGAGATCTCACCGACTGGCAGGGACAGTACGAGTTCCTCGCGGACAAGGTGTTCGGCAAGCCCGAGGTGTATCGCGACGCGGTGTCGGCGTACGACGCCCGGATCGCCGAGGTCAAGAACAACATCACCGTGCCCGCGGGGGAGTCGGTGTTCCTGTCGATGCTGGCCGACGGACGTGCGTTCGTGCTGATCGAGGACCGCGGTCTGCCGAAGGAGTTCGCGAAGCTGGGCTTCCGTCCCGCGCCGCTGTTCGCAACCGGCCGATTCAAGCCCTACACCGCAGGCGGTGACAGTTTTGAGCTCTCCACCGAGCAGGTCGGTCAGGTCCTGACGCAGCCGACCCTGTTCCAGGCCGGGTTCAACGCCGACGTGACCACGGTCGCCGACATGCGCAAGCAGCCGATCTGGTCGGCGCTGCCGTCGTTCACGAACAATCAGGCCTTCGACCTGCCCTACTGGGTGCAGCGCAGCGACTTCGACGAAGCTATGGAACTGCTCGACATCATCGAGACGAAGTTCAAGAAGTAGAAGTAGAGGAATCATGGCCCAGCTCCGGATCACGCCCCTGCCCATCATCCTGCGGCGACTGATCGTTCTCGACGTCGGTGATGTCACCGACCGCATGCGGAGGGTGACGCTCGGCGGTCCGGAGCTGGGCTGTTTCGAACGTGACGGACTCTCGCTTCCGGCCCTCACCAGCGAGGCGTTCGACGATCACGTCAAACTGATCTTCACCGCGGAGGGCGACATCGCCGATGCGCTGCCCGCACAGCGGGAGCTGGGAATCGAATGGGGTGTGTCCGAGCATCGGCTGACCCGCGACTACACGCCGGTTCACGTCGATGTGGAGGGCGGATCGATGGCGTTCGACTTCGTCGTTCACTCAGATGGCAAAGATCGCGGACCCGCGGAGACCTGGGCGTGCGCCGCTTCTCCGGGCGACGAGCTCTGGATCGTCGGCCCGAAGTCGTCGACAGTGGTTCCGGCCGACGCGGAGTGGGCCCTGCTCGCGGGAGACGAGACCGCCCAACCCGCTGTTGAACGATTCCTCCTCGACCGGCCGATCGCGGGCCCGGCCCGCATCGTCCTCACGATCGCCGACGATTCCGCGCGACGCGAACTGCCCCTGGGGCCCGACGACACCATCACCTGGGTGGTCGCTGCACCCGGTGATCGAGACGCCCTCGTCGCCGCCGTTCGTGCGGTGACACCGCCCCCGGGTGTGGCGTACGTGTGGGCCGCGGCGGAGAGTCGGTCGCTTCTCGCTGTCCGCAAGTACGTCGCGCGCGAGCTCGCCGTCCCCAAGGACCATGTCGACATCACGGGCTACTGGCACCGACGGGAACCCGAAGCGCTGCCCTCGTCAGACGAGTCCGCAGTCGCCGTCAATCGGCTCGAACTCGTCGAATCCCCAGTCACCTGGTTCGCGGTCCGTGCAGCACTGCGGCTCGGACTGCTCGAGCTGGTCGACGCCCACCGCCCGCACCGCGCAGCGCTTGCCGCGCATCTGGCACTTCCCGAGGGCCGCATCGATCCACTGGTCGAGGTCCTTGTCGCGTGCGGCGTGTTGGCAGAGGACAACGGCCGTCTCGTACTCGGCGAGGTCGGCGACACGCTGCTCACCGACCCCCACGAAGCGGAGGTGTTCGACGGCGCGGAAGCGGACAAGATCCTGGCACTGAAGGATCTCGCCGAGGCGTTGCCGACCGGTCGGTCGGTGTGGGAGACGACAACCGGCCAGACCTTCGCCGCTCACGTACAGTCGTCGTCCGCGGATTTCGCGGAACTGATCGACGAGAGCAGCGGCCGAGTGTTCCTCATGCCGGCCGTCGCCGCACTGACGGCGTTCGCTGATCAGAAGACGATCGCGTTCTGCGGACCCGGCGCGGCCGTCGTCGCCGACGGACTGCAGGCCGCTGGGCGCGTCGACGGCGCCCGAACGACGATCATCGGAACGAGCGCCGAGGTGGATGCGCTGCGCGCGTCGTCGACTGGTGATCACGAGTACTCCGACTGCCCGCTCGTCGACGGGCCTCCCGTCGATCTTCTTGTCGGTGTCGATGCGCTCAGCCATCTCAACGACCAGGAAGCGGCAGCGTTGTTGCGTTCGGCCTCCGGACGTGCGTCATCCGTGCTCCTGATCGAGTCGACATCGGCCGACGCCCTCGGCACCGGCGAACTCGAGGAGGCGCTGGTCCACCTCGCAGCGGTCGGGGAGTCACCGCGGAACGCGGACCGGCTGTCGACGGTCGCAGAAGCCGCCGGGTGGAGAATCGCCGACACAGTCGCGCTCGGTTGGGGAGTGGACGCGGTCACGCTCACCGCCACGACGTGACCGGCGATCCGACAGCGGTCGAAACACGGCGGTACGTTCGAGCCGTCGGGCGACACCGGGTCATCTGGTTCATCGCAGCCCTCGCACTCCTCGCAGGGGTGTGTGTCGCGAGCGTCGCAGTGGGCTCGGCGCTGCTCCCGCCGTCGACGGTGTGGGACGCGCTGACCTCCTACAACGGCAGCATCGACCACATCACTGTGCGTGATGTCCGCGTTCCGAGAACGGCGATCGGCGTGATGGTCGGTGCGGGACTCGGTGTGGCCGGTGCGTTGATGCAGGCGGTGAGCCGCAATCCGCTCGCCGATCCCGGAATCCTCGGAGTCAACGCCGGCGCAGGGCTCGCTGTTGCGCTCGGCGTCGCCTACCTGGGCCTCACGCAGATCTCGGAGTTCATCTGGCTGGCGCTCCTCGGTTCGGTGATCGCGGCCGTACTGGTCACTGCCATCGCGGCGCGCGGGCCGGGCGGGGTCACGCCGCTGAGGCTCACTCTCGTGGGCGTCGCGATGACGGCGGTGTTCAACGGCATGAGCATGAGCTTGTCGTTGGTGAATCCCGCCCGCTTCGAGCACGTCCGATTCTGGGGAGTCGGGACCATCGCGGATCGCCCGCCGGGGACGGCGGGCTTCATCGCCCCGTTCGTCATCGCCGGTCTGGCTCTCGCGGTGATCGGTTCGCGGTCACTCAACGCCCTTGCTTTGGGGGACGATGTCGCGCGTGGCGTCGGTGTCCGAGTCCGCACCACACAGGTGATGGGGCTTGTCTCGCTCGTCCTCCTGTGTGGCGCAGCCACTGCCGCTGCCGGGCCGATCGCATTCGTCGGGCTCATGATCCCGCACGCGGTTCGCCTCGTCGCGGGTGTTGATCAGCGGTGGGTGATCCTGTACTCGGCTGTGGCCGGACCCATTCTGCTGCTGTCCGCCGACATCGTCGGACGACTCGTCCTGTGGCCCGCGGAACTGCAGGTCGGCGTGATCACGCCGCTCATCGGCGCACCGATTCTGATCTGGCTCGTCCGACGGAAGGCGGTCCGATGACCGTGCATAGACGATCGGTGATCGTCGGACTCCTACTCATCTCGATCATCATCGGTTGTGTACTTCTGTCGTTGTCCCTCGGCCGATCCGGCCTGACGATGACCGACCTGGTTGATCTGCTCGGCCCCGACGCGTCGAAGAAGCAGGTGTTCGTCTACGAACGACGTGCGCCGCGCGCGTTCGCGGCGGTGGTCTTCGGAGCCTGCCTCGGTGTCAGTGGTGCGCTGTTCCAATCGTTGACCCGCAACGCGCTGGGCAGCCCGGACGTCATCGGACTGAACTCGGGCGCGTACACCGGCGTGATAGTGGTGCTCATGATCGGCGGCTCCGGTTTCGGTGAGCTCGCCGTGGGCGCGGTCGTCGGCAGCCTCGCGGCGGCGCTCGCCGTGTTCTTCCTCGCTTATCGGCAGGGCCTCGCGGGTTTTCGGTTGATCATCGTCGGCATCGCCGTGAGCGCGGTGCTGTCCTCCTTCAATCATTGGTTCAGTGTGCGCGCGGACCTCGACGAGTCGATGCGCGCCGCGATCTGGGGTGCAGGGTCGCTCAACGGAATGACGTGGACACCGCTGATCATCACCACGTGCGTCGCATCAGTGATGGCGTTGAGCCTGCCCCGGCTGGCTTTCCTCACCCGGGCCCTCGACCTGGGGGAGGACACTGCCGCGTCGCTCGGCGTGCGGGTGGAACGGACCAAGCTCGTGATGGTGGTCGTCGGCGTGGTCTTCACCGCCATCGTCACCGCGGTGGCCGGCCCGATCGGATTCGTCTCGCTCGCCGCGCCGCAGATCGCGAAACGGCTCCTCGGCCGGCCATCGTTGAGCCTGATCGGGTCGGCACTGGTGGGCGCCGCTGTGCTCGCGATCGGCGACCTGGCGGCCCAACACTTCCTCGGCGACGTCCACCCGCCGGTGGGCGCCGTCACTGTCACGCTCGGCGGCCTCTACCTCGTCTGGCTCCTCCTCCGCGAATCGTCGAAATGACTCAGGCGGCGTTCATCGCGATACCGAGCAACGGCTGATCGTCCGGCGCGAGGGCGTACCCGCGATCCCACGGAAGTCGGTGGCTCATGTCCGACCACACGAGTTGAACCGCCTGGAATCCGCGTCCGAACAGCAGCGCCGTGACTCGGAGCGGCGACATGTCGATCACGTCGATCGCGGTGAAGTCCGACCCCGGCGCGCTCGACAGGTCGGCCAGGGTGGAGCCCGCGCCGAAGTCGGGCCGCGCGACGATGAGTGCGGCGGCCTCATTGAGGACCGGGCCCGCGTGTTCCGGTGCGACACCGGTGATGACGAGCTCGGGGCGGCCGAGCTCGGTGAGCCCGGTGGTGTACGCGATCGCCGGCGCCGAGTCGTCGCCGTACACGCCCGTGACCGCCCATGACCCGGCGGCGATGAGGGCGAGCGCGTGTCCGACCAGATCGTCCGACCCGCTGCAGCGGGGGTCCCATTCACACATGTTCACTCCTTCGGTTCCGCGGTCCGTCGGCGACGAATCGCTCATGTGTTCGATCTGGTGGAACTGTAAACCCGGGGTACGACAGAACGGACTAAAGGCACTCTGACGTGCGCGGATGCTGATTTCGAGGCACGATCAACGGTAGGTCCGCCGTTCCGTGCGGTCCGCACGATCACGAAGGGACACCGGTCATGGCAGGAACGTTCAAGATCAAGAAGAACGCGGGCGGCAAGTACTACTTCAACCTCGTCGCCGGAAACGGTGAGGTGGTCGCGACGAGCCAGCCGTACGCATCGAAGGACGGTGCGATCAAGGGGACCGAAGCCGTTCAGCGCGCCGCCGACGGCGCGAAGGTCGTCGAAGAGGAGTGACCCAAGAGGCACGACCGCCACGACGACTACAGTGGTGGTCGTGCCAGGACGTATCCCCGATCGCGACATCACCGCGATCCGCGAACAGACGCGGATAGAGGACGTCATCGGCGAATACGTCGCGCTGCGACGCGCCGGCGCAGACAGCATGAAGGGGCTGTGCCCGTTCCACGACGAGAAGTCGCCGTCGTTCCACGTTCGGCCCAACCACGGCCACTTCCATTGCTTCGGCTGCGGTGAGGGCGGTGACGTCTACACATTCCTCCAGAAGCAGGAGCACATCAGTTTCGTCGAAGCCGTCGAGCAGATGGCCGACCGCATCGGGTACCGCATCGACTACCAGGGCGGCGGAACGACGATCACGCGTGACCGCGGCACCAGGGCGCGCCTCGTCGCCGCGAACGCGGCCGCGCAACGCTACTACGCCGAACAGCTCCGCACGCCCGACGCGCAGACCGCGCGCGACTTCCTGACGGGCCGTGGATTCGACGGCGCCACCGCGGAGAAGTTCGGCTGCGGATACGCGCCCGCCGGGTGGGACACCATGACCAAGGCTCTCCAGGCGCAGGGTTTCGCGTTCTCCGAACTCGAAGCGGCGGGCCTCTCGAAGCAGGGCCGCAAAGGGCCCATCGATCGGTTCCATCGTCGACTGCTCTGGCCGATCCGCAACCTCGGCGGCGACGTCATCGGATTCGGCGCCCGCAAGCTCTTCGACGACGACAATCTCGGCAAGTACATGAACACGCCCGAGACGATGCTCTACAAGAAGTCGCAGGTGCTGTTCGGCCTCGACCTCGCGAAGAAGAACATCGCGCGCGGTCACCAGGTGGTGATCGTCGAGGGCTACACCGACGTCATGGCGATGCACGTGGCGGGTGTCGAGACTGCGGTCGCCTCGTGTGGCACCGCGTTCGGTGAGGACCACCTCGCCCTGATCCGTCGACTCATGATGGACGACTCGTACTTCCGTGGTGAGGTGATATACACGTTCGACGGCGATGCCGCAGGTCAGGCTGCTGCATTGAAGGCATTCGAAGGTGAGCAGGCCATCGCGGGGCAGACCTTCGTGGCCGTCGCCCCCGACGGGATGGACCCGTGTGAGCTCCGCCAGGAGTCGGGGGACAGTGCTGTCCGCGACCTCATCGCGCGACGCATCCCGATGTTCGAGTTCGCGATCAAGGCGCTCATCCGCAATCACGACCTCGACACCGCGGAAGGCCGCGTGGGCGCACTGCGTGACGCAGTCCCGGTGGTCTCTCGGATCCGGGACGTCGCACTGCGAGACGAGTACGCGCGCCAACTCGCCGGTTGGGTCGGCTGGGACGACGTCGGACAGGTCCTCGTGCGTGTCCGAGGCATGGCGAAGAAGGGCGGCGGCGCCCGACAGAAGGGCCGCAACGTCGGACGTGTCCGACCCGAAGCGATGTCGACGCCGCCCACCGCCCGGCCGTTGCCGAACGATCCCCGACTGTGGGCGCAGCGTGAGGCCCTCAAGGCGGCGCTGCAGTACCCGGCGATCGCGGGCACCGTCTTCGACTCCCTGCCGGGCGAGTGCTTCAGCGACCCCTCGTACCGTCGTGTGCGCGAGGCGATCTCCGACGCAGGCGGGACGGCGAGCGGACTCGGCGGCGCCACCTGGGTGGACGCCGTGATTCAGGCCGTCGACGACGCGGCTTTCACTCCGCTCGTCACCGAACTCGCCGTCGAGCCGATGCCCGTCGAAGACGACAAGGTGCCGCGCTACATCTCCAGCGTTCTCGCCCGCTCCCAGGAAGTGTGGGTGGGCTCGCAGATCGCCGACATCAAGTCGAAGCTGCGCAGGATGTCGCCCGGCAGTGATCCGGACGGATACAACGCACTGTTCGGCGACCTCGTCGCGCTCGAGGCCTACCGCCGCAGCCTGCTCGAGCAGGCATTCGAACCGGGCGCCGACGCAGTCTGACGACATTCGGACAATTCCGGGTCGTCGCATGAGATGACACGGCGGGTTCTATCGTGAGACAACGTAATTCGTAGCTCAGCCGGGAGGACCCCCATGTCTGAAACAACCACGGACGCGCCACAAGCGCCGTCCGGCGTTCGCGAACTCACCATTCGGGCGGTCGTCCTCGGCGGCCTGATCACGTTGGTGTTCACTGCGGCGAACGTTTACCTCGGACTCAAGGTGGGTCTGACCTTCGCGACGGCCATCCCGGCGGCCGTCATCTCGATGTCGGTGCTCCGCTACTTCAAGCAGCACACGATCATGGAGAACAACATCGTCCAGACGATCGCGTCCGCGGCGGGCACGCTGTCGGCCATCGTGTTCGTGCTGCCCGGCCTGATCATGATCGGCTGGTGGTCGGGCTTCCCGTACTGGACGACGGTGGCGGTGTGCGCGATCGGCGGCATCCTCGGCGTCATGTACTCGATCCCGCTGCGGCGAGCGCTCGTCACCGGTTCGGACCTCCCGTATCCGGAAGGTGTCGCCGCGGCAGAGGTTCTGAAGGTCGGGGAGGCCTCCGAAGCGCACGCGGCCGACATCGACTCGAAGGGAGTCGACCAGAACCGCGGCGGTATGCGCGCGATCGTCGTCGGCTCACTGGGTGCAGCGTTCTTCTCACTTCTCGGCTCTCTCAAGCTCGTCGCGACCGAGGCGTCGGCGGCGTTCAAGGTGGGCTCCGGCGCGACGATGGTCAGCGGCAGCCTCTCCCTCGCACTGATTGGTGTCGGGCACCTCGTGGGCGTCGCCGTCGGTGTCGCCATGGTCGTCGGCCTGGTCATCTCGTTCTTCGTCGTGCTGCCCATCCGAACGTGGGGTTCGGGGCCGGCAGCCGATGAGAGCCTCCTCGACTTCGTGAGCGGCATCTTCTCCAGCGAAGTGCGCATGGTCGGCGCCGGCGCCATCGCGGTCGCCGCGATCTGGACGCTCGCCACGGTGATCGGTCCGATCATCAAGGGAATCATCGCGGCCATGGCGAGTGCGAAGGCGCGCAAGGCGGGCACCGTGGTGGACGTGACCGAGCGCGACATCCCGATCCAGTGGGTCGGCCTCACGGTGGTTCTGGCGATGATTCCGATCGGATGGCTCCTGTGGGACTTCGCGGCCGACTCGCACATCTCCGATTCGCTGGCAGGCATCATCGCAGTCAGCATCGTGTTCGTCCTGGTCATCGGACTCGTTGTCGCCGCAGTCTGCGGCTACATGGCCGGTCTGATCGGCTCGTCCAACAGTCCGATCTCCGGCGTCGGCATTCTCGTCGTGCTGACGGCTGCGCTGCTGATCAAGGTCACTCACGGTCCGACTGACGACCCGAACCAGATCGACGCATTGATCGCGTACACCCTCTTCACTGCGGCAGTCGTCTTCGGCGTCGCGACGATCTCTAACGACAATCTGCAGGACCTCAAGACCGGCCAGCTGGTCGGCGCCACGCCGTGGAAGCAGCAGGTGGCACTGGTCGTCGGTGTGCTGTTCGGTTCGGCGATCATCCCGCCGATCCTCAGCCTGATGAACAACGCTTTCGGATTCGTGGGATCGACGAACGCCGAGGGCGCGGAAGGCACGCTCTCGGCTCCCCAGGCGAATCTGATGTCGACCCTCGCCAAAGGCGTGTTCGGCGGTGACCTCAACTGGGCC
>NZ_BAOP01000025.1 GCF_000344135.1 Gordonia malaquae NBRC 108250 | reverse complement strand
GCCCGCAAGCCGCCGTATCGGAGCATTATCCAGGCATGGACGAAGCCGATCTTCCAGAGATTGATCTGCTTGTGATCACTGGGAAGCAGATGGTGGACGACATTGCCCGAACTAAAGGTGGGCTTGTCGTATCGAAGGAGGTTCACGATCTTCTTGCAGGCAGGGATCAGTTTGTCGAGAAGATGCCGAGGCCAATGGATCGGGACGGAAACCCCATTCTTAAAGTGCCGAAACTCGGCAGGTAGACAATTGGGTCAGCATTTGCAGGTCTCGGTTGTTTCAGGTGAGAAATTCAGGATCCGAGCCAGACGGGGTGATCCCGAGAGAGATGGGGAGTGTACATGAACAGAGCGATGTTGCGCGAGGTTCTTGGGAGCGCGCAGGTGCTCCTCGGCGAAGACTGGGACCTCGCCGGATCTGGTAGGAGCCCTATTCTAGTTCGCCGACCGGTGGGGTGGTGGGTGCAGTTCATATATCATGAAACTGGCGCAGGAGGGAATCTTGTCAGTTATGGAGGACTCCTCGCTAAGCCGCTGCCGGCGTCGGAGGCGGGTGACGCAGGCGTTTCTGTAGGCGACGCTTTTAGGAAAGCGCGGGTTGATTTGAGGGGCTCCCTGAGTCCTGAGTCGGTAGCGAAACTCGCGGTGCTCTCGGATGAACTTGTCTTCCTGCGCGAGGGTGATTTGCATCAGGGCCTTGAATATTCTGAACTCCGTCGGAGTATCTGGATTGAGAAGGGAAAGGATCATAGAATCTACAGGGGGAGTTCGCGCCATTTGCTCGTTATGCGTCGGGTTCTCATGGGGTCCCGATCTCGGGATGATCTGATTGGCGACGTTCGGTGGGTTCTCGAAGAAGGGGACCGAGGATTGGACAACTACGGTCTCCGCATTCCCGGGGTCACCAACCGCGAATTCTTCGGAGGGCTCTTGGCTAACCTCGAAACAGCTGATCGCGCGGGTTTGAATGATCTTCTGCTGTCCACGCGGAAGCATTCACTTGAAGGTTTGGGTATCCCGGAAGAGATGATCGCGGACGTCGATGTGCCCGAGCCTTTGGTGGCGTGGTGAGTACGTACGGGTTCGTGTTGATTGCCGACGTCCAGGACGAGTTGGCGGCGAAGCGGATCGCGGCGCGGGTTGCCGAGTTGATGCCGACTGCTCTGCCGGGATGGGATCCGCGGGCCGACTTGGACTTCGACGTTGTCGCGACGGCCGACGGTGCACGATTGCTTCTGGAATGGCCGGGCATGGTGGTCGGGTCTTCGGAAGCGACGTTATTTGTCGGGGACGTCTCGGGTCGTGCGGTGATCTGTGAGGATCTCGACGAGTTCGGTGTGGTGTTCCAGGTGTGGTCGCTCGATCCTGCCGGGAACACGCCGGCGTACCGATCGCATGTTCAGGATCCTGAACTCGACATCTCCGATGAACTCGCATCGCGGAACATCGTCGGCGGTGATGCGGCCGCAGCGGCAGCTGCGTTGTTCGACCGGTCGCCGAGTGGGCTGATCGCGTTGGAGGACGACCCGGAGCCGATCGTGAGCGGGCTCGGCCGGGTGGCGACTCCATTCGAGCCGTGGCTTGAAGCGCTGGGACTCGTGTGGCCTGAACTGGCCTAGAGGGGGGGGTGGCGTTCGGCCTCGTACAGCAGACTCGCCGTGCCGTGCGCGGATCGTCGATAGGCTGCAAGACGTGTCTTCTCAGTCCCGCATCGTGGCCGCTTCAGCGGTGGTCGCCGACGGCGTAGTCCACCGCCCAGGTTGGTTCGAAGTTCGGGCCGGCATGGTCGAAGCCGTAGGGAAGGGACGTCCTCCGAGCGAACCGGATCTCGAGTTCGCTTCCGGGATAATTGTTCCGGGGTTCGTCGACATGCACGTGCACGGCGGCGGGGGAGCGTCGTACACCGACGGTGACGCCGATCAGGTGCGAGCGGCCTCGGAGTTTCACCGATCGCACGGGACGACGACGACCGTCGCCAGCACGGTCAGCGCGAGCCCCGACGAACTCGCCGAGATCGTCGGGCGCCTCGCTCCGCTCGTCCGTTCGGGAGCGATCGCAGGCATTCACCTCGAAGGACCGTGGATCGCGCATTCGCGGTGCGGCGCCCACGCCCCAGACCGGCTCCGCAGTCCCGACCTCGCCGAGATCGACAACCTGCTCGACATCGCCGACGGCACGATCGCCATGGTCACGATGGCGCCGGAGCTCCCCGGAGCGCTGGACGCGATCACCCGATTCGTCACGGCAGGCGTGCGGGTCGCCGTCGGGCACACGGACGCGACTTTCGCCCAGACGCAGGCGGCGCTCGACGCAGGCACCAGCGTCGCGACCCACCTGTTCAACGCGATGGCGCCGCTCGGGCACCGCGAGCCGGGACCGATCCTCGCGTTGCTCTCGGACCCGCGTGCGGTGGTGGAGTTGATCGGTGACGGCGTCCACCTGCATCCGTCGCTCGTCGCGCAGGTGCAGCAGAGCGTGGGAGCCGATCGGGTGGCGCTGGTGACCGACGCGATGGTCGCCGCGGGCATGTCGGACGGAGACTACGTTCTCGGCTCCCTCGAGGTGTACGTCCGCGACGGCGTCGCCCGGCTGCGCAGCACGGATGCGATCGCCGGGAGCACCGCAACGATGGACGGACTGTTCGCCCGGACGGTGCGCGGACTGCGCGCGGCTCCCGTCCCGATGACCGACGACGACGCGCTCATCGCCGCGTCCACGATGTGCTCGAGGACGCCTGCGCGGGTCCTCGGCCGAGACGACATCGGAGTCCTCGCCGTGGGTAGGCGCGCCGACTTCGTGGTCCTCGACGCCGACCTGCGCGTGATCGGAGTTGAGAAGAGTTGACCCGAACCCCGCGTCACACCTCCCACCAGGGGCGTGTGCGCCGTAGGGTGTGAAAGCAAGCCTGTTCGGAACGGCCGGCGGGCTCGACAACGTCTCCTCGGAGGGAACCCCGATGACTGGCAAGAAGACTCTGCTCGCCCGCCTGGAGGAAGAGGTCAAGCGCCTCTCCAATGAAGTCGTCGCCCTGCGCGACACCGTTCTGGCGTACTCGCCGCTGAACAAGAAGGACGCGGCTCCTGAGCCCGCGAAGCCAGCACCTGCCAAGCCGGACAAGAAGGCCGAGCCCGCCGCTGCGGCGAAGCCGGCCGCAGCCCCGGCCAAGAAGGCAGAACCGGCGAAGTCGGCCGCGAAGCCCGCAGCGACGAAGGCTGCTCCGGCGAAGAAGTCGACTCCTGCGAAGAAGACCGCGGCCAAGTCCGCGGCGCCGAAGAAGGACGCCCCCGCCAAGAAGGCGACCCCGGCCAAGAAGGCTGCTCCTGCCAAGCCCGCTGCCGCCACGAAGCCCGCCGCTGCCGCGAAGCCCTCAGCCGCTGCGAAGCCCGCTGCTGCTGCGAAGCCTGCCGAAACGAAGCCTGCGCCCGCGAAGCCGGCCGCCGCGGCCGCCGACAAGCCCGTTGCCGCTGCGAAGCCCGCGAGCCCGGCGAAGCCCGCGGCATCCAAGCCCGCGCCCGCGAAGTCGGGTGCGAAGACCGTCGCCGAGCTGAAGGCCGAAGCCAAGGCCAAGGGCGTGAAGGGCTACTCGAGCATGACCAAGGCGCAGCTCACCGAAGCCCTCAAGTAACTCCCGCACGACTGCTCGAAATCACCCGTATTCGCCAGAGAACAAGGAGGACCGGGGTTGTCCCAGGTCGTCAAGGGAGTCATCTCCCGAACCAAGAACGCACCGACCGAACTCGTGGACATCGTGATCCCGGACCCGGGTGCAAACGACGTCGTCGTGAAGATCCAGACGTGCGGCGTCTGCCACACCGACCTCGCGTACGCCACCGGCGGCATCAACGACGAGTACCCGTTCCTGCTCGGTCATGAGGCCGCTGGTGTGGTCGAGTCGGTCGGCTCGGGCGTCACTCACGTCGAGGTCGGCGACTTCGTCGTCCTCAACTGGCGTGCGGTCTGCGGCGAGTGCCGGGCGTGCAAGCGTGGCCGTCCCTGGTACTGCTTCGACACTCACAATGCGAGCGTCCCGATGACCCTCACCGACGGCACCGAACTGTCGCCCGCCCTCGGCATCGGCGCGTTCGCGGAGAAGACCCTGGTGCACGAAGGTCAGTGCACGAAGGTCGATCCGGACGTCGACCCGGCGGTCGCCTGCCTCCTGGGCTGCGGCGTGATGGCCGGTCTCGGTGCGGCGATGAACACCGGCGGCGTGTCGCGCGGCGATTCGGTCGCCGTGATCGGCTGCGGCGGTGTCGGCGACGCAGCGATCGCGGGTGCTCGTCTGGCCGGCGCGACGACGATCATCGCCGTCGACCGTGACCCCGGAAAGTTCGCATGGGCCACCGAACTCGGCGCGACCCACACCGTAGACGCGTCGTCGGTCGACGACGTCGCCGAGGCGATCCGCGAGCTCACCGACGGCAACGGCGCCGACGTCGTGATCGACGCGGTCGGACGTCCCGAGACGTACGAGACCGCGTTCTACGCTCGCGACCTCGCGGGCACCGTGGTGCTCGTCGGGGTTCCGACTCCGGAGATGCGCCTGGAGATGCCGCTCGTCGACTTCTTCAGCCGCGGTGGTGCGCTCAAGTCGTCGTGGTACGGCGACTGCCTGCCCGAACGGGACTTCCCGATGCTCGTCGATCTGCACCTGCAGGGGCGTCTCCCGCTGGACAAGTTCGTCACCGAGCGGATCGCGATCGACGGCGTGGACGAGGCGTTCAAGTCGATGGAGGCGGGCAAGGTGCTGCGCTCGGTGGTTCAGCTGTGAGGATCGACCGGGTCGTCACTTCCGGCACGTTCTCGCTCGACGGCGGGACGTGGGACGTCGACAACAACGTGTGGGTGGTCGGCGACGACACCGAAGCTGTGATCATCGACGCCGCCCACGATGCCGCGCCGATTCTGGCGGCAGTGGGGGAGCGTCGGGTGGTGGCGATCGTGCTGACACACGCGCACAACGACCACATCGGCGTCGCGCCCGAACTGGCCGAGGCCACCGGTGCGCCGATCCTGCTGCACTCGGCCGACGAGATGCTCTGGGAGCAGACACATCCGGGCGTCGCGCACGGTGAGCTCGCCGACGGCCAGGTGATCGAGGTGGGCGGTGAGCGGCTGGAGGTGATCAACACTCCCGGGCACTCTCCGGGTTCGTGCGTGATCTGGTCGCCGTCGTCGAAGGTCCTGTTCAGCGGCGACACCCTGTTCCAGGGCGGACCGGGCGCCACGGGCCGCTCGTTCTCGAACTTCGACGACATCATCGCGTCGATCCGCGATCGGATCCTGGTCCTCGACGACGACACCCGCGTGTGCACCGGTCACGGCGACGACACGACCGTCGGCGCTGAGGCCGGAGACCTCGCCGAGTGGATTAGGCGTGGTCACTGACGGTTCGGGCGATACATCTCCTCGACTGCGCTCGGAGACCCGCCGGGTGCGCTCGGAGATCCGCCGGGTCGTCACGCGCCTGACGCCGTTGTCCATGCGTGGCTACCAGCGACGGTGGCTGCGCGCCGACGTGATCGCGGGCGTGTCGCTCGCGGCCGTCGCGATACCGGAGGCGATGGGCTACAGCTCCATCGCGCAGGTCCCGCTCGGAGCGGGTCTCTACTCGCTCATCGTCCCGGCCATCGTGTTCGCGCTCGTCGGAGCGTCTCGGCTGATGGTCGTCGGTGCGGATTCGGCGACGGCAGCGCTCCTCGCCTCGGGGATCGCCGGTCTCGGGGTCGCTGGGTTGAACCCGTCGACTCCGGATTGGCTCGCGTGGGCGGGCTTGATAGCGCTGGTCACGGGTGCGATGCTCTTGCTCGCGTGGGTGCTGCGCCTCGGGTTTCTCGGCGATTTCTTGTCGACCGCGGTCCTCACCGGCTTCCTCGCTGGAGTCGGTGTCTTGGTGGTCACCGAGCAGGTTCCGGGACTGCTCGGGATCGAGCGCGCTCACGGCAGTCACGTGTGGGGCAAGTGGGCGTTTGTGGCGACGCATCTGGGTGACGTGCGGTGGCAGGCCGTCGTCTTCGGCGCCGTCACCGTTGTCGCGTTGTTTCTCGTGAAACGTTTCCGTCCGCAGCTTCCGATGCCGATACTCGTTGTCGTCGGCGCGATCGCGCTGGTGATGCTGTTCGATCTGGCCGCCGTCCCCACCATCGGCGACGTTCACGCGGGCTTGCCGACCATCAGTTTCCCGGCGTGGACCGCGGTGTGGGCGAAGGCGCCCGAACTCCTGACCGTCTCCTTCGGCTGCGTGTTGGTGATCCTCGCGCAGAGCGCCGCGACCGCTCGCAGTTTCGCGCAGAGCCACGGCGACCACGTCGACGTGAACCGCGACATCCTGGGCCTGTCCGCGGCGAACGTCTCCGCGGCTTTCACCGGTTCTTTTGTGGTCAACGGCAGTCCCACCAAGACGGCGGTACTCGATCAGCAGAAGGGGCGGACGCAGCTCGCCAATGTGACGATGGCGCTGACGACGCTGGCGGTGGTCGCGTTCGCGTCGCCGCTGCTCGCCCATCTGCCGGAGGCGGTGCTCGCCGGCGTGGTGTTCGTCGTGGGCGTCGAGTTGATCCACCTCAGATCTTTCCGCAGCATCTGGCGGATCCGGCGGATAGAGTTCGGCGTCGCGGTGGTGACGACGGCGATGGTCGTCGGATTCGGAGTGCTCACCGGGATCGTCACGGCGATGGTTCTGTCCTTGTTGCAGATGATTCATCGGCAGTACCGCCCGGATCGGTTCGTGATCGGGGTGGGCGACGACGGTCGGCGACAGTACGAGCCGGCGAAACCCGGCCACCAGAGCCTGCCGGGGCTCATCGTCTTCCGGTACGACGCCGATCTCTTCTATGCCAATGTCGGGCGCTTCTCCGATGACGTCACGGCGCTCGTGAAAGGCGCGCCCGACCCGGTCAAGTGGCTGGTCCTGGACTGTTCCGCAGTCTCCGACGTCGACTACTCCGCAGCCAAGGCGATCAGCAGTCTCATCGGGTTCGTGCACTCGGTCGGTGCGCGCTTTGTCCTCGCCGGTGTGACGCCTGAGCTGCGCGAGTCGCTCGACTCCGCTCGGATCATGAGCGAGATCTCCGCCGACCTGGTGTTTCCCGGTGTCGGTTCTGCTGTACGGGCCTTTCGCGCTGACCACGGTCACCCCGCGTCGACGCCCGACGCACGTTAGCCAGGCATTTCGAGGTTCCGCGCATGTCTTTCAGTGGACCTCACGGCATTCCGACTCGCGCCTACGCTAGCGCTCCGGCACGGCTCAATGAGCAAAAGAGGTCCTCCACCGCGGTGCGGTGGAGGACCTCCGGAAGATGTGGATCAGGCTGAAGTCTCGACTCCTTCGGCCTCGTCGACGTCCGCGTCGGTGCGACGGTCCGATTCGCCGACCTGGGCGGCGACGGTCGGGCGGTTTCGCTTGAGCCACGCCCAGCTGCCGACGATGCCGACGACCGCGACGAAGAAGATGATCGCGACCCAGAAGCGGTTGCCCTCGGGGAACGGGTTGAAGCTCTTCCAATAGATGAGCCCGGATCCGAACGCTGCGAGCAGCACCGAGATTCCGATCCCGAAGCCGACCGACCTCGTGCGCATCGCGTACCAGCCTGCCGCCAAGACCGTCGCGCCGTACGACGCCACGAGCATGTAACCGGCGAAGGTGCCGAGCAGCGAGTAGGTGGTCGTCGCCCGTGCCAGCAGCGCGCCGAGCACACTCACGATCAGATAGATCGCGCCGAGAGTGAGGACGGCGGTTCGCGGAGTGCGGTGCACCGGGTCGACACCGGACAGCGCCTTCGGCAGCATTCCGTCGCGAGCCATGGTGTACACGGTGCGGCTGGTGCCGGCCATGATGCCGAGGGTGGATCCGAAGAAGCTGATCGCGACGCCCGGGTTGATGAGGTGAGCGAGCCAGCCGACGTCGTAGTGCGTGGCGAGGACGTCGAGCGGCGCGTCGATGCCGTCCATCGGGACGTCGCGGAAGCCGAGGACGATCACGTAGGTGCCCGCGAGGTAGAGCAAGCCGCACGCGGAGACCGATCCGACCACGGCGAGGCTGATGGCGCGCTTCGGATTACGGGCTTCACGGCCGAGAGTGACGGCGTGATCGAACCCGGCCATCGAGAACACCGAGAAGCCTGCCGTGGCGAGGATCGCGGCCATGGAGAATCCGCTGAAGTCGAACTGGCGGCCGTCGACAGGTCCGCCGGGGACGCGGACCAGGATGACGACGAACAGGATGACGATCACGATGATCGTCAAGAACTCGATCAGGAGCAGGAGCTTGGCGGACAGCTTCACTTCGCGCAGCGAGAGTGCGGTCACGGCGATGGCGACGACGGCTGAGCAGCTGGCGAGGATCCACGGGTTGTACGGCACGCCGAGCTTGCGGAGCCACGCGTCGAGGTAGATCGCCGCACCCAGCACGCAGGCGGGGCCGGAGACGAGCGACGACGCGAGGTGCGCGAACATCACGAAGTAGCCGGGACCGCGTCCGGCGGCGCGGGTGGTGAGGCCGTAGATGCCGCCGGTGGTGGTGAACCTGCGAGCGAGCCAGGCGATGCCGCCGGCGAAACCGAGGACCAGGAGCGATGTCACCGCCCAGGTGACCCAGCTGAGCGCTCCGACCTGCTGCATGATGACGCCGATGGCGAGGGCGAGTGTCGACGCGGGAGCCAGAATGCCGAGTGAGACGCCGAAGACCGCCCATAGGGGCAGGACGCCCTGGGGCAGATCCTCGGACGTCGACGTGTCGGTCGTCGTGGGTGGGCTGGTGGTCACGGATCCTCCATTAACTGAGCCGTCAGTCAGATACCTAGAGAATGGTGATCCCGCTCACCGGGAATGTCAAGCGATGACGTGGAACACGCCACGCAGTCCCAGGTCAGTAAGGTGAACGCGCCCGAGCGTCGTCGATCGGACGGGTCAGGTCAGGTGTTGATGCCGCCGGACGATCACCGCCGCTGCGCGGATCGACCTGTCGCCCACCTGCAGTCCAGGCCGAAGCAACCGAGCAACCGTGCGATCCTCGGCGACGTCGCCGGTGTCGACGACGTCGACGGCCTCCATGGTGCGAGCGTCGAATGTCGCGCCGGGCGAGGGGACCACAAGCACGCCGTTCCGCCCGCTGATCACCCGATCGAGCCCGGCGGCGATCGCTGCGAACGCGGCACTATCGGCGTCGTCGGCGCTCTCCGCACAGAGGGTTGCGTCGGTGTAGAGGGCGAACAGGTCGACCAGCAGGGGCAGGTCGGCGCCCGCCGCGGCCTGCTTGGCACGACTGCGGTCCGACTCGACGAGTCGATCGAGAGTCTGCGCCTGCCGGGCGATCACCCGAGCCAGGTCTTCGACAGTCTCCGCGACCTGTGCGATGGTCGCGGACTCGGGGCCTGCATCGGATTCGGCATCGGGGCTCACGCGGTCCATGGTCGCATTTGTGTCGGCGGCGGGGATTGTTTGAGGTGGATCATTTTCAGTGGCGGCACGGCGTCGCCGCCGCTGTTACGATCCCCGATCGTGGGTGTATACGGAATCGACCTGGGAACCACCAACTCCGCGATTGCGACGATCGATGCCGATGGACGCCCCGAGGTGGTGATCGGACTGGGCGGGGCCCCGACCACGCCGTCGGTGGTCCTCCTCCCGAGCGCGAACGATCACATGGTCGGTGAAGGCGCCCGACGTCAGGCGCGCCTGGACCCCGACAATGTCTGCGCGCTCGTCAAACGGCGGATGGGCGACGCCGACTGGAGGTTCGTCGCCCACGGGCAGACGTGGTCGGCTCCGGCGATCTCCGCCCTGATCCTCAAGTCGTTGGCCTCCGACGCCGCTTTCGCCAGCGAGAAGGTGGAGCGCGCGGTTATCACGGTCCCCGCCTACTTCGGAGACGAGGAGCGACGGGCAACCGTACAGGCGGGCACGTATGCGGGCCTCGACGTGGTCGGTGTGCTGTCCGAGCCGATCGCGGCAGCGCTGTCGTACGGCTTTCGGCGCCTCACCGACACGAGCGCCGCGTCGGGAAGCACCGATGAAACCGTCCTCGTCTACGACCTCGGCGGCGGAACGTTCGATGCGACGGTGATCGAACTGGCCGACCGCCGGATCTCGGTGCTCGCGGTGGAGGGAGATCATCAGCTCGGCGGCGCCGACTGGGATGAACGCCTCGCACTCCACCTGTCCCGTCGGTTCTGCGAGGAGCATCCCGACGCCGAGGACCCGCTCGACGATTCGGCCGGTTCGCAGGCGCTGATTCTCGCCGCCGAGCGGGCGAAGCACGAGCTGACCGATGCCGAGTCGACGACAGTCATCATCGCGCACGACGGGGCGCGGTCGGTGATCGCCGTGTCCCGAGCCGATCTCGAAGAACTCACCGCCGGACTGCTGAACCGGACGCTCGACCTCACGCGGGCATGCGTCGCGGCCGCCCGCGACCGCGGCGTCACCAGGCTGAGCCGGATACTGCTCGTGGGTGGGTCGTCCCGGATGCCCGCGGTCGCCCGCGAGGTCGGTGCCGCGCTCGGCATCACACCCGAGCTCACCGACCCCGATCTCGCGGTGGCCCGCGGTGCCGCCGTGTACGGCGAGAAACTCGAGATCGAACGTCTCGTCGCCGCCGATCTGCGTACACGTGGCCGTCTGTCCGACGGTGCGCCGCTGTTCACCGCTGACCCGGGCGACGTCGACGGCGCGTGCGCGCGGGTGGCGGCCGCGTTCGGGCTGCCGGTTTCCGGTGTTCGACGGATGCTGGAGATCACCGTCGACACCGTCGTCTCCCGCGGTTTCGGGGTGCTTGCGGTGGGACGCAGCGGTGAAACGGAGGCGACCTGGCTGGTGCATCGCAATCAGACGCTGCCGATCCGGGTCCGTCGTTCGTTCGGCACCATGCGAATGAACCAGGATCGAATCGAGCTGGTCGTCGTCGAACAGCAGGGGCAAGCCCTGTCACCGCATCCGGAGGATGCGAAGGTGCTCATCGAGGGCAGCATCACCGACATTCCGTTCGGCTACGACGAGGGCAGCGAAGTCCAGGTGACATTCGAGATGGGCTTCGACGGCGTGCTGCACGTGACGGCGTTCCACGTCGAGGCGCAGATCCCGCTGACCATGTCGGCCCGGACGGGTGCGACGCTGTCGCAGGCCGAGGTGGCCCGCGAACTCGACCAGGTTCACCGCACTCGTCGACGCGATGTCTGAGTGCCGGCGATGAGCAGTCCTGCGTTGCACCCCTTCGTCCCCAACGACTACCGCAAGCGAGTGCTGGCGGCGGTCGAACGTCGCGGCGGCCCCGACGCGTCCGACGTGTTCGAGCTGTACGACATTCCCGTCGAATCTGCCGGCGCACTGCCGGACGACGTGGTCGCGGCCCGCATCGACGAGGTGTGGGCGTTCTGGCAGAAGCATCGCGACCACCCCAAGTATCGGGTGCTCGTCGGTCGGCTCGTCGCCGAACACGAGACCCGGTCGGCGGCGCTGCGGTTCGCGGCGGCCCGAGCGGCTCAGGCGGGTGTGGTGGCCGCGCGCCGGGAGGTTCGCGATGCCGAACGGTATCGCCTGCTCGACAGCGCGATCGAACGCCTGCAGGCCCGATACGGCGGAATCCCGACGTCCAAGCGGGCCGGTCTCGACGACGTGGGGGCGATGGGGGGACTCACCCCTGACGAAGTCGCGACGAGATTGCGCCGATACCGAACAGTCGACGACGGCGCGTCGACCCCACAGTCGTCGTCGACGGATTCGTCGAGCCTGACCGACCGTCGACTCGAACAGATCGACGAACTCCTCGGCGAGTTCAACCGCCTGCGCGACGAGGCGCCGACGCCGACACTGTTCGGTCTGCTGTTGCTGACGCTGGACGACGCCGACAACCGCGCCGAGGTACAGGCGCGGACGGAATCGTTGTCGCAACGCGCTCGGGAACTCGGCGCCGGACGGATGCGCGCCGTGATCGACGAACTGCTCCTGCATGTGCGAGACGTGCTTCTCGGCGACCCGGCGACCGCGGCCGCCTACGCCGACGCCATGACCGGCCGGATCGCGGAGTATCTGCGTCCTCGGATCCGGGCGGCCGTCCTGATCGAGGACGAACTCCTCGCCGAGGATCGAGACTTCCTGCGCCAGGAGGCGATCGACCGCGGCGCGGGCCCGGTAGGGGCGGAAAGGCTGATCGGTTCGATAGCAGCCGAGTTCGGCGCGACGGTGACATCGGGCGTCGCCGCAGGCCAGACGGCCGCCGCGCCGCGTCGAGACTGGGCCGAGCCGTTGCGTGAGGCGCGCGGCATGCTGCGCGAGGGCCGGCCGGTCCAGGCGCGTTCAGTGCTCAAGCGAGCTCGTCGCCTGGCGGGCGACGACGTCGACGCCGGTCGGCAGATCGAGGCGGTCGCCGACGAAGTCGGCCGGGCCATCCGCGACGCGCAGCAGCGGTGGCGGCAGGCGGAGGCGGACGCGGCGGCCGGTCACCACGCCTCCGCGCTGGAGACGTTGGAATGGCTGGCGCGACATGCCTCTGACATCGACATCCTCCGTACGTCCGGTCCGGGACTCGCCGAGGCCCTCGAGAACTCCCGACGGTTGCTCGACGCCGCCCCGTCGGATGTGGGCGCGGTGACTCCCGCGGGTCCGGTGTCTGCCGAGAGGACTGCCGACGGCTCGATCAGGGTGAGTTGGCTGCCCTCACCCGATTCCGGCGCGAGTTATCGGGTGGTCCGGCACACGCCGGACGGTCGTCAGCAGACGGTCGGACGCACCGCCGCAACCGAATTGGAGGACGGCGGCTCAATCGGCGTCGATGTCCCGGTGTACGAGGTCACGACGATCGTCGACGGTCGGCATTCGGTGCCGACTCGCTCGGGGGAGACTGTCGAACCGGCTGCTCCCGTCGGGCGCGAGCCGCGAGTGCCCGACCCGGATCTGCCGCCTGTGGGCGGGGTGGCGGCGACCGCAGATCGGGTGACGTTCGTCTGGCCGCCCGGGGTCACCGAGGTGATGGTCGTCATTCGAGGAGACGAATCCCCGAACGCCCCCGACGACCCCTTCTCGACTCCACGCAAAGTGACGATCACGCGCTACGAGCTCGACGGCGGATTCGTCATTCCAGCTGAACTGGCACGTCCATGCCACGTGGCGGTGGCGAGTTGTCGACGTGACCCCGCCGGAGGTCTTGTCATCGCGTCGTCGTTCGGTCCGGACGCTCGTGCCGTGGCGGCTGATGAGGGGCGATGATCATCGGCGCAACGTAGGCTGGTGACCGTCCTTGACATTGGTGCCTTCTGTCACAAGTAGGTCATCACGACCAGGTCGGTCACGCCGAGCGGAAGGAGCCGTCTGAAGATGGCCATCGACTACAACAAGCGTCCCAATCCCCAGCCCGCCGCACCTGCTCAACAGCAGCCGCCGCAGCCGCCGGTGTCTCTGCAGAAGCTGACGCTGACCAAGTCGGCGCCGAGCGTGTCGCTGACCAAACAGGGTTCGACCACCGGACACCTCCGGGTGAACCTGAACTGGACGCAGGGCAGAGGCGGCGGTCTCTTCCGCAGATCCAGCGGGGTCGATCTGGACCTGGCCTGCCTGTGGGAGTTCACCGATGGGACCAAGGGCATCGTTCAGGCACTCGGCAATTCTTTCCAGGCGCCCCGGACGGGGAATCCGGTCATCTACCTCGACGGTGACGATCGTTCCGGTTCTGTCGCCGGCGGCGAGAACATGTACATCGACCTCTCGCAGTCGCAGCGGATCCGCCGGATCCTGATCTTCGCGTACATCTATGAGGGCACGCCCAACTGGGCGAGCGCCAACGGTGTCGTCACCGTGTTCCCGCAGAGTGGGCCCCAGATCGAAGTCCTTCTCGACGACGCGACCAACGGCGCCGTCTCGTGCGCCATCGCGCTGTTGGAGAACCGCAACGGTGAACTGGTGATCAACCGCGAAGTGCGCTACATCCGAGGCGCACAGGACGCCGTCGACCACGCCTACGGCTGGGGAATGAATTGGAAGGGCGGCCGTAAGTAGCCTCAGTACGCCGCGCCTGACCGCACGGCGTCGACGGGCACGATGTCGACGCCGAGCGGCATGAGCGAGATCGGGATCATCTTGAAGCTGGCGATGCCCAACGGGATGCCGATGATGGTGATGCACAGGGCGATGCCGGTGGTGATGTGCCCGATGGCCAGCCAGATGCCCGCGACGATCATCCAGATCACATTGCCGATCAACGAGGCGGTGCCCGCCTCCGGCTTGGGCACGGTGGTGCGCCCGAACGGCCACAGTGCGTATCCGGCGATCCGGAACGACGCGATCCCGAACGGGATCGTGATGATCAGGATGCAGCAGATGACGCCCGCGACGGCGTAGCCGACGGCCATCCAGAATCCGCACAGGACCAGCCAGATGATGTTCAGGAGTGGTCGCATGGATCCATCATCCACTGCCGCATAAGGTTGCGACATGGGAAATCACCCTGATCGGAATCTGGGTCGCCGCGCCGTCTGGTCGGTGCTGACAACAGTGGTGCTCGTGGTCCGGGTGGTGGCGACGATCGTCGCGACATTCTGCGTGTTCGCATGGATCGTCGCCGCGTTCCGAGACAGCCTCATGAATCCCTGGCTGTGGTGGGCGGTCGGCTCCGTCATCGCGATCGTCGTGAGCACCTACCTGTACAGCTACCTGCGTGTTCGGTATCCCAGCGCGTCGGAGCGCTGGGAGGAGTGACTACTTCCGAGCCGCCGCGATGATCGTGACCAGGCCGCCCGCCATGGCGACGTTCTTGAGGAACTGAACCTTCTGCTGGGCCCGTGCGGCCGGGTCGTCGTAGGTCCAGAATCCGTGGCCCGCGATCGTCGTCGGGATCAGCGACGCGAGGACGAGTCCCGGGGCCGCCGGTCAAGACTCGGCCGACCGCGGGGAGCGGGTTCATCTGTTGATTCCTCTCGTTGATGTCTCCGCGCCTCGCGGACCGACCGGTCCAGTCTGCCTCAGCCCGCGCGCACTCGTCGTTCGATGTCCGCACCGAGATCGGCGTCGATGGTGCGCCAGTACTCGAACGCCCGCAGCAGGACGGGTTCGCTCACTCCGTCGAGGAGATGTCCGGCGACGTTGTCGGCGAGTCGGTCGCGCGCGGCGTCGTCGAGCACGTCGCGGACGAGAGTGCCGGGTTGGCCGAAGTCGTCGTCCTCGGCGTGATCGACGTATGCCGACCGCACGATGTCGCCGTCCGCGGCCCACTGCGGTTCCACCTGGCCGGGATAGGTCGCGGCGGGTCCACCCTTGGAATTCGGGGCGTACACCGGGTCGCTCACCGGATCGATCCGCATCGCGCCGTCCTTGGAGTAGCTGCGGACCTCGTTGTGCGGACGATTCACCGGGATCTGCTTGTAGTTCGCGCCGAGCCGAGCGCGGTGGGCGTCCGCGTACGCGAACACCCGGCCGAGCAGCATGCGATCCGGGCTGAATCCGATGCCCGGGACGGTGTTGCTCGGTTCGAAGGCGGCCTGCTCGATCTGGGCGTGATTGTCGGTCGGATTGGTGTGCAGCGTCATCTTCCCGACCTCGTGCAGCGGGTAGTCGCCGTGCGGCCACACCTTGGTGAGATCGAACGGATTGAACCGGTAGTTCGCCGCGTCGTCGAACGGCATCAGCTGGACCTTCAACGTCCAGCTCGGGTGATCACCCGCCGCGATCGAGTCGAACAGATCTCGCACGTGGTGATCGCCGTCCGCGCCGGCGAGGCGATCGGCTTCGTCCTGCGTCAGGAACTCGACGCCCTGGTCGGAGATGAAGTGGTACTTGACCCAGTGCTTGACGCCCGCGGCGTTCACCCAGAGATAGGTGTGCGAGCTGTAGCCGTTCATATGGCGCCACGTCTTCGGAATGCCCCGATCGCCCATCAGCCAGGTGACCTGGTGTGCCGATTCGGGTGAGAGCGTTCAGAAGTCCCACTGCATGTCGTGATCGCGGAGGTTGTTGTCGGCGCGACGCTTCTGCGACCGGATGAAGTGCTGGAACTTCAAAGGGTCTTTGATGAAGAACACCGGCGTGTTGTTCCCGACCATGTCGTACACGCCTTCGTCGGTGTAGAACTTCAACGCGAATCCACGCGGGTCACGCCACGTGTCAGGGCTTCCTCGTTCACCCGCGACGGTGGAGAAGCGTGCGACCATCTCGGTCGTCGCACCGGGCTGGAACAGCGACGCGCAGGTGTACTGCGACATGTCGGACGTGGTCTCGAACGTGCCGAACGCCCCGCTGCCCTTCGCGTGCGGTTGGCGTTCCGGGATCCGCTCCCGGTTGAACTGGGCCATCTGTTCGATCAGATAGTGGTCGTGCAGGACTATCGGTCCCGCCGGGCCGACGGTCAGCGAATGCTCGTCGCTGCCGGCCGGAGCACCGGAGTCGGTCGTCGTGTAGGTGGTCTCCTCAGACATGTCACCCTCCCGATCGGTTGAGTGTGGGCTGTGGGGTCGAGTCATCCCGACCCCACATCCGACACTATCGATCGTTCGGACTACGTGCAGCAGTCTGTGGAGCGGACGCTACTTCCCGCCGAGGATGCTGCCGAGGATTCCGCCGAGCGGGTTGTCCCCTCCGCCCTTGTTCCCGCCGCCGAGCACACTGCCCAGGACGCTGCCGAGGTCGATCCCGCCGCCCTTGTTCCCTCCGCTGGCGTTGCCGCCGCCGAGGATGCCGCCGAGGACATCGCCGAGGCCGCCGCCGGAGGCTTTGCCGCCGCCCATCTTGCCGAGCACGTAGCTCAGGACGATCGGTGCGAGAAGCGGCAGGAGCTTCTTGACCAGCGACTGATCGACGCCCGCCACGGGAACGGCTCCGCTCACGGCCTGCGCGACGTCGCCGCCGTCGTTCCCGAACAGCGACTGCACGAGCTGCTCACCCTGCGCGACGTCGACGTCACCGGCGTTGATCGTGCCGTCCGCCAGCGTCGAGTCCTGAGCCGCGAGCGCGGTGTCGACGTCCTCGCCGCGGTCGCTCTTTGCGGCCACCCCGGCGACGAGAGTCGGCACCACCTGCTCCGCGGCGGCTCGGACATCGGCCGGGTCGGCGCCGAGCTGTGCAGCGAGGTCGTCGATCGGGAGGCGGCTGATGAGATCGTTCAAGTCGGACATGATCCTGCTTTCGTGCTGGCGGGCGGCCCGCTCGGCCACCCTACGAGTCGATGTTCGCACGGTGTTCCACCGTGCCGTCGTCGAACATGACGACCACGCGCCGCTCGTGATCCGCAAGTCGATACATCCATGCGGTGCCGGTGCGACCGTCGTCGTTGACGGATGTCGGTCCGAGAATCGCCCGGTAGGTTAGTCCGTTGGTCTCGCAGAATGCCATCGCAGCCTGTTCGTGCCGAGGAGCGGCTTCGAAACGCAGTCGGCGGCGTTCGTCATACGTCGGGGAGAGGCGGTCTCGGTGGTAGTCGACGTACTGTGCGATCTCCGCATCGTCGAGCACCACGAGGCCGGGATGGCTGAGCAGGGAGTCGGCGTTCGCCTGCTCGAGCTCTCCGTAGTACGAGAAGAACAACGTGTCGAGGGCGCGGAGTTGGTCGTCCGGGTGAGGGGCGGATTGGCCCGATGCGAAGTACGCGGTCATGCGGCTCGATCTGGTCCGGTGCAGTTCCATGAAGCGCTCCCATGTGTGAAGCGACTCGGGGTGACCGATCTTGGCCAGACCGGCGCCCACGCGCCCGAAGATCGCGAGGTCGACTTCGCCCGCATTGCCCTCGAACTGCGCGTGCCCTCCGTTGGCGACATTCGCGATGTAGAAGTCGACCGCGTTGTACTCCAGGGCTGCGGTGCTGATCTCGTTGTCCCGCACGAGGGCGGCCCGCAGGTGCTCGAGGTAGTCGATGAGCGAGCACATGATCGCCAACGGTTCGCCACTGTTGAATGCCTTCTCGGAGATGACAACAGCGTCGCCGATCCCTGGGAGCCCCGAGTCCATGTGCTGAACGATAGCTGAAAGTCGACTTATCTGCTTGTTCGGCCTGAACTATCTAGCTTGTTAGGTGTTCGCCCGAAGTTCTCGCTTCAGCAGTTTTCCGCTCTGATTGCGCGGAAGCTCGTCAACGAAGGCCACCGACTTCGGGACCTTGAAGGGCGCGATCCGCTCTTTCACGAATGCGATGAGGTCGGCGTCTGACACGGACTCACCGTCCTTGAGCACGACGACTGCGGTGACCGCTTCAATCCACTTCTCGTCGGGTGTGCCGATCACCGCCACTTCGGCGACCGCCGGATGCAGGTAAACGGCGTCCTCCACTTCGCGGGACGCCACGAGCACGCCGCCGGTGTTGATCACGTCCTTGATCCTGTCGACGACGGTGATGTAGCCCTGATCGTCGCTGGTCACGAGGTCGCCGGAGTGGAACCAGCCGTCGACGAACGCCTCCGCCGTAGCCTCGGGCTTGTTCCAGTAGCCGCTGCACAACTGCGGTGAGCGGTAGCAGATCTCGCCCGACTCGCCGATCGGAACGTCGTCGCCGTTGCCGTCGACGATGCGGGTCTCGACGAAGAACGCCGGGCGGCCGCACGACGCGGGCCGGTCCGCGTGCTCCTCCGGCCGCAGGATGGTGGCCAGCGGTCCGATCTCGGACTGTCCGAAGCAGTTGTAGAACCCGATGTCCGGGTACCGCTCGCGAAGTCGGTTCAAGACCGTGACGGGCATGATCGACGCGCCGTACTGCGCCTTCTTCAACGAGCTGAGGTCCCGCGTGTCGAGGTCGGGGTGATTCGCGAGCGGCACCCAGACCGTCGGTGCGAGAAACAGGGAGCCGATCCGCCGTTCCTCGATGAGCCGGAGGGCTTCGGCGACGTCGGGCTTCTCGATCAGGGAGACGGTCGCGCCGATCGACAGGTACGGGAGCATGAACACGTGCATGCCTGCCGAGTGGTACAACGGCATCGCGATGAGCGGGGCGTCGTCGGCGGTGAAGTCGAGGCCGATCACCGACGACACGTACTCGTGGACGAGTGCCTGATGAGTCATCATCGCGCCCTTGGGGGCCGACGTGGTGCCCGACGTGTAGAGGAGCTGCGCCAAATCCGTCGGTGCGACGGCCACGTCCAGGGTGGGGACCGCGCCGCTGGACGCCGAGGTGAGGAGGCTGTCGTCGGCGTCGCGCAGTGGAATCACCGGCACGTCGCCCACCACCTCGTCGAGGGTCGGGCGCAGTGCGGGGTCGACCAGCACCAGGGACGCGCCGGAGTCGTCGAGGAGGTATGTCAGTTCACCGGCTTTGAGTGCGAAGTTGATCGGCACGTGCACCAGGCCGGCGCGGACGGTGCCGAGGAAGCCGATCAAGTACGCGTCGGAGTTGACGCCGAACGCGGCAACGCGCGCCCCGGGTTCGAGGTCGAGGGCCGCCAGCCGGGCCGCGGTGCGCGTGACCGCGGCGTCGAGCTGCGCGTATGTCCAGTCGCGGTCGGCGAAGCGCACCGCAATGGTGTTCGGAGTGCGCGCGGCAGACCGGCGCAGAAGGGAATCAATCGTATTTACTCGGACGTCCACGTAATTCATGAAACCAGCGAACACCGGTGGGCGAGGCGTTTTGGCCCGATCTGCGTGCCCGCTGCATTTTGAGCGGGCACCCCACTGCTCCTTGATCGGGTAACCCACTGCTCCTTGAGCGAGCTTGCGAGTCGAAAGGCCTCGAGCGGTCAGGCGTCGGCGACGAAGGACGCGGCTGCGTGGACGGCCTGGCGGGACTCCGGGGTGAAATACGGGAACATCTGGAACACGTGGCCTTGACCGGGCCATTCCTGCAGGGTCGACGTCCCGCCGGCCTCGGTGATGACGCGGTGGATGGCACGGGCGTCGTCGGCCATCACTTCGCGGGCTCCGACTTGGATGAGGGTGCGCGGCAGGTCCATGTCGGGGGAGAGCTGCACACGCATGCGTGGGTCGTCGGGATCGGCGTCGCCGGTGTACATCCGCAGGAAGTGCTGTGCGGCGTGCGCATTGATGATGGGGTCTTTGACGCCGGAGTCCTCCAGCGCGCACGCCATCTGGAACGACGGATCGTAGAGCGGGGAGAACAGCACCATCGCCGACGGTTGGGGGAGGCCGTCGCGGTGGTTGGCTGAGAGGAGATCGAGGGCGAGGTGGCCGCCTGCCGAGTCGCCCGCGACGACGATCTGTGAGCCTTCGAACCCCTGGTCCAGCAGCCAGCGGTACCCGCGTATCGCGTCGTCGCCGCCGAGTGGCCACTGATGTTCGGGTCCGAGCCGATAGTCGACGGAGAAGGCGCCGACGCCTGCTCGGCGTCCGAGTCGTGCGACGAGGCCACGGTGCGTCCGAGAGGAGCAGATCACGTACCCGCTGCCGTGGAGGTAGTAGATCACCTTGCGGCCGGTCGAGGGGTCGGGGATCCGGCTGCCGAAGGCGGGATGCTCGTGGACCCATTCGCCGTACACACGCCCGGTGCCCGACCATTCGCGAACTGGGGTGATCCGTGTTCCACGTGGAACAGGGGACACCGCGGACAGCCCGCGGTTCACTCCGGGCCGCGCGGCGGTCAGCAGGGACGGTGCAGCAACAGCTCCGCGACCGAGGATGGCCATCATCGGCCGCGACGCCAGCGTGACGTAGTCGTTGAACGCGCGGGCGCGGAGCGAACCCCGCGCCGTCGGGGGATTCTCGAGCAGGCTCACAGATCGGACTGTAACCGGGTTTTGCGCTGTCCGACGCCGACGTGCAACAATTGGTCTACTTAACTTGCTCGAAACATGGCTGCGGCCTGTTCGGCAAGGGTCCAGCAACGACGCTGAATCCCCGTCAGACGTGCATATATCGCGTCGATCACCGGGTTTCTCACGAAGTACGAACCGTACGCAGCGTCGCGTGCAGGAATGGCAGTTCCCATGATGCACTTGCCGGGGCCCACTGGCCTCTACGACCCGATCAACGAACACGACGCCTGTGGTGTCGCGTTTGTCGTCGACATGCACGGCCGCCGCAGCCGCGACATTGTCGAGAAGGCCATCACCGCACTGGTGAACCTCGAACACCGCGGTGCCGCAGGCGCCGAGCCCAACACCGGTGACGGTGCGGGCATCATGATTCAGGTCCCGGACCGCTTCCTGCGCGAGGTCGCCGACTTCGAGCTTCCCGCTGAAGGTGCGTACGCCACCGGCATCGCTTTCCTTCCGCAGGCCGCGTCTGACGTGGCAGAGGCGGTTGCGGGTGTCGAAGCGATCGTCCGTGAAGAGGGCCTGAACCTCCTCGGATGGCGCGAGGTCCCCGTCGACGAGAGTTCGCTCGGCGCCCTCGCTCGCGACGCGATGCCGACGTTCCGTCAGATCTTCTTGAGCGGTGCCGAGGGGATGGAACTGGAGCGTCGTGCGTACGTCGTGCGCAAGCGTGTCCAGTACGAGCTCGGCGAGAAGGGCGCAGGTCAGGACGGCCCCGGCCGTGACACCGTCTACTTCCCGAGCCTGTCCGGTCAGACGTTCGTCTACAAGGGCATGCTGACCACCCCGCAGCTGCGCGACTTCTACCTCGATCTGCAGGACGACCGTGTCGAGAGCGCGTTGGGCATGGTCCACTCGCGCTTCTCCACGAACACGTTCCCGTCGTGGCCGCTTGCGCACCCGTTCCGTCGCGTCGCGCACAACGGTGAGATCAACACCGTCACCGGCAACGAGAACTGGATGCGGGCGCGCGAAGCGCTCATCAAGAGTGATGCCTTCGGTGAGGGTTCGCTGGAGAAGATCTTCCCGGTGTGCACGCCGGGTGCGTCGGACACCGCGCGCTTCGACGAGGTCCTCGAACTGCTGCACCTCGGCGGCCGGAGCCTGCCGCACTCGGTCCTGATGATGGTCCCCGAGGCGTGGGAGCGCAGCGAGACCATGAAGCCCGAGCACCGCGCGTTCTACGAGTACCACTCGGCTCTCACCGAGGCGTGGGACGGACCGGCGTCCGTGTGCTTCACCGACGGCACCGTGATCGGCGCCGTCCTCGACCGCAACGGCCTGCGTCCGTCGCGCATCTGGGTCACCAAGGACGGCCTGGTCGTTCTCGGCTCCGAGGTCGGCGTCCTCGACATCGATCCCGCCGACATCGTCACCCGCACGCGTCTGCGTCCGGGCAAGATGTTCCTGGTCGACACCGCGCAGGGCCGCATCGTCGCCGATGAGGAGGTCAAGGACTCTCTCGCCGCCGAGCACCCCTACCAGCAGTGGCTCGACGAGAACCAGGTCCGCCTCGAGGATCTGCCTGCACCGCCGCACAAGCACATGGCGCACGACCGCGTCGCGCTGCGGCAGCAGGTGTTCGGCTACTCGAACGAAGACCTGAATCTGCTCGTCGCGCCGATGGCGTCGACGGGTGCCGAGGGCATGGGGTCGATGGGAACCGACACCCCGATCGCCGTGCTGTCGGCGCGCCCGCGGATGCTGTTCGACTACTTCCAGCAGCTGTTCGCGCAGGTCACCAACCCGCCGCTGGACGCGATCCGCGAAGAGGTCGTCACCAGCATCGGTCACCGCATCGGCGGTGAGCGCGACCTGCTCAACCCGACTGCCGATTCCGCGAAGCAGATCGTGCTGAGTCAGCCGATCCTCGACAACGACGATCTCGCTCGCCTCGTCGACATCGACGGTGAGAGGACGGGATTCCCGTCGGTCCACATCCACGGCCTGTACCCGGTCGCGGAGGGCGGCGCCGGTCTGCGCCGGGCACTCGACGACGTCCGGAGCAAGGTGTCGGCTGCGATCGCCGACGGCGCGCGCGTCATCGTGCTGTCCGACCGGGAGAGCGATGAGACCCTCGCGCCGATCCCGTCGCTGCTGCTGACTTCCGCTGTGCACCACCACCTGGTGCGCGAGCGCACCCGTACGCGTGCCAGCCTCGTCATCGAGTCCGGCGACGCACGCGAGGTGCACCACATGGCGCTCCTCATCGGCTTCGGCGCCGCGGGCATCAACCCGTACATGGCGTTCGAATCGATCGAGGACATGCTGGAGTCGGGCGCACTCGTGCTGCCCGGCACCGAGGATCTCGATCACGCGGCTCGGTTCGCCAAAGCTCGTGCGAACTACATCAAGGCCGCGGGCAAGGGCGTCCTCAAGGTGATGAGCAAGATGGGCATCTCGACGGTCCCGTCGTACAACGGCGCCCAGCTGTTCCAGGTCATCGGCATCGCGCAGGACGTGGTCGACGAATTCTTCACCGGCCTGAACAGCCAGCTCGACGGCGTCGGCCTCGACGAGATCGCCGACGATGTCGCGCGTCGTCACGCCGTCGCGTTCACCGATCGTCCCACCGAGCGTGCGTACCGTGAGCTCGAAGTCGGCGGCGAATACCAGTGGCGCCGCGAAGGCGAGTACCACCTGTTCAACCCGGACACCGTGTTCAAGCTGCAGCACGCGACCCGCACCGGGCAGTACAGCGTGTTCAAGGAGTACACGAAGCTCGTCGACGATCAGGCGACCAAGCTCGGCACTCTCCGCGGCTTGTTCGACTTCAACTTCGGCGACCGGGACCCGATTCCGCTCGACAAGGTGGAGCCCGCCAGCGAGATCGTCAAGCGTTTCTCGACCGGTGCGATGAGCTACGGCTCCATCTCGGCGGAGGCGCATGAGACGCTCGCCATCGCGATGAACCGTCTCGGCGGTCGCTCCAACTCCGGTGAGGGCGGCGAGGATCCGCGTCGTTTCAGCCACGACGAGAACGGCGACTGGCGTCGCAGTGCGATCAAGCAGGTCGCCTCGGGACGCTTCGGTGTCACCAGCCACTACCTGAGCAACTGCACCGACATCCAGATCAAGATGGCGCAGGGCGCAAAGCCGGGCGAGGGCGGTCAGCTGCCTCCGCACAAGGTGTACCCGTGGGTCGCCGAGGTCCGCGGCTCCACGCCGGGCGTCGGTCTGATCTCGCCTCCGCCGCACCACGACATCTACTCGATCGAGGATCTCGCACAGCTGATCCACGACCTGAAGAACGCCAACCCGTCGGCCCGCATCCACGTCAAGCTCGTCTCCGAGCTCGGTGTGGGAACGGTCGCCGCCGGTGTGTCGAAGGCCCACGCCGACGTCGTCCTGATCTCCGGTCATGACGGCGGCACCGGCGCGAGCCCGCTGACCTCCCTCAAGCACGCCGGTGCGCCGTGGGAGATCGGTCTGGCCGAGACCCAGCAGACGCTGCTTCTCAACGGTCTGCGCGACCGCATCGTCGTGCAGGTGGACGGCCAGCTGAAGACGGGTCGCGACGTGATGATCGCCGCCCTGCTCGGTGGCGAGGAGTTCGGTTTCGCGACGGCGCCGCTGGTCGTGTCCGGTTGCGTGATGATGCGGGTCTGCCACCTGGACACGTGCCCGGTGGGTGTCGCGACGCAGAACCCGCTGCTCCGTGAGCGTTTCAACGGCAAGCCGGAGTTCGTCGAGAACTTCATGCTGTACATCGCCGAAGAGGTTCGGGAGCTGCTCGCGCGCCTCGGGTTCCGCACGCTGCAGGAGGCGATCGGCCGGTTCGAGGCGCTCGACACCCGCAAGGCGCTGGCGCGGTGGAACGGCGACAAGGCGGGCAAGCTCGACCTGACGCCGATCCTGACCATGCCGGAGTCTCCGTTCATGAACCAGGACCTGTACTGCACCGGCACGCAGGACCACGGTTTGGACAAGGCGCTGGACAACGAGCTGATCGAGTCGGCTCGCGCTGCGATCGACTCGGGCACCCGTGTGCACATCACCTCGCCCATCACCAACGTGAACCGCACGGTCGGCACCATGCTCGGCCACGAGGTGACCAAGGCGTACGGTGCGCAGGGACTGCCCGAGGGCACGGTGTCCATCGACCTGACCGGGTCGGCGGGCAACAGCTTCGGTGCATTCGTGCCGCGTGGCATCACGATGCGACTCGAAGGCGACGCGAACGACTTCGTCGGCAAGGGCCTGTCCGGCGGCAAGCTGGTGGTCCGGCCGCCGCGCAACGCGCCGTCCGAGTTCGTCGCGGAAGAGAACATCATCGCGGGCAACGTCATCGGCTTCGGTGGCACCGCGGGCAAGATCTTCCTCCGCGGTGTCGCCGGTGAACGCTTCTGTGTCCGCAACTCCGGTATCCAGGCTGTCGTCGAAGGTGTGGGCGACCACGGCTGCGAGTACATGACCGGCGGCACCGTTGTTGTGCTCGGTGAGACGGGCCGGAACTTCGCCGCAGGCATGTCGGGCGGCGTCGCGTACGTCTACAACCCGAACGGCACCTTCGAGGCGAACCTCAATGCCGAGCTCGTCGACCTCGAGTCGCTTGATGACGACGACCTCAAGGTGTTGAAGGACGCGTTGACCGAACACCGGGACGAGACGGGCTCGACGGTCGCGTCGAGGATCGTCGCCGACTGGTCGACTCAGCAGGGCCACTTCGTGAAGGTGATGCCCCGCGATTACAAGAGAGTGCTCATCGCCATCGATGTCGCTGAGCGCACCGGACGAGATGTGAACGACGCGATCATGGAGGCGGCTCGTGGCTGACACCCGAGGTTTTCTGAAGCACACCGAGCGCGAGACGCCGACCCGTCGGCCCGTCGACCTGCGCCTGATGGACTGGAAAGAGGTCTACAACGACTTCGACAAGTCCACCCTCAAGACGCAGGCCAGCCGCTGCATGGACTGCGGTGTCCCGTTCTGCCACAACGGCTGCCCGCTGGGCAACCTGATCCCCGAGTGGAACGACCTGGTCTACAAGGATCGGTGGGACGCGGGCATCGATCGTCTCCACGCCACGAACAACTTCCCGGAGTTCACCGGCCGACTGTGCCCGGCACCGTGCGAGGCGTCGTGTGTTCTCGGCATCAACCAGCCGGCGGTCACGATCAAGCAGGTCGAGGTCGAGCTGGTCGAGAAGGCGTTCGACGAGGGAACGGTCACGCCGATCCTGCCGTCGGAGAAGACCGGCAAGAAGGTGGCCGTCGTCGGTTCGGGGCCTGCGGGCCTCGCTGCAGCGCAGCAGCTGACTCGCGCAGGCCACGATGTCACGGTGTTCGAGCGGGCCGACCGCATCGGCGGTCTGATGCGGTACGGCATCCCCGAGTTCAAGATGGAGAAGCGCTTCATCGACCGTCGCCTCGAGCAGATGGAGGCGGAGGGCACCGTCTTCCGCGCCGGTGTGAACGTGGGCGTCGACGTGACCGTCGACGAGCTCCGCTCCGATTTCGACGCGGTGATCCTCGCGAACGGTTCGACGATCGGCCGTGACCTGCCGATTCCCGGCCGCGAGCTCGACGGCATCCATCAGGCGATGGAGTTCCTGCCGCAGGCCAACAAGATCCAGCACGGCGACACCCTCGACGATCAGATCACGGCCACCGGCAAGAACGTCGTTATCATCGGTGGCGGTGACACCGGAGCCGACTGCCTCGGCACGTCGCTCCGTCAGGGCGCCAAGCAGGTCCATCAGTTCGAGATCATGCCGAAGCCGCCCGTTGCGCGTGCGGAGTCGACCCCGTGGCCGACGTACCCGCTGATGTACCGCGTGTCGTCTGCCCACGAAGAGGGCGGCGAGCGCGTGTACAGCGTGAATACCGAGGAGTTCACCGGCGAGAACGGCAAGGTCACGAGCCTGAAGGCCCACGAGGTCACGATGGTGAACGGTCGTTTCCAGAAGGTGGAGGGTAGCGACTTCGAGCTCGAAGCGGACCTCGTCCTCCTGGCGATGGGCTTCGTCGGACCCGAGCGGAACGATCTGCTCGACAAGATGGGCGCAACGTACGACGCTCGCGGCAACGTCGCTCGCGGTGACGACTTCGGCGCCGTCGGCCTGCCCGGTGTGTTCGTCGCAGGCGACGCAGGTCGCGGACAGTCGCTGATCGTGTGGGCGATCGCGGAGGGCCGCTCGGCAGCCGCCGCCGCCGACCGCTACCTCACCGGTTCGACGCTCCTTCCCGCTCCGATCGTCCCGACCCTGGTGGCGCAGCGGTAGCTCGCTCCTCGAGCGCACGTCTTTCGCTCCTCGAGCGCAGTCGAGAGGTTCGCGTGTAGATCGTGACCCGTATGTGGTCACGATCTACACGCGAAACTCGTTTCTGGGTCAGCGAAGGAGTCGGACGACCTCGTCGAGGCGGGTCACTCCGTCGTCGGCGAGGAAGTGACCTGCGCCGGGAACGACGAGTGAGGTCGTCGCGAGGAGATCGGCGAACTCGTCTGATGCTGTCGCGTCGACCACGGGGTCGTCGTCTGATCGGAGAACGTGTCGGTCGATGATCTGGCGACCGACCGACGCGACGTCGATTCCCGAGAGGAAGGCGGGCAGGCCGGACTCGATGAAGGCGTCGAGGTCGGGCTCGCCCACCGGCTGCAGCGTGCGCGCGAACGGGGCCACCGCCACGAACCGTCCGAGTCGACCATCCGGGGACAGCGTCGCGCTCAGTGCGCGTATCGACGCGACGCAGCCGAGGCTGTGCGCGACGATCGTCGTGTTCTCGTCGACGTCTCCGAACGCGCTGACCAGGGTGGACGTCCATGGGTCTTCTCGGGGGTCTCGGGATTCGGGGAGTGCGATCCTCTCGGCGTCGACCGCATCGGCGAGCCAGGGGAACCAATGGTCGTCGACTCCCGCTCCGAAGCCGTGGACGATGATCACGCGGTTGATGGACATACCCTGACGGTAGAGATTGACGTCGGCGTGAAGGTCAAGCCGACAGCGGCGCGAGCACGGGGGAGTCGATGAGAATAGGTGAGTTCGCGGCGCATGCCGGAGTCACAGCGCGGGTGCTTCGGCACTACGAGGACGCGGGCCTGCTCGAACCGTCGCGGACGTCGAGCGGGTACCGGGACTACGGGCCCGAGGATCTGCGCACCGTGGCGCGCATCCGTCTGATGATCGAGGCCGGCCTCAACGCCGTGACGATCAGGCGATACCTCGACTGCGTCGAATCGGGGAGCGACGGGACGTCCGTCGAGATGTGCCCCGCTCTGCGTGGACGGCTGGACGCCGTGGCGGCGCGTCTCGACGACGACGCCGCGCGCATCGCCCGGACACGCGCAGGCATCGACCGCCTGACCGGTGCTGACAGCGACAGGGCGAGTTCTACCTCCCCAGCGCCTTCTTCCAGGAGACTCGGGAGCCGGTCATGAGAACGGAGCGGCGGTAGATCTGCCCGGAGATCCACACCGCGAACGCAGTGACCAGCGCCATCAGAAGGGCTGATCCGGCAACTTCGGTCCAGTCGCTGTAGCCGGTAGCCACGCGCATCGGGACGACCGTCGACGAGAACGGCGGAATCCAGGCGAGCACCCGCATCACCCCGGAGTCGGGTGCGCTGATGCCGAAGATTCCCGCATACATGGCGCCCATGGCGACGATCATCAGCGGCCATGCGGCGCTGTTGATCTCTTCCTGCCTCGACACCATCGCGCCGGTCGCGGCGTACAGGGCTGCGAAGAACAGGAAGCCGAGGAGCAGCCAGATGATCGACACGCCGACCATCGAATACGCGACGTCGGGGATCGTGAGGAGTCCGGTGGCCCGGGCGGTCACGAGTCCGACCGCCGCGAGGACCAGGGTCGACACGATCTGGACGATCCCGATTCCGAGGATCTTGCCCCACAGGAGTTGGGCGGGCTTCACCGTCGCGAGCAGGATCTCGACGATGCGTGACACCTTCTCCTCGACCACGCCGACGGCGACGGCCATGCCACCGCCGAAGATCACCAGGAACATCAGGAGCGTTCCGACGTACGAGAGGGCGACGCGTTCACCCTGAGCCGGCGGCACGTCCTTCGTCCGTTCCACCGACACGGTGGTCTGCTTCTGGACATCCGCGGGGTCGACTCCGGCTTTCGCCAGGGCCGATGCGACGGCCGACGACGAGACGCCGCTCTTGATCGCGGCTTCGACCGTCGTGTCGAGTGTGTCCTCGGAGAACACGCGCAGCGTGCCGTCGGGCTGGGCGACGATCGCTGCCGTCACGTCGCCGTCGGCCGCCTCGGTACGGGCATCGGCCGCGTCGACGGTCCGGATGGTGATGCCGAATTGCTCGCCCGTCGCGGTGATCGCGGCCTTCGCCTCACGGCTCACTCCCTGGGTGGCGACGGTCTCGACCTTTCCGTCGTCGTCGCCGACGAACTGCGATGCCACCAGACAGCCGACAACAGCCACCACCAGCATGATCACGTTGGTGATGAGGAACGAACGAGTCTTGACGCGCGTGGTGATCTCGCGTGCCGCGATCAGGCGGATCGTCGTCCAGGACGATGCGGGTTCTGGAGCGCTCATACTGCGGTGACCACCTCTCGGAACAGTTCGGTCAGGTCGGGTGTCTCGGAGACGAAGCCGTGGACGGGGCCGGTCGCCAATGCCGCGGACAGGATGGCCTGGTCGTCGTGGGCGCCGTCCACTCGGAGGACGGTGGTGTCTGCATAGTCGGCGCTGAGCACCCCGGCGATGCCGTCGGCCCAACCTGCGGGCGCACGCGGAGCGTCGATGCGGAGTCGCAGGCCGCCCGCCGAGCGCAGTTCGTCGACGGCGCCGAGCGCACGCATCCGGCCCTTGGCGATGATGCCGACACGGTCGCACAGCCGCTGGACCAGCTCGAGCTGGTGGCTGGAGAACAGGACGGGCACACCGTCGGCCGCCTTCTCGACGATCACCTCACTCATCACGTCGACGGCCACCGGGTCGAGACCGGAGAACGGTTCGTCGAGGACGAGGAGGTCGGGGTCGAAGACGAGGGCGGCGGCGAGCTGCACGCGTTGCTGGTTTCCCAGAGAGAGGGCGGCGACATCGTCGTCGACTCGGCTCGCGATGCCCAACCGGTCGGTCCAGTAGGCGGTCCGCTCGGCGGCTTCCGACCCCGACAGGCCGTGCAGGCGAGCGAGGTAGACGAGTTGGGGACCGACCTTCATCTTCGGGTAGAGCCCACGTTCCTCCGGCATGTACCCGATGCGGCGACGCGTGTCGGAGTTGATCAACGAGCCGCCGAAGCGCACTTCGCCGCGGTCGGCGGCGAGCACACCCAGGATGATCCGCATGGTGGTCGACTTGCCCGCGCCGTTCGAGCCGACGAAGCCGAACACTTCGCCGGGTGCGACGTCGAACGTCATGTCGGTGAGTGCGGCCAGGTCGCCGAACGTCTTGTCGAGGCCGGCCACCTCCAGGCCGGCAGAAGCAGTGGACGTCATGAGTTCCCTTCGTTGAGGTCGGGCACGTGAGTGTCGTCGAACAGAGCGTCGACGGAGTCTTCGAGATCGGGATCCTCTTGCCACCAGGCGTACAGGACCGACGGCGCCGCGCGAGCGACGCACAGCACCCACCAGACGAGGATGGCCGCCGAGTACACGATCTGGTACGGGACCAGGCCGTCCTGCGCGTTGATGACCGACCCGATGAGGATCCCGTAGGGGAGGACGAGCAGGGGGATGCTGACGGTGAGGCCGAGGGACCGGGCGGCATTGCGCCGGGCCAGCTGCCGTTCGTCGAGGACCAACTGCGGGCCGTCGGCGCCCCCGCCGGTCATGTAGCGCAGGCAGACCGTTCCGGCGATCGCCGCGAACACGAGAACGAGCCAGAGGACGAGGAAGCCGAACCACCACATGACGCCGATGGAGGCGGCCCCGGCGGCGACGATGAGCACCGTCACGACCGCTGCGACCAGACGACACCGGCGTCTGGTCCGCCAGTTGTCGAAGCGGTGGCCGTGCCGAGCGAGGTCGGCGGTGTAGTAATCCGCCCGCCACTGCTCCCAACGCCGCCAGAACGGCTCGCGAGTCACCCCCGGTACACCTGTGCCGACAGCGGAGCGAACTCTGTCCGGGAGAAGACCGCTTCGACGGGGAGGTCGAACACCTCGCAGATCCGCATGGCCAAGTCGAGGCTGGGGTAGTAGTCGCCGCGCTCGATGGAGCCGACCGATTGGACGTTCACGTCGATCCGCCGGGCGAGCTCGGCTCGCGACATTCTCCGCTCGGTGCGCAGGACGGCGATTCGGTTGTGAATCGCTCTGCGTTGGCGGGCTGACATGACCCGATCATTGTGAATTCACAACAGCATGTCAAGGATCGGACCGTGTCGCCACGGTCGTCGTCGGCGCGGGATCGGTGATGTTCCCACCTGCAACCATCGTCCTGACCTCTACTGTTTCGACAAGCGGACAATCGGTTCCGAAGGGTGGAATCCATGCGGAATGTCGGTTGCACGAAATACGAATGAATTGTTGGCGGTCCAGGTCTGTACGGAAGGTCGACTCGCTGTGAGCGGAAATCGTCCGCAAGCGCAAGAATGTGCCAGCAAAAACGATCTGGCCTGGCACTTCTTTGTCGTCGGGAGGGTGGGGCGTGACCCGCTGAGCCCGCCTCCGCGAGCGCCGAGAGGGCATTCTGCAAGCCATGGCCAGTCGTTTGTTCGGTGGATAGGCTCACGCCCTGGATCGGACGGATCCCCGCGACATTCGCATCACCGGTCGTGGAATCGCACACCAGGAAAGGCATTTCGTGAACGAGAAGCTCATCGCCGGCTACCGGCAATTCGCCTCCGCCGACGAGTTCGGCGCGGCCTCGGCCGCAACCCCGGCCATCACGCCGACCATCACCATCACCGTCTCCGTCGCGTCCGCAGTGTCGGGATGGCAGACCAACGAGCACGGGTGCTGATCATGAACGAGAAGCTCATCGCCGGCTACCAGACCTTCGTCTCGACAGACGAGTTCGCCGGTGCAGCCGCATCGGTCGACACTCCCGCCATCTCGCCGACCCCGGCGACCCCCATCTCGACGCTGTCGGTCGCATCCTTCACCAGCGGCGCCACCACCTACACGATCGGTTGCTGATCGTGAACGAGAAGCTCATCGCCGGTTATCAGACCTTCGTCTCGGCAGACGAGTTCGCGGGCGCGGCAGCAGCGGTGCCTGCCATCACCCCGACGATCACCGTCAGCCTGCTCTCGGTGGGTTCGGCATCGGCGGGAGTCTCCGTCGCGGCCACCATCGACCACGGTTGCTGACCTGATCGACACCTGATCGGAGTGTGCGGGGGCGGAGCCACGCCGCCCCCGCACACGACCGTGATCGTACTCAACCATCGAAAGGACGAGATCGACATGACGACAGAGACGGCCGTTCGGCCCGACGCAGTGAGCAAGCTGCTCGCGATGTCGGACATCATCACGCCCATCGCCATCCGGGCCGCGGCCACCCATCGTGTCGTCAGCGGTCTCGCCGCAGGCCAGACGGTCGCCGAGATCGCCGCCGACCGTGGACTCGACGTCGAGGTCCTCGACACCCTCGTCCGGTTCCTCGGGGAGATCGGCATCCTCGACGGCGACCCCACAACGCCCGCACCCACCGAGATCGGCACGATCCTCGCCACCGCGGAGGACGGACTGTCGCTGACCGGCATGCTCGGATTCGCCACCAAGTCTCTCGTCGCCCTCGACCACACACTCGAGACCGGGCGGGTGTCCGCCCTCGGCCTGTTCGGCGAGGACTTCTGGACCGCGCTCAGCCGGGACCGCGCGAATCTGCCGACAATCGAAGCGGAACTCGCCCGCGGCACCGCCGAGTACGACGAAGACGTCCTCATCAACGCCGTCGACTGGTCCGGCGCCGCAGTTGTCGTCGAGATCGGTGGCGGTGGAGGGCAACTGCTGAACCGGATTCTCGACGCGGTGCCCGAGGCCGTCGGTGTCCTCCTCGACCGGGGACTCGTCGCCGAGGCCAGCGCCCGGCTCAACGCGCGCGGACACAACGCCGACCGTGTCAGCGTCGTCGATCAGTCGTACTTCGACGAGATCGCCCCTCGAGGCGACGTGTTCGTCATGTCCGCGGTGCTCGCCGATTGGGCCGACGAGCAGGCGATTGCACTGCTGCGGCGCTGCCGGGAAGCGGCGCACCGCGACGGAGCTCGATTCATCCTCAGCGAGGTCACACTGCGTGCCGGGTCGGCCCGCGAAGAGCTGTACTACCGCGCGATGGTCACGGTGCCCGTTCGCGAGACGGCAGAGCTCCTCGAACTCGGCCGGCGAGCAGGATTCGTCGACGGCACCGTCCTCGCCGAGACTCCCGCCAGGTCGGTCATCGAGTTCGTCGCGCCGTGAGGCTGCTGCTGGTCGTGACCGGTTCGGCGACCGCCGCCCACGTGCCGTACTGGATCAACTGGATCGCGATGCACCGCCCCGATTGTCGGGTGAGAGTGCTGGTCACCGTGGGGGCACGGCGTTTTGTCACCCCGGCGAGTCTCACGTCGACAGTCGTCGACGAGGTGCTCGTCGACGCGTGGGACGCGGTCGACGACAGGCCGGTGCATGTGGAGTACGCCGGCTGGGCGGACGGTGTGATCGTGTACCCGGCGTCTCAGAACTACCTCGCCGACCTGGCGTCCGACCGTGCCGACCGACCGTCACTACTGACGATCGCTCTCACCACCGCGCCGGTCGTCGTCGCACCGGGCCTGCCGCCGGGCGGACTGACCTCGCCGAGCCTGGTCCGGTCATGGACGACGATCGAGCAGCGTGGCACCGCGACCGTCCTGTCGCCGGTGCCCGGCGTGAGCAAACACGATCCAGCACTCACCTCGTGGGCGCCGGGCGACTTCACCGCAGCCGTCGCGCTGGTCGAACCAGCCCCGGAGCGGGCAGGGCGGACCGTGCTGCAGACAGGCCTGTTGCGCACGGAGATCGAGGCCGCCGACATCGGCTGGACGTGGACGCGGACTCCCGGCGTCGCGGCGCCCGCGCCGTTCACCGCCCACTCGTCGCCGGAACTCGTGGCGGTGAGTCGGTTCGTGCTTGACGGTCTGCTCCTCGGGTCGCCCGTCGGGGACGGCCGCGTCTACGCGGCTCCCGCGCCCCGAAGCGTGGCGGGCGCGCTGACCGACGATGGTCCGAGCGCCGTCGACCCCACCGTCCTCGAAGCGGTCGGCGCCTCGCTGCGCGAGCTGCACGGCGTCTCGATCCCCGACAACATCACCCGCGGATTCACGAGAGGCATCGACCGCCTCGTCACCTGGCTCGACGGGCGGGAGCTCGCGCCGACCGCCAGGGTGGCGCGCGAACGACTGGACGTGCTGCCCGGCGAGGTTGCGGCGAGGCTGCGGACCGTCGTCGAGGCCCTGCTCGACGCCCCACCCGTGCTCTGCCACGGTGCTCCGACACTCGGCTCGGTTGTGCTCTCTGGCGAACGCCCGTTGCTGCTGACCGGCGAAGACGTCGCCGTGGCGCCGGCCGACACCGATCTGCTGTGGGTGATCGGGGAGCTCGTCGAGTACGGACTCACCTTCGACGGCGCCGACGCCGGATGGACCGCTCACGTCGATGCGTTCCTGGCCGGCTACGGCGGGTCCTCACGAACGTCGGTGGCTGAGCTCGCCGCAGTCCGCATCGCCCTGCACCTGCACGACTACATCGTGTACGTCGGCTGGTCGACGACGGAGTTCGACCGCTACCACCGGATGATCCGCTACCTACTGGAGAACGGAGACGCCCGATGAGGGACCTCGCCGCCGTCGACGAACGACTCTCCGCGCTGGGGCTCGGCGCCTTCGACGGCGCCGTCGAGACCAGCCTCGGCCGCAACAAGAACTTCCACGGGCTCGCCACCACCGGGCAGCGATTGTTCGTGAAGTGGTTCCAACGTGACCCCGGCGGTGAACGCTTCAACCGTAACCACGCGTTCGAGGCGACCGGGAGCACAGTGCCGAAGCGCCCTACCCTGATTCTCGACGACGCCGAACTAGGCATCGCGGTGTACGAGTACATCGAGGGCGTGGAGACGGCCACTCTGGCGGCGCGCGAGAATCGACTCACGCCTGGACACACGGCGACGATGGGTGCACTGGTGTCGCAACTGCACGCCGTCGAACCGGTCGGCATCGGCCGTCACCGTTGCGCGATGCCGCCGGACCTGCTCTTCGACGCGATGCCACTGGAGATGTTCCTCGGAGCGACCGGAGCCGAACTCGAGATGTGGCGGCTGATGCAAGGCGATCCGGAGATCGTCGAGGCGATCGCGACCCTGCGTCGCGTGGAGCACCGGGAGGACTACCGCACCGTCGTCGTGCACGGGGACCTGCGCCTCGATCAGTTCTTGATCAACGACGACGATGTGCTTCTCACCGACTTCGAGGACGTCCGCATCGGCGATCCTGCTCGCGACCTCGGTGCGGTCGTCGGTGAACTGCTGTACACGGCGGTGATCGGGATCCCCGGTCGTCTTGCGGAGCATCTGCCGTACGGCGCGGTGGTCGGACACGCAGACATCCTCGCCGAGGGGTCGGCGGCAGTGGAGGAACAGCGGCCGCTGATCGCCGGGTTCATGGCGGCGTACCGAGAGCACGGCGGCGAGGTGGATGTGCAGACCGGCGAACGGATCATGCGGTTCGCAGGCTGGCACATGCTCGACCGGATGCTGGTGATGTCCGAACGCGCCAATCTGATCGATGCGGTGACCCGCGGCGCCGCAGGCATCGGCCGCACGATCCTCGTCCAACCGTCGGAGTTCCTCGACCTGCTGTCGGAGTCGGCGCATGCACATTGATCCCGGATGCGAAGCAGTGCTCGACGCCGTGACCGTCGACTCGGACGGGTGTCGGGCCGACGTCGGCGGAACTGTGCTCGAAGCCGCAAGCGCACGCGAGTTGGAGGGCCGGATGGCAGGGGCTCTCTATGAGCGCTTCCACGCCCGGAAGATCACCGACGACGTGGACGACGACTTCTCCCATCTCCGAGACTTCGGCTTCGAGCGGCGTCTCGCGGAGCCGGCGGCCGACGTCACGACAAGCCATCGCGTCGACGTCGTCGAACGGACGGACACCGGGGGAGTCGCCCTCATCGCGGGCGTGCGGGTAGCGCTGAGCGTCGATCAACTGGCGTCGATCGTCACCGACCGCGGTGTCGAGACGTTGCGGACCTCCGCGTCTCGACCAGCGTTGTCCCCAGGGTTCTTCCTGGTCAGAGTGACGCCGGGTGCGCGGCCGCTGTCTGGTCCGTTGCTCCGGCTGTACATCGGGCTGGCCGATGAGGAGGCGGGAGTCCGCGCGTGGTCACTGCTGCTCGATCACCTCGGTCCGGCGTCGTGCGGTTGGCAGGCGAAGGTGCTGTCGAACCCGGCGCACTACCCGCGCACCGACGGACTCGTCGTGTACCTCGACTCCACCGGGTGGGGCGGCCTCCCCCGCCTGATCCGCGAGCTCGACGCATCGGGCGTGGCGTCCGGCGAGACGTCGTACTACGTGCATCGAGCGGCACCGGGGATCGGGGTGGCGTTCGAACCGCGCGACCCGAGGCCAGACCGCGCGGGACTCAGTTTCGGGCAGCACCGGAGCCGCGTGATCGGTCATGCGCTGGTGTCGGCGGCGCTCGCGGGCGATTCCCACGACGACCGCCGGGCGCGGGTTGTCGGAGAGCTGCTCGGCGCCGGCATCGACCCGTCGTCCCTGGCGCGGAATCTCGGTTCACCCGCGGTCGCGGGTGTCGGGATACCGGTGTGACACGCGATCGAGTGGTCCGATCCGGACACGGCGGGCTGCGCGTGGTCGCCGAATCGAGAGACGTCGGCTCCGTCGCGATCTCGGTGTGTGTCGGCGTCGGGTACCGATCCGACCCGGTCGGTGCGGACGGGCTCGCACATCTGACCGAGCACACGATGTATCACGGCGGACTGGGGAAAACGACGCACGCACGGGCCCTCGCTGCTGTCGGCGGGATGTACGGCGCCAACACGCTTCCCGACACCACCGAGTTCTTCTGCGCTGCACCCGCATCGTCGATCGACGACGTCCTGCGGTTGGAAGCCGAACGGGTGGCGCGTCCACGATTCGACGACGCGGACCTGGCCCGTGAAAGAGACGTCGTCCGCCATGAGATCGACACCGTCGCCGCTGGTCACAGCTCTCCCGACCCCGCGTGGACCGATCAACTCCAGGCCCACGGGCTCTCCCCGGAACTCACCCGCGACGGCTTCGGCAGCGGCGACGGGTTCGACTCCCTCGATGCGGCGTCCGTCGGGGCGTTCCATGCGCGGCACTACGGCGCGGGCGGGACCGTGATCGGGGTGGTGGGCCCGGGGCCCGCCGACATCCTCGCCGCCCGAGTGCTCACGGCATTCGCCGATCTCCCCGATGGTGGAGCGGATAGGCAGACGGTGGCCGAGGCGCCGCGACGAGCGGCGCTGACCTCACGCAGAATCACCGGTGGTGAGGTCGTGGCCGCATCCGTCCTGGCTCCGGAAGGCGTGACGGAGACCGCGGCGCACATGGTTCTCGGCCTCATGCTCGCCGAGCATCGGCTGGCGACCACGGTCGGCCGGCACGGTCCGTTCACCGCAGACGCACCCGACATCGTAGCCGTCCGTTCCGCCGCGGCCGACCGCGCCGGGGCTCGCGACGGGTTGGTCTCCGCGTTGACCGCCGTCGTGGACGGAGTCGGCGGGGCGTCGATGCTCGACCGTGCGCGTATGCGCGCCAGACTCCTGCACGGCGGAGCGCACCAGGTGCCTGTTGCTCGGGCCCGTTCGTCCGCCCGAGGTCTGCTTCTGGCAGGCAGCCCGGGTCGGGAAGACCATTTGGCGAGTGCGCTCGCCCGGGTGGACGAGAACGCCGTCGCCGCAGCCGCGAGTGACTTGCTCGGGGCGTTCCGATGACCCGACACGTCGACGTCGATCGACATGTCATCGCCGCGATCGGGCCGGGGGACGATCTCGGTGTGGTGCACATCGTGGTCCATCTGCCGGAGGGCGTGAACGTCGACGCCGCGCTGACCGCCGTCGCATCCGGTTCCCGCTTCACAGAGCTGTCGACGCGCGGGTTTCTGGTCGGTCTCGCTCGGCGCGACGGCTCGGTCATCGCGACCTGCACCGCGCCCGCCGCCGACATCGTCTGCGCGGCCGAACAACTCGACGCCGGCCTCGCAGACCTCGAAGCAGCCGATGCGCCGGACGGCGGAGAGCCGGTCTCAGCCTGCAGGTCCGTCGCGGATCTGGCCCACGGGCGACTCGTCTTCTCCTCGGCGCCGACGTGCGGCGATCGCCCCGCTCGGCGGGTCGTCGTGGAGTCGAGACGCGAGGTGATCGTGGTCGCGCCCCGACTCTCGGGTTCGGACAGGGCCCGGATCGCAGCTCTGGGGCGCGACGTCCCCGCCCCCGAGCGTCGATCTGTCGTCGGGCTGACGCCCACGCCGACACCGCTGACGTGCGCCGCCGAGAGCGCGCAGGCACTCACCGTCACGCACCTGCTGCCGCCTGCGCCGACCACGTCGATGACGAACTCGGTGCTGGTCGCGGCGGTCGCCGGATTCGCCGGTGCTGCACTCGCCGACCGACTCGGGCGGCAGCTCGGTGCCAGTTACAGCGTTGACGCCGCGCTGCGCTTCCACGGAGGACGCCAGCTCATTCAAGTCAGCGTCGGGATGCGCGAGGGCGGGGCTGAGCTGATCCTCGACGAGGTCGCGGCGTTCTTCGACGACGCACCTCGACGTCTCAGCGCTCCAGGTCTGATGGACGCCGCGCGAGGGCACGTCTCGGGGGCGTTCGCTGTCGCGGCGTCGACCACACCCGGCCTCGCGGACGCCCTGCTGTCGTTCGTGGTGAACGGGCTCCCCGCAGACCTGGCCGTCGGCGCACCGGCCGCGGCGTCCCGGGTGGACGCGGACGACGTCCGCCGACACGCACATTCACTCTCGTCACGCACCTGGGCAGCTGTGTTGTCCGGACGAGGCGTGGCGTCCCCTTCCACGTTCGACGATTCGAGGACTCGATGACCGCACACTCCGTGTTCCTTCCCCTCCAGCCCGCCGACACCGGGTCGGCGATCCTGTTCGCGCGGGTGGCGCGTGAGCATTCCGCGGCGCGTCTCTGGTGCGGCCAGTCCCTCGCGATCGAGACCCAGGACGTCTTCGCGTACCTGTCCGGACTCGGATACGGACTGCCGTTCGGGTCGGGCGTCGAGTTGATGCCACTCCGGCATCCCTACCTGGCGGCGGCCGCCGCTCGATCGACCGCGCTGGTCTCCGGACACGACTTCATTGCCGGGGTCGGACCTGCGGCGACGATGTTCCGCGACAGCATCGGAGTGGACTACCGGTCACCGTTGCAGGCCACCCGCGACTATCTCGCCGCGATGCGGGGACTGCTGGACGGCGGCGGCTACGACTTCGGCGGCCCCGGTGGACCGGCCGTGCTCGCACCCGTGGACGCACCCCCGGTGCGCATCGGGGTCGGGGTTCTGGGGAGTCGAATGGCGGCGGTCGCAGGGGAGTTCGCGGACGTCGCGGTCACGTGGCTCACGCCGCTGGACTATCTGAAGGACACGATCATGCCGATCATGGCGGACAACGCACCCGCCGAGCGCAGGCCGTCGGTCTCGGCGGTTGTGCACTGCGCGGTGGCACGGCCGGGTCGCGACCTGACGCAGACCGTGCAAGCCGTGGTCGGGGCGCATCTGTCACTTCCGCACTATGTGGGGATGCTCAACGCCGCGGGCGTTCCCGTCGACGCGAGTGACCCGGCGGCCGGCTCGCAGGCGCTGCTCGACCACAACGTCGTTCTCACGGGGACGGCGTCGGAGATCGCCGCGGGTCTGCGGGCCTACCGTGACGCCGGGATCGACGAGCTGGCGGTGAACGTCGGCGGGGTCTACCTCACCGAGGGGCCTGCCGCCGCCCTCACCGACCTCGAGGCGATCCTCGACGAGGGCTAGGTGTGATGTCCAGGCGGAGGCCCTACTTCTGCTCGGAGCGGGTGGCGACAGGGATCGTGCCGAGGGCGGCGAGCACCAGGACGCCGAACACCGCGGCGAGAGCGAGCTGCGACTGCACGGCCAGGATGATCGCGACGATCGCGAAGATTACGGCTGCGAGTAGTCCAGCGACGACGGGAACCTTCATGGGTGCCTCCAAGAGGAATCGATCGGTCATTACCTACTCAATTGTTGTGTTTTCCCAACATTGAGCGCAACCGCACATTCCGGTTCGGACGGTGAACATTCGGTGACGATCCGGGGACGACTACTCGCCGCGGCCGTCGCAAACTGTGAAATCGACCTCTTTCAGGGGCCGCTCGCTAACAGAAGTGCGGCCCCGCGACGATGATCGAGATGTAGGTAAGTTCCATGTCTCGGGGAGGAGACACCAATGCAGTCGAGCCGTCAGCGACGCCGCCCGTCCTTCATCGACTTCGTTCGCAACCTGTCCGGACGTCGCCGCAACGCCAGCGCACTCACCGAGGGCAGCGAACGTCTCGCTACCACGGCGGAGCTCATGGCGTTGCGAGTCGGACGCTGATCCCGCCGATCTCGACGACGTCGCCCGCCGTCAACTGACGGCCGCGGCGAGTCTCCACCTCGCCGTTCACCGACACGAGACCGTCGCCGATCACGATCTTCGCGTCCGCGCCCGTCTCGATGAGGCTGGCAAGTTTGAGGAACTGACCCAATCGGATCGAGTCGTCCCGGATCTCGATTTCATCCACGGGACCATTGTGCCCCGCGCCGTGAGCGGCGGCTCGTCGGCAGGACTACCGTCAGCGCTATGACCGACAGCCGCACCGCCAGAAACCCGGCCGACCTGTCCTCCCGAGAGGCGGCGCGCCAAGCGTCTGCGGCACGGCGAGCGGTCGCCTCTGTCGGTCGCATCTCGCATCCAAGCGGTTTCGGGCACACCGTCCCACAACGTGCAGGCGCGGTCCTCGGCTTCTTCGCGATCGTGTCCCTGCTGTCGGCGGTGATTCCCCCGCTGCACCATGTGCTGCAGGTTCCGCGGACATTCCTCGACGGATACGTCTTTCCGATGCCGGGCGCCAGCCTGGCCTGGACCGTCGCGCTCGGTCTGATGGCGGTGTCGCTCGGACAGCGCAAGCGGATCGCGTGGTGGATCACCGTCGCGTTTCTCACGCTGTACGCGACGGCCAACTTCCTGGTGGTGCTGATCGGCCGCTCCGACCGTCGCTGGCATGACGAATGGGTGCCGTCGCTGATCGGGATGTGCATCGATCTGCTCGCGCTGGGCGTCTTGATCGCGGCGTACCGTCAGTTCACGACGCGGGTTCGACGCGGCGCGATCCTGGCCTCGTTGGGGGTGCTCGTGACGGGCCTGGCGGTCGGCACGGTCGCCGGATGGGGACTGGTCTCGATCGCGCCGGGGACGCTGCAGAGCCACGAGCGGCTGCCGTATGCGTTCAACCACGTCGTCGCGTTCTCGACGTTGGAGATGCGCCGCCTCGGTGATCACCACAGCAACTGGACAGTCAACTGGCTGCTCGGTCTGTTCGGTGCGCTCGCGTTGATCGCAGCCGCCGTTGTGCTGTTCCGCTCGCAACGCCTCGCATCACTGATGACGGCCACCGACGAACGTGTCATCCGGGCACTGCTGGAGACCTACGGCGAGGACGATTCACTCGGCTACTTCTCCACACGTCGCGACAAGGCCGTCGTCTTCTCGGCGGACGGCCGAGCGGCCATCACCTACCGCGTCGAGCTGTCGACGGCGGTTGCAGGCGGCGATCCCATCGGTGATCCCGACTCGTGGCCGGAAGCGATCGCCGAGTACATGGCTCTCGCCGAGAAGTACGGCTGGCATCCCGCAGTTCTCGGCGCGAGCACCGTCGGAGCCAGGGCGTACGAGGAAGCCGGCCTGACCGCCCTCAACATCGGCGACGAGGCCATCCTGTACGTCGCCGACTACTCGCTGTCCGGTCCCGACATGAAGAATGTGCGGAACGCCGTGTCGCGGGCCAAGCGCGCCGGTGTGACCGTCCGAATGCGCCGTATGAAGGATCTCGACTGGCCGGAGATCGGTGAGGTGGTGCGGCGCGCCGACGAGTGGCGCGACACCGAGTCCGAACGCGGCTTCGCCATGGCGTTGAGCCGTGTTGGCGACCCCGACGACGGTGAGTGCCTGCTCGTCGAGGCCGTCGAGAGGGAGGGGACGCCGGACGAGCGGGTGATCGGCATGCTGTCGTTCGTCCCGTGGGGCCGCACAGGTGTGTCGTTGGACCTGATGCGACGCGACCGGAACGGTCCGAACGGCGTCGTCGAGACGATGGTGTCGGAGTTGGCGCGCAACGCCGAGAGCGTCGGCGTCACGCGGATCTCGTTGAACTTCGCCGCGTTCCGCGACTTCTTCGAGAAGGGCGACCAGATCGGCGCCGGACCGGTGATGAAGGCGTCGCACGGCGTTCTCACGTTCTTCTCGCGGTTCTTCCAGATGGAGTCCCTGTACAAGTCGAATGCGAAGTATCGTCCGACGTGGGTTCCGCGGTACCTCTGTTACGAGGACGGCCTGTCGATTCCCCGGGCCGGACTCGCCGCCGTCACGGCGGAGGGCTTCGTCCAACTGCCCGGCCGGAAATGGCGCGATCGCCAATACACGATGGGCGAGCCGTCGGTGCCCGCAGGCGTCGAGGTCGACGAGCTCATCGCGGATCTGCGGCGCTGCGCAGCGGCTGCTGCGACGCCGGTGGTCGTGCGGCCCGAACAGGTCCGGGTGCGCCTGGCGAAACTCGATCAACTCGCCGACCAGGGAGTGGACCCGTATCCGGTGGCGCAGCCGCCGTCGCACACCGTCGCCGCCGCGGTGGCCGAGACGACCGGAACTCGGGTGTCGGTCGCAGGACGAGTCACCCGGCTGAGGGACTTCGGCAGCGTGGTGTTCGCTCGTGTGCACGATTCGTCCGGGGAGATCCAACTCCTCGTCGAACCGGCGAACGTCGACGGCCCCGACTTCGCGTCCACCCTGGATCTCGGGGACCTGATCGGCGCATCCGGTGTCATCGGAGCCAGCCGCAAGGGCGAGCTGTCGTTGATCGTCGACTCGTGGCGTCTCAACGGCAAGTGCCTGCACCCGTTGCCGGACAAATGGAGCGGCCTCACCGATCCCGAGGCGAAGGTGCGTCAGCGGTACCTCGATCTCGCCGTCGACCCCCACGCCCGGAGCCTGCTCGTCACCCGGTCCGTGGTGGTGAAGGCGCTGCGTGATCATCTGTCCGGCGCGGGGTTCCTCGAAGTGGAGACGCCTATCCTTCAACGGGTGCACGGCGGCGCCAACGCCACTCCGTTCCGTACCCACATCAACGCCTACGATCTGGATCTCTACCTGCGGATCGCCCCCGAGCTCTACCTCAAACGATTGTGCGTCGGGGGTATCGAGAAGGTCTTCGAACTGGGACGCAACTTCCGCAACGAGGGCGTCGACTTCTCGCACAACCCGGAGTTCACCAGCCTCGAAGCGTACGCCGCCCATCACGACTACCTGTCGATGATGACGTTGACCCGGGACATGATCGTCGCCGCCGCGACGGCCGCGCACGGCAGCCCGGTGATATACCGGACCGGCGAGGACGGTGTCGTCGACGCGGTCGACGTCTCGGTGCAGTGGCCGGTGAAAACGGTTCACGGTGCGGTGTCGGAGGCGGTCGGTGTCGAGATCACTGCGCAGACCGACATCGCGGAACTCGCCGAACTATGCCGCGGTCTCGACATCGCGTTGCGTCCGGACTGGGACGCGGGGCACATCGTCTTGGAGATGTACGAGCATCTGGTTGAGGAACGGACCGAGTTCCCGACGTTCTACATCGACTTCCCGACGTCCACATCGCCGCTCACCAGGGCGCATCGCAGTGTCGACGGCGTCGCGGAGCGATGGGATCTCGTCGCGTGGGGCGTTGAACTCGGCACCGCGTACACCGAGCTCACCGATCCTGTGGAACAGCGCAGGCGTCTCACCGAGCAGTCGGTGAAGGCGGCGCGCGGCGACGCCGAAGCGATGGAGATCGACGACGACTTCCTCACCGCGCTCGAATACGCCATGCCGCCGACCGGCGGCCTCGGTGTGGGCGTCGACCGCGTCGTCATGATGATCACGGGCACGTCGATCCGCGAATCCCTCGCCTTCCCCCTCGCCAAACCGCAATAAGGGGAGAGCTGGCTGCACGGGTCCCGAGCGAGCGAAGCGAGACGAATGGGTGCTCAAGGAGCAGGGGCGTCGGCGACGAGGTCGAAGTCGGCGCGGCCGAAACGTTGCCCGTTGATCTGAAGTTCGATGGCGTGCGGTCCGGGGTGGTAGCGGCGGGTGGTGATCACCTTGAACGAGTGGCGGCGGTCGACGGTCAGGCTCTCGCCAGCCGCGAGGGACGCGGCGTTCAGCTTGAACACCTTCTCGGTCTGGGTTCCGTTGGCCTTGCGGTGGTGCACCACGTAATCGATCGCGAGTCGAGCGTCGTCGCCGGTGTTGGTGACGGTGGCGGTGAAGCCGATGCTCTCGCCGATTGCGACCGTCTCGTGGGAGAGGTGGACGCCGCCGACCTCTACGCTGACCGCTCCGTAGCCGAGAAGCGCGAGGGCCGCGGGATCTCCGCGCTTCACCAGGGTGCGCAGCGCGTGGCGGACGGTGGCCGGGGTGGTGTCGTCGGGGTCGCCCAGCCATCGCTGCGCAGTCTCGACGACCAACTCGGGCGCGTGGCGACTGATGTCGTTGAGATGGTTGGCGACCGAGCGGCGGACGTAGTCGCTCGGATCTCGGTAGAGGGCGTCGAGGATCGGAACGGCCGATGCGGGGTCGGTGATCACGCCGGGTATCCGCGTTCCCCACGGCAGATACGGGCGAGTCCCCTCGGATGCGAGACGTCGGATGTGTTCGTCGGTCGACGACGTCCATTCCTGCGCGATCGCCAAGCCACGCGCCAGGTCGTGTCGGAGTAGAGCGCGGATCGCGAACTCCGAGGTCAGGCGGCTGGTGAGGGTGGCGAGCATTGCCATCGCGTCGTCGAACGACGCAGTGCGGCCATCTGCCACGGCACGATCGGCGACGGCGCTGGTCACCGGCCACACCATCCAGCCGGTCAGGCGCGGGTCGCGGACCGCGTCGGAGACGACCGATGCCAGCGCCGGGTAGTCGCCTCCGACGGAGTCCAACAGGGCGTCGCGCAGCAGTCCGGACCGCGCTCCTAGAGCGAGGCCGTCGAACTGCTCGGCAGCGGCCGACACGGTGGAGAAGTCGACACCGGGCGCCGCCGTGCGGAACACGTCGTGCAGTTCGTGAGCGACGGATGGTCCGAGGAGTTCGTCAGCTGTGGGCATGGTGTCGAGTGTGCCGGTTGAGCGCGGTCACCGAGTCCGTCGGGTCCGAATCTGATTGGCGAGGAGGGTGACGAACACGACGGTCCCGCCGACTGCCGCCACCCCGAGTGCGACGTCGATTCCTTCGGGGCCGGGATGCGCGACGAGGACTGCGCCGGCGACCGCGCTGCCGATGGCGCCGCCGACGGTGCGGAGCACCTGGTTGAAACTGACCGCGCTTCCGACCTGGGTTGTTGCGACATTGCGCGCGACCAGGGCAGGCATGGCGGCGTACGCGGCACCCATGCCGATGCCGAACAACGCCATTCCGAGGAGAACCTGCCAGAGCAGGTCGCTGGTGAGCCACAACATCACTGCCGCGGCGGCCATCAGGGACGCGCCTGACGGCAGCATCGCGGTCATCCGCGCCGCTCCGAGCCGCCGCACCAGGCGATTGCCGATCAGACTGCCCGCCGACAGCGGCAGCATCACGAATCCCGCCCAGAAGAGAGCCAGTCCGATTCCGTAGCCCGTGGCGGCAGGCGCTTGAGCGATGATGCTGGCGATCGACAGGCTCATGTACAGGGTGGCGCCGAGACCGATGGCCGTCGCGTTCGCCAGCAGCACCTCGGGCGTGCGGATGACGCGCAGGTCGATCAGCGGGTCGGGACTGCGCACTTCGACGGTGGCCCAGCCGGTGAGGGCGGCCGCGGACGCGACGAACATCCCGATGGTTCCCTCTGCGGTCCAGCCCCATGAGGAGCCCTGACTGACACCGGTGAGGAGAGTCGCCAGCCCGACGCCGAGAAGGGCGGCGCCGATGAAGTCGAACTGTCTCCGAGGGCCCTCGTTCGTCGTCGAGGGAACCGATTGCCAGACGATGAGCAGAGCGCTGGCGACGAACACCGCCGCGAACCAGAACGCCGCGCGGTAATCAAGGAGGCTGGCGAGCACTCCGGTCAGCGGGTACCCGACACCGAGGCCCGTGGCGACGGTGACCGACAGAGTGGAGATCGCTGAGTCCACCTGCTCCGGGCGTAGGTGCCGTCGGGCCAGCACGATGGTCACCGGGACCGTCGCGTACGACAGGCCCTGCAGTGCTCGGCCGACGAGGAAGAGGTTGAACGTCGGGGCGAGTGCACAGACGATCGATCCGAGCAGGATGAGGCCGAGGGCGATCAACAGGATGCGTCGGGTGTGGTGACCGTCGCTGAGACGGCCGACGATGGGAGTCGACACCGCCCCGACCAGAAGGTTCACCGTGAGCATCCACTGCGCGGAGCCCACGGAAACGCCCATGTCGTCGGCGATCGAAGGGACGAGGAGCATGCCGAGCGAACTGACGATGGAGGTCGTCATGGCCGCGTAGATCAGCGTCGGAAGCAGCCGGGGAGATGTCGGCGCGATCATCGGACGTCGCCTTCGGCGGGGAACGGGTGGTGCAGCAGAGCGATGGGTTGGGTGGCCAAGCCGCTCGCGGCGACCTGCCCGAACGCGCCGTGGCGATCGAACACGACCGCTGTCGCGGCGGACAGACCGGCGTGCTCCGTGCGGGTGGTCATCGCGAGGCCGACCGAGCCTGCCGACGGTCTCCGTGACAGATGAACGGTCGCGTCCGTGTTGATGAATGCGAGTCCGTCGGGACCGACCGAGGCGATCGCGTTGACGACGTCGGCGACTGCCGCCGTGACGCTGAACGGGCTCGGCGGTTCGCCGTCGACGATCGGGATTGGGAAGTGCCACACGGCTTTGCGCGCGGATGTGTACGGTGACGTTCCTGGTGTCAGCCACCCCCGGCCTTCGTCCCAGTAGAACCGTTCGACGTCGCCGGGTTGGTCGTCACCGTCGGAGTCGGGCGGTGCGACGGCGTCGTCGGCCGGCCAGACTCGGCTGGTCGACTCGCTGGGAGCGGCGAACGCCGCGGTGCCGCGTGCGGTGGCGGATCCGTTCTGTTCGGCGACGACGTCGACGAGGCAGAATCGACGTCCTTCGCGGACGATCGTCGCTGTCACGTCGATGTCCTGCATGCGAGTCGGACGGAAGAGATCGATCGACCATCGGACCGGGATGAGGTCGGTCCGTCCACGGTGTTCGACGGCACGCTCAGCTGTACGGGCGAGCGCTCCGCTGACGGCCATCCCGCGCATGTGGTCAGCTCCCCAGCCGCTCGCCGCTCGTGCTCCCGGGGTGAATCGGGTGTGTGAGTTCGTGTCATCGGCAGAGGTGAAGAACGCAGAGCGAGCGGCCATGGTGGAGCCTCCTCGGGATCGGGTCGAGATCGGGTCTGGTGGACTGAGTCGCGCCGTGCTAGGAATTGTATATTATGCGTAACAACGACGCTCCCTGATGGAAGGACACGCGTGATGGCACTGACCGCAGACGAACAAGACATGGTGGACCTGGTCGCCGACTTCATCGACCAGCGCGTGCGCGGCCGAGTCCGCGAGTTCGACGAACCCGACGTCTACCCGGAGGAGTTCATCGAGGAGATGAAGAAGCTCGGCTTCTTCGGTCTCCTCGTGCCCGCCGAGTACGGCGGCGTCGACGTCAGCACCGCGTGCTTCGCCCGCGTCACCGAAGAGCTGGCTCGCGGCTGGATGAGCCTCGCGGGCGCCGTCGGCGGTCACTCGGTGATCAGCTACCTGATCCGCACGTTCGGGACCGACGAGCAGAAGTCGAAGTACCTGCCGAAGATGGCCGACGGAACGATCCGCGCGACGATGGCGCTCACCGAGCCGGGCGGCGGTTCCGATCTGCAGGGCATGCGCACCTACGCGGCGCCCGGCGAGGACGGCTTCACGCTCAACGGCTCGAAGACGTGGATCTCGAACGCGGCGCACTCGGGCCTGTTCGGGCTGCTGTGCATCACCGACCGCGACGCGTCGCCCGCCCACAAGGGCATGAGTGTGATCTTGGTGGAGCCGGGCGACGGGTTCCTCGTGTCCAAGAAGCTCCCCAAGCTCGGCTACCGCGGCGTCGAAGCCTGTGAGCTCGTGTTCGACAACTTCAAGGTCCCGGCCGAGGCAGTCCTCGGCGGCGAGCCCAACGAGGGCTGGGGCCACATGATGCGCGGCCTCGAAGTGGGCCGCATCCAGGTGGCCTCGCGCGCGCTCGGCGTCGGCCAGGCCGCTCTCGACGCCGCCGTGAAGTACTCGCAGGAACGCGAATCGTTCGGCAAGCCGATCTGGAAGCACCAGAGCGTCGGGAATCTCATCGCCGACATGGCGACCAAGCAGGCCGCCGCCCGGCTGCTGACCGTCGACGCCGCCGAGAAGCTCGACCGCGGCGAGCGCGCCGACATGGAGGCCGGTATGGCGAAGCTGTTCGCGTCGGAGACCGCGATGCAGATCGCACTCGACTCGATCCGCGTCCACGGCGGCTACGGCTACTCCAAGGAGTACGACGTGGAGCGCTACTTCCGCGACGCTCCGCTGATGATCGTCGGCGAAGGCACCAACGAGATCCAGCGCAATGTGATCGCCGCGCAGATGATCGCCCGCAACAAGATCTGAGGACCACGGACATGACCTCTCTCAAGCGCGCGGCGATCGTCGCGCCTCTCCGCACCCCGGTCGGAACATTCGGCGGATCCCTCCGCGACGTGGCAGTCGAAGACCTTGGCGCCGGCATCGTCAACGCCGCCGTGGATCGGTCGGGCGTCGACCCGGAGCGCATCGACGACGTGGTGTTCGCGCAGTCGTACGCCAGCTCGGAGGTCCCGTGTGTCGGCCGGTGGCTGGCACTGAACGCCGGCCTCCCGGTGAGCGTCCCCGGCATGCAGCTCGACCGTCGCTGCGGCGGCGGACTACAGGCTCTGATCACCTCGGCCATGATGGTCCAGACCGGCGGAGCGGACGTCGTCCTCGCGGGCGGCATCGAGTCGATGAGCCGCATCGAGTACTACACGACCACCAACCGGTGGGGTAAGCGTGCCGGCAACAGCGTCCTCTACGACCGCCTCGACCGCGGGCGTGAACGGTCGCAGCCCGAGAGCCGATTCGGCAAGATCTCCGGCATGATCGAGACCGCCGAGAACCTGGCGAAGGACTTCGGTCTGACCCGTGAGGCCGCCGATGAGTTCGCCGTCCGCAGTCACCAGCGGGCCGCTGCGGCATGGGACGCGGGCAAGTTCGACGACGAGGTGGTCCCGGTGTCAGTGCCGCAGCGAAAAGGCGACCCGGTCGTCTTCGCCAAGGACGAGGGCATTCGTGCGTCGTCGACCGTCGAGTCGCTCGGCAAGCTGCGCACCGTGGTCCCCGGCGGCACCGTGACCGCGGGCAACGCCAGCCAGCAGAACGACGCCGCGGCGGCCTGCCTCATCGTCGCCGAGGACAAGCTCGACGAGCTCGGTCTGGAACCGATCGGTTTCATCACCGGCTGGGCGGCCGCCGGATGCGAACCCGATCGCATGGGATTCGGGCCCGTCCCTGCCGTGCAGAAGCTCGCCGCACGGACCGGGAAGACTCCTGTCGAACTCCTCGACTCCCTCGACCTGGTCGAGGTCAACGAGGCGTTCGCGGTGCAGGTCCTCGCAGTCCTCGAGGGCTGGGGCTGGCGCGATCACGACAAGCTCAACGTCAACGGCTCGGGAATCTCTCTCGGCCACCCGATCGGCGCCACCGGCGTACGGATGACTACGACGCTCCTGCACGAGTTGAAGCGCCGCGGTGGCGGCTCGGGCCTGGTGACGATGTGCATCGGCGGCGGGCAGGGACTGGCCGCGACAGTCGAATCCGCGTAGCCCGTGCATAGACTCTCGTATCAGACACGAGGAGAAGGGTGCGGGCGATGACGGCATCGGTGCGGGGAGCCGCGGGCGTCCGGAAGCAGCAGCTTTCGGAGGACGTCGCCGTTTACGTGCGCGAGCTGATCCTGTCGGGCCAGGTGAAGCCGGGCACGTTCCTGCGGACCGAGCATCTCGCCGAGGCCATCGGCGTCAGCAACACCCCGGTCCGCGAAGGGCTGCACATGGTGGCGGGCGACGGGTTCGTGAAGCTTGTTCCCCGTCGCGGATTCGTGGTGGCCGAGGTGACTCGCCGTGACGTGCGCGACATGTTCTGGATCCAAGCGTCGCTCGCCGGTGAACTGGCCCGCCGTGCCGCGCAGGAGATCTCGGAGGAGAAGCTCGCCGAACTCGATGAGTTGCTCGCCGAGTACATGCGAGCAGCCGAACGCGACGACAGCGACACTGTCGTCGAACTCGGCCATCAATTCCATCGTTTGGTGAACCTGTCGGCCGACTCGCCGCGCATGACGTTGATGCTCGGAAGCCTCGTGAAGCAACTCCCGAACCGCTTCTATCACGACATCGAGGGGCATGACGAGGACTCTTTGGAGGCGCACCCGAAGATCCTCGCGGCCCTCCATGCCCGCGACGGCGACACCGCCGCTGCGGTCATGCAGGACCACATCATGTCCGGCGCGGACGAACTCGTAGCCTTCCTTGAACAACAAGGCATGTGGGACGAGGCCTGACGCCGTCAGCCCCTCAGCCCGTCGAGCGCAGTCGAGACGCCCCCGTTCTGATGCCCGGGTTTCGGCGATCTCGGCCCAGCGGCGTCCTTGACGGGAGGCTCAGTCGACGATCGTCACCAGGGTCTCGGCGATGCATGACGGCTTCGTGGCGCCGTCGACAATGACCGTGTATCGGGCGGTGACCGTCGACGAACCCGGCTTGGATGCCACGTCGACGAGCTCAACGGTCGCGGTCAGCGCGGAGCCGGACGGGACGGGCGCGGGGAAGCGGACCTTGTTGGCGCCGTAGTTGATTCGCGCCGAACCGAAGTCGAATGCGATGAGGTCGGCCCCGAACAGCGGCAGCAGCGAGAGGGTCAGGTAACCGTGCGCGATAGTGGTCCCGTACGGGCCGTCCTTCGCTCGCTGCGGGTCGACGTGGATCCACTGGTGATCGCCGCTAGCCTCGGCGAACAGATCGATTCGCTTCTGATCGACGATGATCGGGGCGCTAGGCCCGATGGGCTCGCCGATCGCCGCGCGGACCTCGTCGAGGCTTGTGAAAGTACGTGTCATAGTCATCTCGATTCACGGGTATCTGGTCGAGGGGTCAGAAGGTCAGGTCGATGCTGGTGTGGGGGCCGGCGTCGAGGCCACGGGGGCCGATGAGCGCGATCGAGGCACCGTCGTCGGAGGGGCGCAGCCAGGCCTCCTGTCCGCAGAAGAGCGGGGCCGAGTTGCGGTGATCGATCGCGGCGACCGGACGTCCGCCGGACAGACGATGGGTCTCGGCGAGCGCGAGGGACATCAACGGACCGTGGACGACCAGGCCGGGGTAGCCCTCGACGCCGGTCACATACGGCCAGTCGTAATGGATGCGGTGCGCGTTCGCGGTGGCCGCGGAGAATCGCATGAGCAGCGTCGGGTCGGTCCGGAAGTCGAACCCGGCGTCGTCGCGGGCGACGAACGGAGCTCCGGCGGGAACCAATGCCGCTGCGGGCGCCGGTGACGGGACGTCGCCCGAGACGGCGGCGCCTTCGCGGTAGATGAGGTTCTGCGTCTCGACCACGGCGGGCTCGCCCGCTGGCGTGTGGAGCGTGGTCACCACTGTCACGACAACCAGCTTTCCGCTGCGTCCGTTCTTCTCGACGACGGAGTCGACTCGCGACTCGCGCCGTGTCAGATCGCCGACGCGAAGGGGTGCGAGGAACTCGACACGTCCGCCTGCGAACATGCGTCGCGGCAGGTCGACCGGCGGGAGGAACGACCCGCGGAACGGGTGTCCGTCCACACTGATCTGTGACGACGCCGCCCACCGGGGGAGTGCGACCCAATGCCACAGAGGCGGGAGTTCGTCGCCGACCGCCGGTCCCGGAAGGCCGTCGTCGAACAGGGTCGCCAGCGCAGTGACCGGCGCCGGGTCGATGTATTCGTCGGTGACGACCGTGTGCGGTTCCCAGTCGGTCATCACATGTACCGTCCGCCGGTCACTTCCAGAACGGTGCCCGTCATGTACGACGACAGGTCCGATGCGAGGAAGACCGCGACGCCGGCGATCTCGCTCGGCTCGCCCGCGCGGTCCATCGGGATCTCAGCCATCTTGGCGTCCCAGATCTTCTGCGGCATCGCTTCGGTCATCGCGGTGCGGATCAGTCCCGGCTGGATGCAGTTCACGCGCACACCGAGGTAGCCCACCTCTTTGGCCGCAGCCTTCGAGAGTCCGACGATGCCTGCCTTGGCGGCGGAGTAGTTGGTCTGGCCTGCCAGGCCGACCTTGCCGGAGATGGACGAGAGGTTGATGATCGAGCCGGTCTTGCGCTCGCGCATGTGGGCCGCAGCCAGACGCGTGCCGTGCCACACTCCCTTGAGGTGCACGTCGATGACCTGGTCGAACTGGTCTTCGGTCATCTTCCGCATGGTCGCGTCGCGAGTGATGCCCGCGTTGTTGATCATCACGTCGACGGCGCCGAACGCCTCGATCGCGGCGTCGAGCAGTGCTTGCACGTCGTCGCCGGAGGTCACGTTGCAGGCGACGCCGCGGGCGACGGACTCGTCTCCGAGAGTGGCGGCAGCGGCGGCGACCTGCTCGCCGTTCAAGTCACCCAGCACCACGCGGGCGCCCTCGGCGACGAACTTCTCGGCGATCGCGAGTCCGATGCCCTGTGCGGCACCGGTGATGACGGCGGTCTTTCCTTGGAGCAGTGCAGACATTGTTGGCTTCTTTCTAGTCAGGGTCAGATTCGGGCGAGGATGGCGTGTGCGCGATCGACGACGGGTTTGTCGACCATCTCGCCGTCGACCTGGGCGACAGCGCCGCTCGAGGCCTCGACGATGCGACGTGCCCAACCGATCTGAGCCTCAGTCGGGCGCAGCGCCGCTGCGGCAGGCCGCAGTTGACGCGGATGAATGCACAGCTTTCCGGCGAAACCGAGACGCCGTGCGTACGTGGTGTCGGCAATGATCCGATCAGGCTCGTCGATCGCCGCGGTGACCCCGTCGATCGGTCCGGGCAGACCCGCCGCGGCAGAGGCGAGGACCAGCGCGCCGCGCGTGGGGAGCAGCGCCTCGGTGTCCGTGGGGTCGACGCCCAGTTCGGCGGCCAGGTCGAACGTGCCCACTGCGAGTCGAACCACGCCGGGCACGGAGGCGATGGCGGGGGCGTTGAGAACGCCGCGCGCGGTCTCGATCAAGGCGATCACGTTGCCGCCGATGCCCGCCAGCACCGCGGGGTCCTCGGCCTTGGGGATCATGATCGTGACGTCTTTCGCGGAGAGGGCGTCGAGGTCGGCACGGAACCATCGAGTGTCGGCGGAGTTGATGCGCACCGCGCACGGGCGGTGGGCGGCCCAAGCGGCCACGTTCGCCCTGGCGGCGTCCTTGGCGTCCGCCGACACCGCGTCCTCCAAGTCGAGGACCACCAGATCCGCGCCTGCCGCGGCGGCCTTGTCGAACCGGTCGGGGCGGTCGCCGGGGACGAACAGCAGTGTCGAGGCGGTGGCGGCGCTCATCCCTTGGCCGCCTTCTTGGCCTGGCGCACGAGGCCGCCTCCGATGATGAGCCGCTGGATCTCGCTGGTGCCCTCGTACAGCCGCAGGAGGCGGACGTCCCGGTAGATGCGCTCGACCGTCATTTCGCGCATGTAGCCGCTGCCGCCGTGGATCTGGACGGCCTTGTCGGCCACCTGACCGACCATCTCGGTGCAGAACACCTTCGCGACCGACGGCGAGATGCGCCGGTCCTCGCCCGACACGTACTTCGCGGCGGCGTCGCGGACCAGTGCGCGTCCGGCCATGATCCCGGTCTGCATGTCGGCCAGGTGGGCTTGGACCAGCTGGAAGTCGCCGATGGGAGTGCCCCCCTGGGTGGTGACGGCGGCGTGCCGGAGAGACTCGTCGAGTGCGCGCTGCGCGGACCCGACGGACAGCGCGGCGATGTGCACGCGACCCCGCGCGAGGGATGTCATGGCGGCCTTGTAGCCGGAGTCGACGTCGCCGCCGACGAGCGCTGAGGCGGGGACACGGACGCCGTCGTAGTGGACGTCCGATGTCCACGCGCCCTGCTGGCCCATCTTCTCGTCATGCTCGGCGACGGTGACGCCGGGTGTGTCGGTGGGGATGAGGAAGGCGCCGATGCCGGGGCCGTTCTCGTCGGCCGGACGGACTCGCGCGAACGTGACCAAGAGGTTCGACAGTGCGGCGTTGGTGATGAAGCACTTGGCTCCGTCGATCACCCAGTCCCCGTCGTCCTGCTGCACTGCCTTGGTTCGCAGGCCCGCCGGGTTGGAGCCCGCGCCCGGCTCGGTGAGTGCGAACGATGCGACGACGTCGCCCGACGCGATGCCTTCGAGCCACTGGCCCTTCTGCTCGTCGGTGCCGAAGTTCACCAGTACCTGGCCTGCGATGCCGTTGTTGGTGCCGAACATCGACCGCAGCGCAAGTGCCGTGTAGCCGAACTCCATCGCGAGTTCGACGTCCTGCGTGAGGTCGAGCCCGAGGCCGCCCCACTCCTGCGGGATCGCGTAGCCGAAGAGGCCGATGTCCTTCGCTGCCTGCCGGATGTCGTCGGGGATGGCGTCGGTGTCGGCGATCTCGCGCTCACGCGGCACCACGCGGGTACGAATGAACTCGTGGACGGCGTCCTTGATCTGCGCGAAGTCCTCAGAACTGACTTGTGACATGAATGCCTCCCTTGGCATCGGCGTGTGATGATGTACAACTCGAGATGCTACGCATAATATACAATCTAAGGAACGAACGCTATAGCCCGACCGAGGAGACGTACACATGCCCACACCGACCACACTCCCGCTCAGCGGCGTGCGCATCATCGAATTCGCGTCGTTCGTCGCAGGGCCGAGTGCAGGCAAGGCCCTCGCCCAGATGGGCGCAGAGGTGATTCGAGTCGACCCGATGGGCGGCAACGCCGACGTCAAACGGTGGCCGTTGTCCGATAGGACCGGTGAGAGCCTCTACTGGAACTCCCTCAATCGTGGGAAACGATCAGTGATGCTCGACGTCCGCAGCGACGTGGGGCGCGACCTGCTGCTCGGCCTCGCCACCGCTCCCGGCACCGACGCGGGCATCGTCATCGACAACGCTGTCGGCCGCCCGTGGTTCTCCTATGAGGCGCTCGCCGCCCGCCGGGAGGATGTGATCGCGGTCCGCGTGCAGGGGCGTGCCGACGGCCGACCGGCCGTCGATTACACGGTGAACGGCGCCGCAGGCGTCGCCGACATGACCGGCCCCGCGTACACGGACGCGCCGACGAACCACGTGCTGCCCGGTTGGGACTTCCTGTGCGGTCAGCAGGTGGCGACGGCGGTGCTCGCCGCGCTGCGTCGCCGGGACAAGACCGGGCATGGCGCCAACGTGGAGATCGCGCTCGCCGACACGGCGACCGCCGCCGTGGCCGACCTCGGCTGGTTCACCGAAGCCGCCGAACGCGGGGACCGTGCCCGCCACGGAAATCACCTCTACGGCAGCTTCGGTGTCGACTTCGCCACCGCCGACGGCGACCGCGTGATGATCGTCGCGCTCACCCCGAGGCAGTGGGCGTCGATCGGGATCGCGACCGGCACCACCGAGGTGTTCGCCGCCTTGGCGGCCTCGCTCGAAGCCGACTTCACGACCGATGAGGGCAGGTACGCACATCGCGGCGTCATCGAGGCGGTCCTGACCCCGTGGTTCGCGCAGCATTCGACGGTTGACGTGCACACTGCGCTCTCGGATGCGGGCGTGTTGTGGGGACCGTACCGCTCCGCGTCGGTCGTCGCAGCCGACTTCGAAGCCGACGCCGGGATCGACCCGGTTCTCGTCGGAGTCGACCAGCCGGGCATCGGCGACGTCATCTCGTCGAGTTCGCCCATGCGGTTCGACGGCGAGTACTCCGGCAGCGTCCCCGCCGTCGCTCTCGGCTCGGACACGGCAGTGGTGCTCGGTGACGTCCTCGGTCTCGACACCGCCGAACTCGACCGCCTCCGCGCTGCGGGTGTCATCGTCTGAGTACTCGGCACCACTATGCCTTGAATCGCATGCATTGGTAGGGGTGAAGCGCTCGGGCGGAGGGCGAAGACAAGCTATGCTTGTGAATCAAGGCATAGGAGGTCGTATGGCGCGTCCGCGGAACACCAACCCGGCATCGCGGCTCGCTATGCATGAGAATGCAGGCATAGCGATGGTTGTCGCCGAACGTCGACGTGCACTCGGGTTGACGCAGGAGATGCTCGCCGACCTCGCCGATGTCTCACGCTCGACCGTCCAAGCGCTGGAATACGGCAGCCCGTCGGTCCGCCTGGGTGCACTGACCGCTGTGGCGGACGTCCTGGGGCTCGCGGTCGATGTCAGGCCCAAAGGCGACGGTCGATGACCGCCGCAGCGGATCTTCGCGCGGTCGACCGCGCCGATGTGTACGTAGGCGACCGCCTCACCGCGGCCCTGACTCGGGACGGAAAAGGGGTGACGACCCTCGACTATCGCGATCCGATTCCAACGGGTCGTACGGGAGGGATCGCATGGTCGCTCCCCGGTCCGGACTCGCCGTTCGAGGTCGGAGGAGACGCCCTGCCTGCCTTCTTCGCCGGTCTGCTCCCAGAGGGCGTCCGCCTGGGCGTCGCACTGACTGCGACGAAGACGTCGGCAGACGACCACTTCACGCTACTGCTCTCTGTGGGGAGTGACACTGTCGGAGACGTACGAGTGGTCCCCGAGGGGTGCGAGCCCCGTATTCGCCCACCGATGGTCACGGACATGGTGACGGACTTGCGCGAGGTGTTCCGGGAGTTCACCTCGTCGTTCGAATCCGACGCCGTCGCGATGGCCGGCGTGCAGCCGAAGGTGAGTGCGTCGATGTGGAGCACGCCGACGGTCACCGATCGAGGGCCCGCGATCCTCAAACTCTCCCCTCCGTCAGGCTTTCCGAAGCTTGTCGAGAACGAGCACTTCTTCATGCGGATGGCCGCGGCCTGCGGAATCACCGCGGCTTCGACGACGATCGTCGAGGACGAGTCGGGAGTGACGGGCCTCCTGGTGGCGGCCGACGCCCGCATACGACCTCCTCACCACCCAGCCTTACTTGAAGTGGCGCGATCCGATGGCGATGAATCTCTACGGTCGCGCGAACCGGCTGAAGCGTTCGGACTTCATCGACGCCGGAGAGCGGCTCGGTGTCGGTGCGCGCCCGATGCGGCGGATGATCGACGAGGTGTGTGACGTGAGCACAACGTGGATTCCGCGCTGCGCCGAGATCGGGTTCGCCGACCGTGACACCGAGCGACTCATCGCGTTGCTCACTGCGCGGGCCGAATCGTTGACGGGCAGTTGAAAGGTCCGTCAGATCGCGACCATCCTCGCGGCCGGTAGCGTCGTCCGGTCGAACGCTCGTCCTCGTTGTCGAGAGCCCGGCTATCCTCATTCCAAGACACGACACGAGGGAGCCGCCGGTGGGGCAGTCACGGAGAGCGATCGCGACGGCGGGACTGCTCCTCGCGCTCCCGTTGTTGGCTACCGCGTGCACGGAGGCCGGCCACCCGGTCCCCGGATCACCGACAGATCTGACCGAGATGCTGCTGAGCACGCGGTGGCACAGTGTCGAGACGTTCGGCGGAGATCTGGACATCACGTTCGTGGCAGGTGGGGACTTCCACTACGTCAATTCGCCGAGCGGGGTCAACCCAGACAGCACGCCGGGCAACGAGTCGTGGGCGCTCTCGAACGGGCGCCTCACGGTGTGCTTCAACGACTGCTACGCGAAGTTCGACGGCCAGTGGAACGGAATCGCGTTCGTCGGACGCAAGTCCAACCTCACTCGCCGCACCTGGGACGTCACGCTGAGTCCGGTGGACGCGGCGAGTTGATCATTTCGCTGTCGTGACGTGCGTCTGATGACGAAGCGGTTGCCGGAGCGAGGGTCTCACGTCACTGGGTGCAGAATCCCGGGCCGCGTGGCCCTCGCTTCGTCGGTGAATCGGTGGCCCCAGAAGCTGGGCCTGGCGTAGGTCCGGGCCGTCCAGCTGAGGTCGTCGACGACGAGGCCGCCGTACCCGAGTTCGATCTAGGAGTGGCGGTGCGCCGCTGGACGACGTGGCAACCCCGAGTCGGGAACGGATATCTCGATGCGCCGAGATCGGGTTCTCGGACGAGAACACCGGCCGACTAGCCGTGATGCTGTCCTATCGTGCCGAGACGCTGGTGTCCGATTGAACTGTCCCGCATGTGCTTCGCGAAATGTGCACCACAGAAGAGGTGCGAGAGCCTATAGGGGCTCGTAGGCCCGCTCAGGTGCACATTTCGCGGTGATCGGCCGATGAGCGGCGAGACATCACATATGACTCGCCGGTAACAACGCCTAGACTCGAGGCCATGACCTCGCTGAACTTCACCCCGACCGCAGACCTCGTCGACGAGATCGGCGCCGATGTGCGCAGTTGTGACACGCAGTTCACCCAGTACGGCGGCAACCGCGAGTTCGTCGGCACCGTGACGACTGTGCGCTGCTTCCAGGACAACGCACTGCTCAAGTCGATCCTGTCGGAGCCCAACGAGGGCGGCGTGCTCGTCATCGACGGCGACGCATCGGTGCACACCGCTCTGGTGGGCGACATCATCGCCGAGCTCGGCCGGTCGAACGGCTGGGTCGGCATCATCGCGAACGGCGCGATCCGTGACGCCAAGACCATCGGCGGCATGGCGATCGGCGTCAAGGCGCTCGGCACCAACCCCCGCAAGTCGACCAAGACGGGCGCGGGCGAACGGGACGTGCCCGTGGAACTGGGCGGCGTCACCTTCACGCCCGGCGACATCGCCTACTCCGACGACGACGGCATCGTCCTCGTCGCGCAAGGCCTCTGAGCGGTCACCCGAACCTCATCGAACACTGACACCCTCGAACAAGGAGCAGTAATGCCGAAGCCGTCACCCGACTACTTCGCTCGCCTCGCCGCGTTGATCGCGATCGACGGGGAGCGTCCCACCAAGCCGGTCCTCGAAGCGTTCAGCGGCGCCGAGATGGCGACCATCCCCGTCGGCACCGCCGACGACATCGAACTGGCGGTCGCCCGTGCACGCGCCGCTCAGGTCCAATGGGGTGCGCAGTCGCCGCAGAGCCGCGCGAAGGTCCTCAACCGTTTCTCCGAGCTGGTGCACGACGCCGCGCAGGAGCTGATGGACATCGCGCAGGCCGAGACCGGCAAGGCTCGTGTCTACGCGCAGGAAGAGGTCATCGACGTCGCGCTGACCGCCCGCTACTACGCCCAGCAGGGCCCGTCTATGCTCGCCGACCAGCATGTTCAGGGCATGCTGCCGGGGGCCACCGACGTCCGCGTCCGCTACCAGCCGAAGGGCGTCGTCGGCGTCATCAGCCCGTGGAACTACCCGCTGACCCTCGCAGTGTCGGACGCCGTGGCTGCGCTGATCGCGGGCAACGCCGTTGTCATCAAGCCCGACAGCAACACACCGTACTGTGCTCTCGCTCTGGCCGAGCTTCTGTACAAAGCGGGGCTGCCGCGTGAGCTGTTCGCCGTCGTCCCTGGACCCGGTTCGGTCGTCGGTCAGGCCATCGTCGCCACCACCGACTACCTCATGTTCACGGGCTCGTCGGCCACCGGCGCGACCCTCGCGGCGCAGGCGGGCAAGCGGCTCATCGGCTTCTCGGCCGAACTCGGCGGCAAGAACCCGATGATCATCACCGACGGCGTGAACATCGACGACGCCGTCGCAGGCGCAGCACGGGCGTGCTACTCGAACTCCGGCCAGCTCTGCATCTCGATCGAGCGCATCTACGTCGAGCGGTCGATCGCCGACGAGTTCACCACGAAGTTCGCCGCGCACGTCAAGAACATGACCCTCGCAGGAACATACGACTTCAACGCCGACATGGGCTCGCTCGCCTCCGCGCAGCAGATCGAGACCGTGCAGGCGCATGTCGACGACGCCGTCGCCAAGGGTGCCAAGGTGCTTGCGGGCGGCCGTAAGCGCGCCGACCTCGGCCCGTTCTTCTACGAGCCGACGGTCCTGGAGAACGTGTCCGACGAGATGACGTGCTTCGCCGACGAGACGTTCGGCCCGCTCGTGTCGATCTACCCCGTCGACTCGGTCGACGAGGCGATCAAACGCGCCAACGACACCGAGTACGGCCTCAACGCCAGCGTCTTCGCGGGCAGCACGGCACAGGCGCAGAAGATCGCCGAGCAGCTGCGTGCGGGAACGGTGAACATCAACGAGGGCTACGCCGCAGCGTGGGGGTCCACCGCCGCACCGATGGGCGGCATGGGCGTGTCGGGCGTCGGACGCCGCCACGGCCAGGAGGGGCTGCTCAAGTACACCGAGCCGCAGACCATCGCGACCCAGCGGGTCATCGGACTGGACGGCATCAAGGGCATCCCGCAGGGTCTGTTCTTGAAGTTGACGCCGACGCTGCTCCGCTCGTTGAAGTACCTGCCCGGCAGGTAGTCAGCGCGGCACGTCGATGGCGCTGACACCGGGGATCACACTGATCACGGTGGGCGGCGCCTGGTACTGCTCACGAAGCACAGACACGGTCGCGACGACCGGCCCCGAGTCGGTGGTCGCGACCGCTGTCGTCGGGAGGGTCGACGGGTAGCCGGTGCTCCCTGCGATCGTCTTCCAGTGGCGCAGGTCCACGTGGCCCCTGGTCCCGGTCCGGAGGTTGTGCCACTGCACCCGCAGGTACCGGTAGCTGTATTGATAGTGGTACGGCGCGAGATGGCTGACGCTGAACTGGACGCCTGCCGGTGGCGGTGGGAAGATCATCGTCCGCACTGCGGGCCGGGCCACGACGGTCGTCGGCTGGAACGATCCGCCCGGCACGCCGCCCGGCCCGATCTCCAACCCGCCGATAGCCGGGATCTGGAACGTCAACGGAGGCGCGGCAGGAGCGGCGTCGGCCGTCGGCACCGCCGTGGCGGTGACGGCTGCGGCCACGAGGACGCCGGCCAAGACTTTTCGGGTACGCGTGAAAGGTGTCATCTGCTGTGTTCAGGAGCGGTCTCCCGCGCCGGGGTCGACGAATGCATGACTACTGTGCCTATCGCCACCGTAGCGCCCTTCGTTAGTCCGTTCGGACTACACGCTGAACTCGATCAGGCGCGGCGCGCGACGAACCGGGCGCCGGCGTCGGTCATCCCGTTCACCGGATACAGCAGATGCATGGCGTTCGGTCCGCCCAGACGCGCGCCGTTGCAGATGGTGTCGCCGGCAGCGCAGTAGCGCGCCGTCTTACCGCGGTACGCTCGACCGACGTGCATGGTGGGGGCCTTGGCGTCGCGCAGAAAACGGTCCGACGGCGGGCCGAACAGGACGACCGCCTTCACATGCGGTGCGATGGAGGCCGGAAGGGGTTTCGGCGTGTATCGCTGGTAGGCGGCGTAACTCGGTGGCATCCGCACGTCGTCGGCGACCGCGTACGCGGCAAGGGCCGCGCCCTGCGAGTATCCGCCGACCACGATGTCGGTCGATGGGCATGCCGCTGCGATCTGCTTGATTCGAGTCTGCGCCGACTTCACACCGTCGATGAAAGTGTGCGCAAACGCCAGCTTGTCGCGGAAGTCGCTGCTCGCCCGGTAGGAGACGGCCTCGACGCGGACGCGCTTTCCCGGCAGTGCCGCGCGCACCGAGCGTTCGAACGCGATCCCGGTGACACCGAGGGGCGGCGCCGTCTCGGCAGTCCCGCGCGCGAACAAGACGTGGACGTCGGCGCACCGTCGTGCCGCGTCGGCGGTGCCCGCCTGTGGAACTGTGACGCCGACAAGCGCCAACACGATCAGAACACTGCCGACGAACATTCGAGTACGCACCCGGCCATGGTAACCATGCGATCGCTGCCGCGACAGGGCGCGGCCACTTTCCGCATGATGCGAAGATTCCCGCTAATTGTCCGACAATACGCGGGAAACGAGGCGGCACGCGTGAACAGCGTGATGCCTACCGCGGCAGGGATCACGCCGGGTGGACGTTGAGGCGTGCCAGCAGGTCGTTGTCGATGGCTGTGAGCTCGTTGTCGATGGCGCGCTGAGCCGACTTCCGCTGCGCAGGAGGCATCGTGTCGGCGGCATCCGCAGCCACGAGAAGATTGTCGAGCCTGCCCGTCATCGCGTCGACGAATGCACGTCCTTCAGCAGTCGACTCAGTCGCGGCGACCTTCTGCGCGGAGTCGCGGGAGGTGGCGATACGAGCGCGGAGTGCGGCGCTCGGACCGCCGAACTGGGTCAACACCGATGCGGGGACACCCGCGCGCTGCGCCTGGAACTCGGTGAGCTGAGCGCGTGCCGCGACCGCGGCGCGGTAGGCGATCGGGACCACGATCGGTGCTGCGAGACGCCCGACGGCGAGGTACCGCTTCATCTTCGTGGTGGTGAAGAACGCGGCCTCAGCTGCGGCCTTGCTCTGCTCGGCGACGGTCTTCGCCTCCGCGGCGGCGACCTTCTGCTGCGCCTTCGCGTCGGCCTTGATCGTCTTGCGCTCCTGCTTCTGGGCACGCTTGTGGAACTTCTGCTCCGTGCGGAGGTCCTTCTTGCGCAGCTTCCGTTCGGCCGCGGTCGACGCTTTCGCCTGAGCCTTGGCGCGGTACTTGATCGCCTTCTCTTCGCCCTTGCGGATCTTCTTCTCCGCCTTGCGTTCCGTGCGCTCTTCGCGCACCGATGAGAGCAGTCCCATGCCCGGCCTTCCGTGACGAAACTCGACACCTGCAAATGATTGTCTCCAGCTTTGCATAGTCTCGTGGGGTAGTGAATCACTCGGTCCACCGTGGACCGAGGTGTCGAAGTGATGTGGGGGTGCAGTCGTGAGTTCTGCCGTTCTGGGGGCGCGGAACCTCACTGGCTGCGAGCACCGCCTGGCACTGGACTTCACCGAGCACGGCGACGCCGCCGCCTCGGACACCTCGCCGGAAGCTCGGCGGCGAATCGAAGCGGCGCAGGGCCACCGCGATCACGTGATCACGACCCTGCACGGTTTTCAGAGCGACCGAACGCCGTCCGACGTCGTGACTGTCGAAGCGGGCACACATCGCGAGCGAGTGGAGCAGACGCGCCGGGCGGTAGAGGCCGGAGCCACGTGGATCTTCCGTGCCGCGCTGCCGACCGACGTCGAACGCGGGCGACGCGGGCATGCCGAAGCGCTGTTCCGGCTCGGCGACGGCTATCTGCCGATCATCGTGGTCAATCACCGGGTGACGACGCTGGTCAACGGGGAACGGCCTGCGGACGCGCCGCCTCCCACTTTGCGCACCTCCCCGTTGTGGGGCTGGCATCCGGCTGTCGACGCCACGAGGTCGGCCCGGTCGCAGCGACGCGACGTGATGCGGCTGGCGCACTTGACGGCCATGCTCGACGATCTCGGGTGGGGGACGGCCGATGCCGGAGCCCGCGTCGGGGGTCTCATCGGGCTCGATGCGGACTGCATGGTCGCGGTGTCGTTGGACGCCGCTCTCACCGAGTACGCCGAGGAGTTCGAGCATCGCCACGCCATCGCCGAGGGCAGCGTGCCGACCGTCGCGCGTCGGGTCGGGGAGTGTCGCAGCTGCCACTGGTGGACGCGGTGCGAGAGTGACCTCGCCGATCGTCGTGACGTGAGCCTGGTGGTCGGCGGCAGTCAGGCCACCGTCCTGCAGGAAGCAGGCATAACCACATTCGACGCACTGGCGGCGTACCGCGGAGACCCACCCGAAGACTGGCCCGCGGCGGTCCCGTTCGCCGACGCGATCGTCTCGGCCGCCAGCTGGGTGGACGACATCCCGCTCGTCCGGCGACTCGACCGCCCCCGCCTGCGCCGCGCGGACATCGAGGTGGACGTCGACATGGAGAGCTACTCCGAACGCGGCGCCTACATGTGGGGAACACTGCTCACCGACAACACCGATCCCTCACGCGAGGTGCGCTACCTGCCCTTCGTTACCTGGGACCCGCTGCCGACTCTCGACGAGGGACGCTCGTTCGCCGAGTTCTGGAACTGGATGGCCGCGGAACGACGCGCCGCGCGCGAGGCGGGAAAGACGTTCGCCGCGTACTGCTACTCGCAGCAGGCGGAGAACCGATGGCTGCGCGGCAGCGCCGACCGGTTCCACGGCGTGGTCCCGGGAGTGCCGTCGCGAGCCGAGGTGGACGCGTTCATCGGATCCAAGGAATGGGTCGACGTCTTCGAGGCGGTCGGCAAGAACTTCGTCTGCCCGCGTGGCAAGGGACTCAAGCGGATCGCACCTGTCGCCGGGTTCAACTGGCGAGACGCCGAGGCGAGCGGCGAGGCGTCGATGGAGTGGTACGCGGCGGCCGTCGCGTTGGACGGCGCGGCGTTCGACGAGTCGCAGCGTGCCCGACTGCTCACGTACAACGAAGACGACGTGCAGGCGACGAAGGTGCTGCGCGAGTGGATCTCGTCGCAGGATGTCCTCGAACTCCCCACGGTGCGGGAGATCCTGACGCGCCGCGCGGCAGAGGGATGGGTCCCTACTTCGCGATCTGTGTGACGTCGTCGGAGGCCGTGTCGGTCTCGGCGTGTGCGGCCTCCGCGGCACGACGGCGGTTGGTCGCGATGATCCAGAAGACGCCGACGGCGGTGATGACCAGAGCGCCGACGATCGTGACGGCCGCGACCGGTGCAGACGCTCCGGCCAGGCCTTCGGCGATCAACCAGACCGCAAAACCGAAGAAGAGCACCGCGGCGCCGAGGGCGATCGTGCGCTCGGGCAGGTGTCTGCCGAGTGTGCGTCCCACGATGATGGCCAGGGCGTCGGCGGCGACCATGCCGATGGTGGAACCGATCCACACCCCGAGCCAGTCGTGGTCGGCGGCGAGCGCGATCGTCGCGAGCATCGTCTTGTCGCCGAGTTCGGCGAGCAGGAACGCTGACATCACGGCGAAGAACACCGACCGTCCGACACGTCCGGCGCGGGACGCCTCGTCGTCGTCCAGCTCGTCCCCGCGCACCGTCCACAGTCCGAACACCAGCATCGACAGGCCGCCGACGATCGACATCAACTCGGTCGGGATCGACAGACCGAGGAAGTGGCCGAGGAACACGGACGCGGCGTGGACCAGCGTGGTCGCCGTCAGAATCGCGGTCAGCACCACCCACCAGCGGTAGCGGAGTGCAAAGGTCATCGCCATCAACTGAGACTTGTCGCCGAGCTCGGCGACGAAGATGACGGCGAAACTCAGCGCCAGGGCAGTGACCATGCCGCCACGTTAGGGTGACCTGCGTCCCACAATCAACTCACCTGCGGACCCGCATAACCGCAGGTGGGGAGGCCTGATCGGGCTGTTCGGGCGGCCGAAACCTCCTGTGCGGATCGGGCGGATCGCCCACCAGGCACAATGGTGCGGTGACCTTCCCTGCAGTCGACGACCGTCGCGTCGTCACCGGGCCCCTCCGACCGATCGAGATCGCGTCCATCGCGATCTTCAGTGGTCTCACCGTGGTGCCGGCCGTGATCGTCGCCGTCGTGCCGATGGCCGCTGCCCTCGGATTCCTCACTCCCGTCCCGATCGCGCTGCTGGCCGCGCGGACCCGCCTGCGCGCTGTGATCGCCGCCGTCGTCACGACAGTCGCCGTCACTTTCGCTGTCGCCGGGCTCGGCACCGCGTTCGGAGTGGCCGTGACGGCGGTGATCGGTGGAATCGTCGGTGAGGTCCGCCGCCGAGGTGGTGGCCTTATCGTGCTCAGCGCGCTGTCGGTGATCATCGCCCCGGCCATCGCCGGCATCACGGTCTTGCTGATGTGGGTTCTCAAACCGTTGCGGACGCTGGGTCTCGAAGTGTTCGACAACGTGCTCACCGGCATCGCGAAGACACTACGGGCGGTCAAGCTGACGGGTGCGGGAGACGCCGTCGAGAACTTCTCCGGCAATGTCGTCGACAACTGGTGGCTGTGGCTGTGGATCCCCGGCACCATCGGGACGTTCCTCACCTTGATCCTGGCCGGATGGTGCCTCGGAAAGGTGCTCGATCGCCTCGCCGATGTGAAACTCGACGACACGCTCGAGGCCGCGCACGTCTTCGACGACAGTGAGCCCGGCCCGTTGCCGCTGCGGGCGGTCGGGGTCGGCTATCGCTATCCTGGGACGTCGCGCGACGTTCTGACCGGCATCGATCTGGAACTGCATCCGGGTGAGTTCGTGGCGATCGTCGGAGCGAACGGGTCGGGCAAGTCGACACTCGCGAAGGTCCTCGCCGGAGTCGATCCGACGTCGGGTGCAGTTGACCGGCCGGGTGCGCCGGGTCTCGGTCGTCGCGGTGGCACCGCGCTCGTCCTGCAGCGGCCCGAAGCTCAGATGCTCGGCTCCCGAGTCGCCGACGACCTCGTGTGGGGACTCCCGGAAGGCGCCGTCGTCGACGTCGAGGGTCTTCTCGCCGAGGTGGGACTGGCCGGGCTCGGCGACCGGGACACGTCCGACCTGTCGGGCGGTCAGCAGCAGCGTCTCGCCGTGGCTGCGGCACTGGCCCGCGGACCGCGACTGGTGATCGCCGACGAGGTGACGTCGATGGTCGATCCGCGGGGGCGCGACGAACTGATCGGCATCCTCGCCGAACTGCCGCGCCGCCACGGCATCACGGTCGTGTTGATCACCCACCGGGATTCGGAGGCCAGGGCCGCCGACCGCATCGTGCATCTCGCCGATGGTCGAGTGGTCGCTCACCACCCCGAGTGGATGCGACCGGAACAGAGCGCGCCCGCGCTCGCGTCGTCGCACGTCGGTGGGGAACCGCTGCTCGTCGTCTCCGATGTCGCGCACACATATCTCCAGGGTTCCCCGTGGGAGGTGACGGCCCTGCACGATGTGAACCTCCGTGTGGACCGCGGCGACGGAGTGCTGATCGTCGGCGGAAACGGGTCGGGCAAGTCGACCCTCGCCTGGATTCTCGCCGGACTCACCAAGCCGACGTCCGGCGCCGTTCTGATCGACGGTGAACCGATCGCGGAGAACGTCGGCAGTGTTGGACTCGGCTTCCAGCATGCGCGGCTGCAACTGCAGAAGGTGACCGTCGGCGACGAGATCATGGCGGTCGGCGGAGAGAGCGTCGGGACCAGCGAAGTGGGACGGGTCCTCGACCTCGTCGCTCTTCCTCGCGAGTTCGCGGCGAAGCGCGTCGACTCCCTGTCCGGCGGTCAGATGCGCCGCGTGGTGCTGGCTTCGTTGATCGCGTCCGATCCCGATGTCCTGGTGCTCGACGAGCCTCTCGCCGGCCTCGATCCCCAGGCCCGCGAGGAGGTGCTCGGCGTCCTCGCGCGACTGCGGGACGACGGTGCGACCATCGTGATCATCTCCCACGACCTCGAATCTCTCGATCGGGTGTGCAACCGTCGCGTCGAACTCGCCGCGGGCGTCCTGGAAGGCGGTGCGTGACATGCAGATCCCGATGCTGCGTCAGATCCCCGGCGACTCCGTCGTCCACCGCCTCTGGGCGGGAACCAAACTGCTCATCGTCCTCACCCTCGGCCTGATGACGTGGATCCTGCCGTCGTGGCCCGCCCTCGGCTACGTCGCCGCCTGCATGATCGTGTTCGCGCTGCTCGCGGGTATACCTGTCGGCGCGTTGCCTCGACCTCCGTGGTGGTTCTGGGCGGTGATGGCTGTCGGAGTCGCGTGGTCGTGGATTGCGCGGGGCAACGAGGGCGGGCTCACGGCGTTGCGCGCGGTGCTCCTCGGTCTGGTGGTTCTGGCGATGTCGGTGCTGGTCGTGTGGACCACTCCCGTCGCCGAGCTGGCGCCGGCGATCGCCGTCCTCATGCGTCCGTTGAAGTTCCTGCGACTGCCGGTCGACGAGTGGGCGGTGACCATTGCACTGTCGTTGCGGGGACTGCCGCTGCTCATCGACGAGATGCGGCTCCTCTGGGCCGCCCACCGGCTCCGCCCGAAGTCGAGCGCGTCGTCGGGGCATCCGTCGGCCGAACCCTCGATCCTGGACATGATCGTCGCCGCCATGTCGTCTGCCATGCGGCGAAGCGCCGAGATGTCGGAGGCGATCACCGCGCGCGGCGGCACCGGGCGTCTCACCGCGTATCCGTCGCGGCCCGGAAGGCTCGACGCGATCGTTCTCACCGTGTTCGTGCTGTTGTCCGCGGGAGCGGCGACTGCGGCGATCATCCTGCTCTGACTGCCGGATGATTAGCCAAGTGTGTGCTGAACCTGATCGAGCGTTCAGATAGTGTCCCATTTGAACCGACTTCGCAGGGTTGCGACGTCAATGAGCTTTGGGGGACAGAATGAACGTGTGGAAATACCTGGGTCGATACGCACTCGCCTACGTCGGCATGATCGTCGTACTCGGGGTGATCAGCGCCTTCATGGAACTTCCCCCGTCGATGGGCGCGGTGGCGCCGATCGTCGCGCTGAATTACCCGGTGAACAAATTCGTGGTCGAGTTCCGGCGCGTCCCCGACTCGGCGGAGAGACTCAGCTTGGCCGTCGCGTGCATCGGATTCTTCGTCCTTCTGCAGATCGCCATCCTGATCGGCGCCGCGCTGGCGTACCCCGACGCGGCGTCGGAGGTTCTCGACCGACCCGGCATCGCGGTTCTCGTCTTGGGCTTCGGAGTGCTGCTGCCTGCCGTCGTGATGTGGCTGATCATCCGATTCATGCCATCGCGTTTCCTGCGGAGCCTCGAGAAGGCAGAGGCGAAGAAGGCCGCTCGCCGCGCGAGGTGACATGAGCCTGGGAGCGTACGTGCTGAGATTCACGCTGGCGGCGACACTGCTGTTCGGCGTGTTCCTCCTCGTGAGTTGGGCTGTGCTGTGGCCGTTGGCGGGCTTCGGCGGTCTCCTGGCCTCGGCGTTGGCCGCCGGGTACACGATCAACACGTTCATGACCACGGTGGGCAGAGCGCCGACGGGCTGCGAGCGCCGCAGCCTGATCGCCGCGTTCATCGTGGTGTCCGCGTTGCTCGACGTCGTCCCGCTGATCGTCTACGCCACCGCGGTGGCGGGAGGCGCCGACGACCTCGTGCACCGCCCGGCGATCTCCCTGGGCGTCGGCGGCTCGTTCCTGTGCCAGATGGTGTGGATCTGGCTCGTGGTGCGCTTCTACCCCGACCTCCGCCGTCAGCCGAACCGGTAGTCGGCGCGTAGGCGAGCAAGAACGGTCAAGCGCAGGACTGGCGTTCGCGTCGATACTGATCTCATGACCGACCACCTGCGGACACTCCTCGACGCCGTGCTCGACGAGAGCAACGACGGCCTCGACGACATGGCTGCGGACGTGTACTCCTCGCCGTTCCACTTCGCGCGGTCGGTCCGGGCGGGTGCGGGCGAGTCGCCAGTCGCGCTGCGTCGCCGCGTGATCCTGGAACGATCGGCGTGGGAACTGCAACGTGGCGCCACCGTCACCGACACCGCGTTCGCGGCCGGGTACGAGACCGTCGAAGGCTTCAGTCGTGCATTCTCTCGCGCCTACGGGCATCCGCCGACGTCGATGCCGCCTGCGGGCCAGTCCGGGCACTGGCTGCCCGCACCGAACGGCATCCATTTCCATTCACCGACGGTCCTCTATGTCGACTCGAACGAGAGCGGTCTGGCCGAGGAGTCGGCCGGCGACATCGTCTCCCTGCAGTGCAGACACGACGCCGCCGACATCGATGCGCTGCTGGACGCCGCAGGCGCCGTGTCGGCAGCGGAGCGAGGTCGTCGCCGCCTTGTCGGAAGCATGTCGCGGGCGTGGGACGGACCCGACGAGACGATCGACCAGGTGCTGTGGCACCTCGTGATCAGCAAGGAGCCGTGGCTCGCCACCATCGAGGGCGGCCCGATGCCCGACCTGACGCCCGCTTCCGACCTCGACGCACTCCAGGCTCGACATGCCGCGAGCTCGGTCCGCTGGCTGGCGATGGTGCGGGACGTCACGCGGCGAGGAGCGTGGACCGATTGGATCGTCGACGCCCTGTGCAGCCCGCCGGAGTCGTTCCGGCTGTCGCAGATCGTCGCACACGAGCTCACGTTCTCGGCGCACCGCAGGCTTCTCGCACGCTGGATGCTGCACGACGCCGGAGTCGACACCGGCGCACCCGAACTGGACCCCGACCCCATCATGTGGCAACGACGACTCACCGGAGGAACACCACGATGACCGACTACGTCTTCTACACCGCGTCCACCCTCGACGGCTTCCTCGCCGACGAGAACGACTCCCTCGACTGGCTGCTCACGCAGCCGATCGACGAGGACGGCCCGCACAACATCGCCGATCTGATGGCGGCGACCGGGGCCATCGTCATGGGATCCACGACCTATCGCTGGGTGGTCGACCACATCACGGCCAGCGGCGAGGAATGGATGTACAAGGATCATCCGACGTTCGTGTTCACCCACCGCGACCTGGAGCCCGTCCATCCGTCGATCACCGTAGTGGCCGGTTCGCCCGCCGAGCACCGCGCAGCCCTTGAGAAGGCAGCAGGCGACCGGGCGGTGTGGGTGGTCGGCGGCGGCGACCTCGCGGCCCAGTTCGCTGAGGACGGAATGCTCGACGAGTTGCTCGTCTCGTTCGCGCCCGCCACCGTCGGCTCTGGCCGCCCCCTGTTTCCGCGCGCGTGGGACTTCGAACTGCTCGAGACCGTGCAGAACAAGGCGTTTGTCATCGCCCGCTACCGGGTCGTCGGCCCGCGCTGACCCTTGCTCACTGGACTAACAGCGGCACCTTCTCTGCTCCTTGAGCGAGCGGAGCGAGTCGAAAGGCCGGTCACCCCTCACGAGAGATGACCGGCCAAGCAGAGATCAGGCCTTGATGCAGCCGACCGTGAACTCCCAGGCGGTGCCCTGGAGATCGGTGATGACCACGACGTCGACCGAGGTGGCGCCGGCCGGCACCGCCACCGTGAGCTCGTCGTCGCCGGCGCCCTTCAGCGGATGACGGTTGGTGTTCTCGGACTCTGAGCCGCGCCAGCCGGTGGTGCCGACGAGCTTGCCCTTCGCGTACACGTTGATCTTGTCCGGTACGTCGAAGGTGTCGTAGTCGACGGTGATCGACGTGGTTCCGGCCTCGAGCGCGTACGGATGATGTGACGGTTCGCCGGTGAACTCGCCGCTCGTCGACTCCTGACCGCACAGCTTCACGGGGGCACGCTTGTTGTTGATGGGCGCGACGCCGTCGTCGTCCGACTTCGGCTGCGAGGTGGTCGGCGGGTGCTGGTACTTGGGATCCTTGGTGCCGTCGGCGTGTGCGACGGCCGGCGCGAGGAGCATTCCTGCGGCGGCGACGGCTCCTGCGGCGACTGTCAGGCGAGTCAGATTCATAACGAGAGTTCTCCAGTGTTCTGTCAACGGGGGACACTCGAAAATATCGATGTTTATGCACGGTTCGGTATCAACCGTCCGGTGTAAAAGTCGAGGTCGATGTGGTCAGAACCGATGAATCTTGTGAACCGATCGACCTATACGTGCATAAGTATTCGGCACGATTCGTTCCCGGAACGAACAACGGCGGCCGCCCCGAGAGGGGCGGCCGCCGTTGATTCGGACAGATCAGGACGGGTTGGATGCTGCACGACGCGGAGTCGACACCGGCGCACCCGAACTGGACCCCGACCCCATCATGTGGTGACGACGACTCACCGGAGGAACACCACGATGACCGACTACGTCTTCTACACTGCGTCCACCCTCGACGGCTTCCTCGCCGACGAGAACGACTCCCTCGACTGGCTGCTGTCTGCGACCACGCGTTCGTCGTCGCCCGCTACCGCGTCGTCGGCCCCGCTGACACTGTCCTTGAGCGAGCGCCGTAGTTCCCCCGCGCCTTGAGTGATCGCATGTTGAAGTGGCTGATCAGGCCTTGGCGCAGCCGACGGTGAACGATCAAACAGAGCCGTCGATGTCCGCGGTCAGGACATCGATCTTCGTGGTCCCATCGGTACTGCGACCGTGGGAGTGTCCTGACTGTTCGCGCGGGAGACTTCCGTTCAGTCGAGATCCCAGGATTCGACGGTGCCGTTGTGGATCCGGAAGCCGGACTCAGTGGTCGACTCGTGACAGGTGATGCCGTTCGCGCGGCTGCCACAGGTCCAGGTGTCGATGGCGATCTTCGAGCCGACTGGCAGGGGGCGGTTTCCCTGGCGCCAGCCCCCGTTGTCCATCGACGGAATCGTGGCGACCGGCGCAGTGGTGCCCGCGCATACAGACTGGGAGTCCTGATCCCAGATGAGGACATCGGCACCGGGATCGTCGGCGTCGCACGCGGCGTCCTCTGGGACGCTGAAACTCGTCGGTGTGCCCACCACGCAGTACACCGGGTCGAGGTCGTCGCCGTCATCGACCAACGGGGGAATGACGCATTGGTATTCAGAGTCGGCCGATGCGAAGCCCATGGGGGACCCGTTCTGGAAGACGAGGAGCGGATCGATGGACGTCAGATCCGACATGTCGATCAGAGTGTCGATGGTCCCTCGGTCGATGTCGGCGGCGGCGACGCCGGGAACGGTGAGTACCGCGACAGTGGTGAATACGATCGGCGCGACAACTCGGGCGGTGACGGTGCGTAGCTTCATGTGATTCCTACAGTGCCGGTGGCCTGGGATGGCCGCGGTTGGTCTTGTGATCCCACCTTCGCCTGCGTCGGGTGAAGTCGGCAATGGGTGGATCCTCCCGGCGGTGCGAGTGGGTGGCTGAGCCCACAGGACGGCGAACCGCCGGGGGCGAGGTGCCGGGTTGTACGTATTCTGGTTCGGTGGTCATGTTGTCGCCCGGGGATGTCTTCGCTGGTTACACGGTCGTCGGACTGCTCGGGTCGGGCGGGATGGGGGAGGTGTACCTCGTCGACAGTTTGGAGCTTCGTCGACGCGAGGCGCTGAAGATCATCCGCGCGGGCTCGGGTGATTCGATCGCCCTGGCTCGGTTCCGTAAAGAAGCCCAGCTCATTGCGGCTCTCGATCATCCATCGATCGTGACCGTGTACGCGATCGGTGTCGTGGGTGACGATCCGTGGTTCACGATGCGGTACGTGCCCGGCGTCGACCTTGTCGGTGCGGGGGTGAGCAGTCCGGCCGTCGTCGGTCGAGTGCTCCTCGACGCGGGATCCGCGCTCGACTACGCGCACGGGCGGGGCGTGACGCACCGGGACGTCAAGCCGGCGAATATCTCGGTCGGCATGGGCCGTGACGGTCAGGTCGCAAGCGTCTGTGTCCTCGACTTCGGTGTCGCGCGGCTCGCGGGCGAGACTCGGCTCACGGTGTCCAACGCCTTCCTGGGGTCGATGGCGTACGCGGCGCCCGAGGCCTTCACATCGACGGACGTCACTGGCCGGGCCGACCAGTATTCGCTTGCATGCAGTGCATTCGAGATGCTCACAGGATCGCGACCGTTCACCGCAGACACGGCGCCCGCCCTCATGCAGCAGCATCTCGCCGCCGAACCTCCGCTGGTGTCGACGCTCGACCGTCGGCTCCGTGGATACGACGCCGTCTTCGCTCGGGCGCTGGACAAGGACCCGTCTGCGCGATTCTCGAACTGCAGGGAGTTCGCCGCGGCGTTCGTGTCCGTCGGCGGCGGTGTGTCGGTCAGTGCCGATCGGCCTGCCGCGCGACTGCCGGCGCCTGGAGTCGTCCCGAATAGCGCACAACCATCGAGACGGGCATGGTTTCGTGCTCATGCGAAGCAGTTCGGTGTGACGGCTGCCGTGGCGGTACTGCTCGGCGTCGGAGGCCTGGCGTACGCGATGACGAATCGCGAAACGCCGGGGGACCACGGTCCGGCGGCGGAGATTCCGCTGCCGAATCGATCCGCGATGGGCGAGATCGACTTCTCCGGCGACATCCAGCGATTTAAGATCGGCACGGAGGGATTCGGGTTCACGTCGACGGACGGTCGGGTGGCGTGCGTCCTCGGTGGGGAGCGATTCTGGTGCGGACCACAGACGCCGGACGGGTACAACTGGGCCGACATACTGCCATGTGAGACGGGCGCGGCGACGAATACCTCGGTGGGAATTGACTTCGCTGATCAGGGGGCGAAGTTCTGTGGCGTGTCGAGCTATCAGTCATCGTCGGGTGACGTGATACGCCCGAGTGGTGATGGATGGACGCCCGCGTTGAAGCCGCTTCCAGACGGCGAGGGTGTGCAGTCGAACTGGATCGGATCGTGGAAGTGCGCCAGCCGGGGCATCCGAATCGACTGCTACAACACTCAACGGCAACGCGGGTTGAGCATCTCGGCGGAGATCGTCGAGGACTTCGCCTCGGCATGAGGGCGATATCGATGGGTGCATGCACCCATCGGTGCCCGGCTTCGGTACCGCTACGGATACGGTCCGTATCGGTAGCGGGCGAGTGAGGCTCGTCCGGAACGAAAGGCGGCGCCAAGGCGATGTTCGGACTCCTCCAACCGTGTGCGCACACGCTCGACGACGAACTGGCCGCGATGTGGCGCGCCCATATGTGCGGCCTGTGCCTGTCTCTGCGTGACCGCTTCGGCCAGGCGTGTCGGGCGACGACGAACACCGACGCGATCATGCTCTCGATCCTGACGTCGGCGCAGACAGCCGTGCCGACCGCGACGCGTACCGCGGGACCCTGCCCGTTTCGGGGGATGCGGTCCGCGGAGGTTGTCGCTGGAACCGACGCCGGAATCGAGCTCGCTGCGACGGCGTCGATGACCTTGGCCGCGGCGAAGGCAGACGACATCGTCGCCGAGCAGGCGACGGGGCTCGCGAAACCGGTACTCGTCAAACGTTTGGCGGCGACGTCTGCGTCGGGAATGCTGCATCGGAAGATCGGTGATGTCGCCGCGCTCGATGTCGGCGCGGTTCTGGCGCCGTTGTCGAAACAGGCGGAGCTCGAATCGACGACTACCGACCTGGACATGCTCACCGAGCCCACATCATTGGCATGCGCGGAAGTCTTCGCGGCGACCGCCGATGCCGCGATGGTTCCGCAGAATCGGCGCGTGCTCTGGGAGATCGGCGCGGACTACGGAAGGCTCGCACACCTCATCGATGCGGTGGACGATCGTGAACGTGATCGTGCCGAAGGCGCCTTCAACCCGTTGGAGGCGAGTGGAACGACCGACGCTGAGGCGATCGACAAGGCGCATGTGCTCGTCCGTCGGATTGCCGATCGCTACGCGGAACTGACTCTGGTCGACGATCGACTCCTGCGGGCACTCCTCATCGAGGGACTTGCACGCGTTGTTCACTCGCGGCGGCACGCGGTCCACCACCATGGTGAGGCGGATTCCCCCGCGCCCAATCGATTCCGGGAATGGCCGGACCAGCGGCCGCCGGGATACCCGTCCTACGCGCCGTATCCTCCTCCGTTCCGGCCCAACAGGTCGTTCGGCGAACGGCTGCTGCCCTTCCTCGGCATCACCTGCTGTGGCCCGGCAGTGTGCAGCGAGACGCATTGGAACCATTGCAACGATCAGTACAAGGCGGGCCTGTGTCACCAAGATGATTGCTGCGAAGCGTGCGATTGTTGTAGCGATTGCTGCGATTGTGGCAAGTGCTGCGCGAGTTGCGACTGCGACTGCAGCTGCTGAGGTCCCGTATCCTCGATCCGACACGACGGGAGTGTCACTCGGGCCGGGGGAGAAGGCATGGCTATTCCACACATCGACGACCTCGTCGGGACGATCGTGCCGTTGAGTCGCGATCGGATCACCACGGTCGGACGGGAGGGCGACCTCGCGTTCGCCGACAACGAGCATCTGCATCGGCGAATCCTCGCCGTGTACTGGCGCGACGGCGGCTGGTGGATCGAGAACGTTGGAACCTGGATTCCGGTCCGGTACAGCCCGAAGGGCGTGGCACTCAGTTCGCTGCTCGAGGTCGGTCGGGCCGTGCGCCTCAGCGGTCGGGAGACGGCGGTCGTCTTCCGGGCGGGCCGGACGGAGTACGAGATCGCGGTTCGGATCCCGGAACTCGGGCCCACGGAACGGACGGTGCTTCCGCCGCCGGTCGGGGTCGAGACGGTCGGACCGGAGTCATTGAACGACGACCAGACATTGATGCTGCTCGCATTGTGCGAGCCGATGCTGAAGAATCCGGGTGTCGGAATCGATCGGATCGCATCGATGAAAGACGTCGAGCTCCGGCTGGGCTGGACTCCGTCGAAGCTGCGTCGCAAACTCGACTATCTGTGCGAGAAGTTGTCGGCTGCGGGGATCGGCGGCCTGATCTCCGATGACGGGGTTCCGGCGTCAAACCGCCGAATCGTGCTGTGCGAGTGGGCGATGAGCACGCGGGTCATCACTGCGGCGGGATTGACTCTCCTTCCTTGACCGACCGGTGGGTGACAGCACCCAGAATCGGCGGGGCAGTGCGGAACTGACCGTACGTTGTGGGAGATCAGACCCCACGCGAACGGAGTAGTGCGATGATTCAGACCCTGATCGACTTTCTCGGCCCCATCGGATATGTCGCTGTTGTCACTTCAGTTGTCTGGGCCTTCTTCACCTGGGCGGAGTTCGTCCTCACACTCGCGAGCGAGCAGCGTTGGTGGTTCGTTGGAACTCTTCCGCTGACCTCTCTGCCCATCGTGGCGGCAGTCCTCGTCGCCGCGAACACGGGTTCGGTACTCGGCGATCCGAGCACACTCGATCGCGTGGTCGGAGGCTGTACGGCATTCTCCGCTCTCGTCTTCATTGGTACCGTCCTGTTCTTCGTCGCGGGCATCGGATGGCTCGGTATCGAGGCATTGTGGACGAGCCTCCATCCCGGACGCGCAGAGGCGGTTATGGAGCCGGTCGCCGATTCATGCGGTGAGAAGGCGCCCGCCACGGACGTGGCGAATTGACCAGACTGGACCCACCGGCCGACAGGTCAGGCGGCGGCCTCGATGCGGTTGGGTGCTCGGTCCCAAACGGTCGGGCGGCATCCACACGCGTTGATAGCGTCGCTCGACAGGGCTCTGCGCAGGACGGGCCCCGTACGAAGGGGGCCGTGTCGCCGGTGGATGGTTCTGGGGGGACGCTCGTAGGCACCGAGTTCGCCGGCTATCGAATTCGACGTGTGGTGGGGGTCGGTGGAACGTCGACCGTGTACGCGGGAGTCCACCCTCGGCTGGCGCGAACGGACGCGGTGAAAGTGCTGTCACCCCAGCTCGCCGGCCTCCGTGAGTACCGCAGACGGTTCCATAGAGAAGCGGAACTGGCATCCGCGGTCGATCATTCCGCCGTCGTTCCGGTGCTCGACTGCGGCGAGATCGACGGGCAGCCGTGGATGGCGATGACTCTCGTCGACGGCGGGGACGTCGACCAATTGATCCGATCTTCTCCACACGGAGTGGTACCGGCGGATGCACTGCCGATCCTGGCAACCGTCGCGGCAGGTCTCGATCATCTGCACTACCTCGGCATCGTCCATCGGGATGTTCAACCGCGCAACATCCTGTTGTCCGACGCGGTCCCGCGTGCCGCGTATCTCGCCGATTTCGGAGTGGCGCGATACATCGACGATGAGACCGACAGGGCCGAGGACTATGCGGTGCATGGTGCGGTCGGATATACAGCGCCCGAACGGATCGCTGACGAACTTCATGCGGGCCCGAACTCGGACCAGTACGGACTGGCAGTCACCGCGTATCGAATGTCGACCGGGACGTCGCCGTTTCACGGCCGCTCGCAGGCCGCCGTCGTCGCCGATCAGCTCGGTGGCCGTATACGACCGATCGATTCCGGGGGAGCGTCGGCCATGGACCGAGTGTTCGCGACTGCACTTCACCCGAATCCGGACTGCAGATTCTCGTCATGTATCGGGTTCGTGGAGGCGTTGAGTGCGGTCGCCATCGACCGGCTGGACGGATGCGT